>DKPB01000001.1:870-82281 GCA_002471015.1 Stenotrophomonas sp. UBA7346
TGATGGAAAAGGTGCTGCCGCAGCTGGATGCGGTGATCAAGCCCAGCGCCGAGGAAACCCTGTTCTGGGGGCCGATCAGGAACCTGCCAGCTGATTTCTCCGAAGAGGACAAGGCCCGCCTGACCGCCGAATACAAGCGCATGATCGAGTACCGGATCATTCCGGCCTACCGCTCGCTGCGCGGCTTCATCGCCACCGAATACATGGCTGCCGCACGCACCACCGATGGCATGGGCGCACTGCCCAATGGCCAGGCCTGGTACGCCCACAATGTGGCCACCAGCACCACCCCTGACCGCACCCCCGCCGAGATCCACGCCCTGGGCGAGCAGGAGGTAAAGGACCTGCAGGCGCGCATCACCGCGCTGATGAAACAGGCCAGGATCCGTGGCTCGATGCAGAAGGCATTCACCACGATGCGCAGCGACCGCCAGTTCACTTTCCGCGATCCCGACGCCCTGCTGGCCCAATACACCAGCGTCGGACAGCGGGTGCAGGCGGTGGTACCCACCCTGTTCAACGAGCAGCCCAAGGCCAAGCTGGAGATCAAGGCGGTGGAACCGGAGCGTGCGGCCACCACCAGCGCTGCCAGCTACCAACCAGGCAGCGCCGACGGCCAGCAGCCCGGCGTGCTCTACATCAACACCGGCGACCTGCCCTCGCGCAAACGCTGGTCGGTGACCATGCAATATCTGCATGAAGCCATCCCTGGCCACCACTACCAGCTCGGCGCGCAACAGGAACTCACCGCCTTGCCCCGCTTCCGTCGCCTGGGTGGTGACGTGGCCTTCGTCGAAGGCTGGGGCCTGTATGCCGAATCGCTGGGGCAGGAACTTGGCCTGTATTCCGACCCCTATGATCAGTTGGGCTACCTGCAGACGACCTTGTTGCGGACCGTGCGCCTGGTGGCCGACACCGGCCTCAATGCCGCTGGCTGGAGCCGCCAGCAGGCCATCGACTACATGGTAGCCAATGCCGACATCCCGGCTGCCGATGCGGCTGCCGAAGTTGAGCGCTTCATGGCCTTGCCCGGGCAGACGCTGGCCTACCGCGTCGGCGAGATCAAGATCCGCCTGCTGCGCGACAAGGTCAAGGCGGAGCTCGGCGAACGCTTCGATCCGCGCGAATTCCATCACGAAATCCTCAAGGACGGGTCCATGCCGCTGGACATCCTTGAGGCCAAGGTCGACCGTTGGATCGCCAGCAAGAAAGCCTGACCACCCGCCAAGGAGCCACCATGCAGCGCTGGACATCCCGACTTGCCCTGATGTGCCTGTTCGCGTGTTCCAGCATTGCCGCAGCCGCTCCACCGGCTGCGCCGGACGCTGGCGTGGACGCCTTGATGCAGCGCTATGACGGCCAGGTGCCCGGCGCCTCGGTGCTGGTGCTCAAGGATGGCCAGCCTGCCTTCCGTCGCGGCTACGGGCTGGCCGTAGTGGAGGACAGCACCCCGGTTACCCCGGCCAGCAACTTCCGCCTGGCCTCGGTGAGCAAGCAGTTCACCGCCGCGGCCATCCTGCTGCTGGTCGAGGACGGCAAGCTGGGCATCGATGACCCGCTGAAGAAATGGCTGCCCAGCCTGCCTGCGGTGGCCGACACGATGACGCTGCGGCAGCTGCTCAGCCACACCAGTGGCCTGCTCGATTACGAAGAACTGATGGACCCGGCCGACACCCGCCAGGTCCATGACGCCGACGTGCTGCAGCTGCTGCAGAAAGAGAACCGGACGTACTTCACGCCCGGCAGTGACTACCGTTACAGCAATAGCGGCTATGCCTTGCTTGCGCTGGTGGTAGGCAAGGCCTCGGGCAGCGACTTCGCCAGCTTCCTGCGCCAGCGCATCTTCCTGCCGCTGGGCATGACCAACACCTTCGCCCACCAGGATGGCGTGGACGAAGTGCCCCACCGCGCCTATGGCTACAGCCAGATCGAAGGCCGCTGGCAGCGCACCGACCAGAGCACCACCAGTGCCGTGCTCGGCGATGGCGGCATCTACTCCTCCATCGACGATCTCGCCAAATGGGACGCAGCGCTGTACGACGAGCGCCTGCTGAAGGCCGCGTCGCTGAAGCAGGCCTTCAGCCCGGCAACGAAAACCACCGAACCCGATGTGCCGTTCTATGGCTTCGGCTGGCGCATCAACGGCGATGCGCTGTGGCATAGCGGCGAGAGCATCGGCTTCCGCAATGTGATCGTGCGCTATCCCAAACAACAGCTGACGGTGATCGTGCTGAGCAACCGCAACGAGCCCGAACCCTATCCGCTGGCCATCGACATCGCCCGCCGCTGGCTGGATGCGGCGCGATGAGGCTGCTCGGCATCCACCATGTGGCGGTGATCGCCTCGGATTACGCGCGCTCGCGCGACTTCTACGTGCGCATCCTCGGGCTGGCGGTCATTGCCGAAAATTACCGCGACGCGCGTGACTCCTGGAAGCTGGACCTGCGCCTGCCCGATGACAGCCAATTGGAATTGTTCTCCTTCCCGAACCCTCCCGCACGCCCCAGCCGCCCGGAAGCCTGCGGCCTGCGCCACCTGGCATTCCGCGTAACCGACTTGGACGCGATGGTCGCCCACCTGCAGCGCGAAGGCGTGGCCTGCGAGCCGATACGCGTGGACGAATTCACCGGCAGCCGCTTCACCTTCTTCGCCGACCCCGACGACCTGCCGCTGGAACTCTACGAGGCCCCAGCCCGGTAGTGCCGAGCTATGCTCGGCTGGGGCTTTCCTGGCAACACATCCGCGCCTCAGATTGTGGGAGCGGCGTAAGCCGCGAAGCCAAAGCAAGATCAGAAGCGATGGAGCCAACCCCTCCCCAACCCTCCCCTACGCCTACGGCGGAAGGGAGGGAGCGTAGGACCATGCTCGGCAGGGGCTTTCCTGGCAACACATCAGCGCCTCAGATTGTGGGAGAGGCGCAAGCCGCGAAGCCAAAGCAAGATCAACAGCGATAGAGCCAACCCCTCCCCAACCCTCCCCTACGCCTACGGCGCAAGGGAGGGAGCGTAGGACCATGCTCGGCAGGGGCTTTCCCGGCAACACATCAGCGCCTCAGATTGCGGAGCGGCGTAAGCCGCGACGCCACTGCAACACCGGAAGCGATAGAACTTACCCCTCCCCAACCCTCTCCTTGGCCTACGGCCAAAGGGAGGGCGCAACAAGTCACATTCCGCCCCTGGCCACGTCCCTGGTCCTAATGACTTCCGGCGCATTGTCGCCGGCCCGGCCGTGGCGGAAGGTTGCGGTCATCATCCAAGGAGAGGTTGGGTTCCCATGCTGCAGATCCGTGGTCTGTCGAAAACCTACGCCAATGGCGTACATGCACTGAAAAATGTCGATCTCGACATTCCCCGCGGCATGTTCGGCCTGCTCGGTCCCAATGGTGCCGGCAAGTCCTCACTGATGCGCACCCTGGCCACCCTGCAGGAGGCCGACTCCGGCAGCGCCACCTTGGCCACCGCCGATGGGGCCAGCATCGACGTGCTGCGCGACAAGGATGCGCTGCGCCGCAAGCTCGGCTACCTGCCACAGGACTTCGGCGTCTACCCCAAGGTCAGCGCACTCGACCTGCTCGACCATTTCGCCGTACTGAAGGGCCTGACCGCGCGCAAACAACGCAAGGAAGTGGTCGAAGCCCTGCTGCAGCAGGTCAATCTGTGGGACGCACGCAAGCGCAAGCTCGGTACCTATTCCGGTGGCATGCGTCAACGCTTCGGCATTGCCCAGGCCCTGCTCGGAAACCCGCAGCTGGTGATCGTCGACGAACCGACCGCCGGCCTGGACCCGGAAGAGCGCAACCGCTTCCTCAACCTGTTGGCCGAGATCGGCGAGAACGTGGCGGTGATCCTGTCCACGCACATCGTCGAGGACGTCACCGACCTGTGCCCGACCATGGCCATCATGAACAAGGGGGAGGTGCTGCTGACCGGGCGCCCTGCAGATGCCATCAATGCATTGCAGTCGCAGGTCTGGCGCAAGCAGGTGGTCAAGGCCGCGCTGCCTGATTACGAAAGCCGTTTCACCGTACTGTCGACCCGACTGGTGGGTGGCCACCCGGTGATCCACGTATTCGCCGACAACTGCCCTGAAGCAGGCTTCGAACCGGTAGCACCGGGCCTGGAGGACGTCTACTTCCAGCGCCTGCGCCTGCAGGCGCAGGCCGCCTGACGGAGACGACCATGACCCTCGCCTTCCTGCGCTTCGAGCTGCGTGAGCAGCTGCGTTCCCCCTTGCTGTGGCTGCTTGCGGTGCTGTTTGCCCTGCTTGCCTTCGGCGCCGCCTCCAGCGACGCTGTCCAGATCGGCGGTGGCATCGGCAACGTGCACCGCAATGCACCGTCGGTGATCGCCAGCTTCATGACCTACTTCACCCTGATCGGGTTGCTAGTGGTCACCTTGTTCGTCAGCAACGCTTTGCTGCGTGACTTCGAACTCGGCACCTCGGAGCTGGTGTTCTCCAGCCCGATCAAGCGCCGTGACTACCTGCTTGGGCGGCTTGGCGCGGCGCTGCTGGCCAGCCTGCTGATGTACGTGATCATCGGCATCGGGTTGTTCATCGCCCAGTTCATGCCGTGGATCGATGCGGCACGGCTGGGGCCGGTATCACTACGGCCTTATCTGTGGTCGTTCGCGTTCATGGTGCTGCCGAACGTGCTGTTCACCACCGCCCTGCTGTCCGTGCTGGCGGTTACCACCCGCAACATCCTGTGGGTCTATATCGGCGTCATTGTGTTTTTCGTGCTGTACGGCGTCAGCCGCGCCCTGCTGGCCGACATCGACAACATGCGCATTGCCTCGCTGCTCGATCCACTGGGCATGCGCGCGATGAGCCATGCAACACGCTACTGGTCGGCCGAGGAGCGCAACACCGGCCTGCCTGCGTTCACCGGTTACTTGCTGGAGAACCGCGTGCTGTGGCTGGCGGTGACCGGCGCGTTGTTCACCGCGACGTTCGCCCTGTTCCGCACCGAGCGCAGCGGCACCGGCCGCAAGCGGGGCAGGAAGGTGGCCAGCGCCACTACCATCGACGGCAAGCGCAGCAATGTCATTGCCCCCAAGGTCACGCCGGACTTCAACGCTGCCACTGGTTGGCGACAGCTGCTGCGCCAGGTCGGGTTCGATGCGCTGGGCGTGTTCCGCAGTGCGCCGTTCCTGGTGTTGCTGGTGTTGGGCATGGCCAACTTCATTCCCAGCGCCCTGCACCGTCAGACCATGTACGGCACGCCCAGCTGGCCGGTGACCTCGCAGATGCTGGAGGCCTTGCAGGGCAGCTTCAGCTTCCTGCTGATCATCATCGTGCTGTTCTATGCCGGCGAGCTGGTGTGGCGTGAACGCAGCGCGCGCATCGCCGGCATCAGCGACGCCATGCCGGTGCCGAACTGGGTGCCGCTGCTGGGCAAGTTCCTCACCCTGATCGCGGTGGTGTTCGCGTTCCAGGCCGTCGGCGGGCTTACCGCCATCGCCATCCAGCTGAGCAAGGGCTACACCCAGATCGAGCCGCTGCTGTACTTCAAGACACTCGCGCTGGACTCGGTGGTCTACATCCTGATGGGCGGCATGGCTTTGGTGCTGCAGGTACTGAGCAACAACAAGTTCATGGGTTATGCGCTGCTGATCCTGTTGCTGATCGGCCAATCGGTGCTGGGCATGCTCGACTACACCCAGAACCTGTACAACTTCGGCAGCTGGCCGATCGCCCCGTATTCGGACATGAATGGTTACGGTCACTTCCTGACCGGACAGCTGGCCTTCCAGGGCTACTGGACGCTGTTCCTGCTGGTATTGCTGCTGCTGTGCGCCGCCCTGTGGGTGCGCGGCGTGGACTCGGGCTGGCGGCAGCGCCTGCGCCTGGCCAGGCAGCGCCTGCGCGGCCCGCTGGGAGCCGGTCTGGCGGCGGCGGTGCTGGCCTTCATCGCCTGTGGCGGCTGGCTGTACTGGAACACCAACATCCGCAATGAATTTGTCTCACCGGACCAGCAGCTCGATCTCCAGGCCCGCTACGAGCGCGACTACCGCAAGTACAAGGACCTGCCGCAGCCGCGCATCATCGCCATCGACAACAACGTCGACCTGCACCCGGAAACCCAGACCGTGCGGATCGACGGCGTCTACCGCGTGCGCAATACCCATGTGACCGCCATCCCCGACATCCACGTCGCGATGGGCGATGACAAGACCCTGGCCAGCATCGAAATGGGCGGCGCCAAGCTGACCACCCACGATGAGGAGCTTGGCTACCGCATCTACCACCTGGATGTCCCCATGGCGCCAGGCGAGGAACGCGACGTCCGCTTCACTGTCGACATCCACCCCAACGGCATCACCGCCGACCAGGCACAGACCCGGATCGTCGACAACGGCAGCTTCTTCAACAGCCGTGTGCTGCCGGCCTTCGGCTACGACAGCGGCGCGGAGATCAGCGACCGCAACGAGCGCCGCAAACGTGACCTCGGCGAACCGACGCGCATGCCAAAGCTGGAGGATGAAGCCGCACGCGCCAACACCTATATCTCCAACGATTCGGACTGGCTGGATTTCCGCAGCACCGTCTGCACCGCACCGGACCAGATCGCCTTGGCACCGGGTTACCTGCAGAAGGAGTTTGAACGCGATGGCCGCCGCTGCTTCAGCTACGCCATGGACCGGCCGATGCTGAACTTCTACGCCTATCTGTCGGCACGCTGGACAGTGAAGAAGGCCACGTACAAAGACATCCCGATCGAGATCTATTACGACGCCAAGCATCCGTACAACGTGGACCGGATGATCGAAGGTGTGCAGAAGTCACTGGCTTATTACGAAGCCAACTTCAGCCCGTACCAGCACAAGCAGGTGCGCATCATCGAGTTCCCCGGCTACCAGTCCTTCGCGCAGAGCTTTGCCAACACCATCCCGTACTCCGAGTCGATCGGTTTCATCGCCGACCTGCGTGACAAGGATGATGTCGACTACGTGTTCTACGTCACCGCGCACGAAGTGGCGCACCAGTGGTGGGCGCACCAGGTGATCGGTGCCAATGTGCAGGGAGCCACCGTTCTGTCGGAATCGCTGTCGCAGTACTCGGCACTGATGGTGATGGAGAAGGAATACGGACGCGGCCATATGCGCCAGTTCCTGAAGGATGAGCTGGACCGCTATCTCTCGGGCCGCGGTGGCGAAGATGTCGAAGAACTGCCGCTGTATCGGGTGGAGAACCAGCAGTACATCCATTACCAGAAGGGTTCGCTGGTGTTCTATCGCCTGCGCGAGGAGATGGGCGAGGACGCATTGAATCGTGCCCTGTCCCGCTTCATCCAGGCCAAGGCCTTCCAGCAACCGCCGTACACTACCTCGGCCGAACTGCTGGAGTTCATCCGCGCAGAAGCCAAGCCCGAGCAGCAGGGGCTGATCACCGACCTGTTCGAGAAGATCAGCTTCTACGACAACCGCGTGGTCGAAGCCAACGCCAGGAAACGAGCGGACGGCCGCTACGACGTGACCCTGCAACTGCACGCCGACAAGCGTTATGCCGACGGCATGGGCAAGGAGACCGCAGGCACGCTGAACGACTGGATCGAGGTCGGCGTGTTCGCCAAGGGGGCTTCCGGCAAGGAACGCGATGAAAAAGTGCTGTACCTGCAGCGCCACCACATCACCGCAGCGGCGCCCAGCATCACCGTCACCGTGGACCAGAAACCCGATGAGGCCGGCTTCGACCCGTACAACAAGCTGATCGACAGGGTTTCGGCAGACAACCGCAAGCGGGTGACGGTGCAGTAAGCGACATTCAAGCGACGCCCGGCTTGAGCCCCTCTCCCGTTCACGGGAGAGGGGTTGGGGTGAGGGCAGCTTTTGAAGCATTGCCAAGAAAGCCCCTGCCGAGCATGGCTCGGCACTACCTCAAAGCCCCTCTCCCGCCTGCGGGAGAGGGGTTGGGGTGAGGGCAGCTGTTGCGGCACCGCCGGGAAAGCTCCTGCCGAGCATGGCTCGGCACTACAAGCCCCTCTCCCGCGCGGGAGAGGGGTTGGGGTGAGGGCAGCTGTTGCGGCATTGCCGGGAAAGCCCCTGCCGAGCATGGCTCGGCACTACAGGGCTGCAAAATCTGCTGCACTGCGGATTCCGTACGGGACCGAATGCGGTTACATTCGGCCCGTAACAGCGCCGCCGGCAGCTGACCAAACCCACCCTGGGAGGGGACACATGCGTACGACTTTCAAGACCCTGCTGCTGGCCCTGCCGCTGCTGGCCGCCGGTTTCTCTGCCAGCGCCAGTGACAGCGCCGCCGGCCGCTGGCGTACCATCGACGACGAAACCGGCCGGGTGAAGTCCATCGTCGAGATCAGCCAGGCCGCCAACGGCACGCTCAGCGGCAAGGTGCTGCAGGTACTGCAGTCCGACCAGGGCCCGCACCCGGTCTGCAACAAGTGTGAAGGCGCCAACAAGGGCAAGCCGATCGAAGGCATGACCATCCTCTGGAACCTGCGCCCGGACGGCACCAACAAATGGGCCAACGGCACCATCCTGGACCCGGCCAAGGGCAAGACCTACAGCTCCAAGGTCGCGCTGGTGGACAACGGCCGCAAGCTGGACGTGTCCGGCTGCATCGCCTTCATCTGCCGCACCCAGACCTGGCAGCGCGACCCGTAAGCCGCTCAAGGCCCCTCTCCCACCGGGAGAGGGGTTGGGGTGAGGGTAAGGCCCAAACTTGCTATTCGTTCCGTCAGGTCGCCTTGGGGCCCGTACCCTCATCCGCCCCTTCGGGGCACCTTCTCCCGCAGGGAGAAGGGAATCAGCAGCCCCGGCCTCCCGGGGCTGCTTCTTTCCGGCCATGCGATAATCCCCGGTCCCCTGCCGCAAACCATCGCCATGACCCGCAACGCCCTAGTCACCAATGCCCTGCCCTACGCCAACGGCCCACTGCACCTCGGCCACCTGGTGGGTTACATCCAAGCCGACATCTGGGTGCGTGCGCGGCGAATGATGGGTGAAAAGGTCTGGTACGTCTGCGCCGATGACACCCACGGCACGCCGATCATGCTGGCCGCGGAGAAGGCCGGGGTAACCCCGGAAACCTTCATCGCCAACATCCAGGCCGGCCATGAGCGCGATTTCGCTGCCTTTGGCGTGGATTTCGACCATTACGACTCGACCAACTCGGCGACCAACCGCGAGCTGACCGAGGCGCTGTACGCCAAACTCGACGCCGCCGGCCATATCAGCCGTCGCTCGGTGGCGCAGTTCTACGACCCGGCCAAGGGCATGTTCCTGCCCGACCGCTACATCAAGGGCACCTGCCCGAACTGCAAGTCGCCCGACCAGTACGGCGACAACTGCGAAGTCTGTGGCGCCACCTACGGCCCCACCGACCTGATCGAACCGAAGTCGGTGGTGTCCGGCGCCACCCCGGAAATGCGCGATTCGGAGCACTACTTCTTCGAAGTCGGCCGTTTCCAGGACTTCCTGCGCGAATGGCTGGCCGGCGACGTGGCCCTGCCCGGCGTGAAGGCCAAGCTCGCCGAGTGGCTGGATGCCGAGGGCGGCCTGCGCGCGTGGGACATCTCGCGTGACGCGCCCTACTTCGGCTTCGAGATCCCCGGCGCACCGGGCAAGTACTTCTACGTGTGGCTGGACGCGCCGATCGGCTACCTGTCCAGCTTCAAGAACCTGTGCGCCAGGACCGGCGAGGACTTCGACGCCGTGCTCGCCGCCGACAGCAACACCGAACTGCACCACTTCCTCGGCAAGGACATCGTCAACTTCCACGGCCTGTTCTGGCCGGCGGTGTTGAAGGGCAGCGGCCTGCGCACGCCGACCAAGCTGCACGTCAACGGCTACCTGACCGTGGACGGCGCCAAGATGAGCAAGTCGCGCGGCACCTTCATCATGGCCCGCACCTACCTGGATGCCGGCCTGGCACCGGAAGCGCTGCGCTATTACTTCGCCGCCAAGTCCTCCGGCGGCGTCGACGATCTGGATCTGAACCTGAGCGACTTCACCGCCCGCGTGAACGCTGATCTGGTCGGCAAGTTCGTCAACCTGGCCAGCCGCTGCGCCGGCTTCATCGCCAAGCGCTTCGACGGCAAGCTGGCCGACGCGCTGCCGGACCAGGCCCAGTACGACCGCTTCATCGCTGCGCTGGCGCCGATTCGTGAGGCCTATGAGCGCAATGACGCCGCTGCCGCCATCCGTCTGACCATGGCGCTGGCCGATGAAGCCAACAAGTACATCGACGACACCAAGCCGTGGGTCATCGCCAAGCAAGAGGGTGCCGACGCCGAACTGCAGGCGGTCTGCACCCAGGGTTTGAACCTGTTCCGCGTGCTGGTGACCGCCCTCAAGCCGGTGTTGCCGGCCACGGCACTGCAGGCTGAGAGCTTCCTCAACGCCCCTGTCCACGGCTGGGACGACATCACCACCCCGCTGACCGCGCACCGCATCGCCGCCTACGTGGCGCTGTTCACCCGTATCGACCCCAAGATGATTGACGCAATGACCGACGCCTCCAAGGACACCCTCAGCGCCCAGCCTGCCGCCGAAGCCAAACCGGCCAAGGCCGAGAAGCCCGCCAAGGTCGAAGTGAAGACCGAAGCCAAGGCCGAAGGTGAAGCTTCCGGGTATATCGGCATCGACGATTTCGCCAAGCTCGACCTGCGTATCGGCAAGGTGATCGAGTGCGGCTTCGTCGAAGGCTCCGACAAGTTGCTGCGCTTCCTGCTGGATGCCGGCGACCTCGGCCAGCGGCAGATCTTCTCCGGCATCCGCGGCAGCTACGCCGAGCCGGACGCACTGGTCGGCCGCAACGTGGTGTTCATCGCCAACCTGGCCCCGCGCAAGATGCGCTTCGGCCTGAGCGAAGGCATGATCCTGTCGGCCGGTTTCGACGGCGGCGCACTGGCGTTGCTGGATGCCGATGGCGGTGCATTGCCGGGCATGCCGGTTCGCTGAAGCCGGGAATCGGGAAGGGAGAATCGGGCGTCGTGGAAGCAGGAGCATGGCTTCATGAGGTCCCGATTTCTCCCGACCAAGCAATGTCTGGAAAAAGAAACATAGCCGTCGCGATGTCGGGAATATCGGCCCTGCCGGTTCCCGATTCCCAACTCTCTGTTCCCGACACTCATGCAACTAGCCCTCTTCGACTTCGACCACACCATCACCGTCTGTGACACCTATAGCCGGTTTCTGCGTCGTGTGGCCACGCCGGAGCAGCGCGCGCAGGGGTGGTGGCGGGTTGGCCCGTGGGTGCTGGCCTATCGGCTGAAACTGATCTCGGCTGAACGCATCCGCCGCCGCGTCACTGCACAGGTGTTCACTGGCCGACACGCGGGTGAGATCAGCCAGCTGGCCAGCGACTATGCACGCGAGCAGTTGCCGGAAATGGTGCGCCCAGAGATGCTGGAGCAGATCCAGTGGCACAAGGCACAGGGCCATACCGTGGTGGTCGTGTCCGGTTCACTGGATCTATACCTGCAGCACTGGTGCGGGCGGATGGGCCTGCAGATGATCTGCAACCGGCTCGAGGTGCAGGACAACCGCTTCACCGGCCGCTACGCCGAGGGCGACTGTGGCGCGCGCAAGGTGGCCTTGATACGCAAGCGTTTTGACCTGGGCAAGTACCAACGAATTCACGCCTACGGCGACAGCAGCGAAGACAAGCCCATGCTGGCGCTGGCACATGAGCGCTGGTATCGCGGCAAATGCCTGACCTGAGCCCCTCTCCCGCCGGGAGCGGGGTTGGGGTGAGGGCGAATAGCAGGACTCTCCAATGAATACCCAACCCCCATCAGACGCTGCACGCCCCCCTCTCCCGCAGGGAGAAGGACAGGCTGCACTGGTCGAACGCCTCGATCGCCTGCTGCCACAGACCCAATGCGGCCAGTGCGGCTACGAAGGCTGCCGCCCATATGCCGAGGCGATGGCAACCGGTGAGACCGGCATTGACCACTGCCCGCCAGGCGGTGATGCGGGTGCACGTGCACTGGCACATGTGCTGGGAGTGCCGGCCCTGCCCTACGACCGCAGCCGTGGCGAGCACAAACCGGCGCAGGTCGCGGTGATCGTCGAAGCCGACTGCATTGGCTGCACCAAGTGCATCCAGGCCTGCCCCGTCGATGCCATCGTCGGCGGCGCCAAATACATGCACACGGTGCTGGCCGACCTGTGCACCGGCTGCGAGCTGTGCATCCCGCCCTGTCCAGTGGATTGCATCGACCTGCAGGCTGTCCCGAACCCCGGCTTGGTGGGAGCGGCGTAAGCCGCGAAGCTCGTGGAAGCCCAGCTGTCGAAGATCCCTATCGCGGCATCAAACCGTAAAAACGCAGCAGCTCCAGATCATGTTGAACGCGGAGATCCAAACAATGCCGGCTTCGCGGCTTACGCCGCCCCCACACATCGGCAGAAGCTTGCTCCCTCAATACTCGTCATCCTCGCCTTTCGGCGGCAATGGCCGCACGGTGTACTGGCGCCCGTGCGCACGACAATCCGCTATCAAGGCCTCCGCATCCGCGCGCACTATCGCGCGTGTGCCCAGCGGATAGCGGTCGTCCTCGACCAGATCCGTGCGCAGGTCGGTAAACGGTGAGAACGAGGCCGATACCGCATAGCGCTCTTCCGAGGTAGCCAGCGCATCACCACCCCACCAGCGGATCAGCGATTGCGCGTTATCCCAGATCAGCACCGTTTCCACCGTGCCGCGGTCGAGCAGGTAGCCCACCGCGCAGAAGCGGTTGGGAACGCTGCGGTCACCATGGCGCCGTACCGTGTTGCGCAGCTCCGCCTCGATCAGCTTGAACTGCGGGTAATCCAAGGGCTCGATGCGCTGCACCGGCGCTTGCGCGTAGATCATCTTCGACAGCGGCGCCGGTGCTGCCACCGACACGCTGGCCCCCATGCCCGCCAGGACACAACACAGCGCGAACAACAGACGACTTCTCATTCCTTTCCCTTGCCTCCCTGCAAGGACATCACCAGCCTCACGGCTGGATCTGCCCGGGCACCATCGCACCCGGGCCAGACCCGCGATAGCGGTGCAGTCCGCTTACGGCACAGCCGCAGTGATCACGATCTCGATCTTCCATTCCGGATTGGCCAGCTTGGCCTGCACGGTGGCGCGCGCCGGTGTTGCGCCCTGCGGCACCCACTTGTCCCAGGCTTCGTTCATGCCGGGGAAATCGGCAATATCGGCCAGGAAGATCTCCGCGCGCAGGATGTTGCTCTTGTCGGTCGGGGCCAAGCGCAGCAGGTCGTCGATGGCCTGCAGCACCTGCTCGGTCTGGCCGACGATGTCGGCGCTGGTGTCTTCCGGCACCTGACCGGCCAGGTAGGCCACGCCGTGGTGGATGGTCATTTCCGACATGCGCGGACCGGTATCGAAGCGCTGGATCATGGGGGATTTCCCTTGGTGGATGTGCCCCCATTGTGACCGCAACCGGAAGTTTCAGGCGTTTCTTTGCAGCCCTCGCGCCACAATCGGCAAGCCACCGCCGCCAGCCAGATCACCACGGCCGCGATCACAAGTTTCTGCCCGAGTCCGCGGGGGCTGCCGCGCCACAGCACGTGCAGCCACAAGCCGCCAAACACCAGCCAGGCCCACCCCCACGCCCAGCGGTAGGCAGCCCGCCAGCGCGGATCGCGACCAAAACACCAGGCCTGCACCAGCATGGCCACGCTCACGCAGACGAATGCGGTCTGCGCGGCCAGACCATGTACCAACGGTGCCAGCGCAGGCGCGTACCCGGGCAGCCAGCTGTCACCGATGGCGACTGTTGCCAGCCCCAGCGCGGCAACGCTGAACAGAACGGGCGGCAAACCACGGCGGGCGCCATCGGCAGATTGCGCGTGCAACGTCCAGGCCAGCAGCGCGATTGCCACGGCCAGGATGCAATACGCCATGCGCAGCAACAGGCCATAGCGCCCGTGCAGATAGAGGCTCAAGGTAGCCCGCGTCCAATCCAGATCAGTACGCAGGCACTGCAGCACGATCACCAGCACAACAAAGCCCAGGCAAACCCCAAGCACAGCGGCGGCAATGGCGCGCACCCGACGCTGCCGCTCAGGCATGCTCCGCGCGCGCGTCACGCCGCCGGATCCGGTACATCCGGGTGGCGAGCCTTCCATTCGGCAAGACGCTGCCGGTACAACGCCAGCTCGTCGGCATACAGGTCCAGCACACACAGCGGACATCCACTGCCGCAGCATTCATTGGGCCCTGGCGCCTCCGGCGGCTGCGGGCGTGGGTCGCTGTCAGTAGTCAAGGTAGCGTTCATCGCATCAACAACGGCACGGCTGGCGGCAACAGGTCAGCCCTCATTCTAGCCAGTCGCGGTCACCCGGTGACGCGGCGCAGGTTGCTACGCGCCTGGATATCGTAGCGTTGGTGGAAAAAATCGCTGAAGAAGATACGCGGCTGCGCCAGTACCTTCTTCAGGAAGCGCCGGCGATTCAGGCGGAACAGGAAGCCCGGCACCTTGCCCGCATATTCCTCGGCAATGCCACGGTCATAGGCATCAAACACGGCGGGTGGCGCGCCCAGGATGGCCATGTCGCTGTCCAGGAACAGCGCCGCATCGGCATCCAGCTCCTCGCCACCGAGGCTGCCATGGCGCGCGGTGAGTTCGATCAATGCGGCCACCCGCGCCGCATCCACGTCGCTGCCCGCCAGCCAGCGTTCGATGCCGGCCAGCGCCAACTGCGCCGAGCGCTGTTCGTTGTCGCTGCGACCCGCCTCGTAGATGGCGTCGTGGTAGAGCACGGACAGCAGCACTTCCAAAGGCTGCTGCCAGCCCGGACCGGCGGCGACATCATCGTAGTGCTGCAGCAAGGCTTGCACGTGACCGAAGTTGTGGTACGCCCGCGGCGGCTGCGCGTAGGCGGTCTTGATCTCGGCCAGCAAGGGCGGCGGCAGGGTCTGCAGCAAGGCGTTCATGCCGGCATCTTGGCATGAACCGGCGACGGTGCGGCTCAGCCCAGGTTCCAACGCCCTTCGATCTGGTAGCGGCCCTGGCCAAGGAAGCTGCGCACCAGCACGAACTCGCGGACAAACCAGCGGAACGGCTGCACCGGCTGGATCGGCATGCGCCGCTTGTCGTAGAGCAGCGTCATATGCGGGGTGAAGCGCGGATCGGGTTTGCCGCCCACACCCTGCAGGCAGCGGGCCAGTTCTTCATGCAGGCCGTTGAGCAGTTCGGCACCGTATTCACTGCGCAGCACGAACGGATTCTTGCGCGGGCCGGCAAAACTGCCCACCTGGTCGAAACAGACCTCGAACTCGGGCATACGCACCCTGGCGGCAGCCTGCCGCACCTTGGGCAGCAGGCTGGGCGGCAAGCCGGCGTAATCGCCCAGGTGATGCAGGGTCACATGCAGCCGCTCGGGCGCCAGCGGCTGCCCCATCAGACCATGTTCCTCGCGCAGACCATCGGCCAGTTCCGCCACGCGCTCGGCCGTCATCGGGTCCGGCATCACGGCAAAGAACAGGCGCTCGGTTGGGATATCGCTGCCCAGGCCCAACGACATCTGGGCCTCGGTGGAGGAAAGGTACTTCGTCATGGTCTGGTATCGAAAGCCGGCTGCCGTACCCGCTCCGTTGCGGCGGCCAATACTGTCTGGGGTCGCGGATACTAGCAGACCCCGCCCCCTCGGGCCCGCCCATGACCATTTTTTGACCACCGCCCGCCAAGCACCGCAGGGCAAGGGCTGCCATGGGTTATCCACATGTTTGTCCGGTGCTGGTCCACACCCCCTGTGGATTCCTGCCCGGGGTACTGCCGCCTGGCACGGACAGGCATACACTGGCGCTGCCGCCGCTGCCTCCGGGTGATCGCCATGATCGGTTGGAATGCCTTGCTCCTGCTTGCCGTCGCTGCCGCAGCACCTGCGCAGCCGCCGCCCTTGCCCACGCCACCTGCCACCATCCCTTCGCCCGCCCAGGTAATGGCAGTACCGGCCGATGCCCGCGCCGTACTGCAGGAAAAGGTGATGCGCATGGCCAACTCTCCGGAGCAACGCCTGCAGCGCTTGGTCGAGCTGGTGTTTCGTCCCGAGGGCGCCGGCCTGGCGCTGGAATACGACACCGAAGCCACCCTCACGGTTGCCGAGACCTGGCATCAGCGACGCGCCAATTGCCTGTCCTTCACCCTGTTATTCGTTGCACTGGCCCGTGAGATCGGCCTGGAGGCGCGCATGCAGGAGGTTGGCCAGGTGGTGACCTGGTACGAGGACCAGGGCCTGATTTTCAACGCCGGGCACGTGAATGTCGGCATGCGCGTGGACGGCAGGCCCGCCACCCTGGATCTGGACAGCAACGTGCTGTACGACCGCCGTGGCCCGCAACCCATCAGCGATGCACGCGCCCTGGCACATTTCTACAACAATCGCGGCGCCGAGCACCTGGCCATGCACGACACCGCCAACGCCCGCGCCTATCTGCAGGCATCGCTGCAGATGGACCCACGCTTCGTCGCGGCATGGAGCAATCTTGGCGTATTGGAGTCGCGCGAGAACGACCTTGATGCCGCCGCCAAGGACCTGGAAACAGCCCTGTCCATCAACGGCGGCCACGCCCCGGCCCTGCACAACGCAACCAAGCTTTACCAGCGCATGGGCGATACCGCCCGCGTGGCCCAACTGCAGGCACAACTGCAACGGCGCCAGCGCAGCGATCCCTTCTATCAGTTCCTGCAGGGTGCCCAGGCCGAGAAAAAGGCCGACTATGCGCAGGCCATCGACTACTACCGGCGCGCCGTGCGTCTTTATGACCGCGCCCACCAGTTTCATTTCGGGCTGGCCCGGGCCTATTACCTGAGCGGCAACAACCGTCTGGCAGAACACGAGATGGCCCGCGCCCGCGACCTCGGCGGCAGCGAACAACTGCGCAGCGTCTACCAGAACAAGCTCGATGCCATTCGCCGGCTGGAAGCGCGCCATGCGGCGCGCTGAAACAGACTCACGCCTTGCGCAGGAAGCAGGTCTTCAACACCAGGCCCTTGATCTTCTCGGAGTTGCCTTCGATGTGCTCGGCATCGTCCTCGACCAGGCGGATGTTGCGGATCACCGTGCCCTGCTTGAGCGGTATCGATGAACCCTTGACCTTGAGGTCCTTGATCACGGTGACGGTGTCACCGGCAACCAGCACATTGCCATTGCTGTCGCGTACCACCAGTGAGGATTCGGCCGCTTCGCCCGGCGTCCACTCGTGGCTGCAATCGGCGCAGATCCACAGCGCGCCGTCGGGGTAGACGTTCTCCAGCGAACACTGCGGGCAGGAAGTAATGGGCATGGAAAGCTCCCGGACAACGGAAAGGCCGCCGATTGTAGCCGTTCGCCACCGCCCACTCACGCCACCGCCACATGCCGGGCGGGAAAGTGCAGGCGCAGCGGCGCTGGCCGCATCCGCGGGAACCCCATCGTGGCAAGAAGCAGTGGCTCGCGTTTCGTCATCTACGTGGCTTTGGCCGGCAACCTGGGCATTGCTGTGGCCAAGTTCATCGCCGCAGCCATATCCGGCAGTTCAGCCATGCTCAGCGAGGGCGTGCATTCGCTGGTGGACACCACCAACGAGGTCCTGCTGCTGCACGGCCTGAACCGGGCCAACAAGCCACCGGACCGCAACCACCCACTGGGGCATGGCCGCGAACTGTATTTCTGGAGCTTCATCGTCGCCGTGCTGGTGTTCGCGATGGGTGCGGGCGTCTCCCTCTACGAAGGCATCACCCACCTGCAGCACCCCGAGCCCGCCGGCAACCCGACCATTGCCTACATCGTGCTGCTGGTGTCGCTGCTGTTCGAGGGCACTTCCTGGTGGGTGGCGCTGCGCGAATTCCGCGCCGGCAAGGGGCGCTACGGCTACTTCGAGGCGTTCCGGCGCAGCAAGGACCCCAGCACCTTCACCGTATTGCTGGAGGACAGCGCCGCCCTGCTGGGGCTGCTGATCGCACTGGCCGGCCTGGCCGGGGCCCAACTGCTGGACATGCCCGAGCTGGACGGCATTGCCTCCATCGGCATTGCCGCCGTGCTGGCGGTCGCGGCCTTCCTGCTCGCACGCGAGACCAAGGGCCTGCTGATTGGCGAACCTGCCCACCCCGAGCTCGGCCAGGCCCTGCTGCAGCTGGCCCAACGCGATCCGGACATCGAGAACGCCAACGGCGTACTGACCGTACAGGTGGGTCCCAACCAGGTACTGGCCACGCTCAGCGCCGCGTTCGACGACAACTGCACCACCCCGCAGATCGAGGCGTGCGTAGCCCGTGTCGAGCAGGCTGTGCGCCAGCAGCACCCTGAAATCATCGCCCTGTTCGTCAAACCCCAGACCCCACAGGCCTGGCAGGCGCGGCTGGCGTCACTGGAGCAGCCGCTGGCCGGGAAGACGTGAAGCCGCGCGCGCCGCCGCGTAGTAAAGTGCGCGGCCGATTGAGCAGCAAGACACGCAGGCACCATGAAACTCGGCATCGACTTCGGCACCAGCAACTCGGCCGCCGCCGCCCATATCGACGGCAAGGTGGTCCCGGTCAGCTTTGGCGACGCACAGCAGTTCCGCACCACGGTGTACTTCCCCGAGGTGATGCGAGACCCCAATGATTTCGAGCTGACCGCGGCATTGGAACAGCAGGTCGAGGACCTGATCGAATCCGGCCGCCGCGACGCCCGCGCCGCCGGCAACAGCCGCAGCCATGAGCAACTGCGCAGCGACGCCATCCGCGTGGTGCGCCGGCAATGGATGGAAGAGCGCATCCGCGAACCGCGCAGCTCCACCACCCTGCTGCAGAACGCGGTATACGGCGACGATGCACTGGAAGCCTACTTCGAGGAAAACGAAGGCAACCTGGTGCAGAGCCCCAAGTCGATGCTGGGCTACAACCTGCACCCACGCGCCAAGCAGACCATCACCGGCATCGCTACCCACATCCTCGAACACATCCGCCTGACCGCCTCGCGCCAGCTGCAGCACAACGTGCGCAGCGCCTTGCTTGGCCGCCCGGTGCAGTTCCGCAGCTCGATTGGCGCGGCCGGCAACGACCAGGCGTTGGACATCCTGCGCAGCGCGGCTATGGCGGCAGGCTTTGACGAGGTGGACTTTCTGGAAGAACCCGCCGCCGCCGCCATGCACTACCACGCGGTCAGCGCCGAACGCCACGAGGCGGTGATCGTCGACGTCGGCGGCGGTACCACCGACATCGCCCATGCCAGCGTTGGCGGCAATACAGCACCGCAGATCCACCGTGCCTGGGGTATCGCCCGCGGCGGCACCGACATCGACCTGGCACTGAGCCTGGCCGGCTATATGCCCTTGTTCGGGCGTGGCATTACCCGCGTGCCCGCGCATCACTATGTGGAAGCGGCGATGGTGCAGGACATGACCCGCCAGCGCGATTTCCGCCAGCACAACTACGATGCGGTGGAACTGCCCTACGGCCCGCGCCTGCAGGCCTTGCAGGACACCGGCAACACCGCGCGCCTGTACCGGGCGGTGGAGCAGTGCAAGATCGCGCTGAGCAGCGAGCCCACGCATACCAGCGCGCTGGCCTTCATCGAAACCGGGCTGACGACGCAGACCGATGCCGTGCAGCTGACAACAGCGGCGGGCGGTTATCTGGGCGAGCTGGAAGCGCTGTTGCAGCAGGTGCGTGCCGATATCGGCCATGACCCGGCGGCGGTGTTCCTGACCGGCGGCATGTCACGTGCTGGCTATATCCAGCAAGCGGCTGCGGCGGCCTTCCCGGGCGCCAGGCTGGTCCATGGCGATCCCTCGTTCGGCGTGGTGCAGGGCCTGGCGCTGGCCGCAAGGTAGTGCCGAGCCATGCTCGGCAGGGGCTTTACAAGCGAAAGCCCCCCTCACCCCAACCCCTCTCCCGCAAGCGGGAGAGAGGCGCGTAGTGCCGAGCCATGCTCGGCAGAGGCTCTACCGGCCAAGCCCCAAAAGCACCCCTCCCCAGCCCCTCTCCCGCAAGCGGGAGAGGGGCGCGTAGTGCCGAGCCATGCTCGGCAGGGGCTTTACCGGCCAAGCCCCCAAAGCCCCCTTCTTCCGCACGCAGGACAGAACCTACAGCCCAGCCACACCCCCAATCACCGATCCAGACTCACCCGCACACTGCCCGAATGCGACTGGATCGAAATATCTCCATCGCCGCCGCCAATGCGCGCATCCAGGCTGCTGCCCGGGCCGTAACGCGGCCGTTCCACCTGGCCCACGTCCGAGCGGATGCCACCGCTGAAACTGCTGACCTTCAGCCGCGCCGAGGTACTGGCCGGCAGCGTCAACGCCACCGAACCGCTGACCGTTTCAAGGCTGACCCGGCCACCGGGCTGCAGGCCGGCACTGCGTACACCCAACGTGCCCGACACCGATTCGGCAGTGAGCCGCCGCACGCTGGCCAGATCCAGCGAAATGCCACCGGATACCGTGTTCGCCGAAACCTCACCACCGCTGCCGCCGCTCACCGTGATCCCGCCACTTACCGTGGTGGTCTCCAGCCGGGAGGTCCGCAGCTGCGAACGGATCGCGCCGCTTACCGTGGTCAGCTCGGCCTCGCCGGCGCGGCCGTTGGCGGTGATGCTGCCACTGACCGTACTGGACTGCAGGCGCGCAAGGTCCACCTCGGCCACATCCACCCCGGCACTGACGGTATTGGTCTGCAGCTGCGCCGCACGCGGCACCCGCAGCTCCAGCACTGCGCCACGGTTGCTGCGGCCCTGCGGATAGACCACCTTCAAGGCCACCCGGTTGGCGCTGCTTTCCACATCCAAGCGCTGGCCATCGCCGAGCGAACCGGTCAGCTGCACCTCGTTGCGGTCCCAGCCACGTACGGTGACCGACCCGGCCACGTTGCTCAACTCCACCCGCCCGCCACTGGCCAGCGGCAAGATGCGGTTGACGGCGGTCTGGGCGAAAGCCTGGGTCAGCGGGGCCAGCAGCAGGGCGGCGACCGCAAGATAGCGTAGCGAAGCGTTCATCTGTTGCTCCTTCAAGTAGAGAAACCGATCGGGGCCAAGCCCCTGCGGGTGAGTTCAAGGCGCAGCGCGTAGGTGCGCTGCAACTGTCCAAGCAGAAAGCCAGCGTCCGGGCTCTGCGCGATCGCGCTGCGGATGCTGCCGGCGCTCTCATCCAGCTCGCGCAATGCCGGCTGCAATTCAGCCGGCAGCGTGTCCTGCGGCATCGCCGCCATCGCCTGTCGGTACTGGTAGGTGATGGTGTTGGCCTGCAGCTGCAACGGCGAGGCTTCGACCGCCGCCACCGCTGCCGGCGGCTGTTGCGGCAGCAGCCAAATCGTTGCGATGCCGGTCACCGCCAGCACCAGGGCCGCTGCCACCGCATAACGTGGCCAACGTGGGCGCATACGGCGCACGACCGGCGCACCATCCTGCGCGGCCAGAGTTGCGGCCAGCGTTGGCGGTGACCGAGGCACCTCCTGCAGGTCCACGGCGATGCGCTGCCAGACCGCTGCCGGTGGCAGCCGTTCGCTGGGTAGCGCGCGCAGGCGCTGCAGCAGCGGGTCGTCGTAATCGTCTTGCTGATTCATCATGCGTCTCCAAGCCGTGCACGCAGCAGGCTGCGCGCGCGATGCAACTGTGCCTTGGAGCTGCCCACGGCCATCTGCAGCTCCACGGCGATTTCCTGGTGTTTCCAACCTTCGATGTCATGCAATACCAGCACTGCGCGGGCACGCGGTGGCAGGCTCAACAGCGCACGCTCCAGATCCATGCCGGTGGCATGGCAGCGCGGGGTATCGGCCATGCCAGCCAGTACTTCCATCCCCGTTTCACCGATGTCCAGCGACTCGAAGGTGGTGGCGCGCAACTCCATCAGCGCCGTGTTCACCGCCAGCCGATGCAGCCAGGTAGCCAGCGCGCTCTCGAAGCGGAACTGCGGCAGCTTGCGCCAGGCCTGGATGAAGGTTTCCTGCAGCACGTCCTCGGCGCGCGCCGTGTTGCCACCGCATAGCCGCCACAGCAGCGCATACAGGCGCGGCGAATGGCGCCGGTAGATGCGCTCGTAGGCATGGGTATCACCGTCGGCGGCGGCGCGGGCCAGCGCGGCGTCTTCCACGGCGGGCGATGTTGGGGCGGACGATGTTGGGGCGGCGATAGTCACGGTGGCATCGAGCATATCCATTGGATGCAGCGGGCAGGAAAAAGGTTTAAAGCCCCTCAGGCAATTTGCCGAAGCAGCCCGCATCCGCGCCGTGACTGGCAGCAAAAGGCCGGCTGGCCGACAATCGATGCCCGCCTACACCGCTGCAATCCGATGTTCCGTACCCCCGCCCTCCTGCTGTGCGCCGCCCTCGCCCTGGCCGGCTGCACCAGTCTGTCCGCCCCCGTTGCCACGCCTGCCGATGCCACCCCGGCTGCACGCATGCCTGCGCAGGCGCTGGCACCGGTGATCCTGATTTCCATCGATGGCTTCCGTAACGATTACCTCGACCGTGGCCTGACCCCCAAC
Organism: Stenotrophomonas sp. UBA7346; assembly: GCA_002471015.1. Taxonomy (GTDB): domain Bacteria; phylum Pseudomonadota; class Gammaproteobacteria; order Xanthomonadales; family Xanthomonadaceae; genus Stenotrophomonas. Next base: position 23,278 of record DKPB01000001.1, read on the forward strand.
CTGACGCGCATGGCCGCCGGCGGTGCCCGTGCCGAATTCATGCGTCCGTCCTATCCATCGATCACCTTCCCCAACCACTACACCCTGGTCACCGGCCTGCGCCCAGACCACCACGGCGTCATCGCCAACTTCATGACCGACCCGACCCTACCCGGCGTGCGCTTCAGCATGTTCGACCCCAATACGGTCCGCGATGAGCGCTGGTGGGACGATGGCAAGCCGCTGTGGACCAGCGTGCGCGAACAGGGCGGGCGCGCCGCAGCGATGTTCTGGGTGGGCTCCGAAGCGCCGGTGCACGGCGCCCGGCCCGAGTTCTGGCGGCCGTTCGACATCAAGGTGAGCTCGCAGCAGCGGGTGCAGCAGGTGCTGGAATGGCTGGCACTGCCGCCGGCGCAGCGCCCGCACTTCATCACCCTGTACTTCGACAAGGTCGACACCATGGGCCATCTGCATGGCCCGGACGCGGCACAGCTGAACACCGCGCTGGCCGAGGTGGACACCGCCATCGGCACGCTGCTGGACGGCATCCGCGCACAGCAGCTGCAGGACAGCACCAACATCGTGGTGGTCTCCGACCACGGCATGACCGCCACCGATCCCTCCCGGCAGATCTACCTGGATGACCTGGTCGATGTCAGCAAGCTGGATTTCGGCTGGACCGGCGCCTATGCCTCGTTCAATGCCCTGCCCGGCGGCGAAGCCGCCGCACGGCAGTTGCTGGCCGGCAGCCATCCGCATATCCAGTGCATGACCCGCGAGCAGATCCCGGCACGGTTCGAATACGGCCAGCACCGCCGCGTGCCGGCCTATATCTGCACCGCCGAGCTGGGCTGGCAGGTCACCACCCGCCAGGCCGAGCTGCGCAAAGGCCATGAACTGCGCGGCGAGCACGGCTATGACAATCGCCTGCCGGACATGCATTCACCCTTCATCGGTTACGGCCCGGCATTTGCCCAGGGGGTGAGCATCGCCCCGATCGACAATGTCGACATCTATCCGCTGCTGGCCCGCCTGCTGCACATCACCCCGGCCCGCAACGACGGCAATCCCGGCCACACCGACGCAGCACTCAAGCACTGACGCACCCCAAGGACACCGCATGAAGCACTACCTGCCCGCCTCGCTGCAGCAATGGATCGACCCCATCAACACCGGCCTGGGCATCCTGTTGATCCTGGTCGTGGCCTGGCTGCTGCGGCTGCTGACCCGGCGCCTGCTGGCACGGGTGGGCCGGCACTACACCTTGCCGGCGCAGATCGAGATGGCGATCCGCCGCCTGTCCAACTTCGTCATCGGTGCGGTGGCGCTGGTGGCCATCCTGCATACCCTGGATGTGCAGGCCAGCGTGCTGTGGACCGCCTTCACCGGCTTTGCCGCGGTGGGTGCGGTGGCCTTCTTCGCGGCCTGGAGCGTGCTGTCCAACATCTTCTGCACCTTCCTGATCTTCACCACCCGCCCGTTCCGCCTCGGCGACCAGATCGAACTGCTGGAAAACGGTGAGAAGCCCGGCCTGAAAGGCGTGGTCACCGACATCAACCTGATCTATACCACCCTGCACGAGGTCGGCGGCCCCGTCGAAGGCACCTTGATGCAGATCCCCAACAGCCTGTTCTTCCAGCGCGGGCTGCGCCGCTGGCGCGGCGGCGACAGCACGCCGGGCACGCTGCAGGGCGATGGCTGAGCCATCTGCCAGCACAGGCTCCACGGGGCGATGCGGATCGGCATCGCCCCGCCCGCAAGCGCGTCGGTGACCGCAGCCAGCTGAACAAACCCGGCATTGGCGCACACCGATCCACAGCGTTCCGCTCGCGTCCACACCGCCCGTGCCAAAATTGCCGACATTGAGCGACCGGCCCGGTCGCACGCCCCGCACGCAATGTCCGCCTCTCCCGATACCTCATGCCCTGCCCCGCAGGCAGGCAACGCCTTTGCCGTCGCCCAGGATTCACGCAGCGACCGCCAGCGCTGGCTCAGCGTCATCGCCCTGGCCCTGGCCGCGTTTGTCTTCAACACCAGCGAGTTCGTCCCGGTTGGGCTGCTCAGTGACATCGGCGCCAGCTTCGGCAAGCCGATCGAACATGTGGGCCTGATGCTGACCATCTATGCCTGGGTGGTGGCGCTGACCTCGCTGCCCTGCATGCTGCTGACCCGCGCGATGGACCGGCGCAAACTGCTGCTGGGCGTGTTCGCGTTGTTCATCCTCAGCCATCTGCTGTCCGGCGTGGCCTGGAGCTACCCGGTGCTGATGGCCAGCCGCGTCGGCATTGCGCTGGCACATGCGGTGTTCTGGTCGATCACCGCCTCGCTGGCGGTGCGCGTGGCACCGCAGGACAAGCGCCCACAGGCGCTGGGCCTGCTGGCCACCGGCACCTCGGTGGCGATGGTGCTGGGCATCCCGCTGGGCCGCATCGTCGGTGAGTTGCTGGGCTGGCGCATCACCTTCATGGCCATCGGTGGCGTTGCGTTGCTGGTGATGCTGGTACTGGCGCGCCTGCTGCCGGCCCTGCCCAGCCAGAACAGCGGCTCGGCCAGCAGCATTCCGGTGCTGCTGCGGCGCCCGGCGCTGATGGCCCTGTACCTGCTGGTGATGGTGGTGGTGTCGGCACAGTTCACCGGCTACAGCTATATCGAGCCGTTCGTGCAGAAGATCGGCGGTTTCGACGCGCACGTGACCACGCTGGTGCTGCTGCTGTTCGGCGGTATGGGCTTCATCGGCAGCCTGCTGTTCTCGCGCTACGGCCTGCGCTGGCCGCGCGGCTTCCTGCTGGCCGCCATCGGCACCCTGGCCGCCAGCCTGTTGCTGCTGCGCAGCGGCCTGCAGGCCAGCTGGCTGCTGTATGCGCTGGTCTCGGTCTGGGGCGTGGCGATGATCAGCTTCGCGCTGTCCATGCAGTCCAAGGTACTGAACCTGGCCGCGGACGCCACCGACGTGGCGATGGCGCTGTTCTCCGGCATCTTCAACATCGGCATCGGTGCCGGTGCGCTGATCGGCAGCCAGGTCAGCCTGCAGCTGGGCATGCAGCACATCGGCCTGGTTGGCGGCCTGATCGCCAGCGCCGGCTGGCTGTGGTGCCTGTTCGCGATGCTGCGCTGGCGCAACAGCTTCCATCTGGGCGGCACACACCGCTGAGCTGCGGCGGCGTGCACGCTTCTGCGCGCCGGCAACCGCTATGCTTCCGCCCACGCCCCTGCTTCCGGGGGCGGTGTACGGGGGGAGTAGATGGATCAGGACATCCTGTTGCGCGATGCCAACGCGGCTGATGCGGCGGCGTTGAGCGCCTTGGTCACGCCGCTGGCGCGGCACCTGCTGGACGCCGACACCGGCGCCAGTGCGCATGCCTTTCTGGCCTCGCTGACCCCGGCAAGCTTCGCCGAGCGCCTGGCCGACCCGGATTTCGCGCATTACGTGATCGAAGAGGCCGGCCTGCTGGCCGGCATGATCGCCATGCGCGGTGGCAGCCACATCCATCACCTGTTCGTCAGCCGCGGCACCCGCCGCCGTGGCATTGCCCGCCAGCTGTGGGAGCACGCGCTGCGCATCCACGGCCGCCGCGAGTACACGGTCAATTCGTCCGAGATCGCGGTACCGGTCTACGAGCGCTTCGGTTTTGTCAGCAAGGCCGCGCCGCAGACGGTGAAAGGCGTGCGCTTCGTGTTGATGGAGCGCCCGCGGCTGGTGCAGCGGGTGGTGCAGAAGCAGTACCTGAACGATGTGCTGCCGGTGCTGGGCAAGAGCTGAGTCTGCGCGCTGCCAGCGCGGCAATGCAGGCCCCCCCTGGCCTCAGCGCAGTTGGCTGTCCTTGCTGCCGCGCCGGTTGTAACCGGCAAATGCCTCGTCCTCATCCTGGGCCTGTTGGCAGGCCACGCACAGGCGCACGCCGGGCACGGCCTTGCGCCGCGCCTCCGGGATGGGCGCATCACATTCTTCGCAATGTTCCAGGCCGGGACCGCTGGGCATACGACTGCGCGCACGCTTGATCGCGTCCTCGACGGTGGCATCAATCTGATCCTGAACGGCGGTATCGCCCGCCCAACCGGTAGCCATGTCCTGTCTCCACCTACAACAACATGCCCAAGCTGACGCCTCCGGCCCCATATTTCAAGGCGGCGGCCGTCCTGCGTACAGCTGTCTGAACCTGCCGCCGCCTCAGCGCGCGGAGAACTCGCCGCGCCCCAGCGCCTGCACGGTATTGCCGGCCGCCTCGCGGGCCTGCATATCCGCGCCAAGGGCCTTCAGCGCCTGCAGTATCCCGGTGCGCTGGAACAAGGCGGCAAACATCGCCGGAGTCTGCCCGGCATGGTTGCGCTGGTGGTTGGCGCCCAGCCGGTACATCTGTGTATCCGCATACGAGAACAGGCGCCCCTGCAGCAGGCGGTCTTCGCTGGGCTCGATGCCGAGGATCAGGTTGCCCGGGGCCATCGCCACCTGCTCGGTTTCCTAGAAGATATTGGCCAGGTTGCGGTTCAACTCCATGCTGCCGATGCGGCGCGAAGGGATCAGCTCCTCCGGCCAGATCTTGGTGGCATCGAGCTGGTCGAAATCGAACTTGGCCAACTGCTCGGCCTCAAGCACCTGCAGGTACAGGTCCCACTTGGGGAAGTTGCCTGCATCGATGGCCGTGATCAGGTCACGCGACATGTGGTTGAAGTCCTGGCCCTGCACCGTCTGTGCCTGCCGGGGGTCGTGGTTGCGCACGCCCTGCTGGCTCTTCCAGCTGAACTTCACATAGCGGTACTGGCCATCGGCATTGACCAGTTTGTAAGCGTGCAGGGAGGAACCATCCATCTCGCGGTAGCTGGCCGGCGTGCCTTCATTGGAGAACAGCAGGGTCAAGGTGCGGGTGGCTTCGGGCACATGCTGGAAGAAATCGAACAGCGTGCGGTTGGTGCCGTAGTTCTTGTCCGGGTCCGGCTTGAACGCGGGCACCATGTCGGGGAACTTGATCGCATCGCGGATGAAGAAGGTGGGCAAGTTGTTGCCCACCAGGTCCCAGTTGCCCTGCTCGGTGTAGAACCTGGTGGCAAAGCCGCGCGGATCGCGCAAGGTTTTCGGGCTGTGGTTGCCGTGCACCACCGAGGAAAGCGCACGAACACGGGGGTCTGCTTGCCGGCGGTGAACAGCGTGGCCTGGCTGATGTCGGTCAGGGTTTCGCTGGCGGTGAACACACCATAGGCACCGGCGCCGCGCGCATGCACCACGCGCTCGGGGATGCGCTCGCGGTCAAAGCGCTGCAGCTTCTGGATCAGGTGTACGTCCTGCAGCAGCACCGGGCCATCGGCACCGGCAGTCTGCGAGTTCTGGTTGTCGCCCACCTGCGCGCCATTGTCGCGGGTCAGGTCACCGGCGTTGGCGGTGGCCGCCAGCAGGCTGCTGGCAAACGTGAGGGCGACAAACAAGCGGCGATGCTTCATGCGGAATCTCTCCAATCGGGAGCCGCAAGCATCGCGATACCGCCGTCAGCGGTGAAATCGTTTGTTCAGATTTCAACCCTAGGCAACGCGGATGGATATGCCGCGGCCATCAGTGCGATAGCCGCAGCCTTCCAGCGCACTGCCCGTGCCGTCACCACATCAGGTCGTCGGGCACCTGGAACTGCGCGTAGTACGCATCGTCCTCGGCGTTGCCGGTGGAGATCGGGGTGTCGGCACTCTGGCCGTGATCGAGCACGATCAGCGCGGCATCGCGCTCACGTACCTTTTCGGCCGCCATCCGCGGCAGCAGGGCGAAGCTGTCGCCATCGCGGGCAATCACCAGCGCACCGTTGGCCAACTGCGTGCGCAACGCCTCGGTGACCAGCAGCGTGCGGATCAGCGAGCCATCGTTGAAGCGGTACTCCAGCTCGCCAGCACGCGGCAGCTTGCGGTCGCTGATGATCTGCCGGGCCTGGGCACGCAGTTCCTCGCTGCGGCGCAGGGCGTTGCGCTCGGCTGCCAGCTGGCGGTCCTTCTCGGCCTTTTCGGCGCGGGCGCGGTCGGCCTCGCGCTGGCTCTCGGTCGCCGCCACCGGGCCCTTGCCGTGCCGGGCCTTGACCTGCTCGCGCGCGACCTGCGAGACCTGCGATTTCTTCACCAGGCCAGCCTTGAGCAGCTGTTCCTGCAGCGGATTACCCTTTGCCATCGTCGTTGTTCATGGTTCTGTTGCCGAGGCTGCCATCATAGCGCCCTGCCCCGCCCCGCCCAAATGCCCATGCTCACGCTGAAATACCTGAACGGCTATCCCGAACACCTGCAGCAGCGCGCCCGCGAACTGCTGGACGCGGGCAAGCTGGGCGAGGCCGTGCGCAAGCGCTACGCCGAGCCGAACACGGTGCGCAACGACCGCCAGCTGTACGACTACGTGCAGGCCATCAAGGAGCGCCACCTGCGCCAGTCGGTGCCGCTGGGCAAGGTGCTGTACGACGGCAAGCTGCAGGTGGTGAAGCACGCCCTGGGCACCCACACCGCGGTGTCACGCAACCATGGCGGCAAGCTAAAGGCCAGCCGCGAGATCCGCATCGCCAGCGTGTTCCGCGAAGCCCCGGCGCCGTTCCTGCGGATGATCGTGGTGCACGAACTGGCCCACATCAAGGAGGCCGATCACAACAAGGCCTTCTACCAGCTATGCCTGCACATGGAGCCGGACTACCACCAGCTGGAGTTCGACCTGCGCCTGTACCTGACCGCGCTGGAGCACGAACCCGGCTGAGCCGCCCATCGCCGCCGCCCCGCCACGGCGCTACACTCCCCCGCCTTCGCAGAACCGAACACCGCCATGACCAGCCCCATCCGTCTCGACAAGCGCGTCGCCGCACAACTGCAGTGCTCGCGCTCGCAGGCCCAGCAGTACATCGAAGGCGGCAGCATCAGCGTCGATGGCGAGGTGGTGGAAACCCCGCAGACCATGGTCGATGCGGCGCAGACCGTCACCCTCAGTGCCGACAGCAGCGCCGACACCGCCGAAGCAGCCACGCTGTTGCTCAACAAGCCGGCCGGCTGCAGTGGCCAGGACCTGTTCGCACTGCTGACCGAGGCCAATCGCTTTGCCGATGATGCCTCCGGCATCCGCATGCTGCGCCGCCACTTCCAGCGCCTGGATTACCTGATGCCACTGGACGACGCCGCCAGCGGCCTGGTAGTGCTGACCCAGGACTGGCGCGTGCGCCGCCACCTGCAGGAATCCGGCGCCAGCCTGGAGCAGGAATTCGTGGTGGAAGTCAGCGGCGAGCCCAGCCCCTGGGCCATGCCCAAGCTCACCCACGGCCTGGTCTACGAAGGACGCAGTCTGCCACCGGCCAAGGTCAGCTGGCAGAGCGAACAGCGCCTGCGTTTTGCGATCAAGGATGTGCGTCTTGGACAGATGGCCACCATGTGCAGCCTGGTCGGCCTGAAAGCCGAGCAGATCCGCCGCCTGCGCATCGGCCGCGTCGGCCTCAGCAAGATGCCCGAAGGCCAGTGGCGCTACCTGCCGGCAAACCAGCGCTTCTGAGCCGCTGAGTCGCGCCCACGCGGGCGCGGCGCGTCATAACAAACGAATCAACGCCGCCGCCGCAGCGCCGGCCATCACCACCACCAGGAACGGCAGCCGCAACAGCAACGCGACCGCGGCCGCCAGCAGTGCAGCGACGCGCGCATCCAGTACCACGCCCTGCCCGGCCGATACGGTGTTCATCGTCGTCAGCGAGGCCAACAGGCCTATCGTCAGGCAGCCCGCCACCCGGCTCATCCGCGGCGATTCCAGCCAGCGCACCGGCACCAGATAGCCGGCGAACTTGATCGCCCACGCGGCCACGCAGCCCACTACGATCCACGCCCACAGGCTCATGGCGCCGCCTCGGTGTCCGTGAGCGGGGCGACGTCCGGCTCCAGACCTTCATCGGCCGGGCCACGCCCGAACCAGCCCCACAGCGCAGCCACTGCCGCCGCCAGCAGGATCGGCACGCCGGCCGGCACCCACGGCAGCGCCAGCACCGTCACCAACGCACAAACCACGGCAATGGCCACCGGCTCACGCGTGCGCAGGCGCGGCCACAACAAGCCCAGGAAGGCGGCCACCGCCGCGCCGTCCAGGCCCCACTGGCGCGGATCGCCCATGGCATCCCCCAGCATTGCACCCAGCACGGTGAACAGGTTCCAGCACAGGTACACGCCCACCCCCGCCACCCAGAAGCCGCGCCGCTGCTCCTGCGGATCCTGCTGGCTGGCGGCGGTGGCAGCGGATTCGTCGATGGTCAGCTGCGCCGCCAGCGGCTTGACCCAACCCTGCGGGCGCAGCATGCGGTTGATCTGTGCGCCGTACACCGCATTGCGGATGCCCAGCAGCGTGGCGGCAGCAAATGCCGAGGCACCCGCGCCACCGGCACCGATCACGCCGATGAAGGCGAACTGAGAGCCGCCGGTGAACATCAGCAGGCTCAATGCCATCGTCTGTGCCACGCTGAAACCGGACGCTACCGCCAAGGCACCAAACGAGATGCCGTACAGGCCGGTGGCGATCGCGATCGACACGCCGATGCGGACGGCCGGCGTGAAGCGCGATGCGCTGCGCATCAGGCGCGCCCGGCCGCCTGCTCGGCGGCAGCCACAAACACCACGTCGGTGGACGAGTTCAACGCGGTCTCGGCCGAGTCCTGCACCACCCCGACGATGAAGCCCACGCCAACCACCTGCATGGCGATGTCATCGGAAATGCCAAACAGGCCACAGGCCAACGGAATCAGCAGCAGCGAGCCACCGGGCACGCCGGAGGCGCCGCAGGCGCCAATGGCCGCCACCACGCTCAGCAACAGGGCGGTCGGCAGGTCCACCGGGTAGCCCAGGGTGTGCACCGCGGCCAGCGTCAGTACCGAAATGGTGATCGCGGCACCGGCCATGTTGATGGTCGCCCCCAGCGGGATGGCCACCGAATAGGTTTCCTCATGCAGGCCCAGCTTGCGACACAGTTCCATGTTGACCGGGATGTTGGCCGCCGATGAACGGGTGAAGAAAGCGGTGATGCCGCTCTCGCGCAGGCAGCGCAGCACCAGCGGGTACGGGTTGCGACGGGTCACCAGCGCCACGATCAGCGGATTGCCGACAAAAGCCATGAACAGCATCGCCCCGACCAGCACCGCCAGCAGGTGCACATAATCCTTCAGCGCACCCAGCCCGGATTCGGCCAGCAGCGAGGCCACGATGCCGAACACACCCAGCGGGGCCAGCTTGATCACCAACCGCACCAGCCAGGTGACCGCATTGGACAGATCGCCGATCACGCTGCGGGTGCCCTCGCTGGCATGACGCAAGGCCAGGCCCAGGCCCACCGCCCAGGCCAGCAGGCCGATGTAATTGGCGTCGAGCAGGGCGTGCACCGGGTTGTCGACGATCTGCATCAGCAAGGTCTTGAGCACTTCGCCAATACCGCTCGGCGCGCTCAACGTGGTCTCGGCAGTCTTCAGCGTCAGCTTGCTGGGGAACAGGAAGCTGGCCGCCACGCCCACCAGTGCCGCAGCCACCGTGCCCAGCACGTACAGCCCCAGGATCTTGCGGATGTGGGTCTTCTGCCCACGCTGGTGATTGGCAATGGAGGCCGTCACCAGCACCAGCACCAGCACCGGTGCCACCGCCTTCAGGGCAGAGATGAATACCGTACCCAGCAGGCCCACGGCGCGGGCGCCTGCCGGCCACAGCATTGCCAGGGCAATACCGGCAACCAGGCCGATGATGATCTGCAGCACCAGGCTGGGCGCGCGGAAAGGAAAGGAGCGTTCGGTCATTACGGAACTCGGGCAGGCGCAAACCCCGATTCTCGCCCATGCGCAGCGGCCACGGCACCCCCGTAACGTCATGGGACAGGACAAAGTGCAGCGCGCAGGCGAACCCGGCTAGGATGCCCCCATGGAGAAGACCCACCGTCCGCGCCGCCTGCTGCGCTTCGCCGCCTATGTGCTGGGCGCCCTGCTGCTGTTGGTCGGCAGCGGCCTGCTGCTGGGCGACCACCTGACCCCGAAGGCGGTTGGCACGCCCTCACAGGCGCTGGCACCGCAGCCGGCCCAGACTTTGATCGACCGCCAGTTGTCCCCCCTGCTGGCCGGGCACCCCGGCAAGAGTGGCGCGGTCTATCTGTCCGACGGACTGGACGCCTTTGCTGCACGCTCCATCATCACCCATCAGGCTGGCCGCAGCCTGGACCTGCAGTACTACATGTGGCACGACGACCTGCTCGGTCATCTGCTGGCCCACGATGTACATGAAGCCGCAGAACGTGGCGTACGTGTGCGCCTGCTGCTGGACGACATGAATGCCGCCGGGTTGGACCCGCAGATGCTGGCGCTGGACAACCACCCCAACATCGAGATCCGCCTGTACAACCCCTTCCGCAACCGTGACGGCCTGTGGCGGCTGGTGGAGATGGTGCAGCGCGCCTTCAGCATCAACCACCGCATGCACAACAAGGCCTGGATTGCCGACGGCCGGGTTGCCATCGTCGGGGGCCGCAACATCGGTGCCGAGTACTTCGATGCCCGCCCGGACGTGAACTTCCGCGACCTGGACCTGCTGCTGGCCGGCCCGGTGGCGGCCGATGCCAGCAAGGTATTCGATGATTTCTGGAACAGCGATGCAGTGGTGCCGATCAGTGCCCTGCACTACAGCACCGACCAGCAGATGGCCAACTTCATCACCCAGGCCGAACGTGACGCGCGCCAGCAGGAGGCCGCGCCGTACCTGCAGCGGGTGCGCGCGCGTCTCAATGACGCCTATTTGAGCCAGCAGCTGGACCTGCATTGGACCGACCGCGTGCGGATCCTGTCCGACCCACCGCGCAAGCCACTGGGTGGCAACACCCAGGGTTGGCTGGTTACCCAGCTTGCGCAGGTCCTCGGCAGCGCCAGGCACAAATCGCTGCTGATCTCGCCCTACTTCGTGCCCGGTGCCACCGGCACCAAGGCGCTCATCCAGCAAGCGCGCAACGGCGTACAGGTGGGCGTGGTGACCAATTCACTGGCCGCCAACGACGTGGCCGCCGTGCACAGTGGCTACATGCACTACCGGCGCCCGTTGCTGGCCGGTGGCGTGCAGCTGTACGAACTGAAGTCGCATGGCCACGCCGCCAAGGCTTCCACCTTCGGCAGCAGTGGCGCCAGCCTGCACACCAAGGCCTTCGTGGTGGATGACCAGCGCGGTTTTGTCGGCTCGTTCAACCTGGACCCGCGCTCGGCCTATCTCAATACCGAAATGGGCGCGGTGTTCGACGACCCGATACTGGCAACCCGGTTGCGCCAGGAGTACCTGCGCCTGTCCGGCCCGGAACTGAGCTATTGGGTGTATCTGGACAAGGACTGGGAACTACGCTGGCTGGACCGCAGCGGCCCGACCCCGGTCAGCCTGCGTACCGAGCCGGATACCAGCCTGATGCAGCGTGCCAGTACCCGCGTGATCAGCTGGCTGCCACTGGAGTCCCAGCTTTGATGTCTTGCCGCGTCGGCGCTCAGGCACGCTCGCCGTCGTACTGGCTTACCCGCTTCCACAGCCAGGCAGCCACATGCCCGGGCAACTGCGCCGACAACGCGGCGATGGCTTCGTCCTCGCTGAGCTGCCCCGGCGCATGCAACATGGCGGCACTGGCCGCAAGCTGACCCACCTGCAGTGAGCGCGCCAGCCCGCCGGGCGCCTGCTCGCCAACCTGCTGCAGTGCCTGCACGATGGACGGTGCCAGCTTCCAATGTTGGGCGATACGTACCGCCGTAGGCGCACTGCAGCGCTCCAGCAGTTCCAGCAAGGTCCCTGGTTCACGCACCCGCAGCGGCGGCCGCGCCAGCACATCGGCGCAAGCCTGCATGGTCAATGCCGCGCCCAGACCCAGCAGCAGCCCGGCCAGCTGTGCGGCAAAGCCATCCTCGCGCTCGACGCTGCGCGCATGGTCGGCGGCGGCCAGCGACAGCCGCAGTGTGTACTCCCACAGCACGCTGGAAAAGCGCGCATCGGCACCGTTGTTGCTTTCCATCACCGGTTGCACCAGAGCGGCCGAGATGATCTGGCGGATGCCATCGTTGCCGATCAGGGTCACCGCGCGCTCGATGCTTTGCACGTCCTGGCCCTGCAGGCGGTACAGCGCACTGTTGGCAATGCGCAGCAAGGTAGCGGCCAACACTGCGTCGCTGCCGATGATGCGGGCGATCGAACGCGACGACGCGGCACTGTCATTGACGCTCTGGATCAGCTGCGGCAGCAGGTTGGGCCGGCGCGGGGTATAACGCGAGGAGAGATCGGCGCGGGTCAGCGCGGCGACCACGTCTTCGACCACGGCGCGTTGCACGCGCAGATTGTCGGCATCGTCCGGCCCCACGCCCAGCGCCAGCAGCAGGAACCGCCGCTGCAGCACCCCGGCGGTTGGCGCGGCAGCCACCGTCGTGGTTGCCCCGACATCATCGCTGGCGGCCAGGTTGCGAGATCGTGCAGGCGCGTGTGGCCGTGGCTGTCGTTGCCACCACCAGGCAAGCGCGCCCACCAGCACGGCAGCCGCCAACGAGGAGAGAATCACCATGCCGATCACGGCCGCGCCATTCACAGAAAACTGCCTGAAATAACGACCGCCAGGCGCCGCTCTTTAGTCCTGCGGTGGGTGTGCCCGCAGCACCGGCACCTCACTTGTCCTGCTTCTGCAGGCGCACGCCCATCGGCCCCTGCAGGGAACCGTCGGCATTGACGGTAAATTCCACCGCTTCTGACTGGGTACCAGGCACTTTCACCTGCAAGCGGTCGTCCTGGCGGGTATAGGTGGTCTGCTGCGCCTTGCCCAGCATCTCCACGGTGACCTTGCCATCGCGCTGGAAGGTGTAGTTGACCATGCCCATGGCATCGCTCCAGGTCCCGCTCAGCCCTTGGCTGCAGCCCCCCAGCAGCACGACCAACACCAGCACCAACCACTTCATCATGCAGCACTCCGACGGTGGCCACCATGGCCACCCGATGGTCCAATTCTGGCATACGCGCATTACCACACCACAACGCCTGGGTTACGCTGCAGTCCTGCCCACCGGGATATGCCCATGCGCCCTGCCCTGCTGCTTGCGACCTTGATGCTGATCTTCGCCCCGACGGCTGCAATGGCAGGCCCTGCCACGGGCGGCGGGCACTTTGTCGCGCGCGAGCTGGTCTTCGAAGGCCATACGTTCCGTTACCAGGTGTTCGTGCCCGCGGCCGGTGCGGCCCAGCCGCCCCCGCTGGTGCTGTTCCTGCATGGCTCCGGTGAGCGGGGCGACGACGGGGTCAAGCCGACCGAAGCCGGGGTAGGGCCCTGGTTAAGACAGAACATGGACAGCTTCCCGGCCGTGGTCGTCTTCCCGCAGGTACCCGAAAACGAGGAATGGCGCGGCCGCAATGCGCGCATGGCACTGGCCGTGCTGGACAGCGCGCGCGATGAATTCAACGCCGATCCCAAGCGGATCTACCTGACCGGCCTGTCCATGGGTGGCTATGGCAGCTGGGAACTCGCGCTCACCCGCCCCGACCAGTTCGCTGCCCTTGTGCCGATCTGTGGTGCCCTGCTTGCACCGCGCGACGATCGACCGGGCCTGCTGGTGGACCAGGTTGCCGGCAGCACCGATCCCTATGCCGATACCGTGCAACGGCTGCGCAGGGTGCCCACCTGGATCTTCCATGGCGGGCTGGATGACGTGGTGCCGCCGGAGGATGATCGCGCCCTGGCCCGTACCAGTGCACATCAGGGCGCGGGGTTCCGCTACACCGAATACCCGGACACGGGGCACAACGCATGGGACCCGGCCTATCGCAACCCGGCCATGTGGCAATGGATGTTTGAACAACACCTGCCGTGATGCAGTCCGCACCCCATGCGTGACTGCAATCACGCAATTTTCCGGCCATTCCCCGTGGTTTGCAGCGACACCAATTTTTTACGCCCGCAGTACGCACACGACGCCTTCCACCGGTCCACGCTTCATGCAATAACTGCGCACACAGCGCCGGGTACAGTTGATCCGGCAGGTGGTGCAAGCCGACACCCTTGCGCCATGCCCAAGGATGCCGGAGGTTCTTCGTTTGTCGATCAGCGCAACTCCTGTCCCACGCCAAGCCGAGCGCCTGCGCAGCCTTCATTCCCGCCTGCACCTGCTCATCCTTGCCGCCCTGCTGCCATTGCTGGTGATCGGCGCGATCGCGGTATGGACCGCCGCCCGCGACTACCGGCAGAACTCGGAGCAGCGCCTGCAGGAAACCGCCACCGCGTTGGCGCGGGGCGTCGACCAGGGCGTGGAGGACACCATCAACCAGCTGCAGTTGCTGTCCGTGCTGGCCCCCGAAGCAATGGCATCGGCGCCGCAGTTGCAGCGCTGGGTTGCCAACAACCCGGACATCACCCTGATCGCCGATGATTCGGAACAGGCCGCGGCTCTGCCACCCGGGCTGCTGCATGCCGCACGCAGCAGCCGCAAGGTGCAGATATCCAATCTGTTCTCGCGCCCCGGCAGTTCCATCGCTGAAGTCGCCATCGCGCTGCCGTTCGTGCACGCCGACGGCCGCACCCATGTACTGGCGATGGTCCAGCCCTCCAACCGCCTGATCAACACCGTACTGCGTGCCGGCAGTGACCAGAGCCTGCTGGTGGCGGTGGTGGACGGCAATGGCGTGATCGCCGCGCGCTCACGCGCACCGGAGCGCTACATCGGCAAGCCGGTACCCGACTGGGAAACCTTGCAGCGCATCGGCGGCCGCCACGGCATGTTCAACGCCAGTACCAAGGAAGGCCAGCAGGTCATCTTCGCCTTCACCATGCTGCAGGCCGCACCAGGTTGGGCACTGGTGGTTGGCGAGCCCCAACAAAGCTTCCAGGCGCGCTGGCAGCGGCCACTGATCGGCATCATCCTGGGCGGCATTCTCGCCGCGGTGATCGCCCTGATCTCGGCCAATGCCATTGCCGGCGGCATCCTGCGACCGATCCGGGCACTGGCACAGCGTGGGCGCAGCATTGTCGCCAACGACGTACCCGCGGCAGAGATGCCGGCTTCCTCCATCCGCGAAGTACGCAGCCTGCAGGACAGCCTCAACGACACCGTCGATGCGCTGAAGAAGAGTGCCGATGAAGCACAGGACCTGGCGCGCAGCCTGCAGGCCAGTGAACAACGCTACCGCGCGGTCGCCGAGGCGGGCGCGCTGGTGCTGTGGGAGTCCGACCGCAACGGCAAGGTGTGTTCGGCCACCGGCTGGCGCGAGCTTACCGGCCAGCCCAACGAAGCCGCCCTGGGCAAGGGCTGGTTGCGCCGGGTCAGCGAGGACGACCTGCCGCAGATCGAGATCGCGCTGGAGCAGAGCTTCACCCATGGCGCACCGATGGACGTGGAGTTCCGCGTGCTGGATGTCTATGGCAAATGGCGCTGGCTGCGCGCCCGTGGCGCCCCGATCGGCAAGGATCACAGTCGCTGGGCTGGCGTACTGGAGGACGTGGACGCACGCCGCCAGGCACAGGCCCGCATCACCTACCTGGCCCAGCATGATCCACTGACCACCCTGCCCAACCGCAGCGTGTTGTTCGACAAGCTCGGGCTCGCACTGGCGGCCGCCCAGCGTGGCCATGCCAGTGCCCTGCTGCTGCTCGACCTGGACCGTTTCAAGGAGGTCAACGATACCCTCGGCCACCCCATCGGCGATCGCCTGCTGCAGGAGGTGGCACACCGCATCCAGGGCAGCGTACGTGACAACGACCTGGTCTCCCGCCTGGGCGGTGACGAATTCGCGGTACTGATGGCCTCTGAGGCACGGGCACCAGAAGCCGCCTCGTCGCTGGCCACGCGCCTGGTCGACGTACTCGGCCGACCGTTCGAGCTGGACGGCCACCAGTTGCTGATCAGCACCAGCATCGGCATCGTGTTGATCGACGCCCAGGCCGATGCTGCCGACAAACTGATGCGCAATGCCGACCTGGCGCTGTACCGGGCCAAGGAAGAAGGTCGTGCCTGTTACCGGTTCTTCGAGACCGAGATGGATACCCGCATGCAGCAGCGTCGCCAGTTGGAGGTCGAACTGCGCGCCGGCCTGCAGCAACAGCAGTTCGAGCTGCACTACCAGCCGCTGGTCGACCTGCTGCAACGCCGCGTCACCGGCTTCGAGGCGCTGCTGCGCTGGCGCCATCCGCAGCGCGGCCTGCTCGACCCCGCCCAGTTCCTGGCCTTGGCCGAAGACATCG
This sequence comes from Stenotrophomonas sp. UBA7346, assembly GCA_002471015.1. GTDB lineage: Bacteria > Pseudomonadota > Gammaproteobacteria > Xanthomonadales > Xanthomonadaceae > Stenotrophomonas. The sequence goes on from DKPB01000001.1 coordinate 39,434, forward strand.
GCCTGATGGTGCCACTGGGCAACTGGGTGCTGCGCCAGGCCTGCCGCGACGCGGTGGGCTGGCCGGAGGAAATGAAGGTTGCGGTCAATCTGTCGGTATCGCAGCTGGCTCAGCCGGACCTGGCCGGGATTGTCGAGCAGTCGCTGGCGGCCGCTGGCCTGCCTGCCACACGGCTGGAACTGGAGATCACCGAAAACGCGCTCATCGCCAACATCCAGGCCGCATCGGCGCACCTGCTGCGGTTGAAAATGGCCGGTGTTTCGGTGGTCATGGATGACTTCGGCACCGGCTATTCCTCGCTCGGCTACCTGCGCGCCTTTCCCTTCGACAAGGTCAAGATCGACAAGTCCTTCATCCGCGACCTCGGCGAACAGAGCCAGGGCAGTGCCATCATCGGCGCGGTTTCGCACCTGTGCGCCAAGCTGGGTATCACCGCCACCATCGAGGGCGTGGAAACCCGGGCGCAGCTGGACCAGCTCAAGCAGGAACACTGCGCTGAAGGCCAGGGCTACGTGTTCGGCCGCCCGATGCCGCTGTCCGCCGTGCCAGGGTTCCTGCAGGACTGGCCCGCACGTTGGAGTGGCGAGCAATGAGCGCCACCGGCGACGCTGAAACCCACGGGCAGGCAGCGATGTCTTAATTCACCCCGCGAATCGCCAGGGTCAGCGCCAGCACGCTCAGGATCACCGCGATGGTGCCATCCAGGATGCGCCAGGTGGACGGCTTGGTGAACAACGGCGCCAGCATGCGCGCGCCCAGGCCCTGTACGGTCAGCCATACACCGCTGGCAGTGACCACACCGGCCGCGAAGGCCATGCGCGCATCACCAAAATTGTCGGCAATCGAGCCGATCACCATCATGTCCAGCCAGAAGTGCGGGTTGATGATGGAGAAGCCCGCGGCTGCCATCAGCGCGGTGCGCAGTGACTGGCTGCCATTGTCGTCCAGCTTCATGCCACCGCCACCGGCAACCGCACGCCGCGCCGACTGCAGCGCATACCAGGTCAGGAAGGCCACACCGCCCCACAGCAGCACCGTGGTCAGCCACGGCAGCTGATCGGTGAGCCGGCGCAGGCCGGCCACGCTCGCCAGGATGAAGGTCGCATCAATCGCAAAACAGGTGGCGATGATCGGGATCACGTGCTGGCGCAGGATGCCCTGCCGCAGGATGAACGCACTCTGCGCGCCAACGATGGCAAACAGACCGATACCGATACCGGCACCACTGAGCCAGGCACTGCCGGCGGCTTGGGCGGAAATAACCGAAAACATGGGACAAAAACCTTGTTACTTGGGGGAAGGAGGCTGCGGGAGAACCCACCGGCAGCTCCGGATGCGGCAATTGTCGCAATGCAGCATCAAAAAGTGGAGCTAAACTTTGTTAACCATCTTTAGCGGAACTTAACATGCGCATCGATCATGCCCAGCTGCGGGCGCTGGCGGCGGTCATCCGCGAAGGCAGCTTCGAGCGCGCCGCGCTGTCGCTCAACGTCACCTCCTCGGCTGTCTCGCAGCGGATCAAGGCGCTGGAGGACAGGGTCGGCAAGCTGCTGATCCGCCGCACCATCCCCACCGAGGCGACCCCCGAGGGCCAGGTGCTGGTGCAGCTGGCCGAACAGACCGCGCTGCTGGAGCGGGACGCGTTCGAGCGCATCGGCATCTCCGACAGCGAACTCTCGCGGGCCAGCATTGCCGTGGCGGTCAACCACGACAGCATGGAAACCTGGTTCCCCGAGGCGGTGCAGACCTTCTCGCAAAGCACCTCCACCACCCTTGACCTGCATACCGAAGACCAGGACCACACTGTGGCGTTGCTGCGCCAGGGGGCGGTGCTGGGCGCGGTGACGACGCTGTCCGAGCCGGTGCAGGGCTGCCAGATCCATGCGCTGGGCAGCATCCGCTACGCCGCCACCTGTACCCCCGAATTCCACGCCCGCCACTTCGCCAAGGGCGTTACCGCCCAGGCGCTGGCGCAGGCACCGGTGCTGGTGTTCAACCGCAAGGACGACATGCAGGCCCGCTACGCCCGCCGCCTGGCCGGGGTCGAGCAACCGCACAACGCCCCCACCTGGTGGATCCCCTCCACCCGTGCCTTCGTCCACGCCAACCTGGGCGGGCTGGGCTGGACGATGAATCCCCTGCCCCTGGTGCGCCGCCACCTGGAAAGCGGACGCCTGGTCTACGTCAAGGCGCGCGCCTGGGAAGACGTGCCGCTGTACTGGCAACACTGGAAAGGCGAGGTCAAGACCATGGCCCTGCTGACCCGCGCCATCCTGCAGGCCTCGGCCGCGCTGGTACGCAAGCGACGCTGAGCCCAGGCCGCTTGCTGCAGCGCAAGTTTCCCTAAAGGACACTGCCTGCAGCCACGCCCTGCATGGATGCTGCATTGATCCAACGCCTACCCGCCAGGAGCCGTGCCATGTCGATGCTTCGTTCTGTTCCGGTTGTGCTGTCATGGGTGTCCACCGCAGTGGCCGCACCGCTGGCCAGTGCCCTGCTGTTCCTGTTGCCCGGCAACGTCCAGGCCTTGGATTGCGGCAGCAACAATGGCTATACCTGCAGCGGCACGGCCAACCAATACGCCGGCGGCTTCAATCCCGGCGTGGGCCAGGGCGGCTTTGGCGGTGGCAGCTGCACTGCCAGCAAGACCCCGGTGGTATTCATACCCGGCAACGGCGACAGCGCGATCAGCTTCGACATGCCTGCCGGCGCCGTGGCCGGTTACAGCACCCCGCCGCGCTCGATCTATGCCGAACTGAAGGCTGCCGGCTACAACGACTGCGAACTGTTCGGCATCACCTACCTCAGCGCCAGCGAGCGCGCGGCGCCGCAGTACAACTACCACGCACCGGCCACCTATCAGACGCTCAAGACCTTCATCGACAAGGTCAAGGCCTATACCGGCAAGAGCCAGGTCGACATCGTCACCCACTCGCTGGGCGCGACCATGGCCCTGGCCTCGATCAAGTACAACGCCAATCAAGGCAGTGTGCGCCGCTTCATCAACATCGCCGGTGGCCTGCGCGGCCTGCAGACCTGCCGCAGCACCGGTTATCAATCGACCCTGGCGCCCACCTGCAACGCCGAGGCCTATGTCTTCCCGTACAACTACTACACCTTCGGCCTGTACCCGAGCACCGGCGTTGCCTACTACGGCTACAACCGCTGGACCGGCAGTGGCAGCGGCAGCCTGCGCACGTTCCCGGCCACGTACACCGGCATCCGCTTCTACACCATCACCGCCGGCTCGCGTGACCAGGTGCATTGCTTCACCACCAGCTACAGCGCCGGCTGCGCCGATGGCGCATTGTTCAACAGCGCCACCAATGTTTACGCGCAGGTCGACATCGGCGCAGGCAGCAGCGCCTACAGCTTCGACTGGGATTGGAGCGACGGCAGCCCGTACAACTTCGGTGGCGGCGACACCAGCAGCGGCGTCGGCCATTTCCGCTCGAAGAACAATGCCGGCCTGATCGTGCGCAACATGCTCACCAGCGACTGCACCAGCAATTGCGCCGCCGGCTACAGCGGCGTGTACGGCCCTGCGGTCAATCGCTGAATCGCGTTCTCAATCGAAGGCCATCGATACGCCGACGCCGCCTTGCCAATCGGTGGTGTCGGCATCCAGGCCGCGCAGGAACGATGCATCCAGTTGCACGCGCGGGCTCACCATCCACGTCACACCGGCACCGGCCGCACGCATGTACTGCGCGCCGGTGCCATAGCCGGCTTCGACATAGGCCGACAACTGCGGCCGCAAGGCGAAACCATAGCTGGGCGAGAACAACCAGCCGCTGCCGCCCTCGCCCCATTGCCGGTCAATGTAGAACGCCAGGCTGCGGTCGCGCGGCAGCGCCCATGCCGCCGTCATCCCCAGGTCGTAGTCATGCCCCGCATCACCCAGCGGTGCCCTGCCCCAAGGCAGGCTGGCCCCTGCTTTGAAGGCCACTGACAGCTGCTCGTTGGCCAACGGTGGTGCCCACTTGAGTGCGGCGCTGCCGTCGCCGCCGCCGCTGTCCTGCACGCGAATACCGGAGCCGCGCAGCCGCAGCCTGCCCCAGCTGTCCGCGCCAAGTTGCAACTCCAGCGTATCGGCAAGCCCGACGCGCAACAGTGTGTCTGCGGTCCAGGTGGTGGTGGTCAGGCCATCGCTGCGATCACGGCTGGCATCGGGCAGGCCCTGCTCCCAGACGACTACGTGCTTGCCGACCGTACTGGTGGAAAAGCCGATGCCTGGACGGTCGAACTCCGGCGCATCATCGGCCTGGGCGTGGCCACTTGCCAAGGCGAGCACTGCCAGCAGCAGAGACGAGGTTTTCATGCCCGTCATGTTCCATAAGTCTCTGGGTGGCGATGTGAAAGATCATGGGGCTGCCGGCATGCGCAGAGGGCGCCACCGTGCGCGACTGCCCGTTCCGGCTGTTGCAGCGTGATTCCCGGGTGCGCTTCGCTTACCCGGGCTACGGATGCTCCGGCGACGTCCCTTTTGGTCGGTGACCAGGCCACAAATGCAAAGTCCACCGGCTTGCGCCGGATGGGCTTTCAGCAAACCTGCGAATCCAGAGAACTCAGCGATGCGTCAGCGCGTAGTCCAACGCACCGATCACCGCCGCCACCTGGGCGTCGTTGCATTGCTGCGGGGTCGCCTTGGGACTGTCCGGATAGACTTCGGTGGTGGTGGTATAGCGCGCCCCACTGATGCTGGCGCACAGGCCCAGCGCCTTCAGCGGATACTCGATGACCGCTTCGGCAACCACCGGCGAGCCGATGATCTGGCCCTGGGCGTCGGCCGGGGCCAGATGGGTGACCTTGGCGACTTCGGCATTCACCGCCTGCTGGAACTGCGGCTGGCGGTTTTCAGTGTCATCGACCAGATAGAAACCGTCCGGAATCTCGCCCGGCTCGAACGGCTTGCCATCGCGGGCGGCCAATGCCGGGCGGAACTCGCTCTCATCGGTATCGGTGGTCTCGTGCAGGTCGATATGCATCACTACCTTGCCCTTGTAAGGCGCCACCAAGGCCATCAATGCCGCGGACTCCTGCGCCGGACTGTTGGGCACGAATGAACGATTGGGATCCAGCGCCTGCGCATTCCAGCGCTGCACACGCTCGTAACCCCAGGGGCTCACGCAGGGGGCAACCAGCAGATTGCAGCGGCCGGCATAGTTGGCGGCATGCCGATCAAGGAACTGCAGCGCGCCCTGCACACCACTGGTCTCGTATCCATGCACACCACCGGTGACCAGCATCACCGGCAACGCGGCGTCCCAATCACGGCTGCGTACCGCAAACAGCGGATAGCGGCCCGACGGATAATCCAGCTCACCGTACTGCGACACATCAAACCGTGTACGCAGCAGATCCACCTTGCTCACAACTTCGTCGACGTAGCTGCGCTGCACCTGCTGCAACGCCAGCCACTGCGCGCGCTCTGGGGCACCCCAGGGTTGACCCGGCGTGCCTACGGGATAGAAGGATTCAAGGGTGTTCATGTGCGGATCTCATCCAGGTAAATGCTGGCAGGCACTCTACACCCTGCACTTCTTCACGGCACCGCGTGTGGCGGATGAACACCGCCCAAACCTGACCTGCCAACTTTCACCGCGGGTTTGGATTGCGGCGCGCAAGCTGAACTCCCACTACGGCGCGACGCTCGCCGGCAATCCAAAGGAGTTATCCATGCGCAGCTTCCATCCCCTGCTTGCCTCCACCATCACCGCAATGGCGCTGCTCGCCGCGGGCGGTGCCCAGGCCCAGACGTATGGTCCCCAGGACGAAGGCCGCCGCTTCAACGACGGCAGCCGCGTGGTGTGCCACAAACAGGAAATAGCAAACAATGCGCGCGACAACAACCGCATTGCAGGTACCGCCACCGGCGCTGTCATTGGTGGCCTGCTGGGCAACCAGGTTGGCGGCGGCAACGGCCGCAAGCTGGCAACAGCTGGTGGCGCGGTTGCCGGCGGCCTGATCGGTCGCAACGTGCAGGGCCGCAACCAGGAGCGCAATGGGCAGCGCGTGGTCCAGACCCATTGTGAGCGCGTCTACCGCTGATCCAGGCCCGCCCCAATCAAGCCCTCCCAGGAACTACAAAGGCCCCTTACGGGGCCTTTTTCATACGCGGGGCGCTGCAGCTCAGCCCTGCTGGCCGAGCATACGGTTGATGTCCTCGTCCTTCTGTTGCCACAGGCCGTTCATCCACTGCTGGAACTGGGCGCGGAAGTTGCGATCTTCCTGGTAATTGCGACCGATGAACTCTGCAGGGATTGGCAGCTTGCGCACCAGCACTTTTACTTCCGGCAAGCGATTGGCCATCAGGTCGATCATCGAAGGAATGCCCTTGGGGTAGACGATGGTCACGTCCAACAAGGCATGCAGGCCCTTGCCCATTGCATCGAGCACGAACGCCACGCCGCCGGACTTGGGCTTGAGCAGGTGCTTGAACGGCGAAGACTGGCCGTCATGCTTGTCGCGGGTGAAGCGGGTACCTTCGACGAAGTTCATCACCGCCACGGGGATGCTGGCAAACTTCTCGCAGGCCTTGCGGGTCACTTCCATGTCACGCCGCCCCAGCTCCGGGTTCTTCGCGATCTGCTTGCGGGTGTAGCGGCCCATGAACGGGAAATCCAACGCCCACCAGGCCAGGCCCAGCACCGGCACCCAGAACAACGAGCGCTTCAGGAAGAAGCGCAGCAAGGGGATGCGCCGGTTGAAGACCTTCTGCAGCACCAGGATATCCACCCAGCTCTGGTGGTTGGCCAGCACCAGGTAGTGGCCATCGCGCTCCAGGTCTGACGCGCCGCTGACCTCGAAGCGGGTGGAGGTGAACATGCCGATCATGGCGCTGTTGACACCGATCCAGCTCTCGGCCAGGCCGGTAAGCAGGGGGTTGCAGGCGCGCCGCACCGCACGCAAAGGCAACATCGCCTTGAACAGCGCCACGGCAAACAGCGGCAGGCAATGTGCCAGCGTGTTGAGGGCAATCAACAGCAGGATCGGAACAACACGCAACCAAACCATGACGATACCGGGGCAACCCGTGGACCCAAAGAAGCACAGGGTAGCAAAATGGCCCGCCGCGGACCTGCCCAATCGGCCCCGGTTGATGGCTGCCGGCGGCACCGTCCCTTCTCGCCCCTCCTGCGGCCAGCACCCGGATGCCGTACAACGGATGCCCGGCAACCCGGAAACATGGCCAGCGCACGCAATCCTCCATCCGCGTCATCAGGAAGGGCAGGATCAGCAGCAGGTGACTGGCATGCCCCCCGCATCGGCGCTGATTGCGACCCCCGGGGCCAGGCCAACGCGTGCAGCAAGCGGCAAGTCACTGCTTGGCGCAGCCGACAATCCCGTCTGTGCCCCTACTTCCAGTCCATCTCACCCTTGGCAACCTTGGCGCTCAGCTCCAGCGAAGCCTCCCCTTCCAGCCCCGGGTAACGCTGTTTCATGGCCGCCATCAATGCATTGGCACTCTTGGTTTTGGCCGCCTCTTCATCGAAAGCGCGGATGTAGCCGGCGGTGAACTCAACTGCCGCCATGTCCTGCGGCGCGCCAGCGGCATAGTGGCCCGGAATGACCCGCAGCGGCTCCAGTGCCTGGATCCGCTGCAACGCGGCCAGCCAATCCTGATGCGACTGCGGTGTCTGCGTATCAGCCATGAACACATGCGAGCCGGCGTCCACCAGCACCCCACCCATCACCGTCCTGATCGACGGCACCCACAGCACGGTACGGCCGGGGCTGGCGCCGTCCAGACCGATAACCTGCAGGGTCTGCCCTTCCAACTGCAGGCTGTCACCCTGCAGCGGTGAAGGCACCAACAGGGTTCCCGGTGCGTTCGCGCCCAGCTGCGGCCCCCAGATCCTGAGCTTTTCGTCCTTGCTGGCCTGGATATGCGCAATGGTCTGTGGCGTGGCCAGTATCTGCGCATCGGGGAAAGCGGCATGCAGCGTCTCCAGCCCGAAATAGAAATCCGGGTCGCCGTGGCTGATGTAGATCGTGGTCAGCTTCTTGCCGGAGGCCTTGATCATCTCGACCAGCTTGGCCGCATCGGCGGTGGAGAACTGTGCATCGACCAGCACGGCATCGTTGGCGCCGCTGAGCAACACGGAGGACACCGCGAAGATCCCGTTCTCACCCGGGTTGTAGACCTGAACTTCCAGCGGTTGCGCGATGCCGCCGCCGGCCGGGCCTTGCGTTGACGGTTGATCGGCGACCGGCGCGACGTCGCCCTCCTTGCTTCCACATGCAGACAACATCCCCGCCAGCGCAACCAGCATCACGGTGCGCATTGCCATGACTGCCTTACCCATCATCCTTCTCCATTTGGTCGATCGCCGGTGCAGCTCGCCCTTCAGCTTCCCTCTGCAGGGCACAGATGGCGGACCACTACCCTTTGCAGACCGATGCTGAGCCGGACCGCGTTATCGAGGCGTAAAGCAGGCTGCCCATGCCATCCATACAGCGAGTCTGGAATCTGGGCACGCCGGCAACCGCCACCATTCCGGCGGGCTCCATCGTCAAGGAGGTTGGGGACAAATCAGCAATCACCCCGGTGACCTCGACCCGCCGCCGGCAACCCACCGCTATCACGCTGTGCTGAGCACCGGCGCCAGCATCCGGAACGTGCCGGCGTCGGCATCCATCTCCACCTTGCCGCCGACCGGCACGATGAACTGCTCCTTGATGTGGCCAATCATCGCGCCGCGGTAGGCCGGGATCTTCAACGGCAGGATGTAGTCGTCGAAGATCTGGTCCAGGGTCAAGGACCCATAGCCGTCACCCGGCGAACAATCGGTGCACTCACCGAAGATGAAGCCGGCGATCTTGTCCAGCGCGCCCATCAGCTTCAAGGTGCTGAACATGCGATCGATGCGGTAAGGCGCCTCTGCCACGTCTTCCAGGAACAGGATCTTGCCGGCGAAATCCGGCAGATAGGGCGAACCGGCCAAGGCCGTGAGCACGGTCAGGTTGCCGCCGATCAACTCGCCTTGCACCTTGCCACCACGGATGGTCAGTGTGCGGTTGTCGCGCGGCACCAGTTCGTCGTCACTTTCGCTACGGTTCTGGTACTGCATCAGCTCGCGCTTGAAGAATACGCGTTCGAACTGATCGACATTGAAGCGGTTCCAGCTGCCCGCACCGATCTGCCCATGGAACATCACCAGCCCGGTTTTGGCATGGATGGCGCAATGCAGTGCGGTGATGTCCGAGTAACCGAGCAGCACCTTGGGATTGGCGCGGATGCGCTCGTAATCGAGCAGCGGCAGCAGCCGCGCCGCGCCCGAACCGCCACGCACACAAATGATCGCCTTGACCTGCTTGTCGCCGAACATGGCATTCAGATCACCGGCACGCTCGGCGTCGGTGCCGGCCAGGTGGCCATGGCGTGCGCCGTAATGGGCACCGGTCTTGACCACGAAACCAAAGGCCTCCATGGCTTCCTGCGCCAACTGCAGGCTGAGCCGCTCACTGCTGGCCGAGGACGGGCTGACCAGCCCCACCGTGTCACCCTTGGCGAGCCCGGCCGCCAGCAGCTGCCCGCGCGTAGCCGCCATTGCGCCCTGTATGCCGAGCAGCGGCAAGGTGGCCGCCAGTGCCGTACCGCCAATAAAACGCCGTCTATCCATGTTGTTGCCTGTTACCGGGAGTCGGCCCAAGAGTAGCAGCGCACCGCAAGCCAGGTAGAGCCGAGCCATGCTCGGCTGGGGCTTTATCGACGGCCCCTCCTGTAGAGCCGAGCCATGCTCGGCTGGGGACGTACCGGGAAAGCCTCTGCCGAGCATGGCTCGGCACTACATGTTGAGATTTTCTTGTAAGGCCTTTGCCGAGCATGGCTCGGCACTACATCGGTGCCTTTGGCGCGCTTACATATTGCGACGATACTCGCCGCCTACGTCGTACAGGGCGTGGCTGATCTGGCCGAGGCTGTGGGTCTTGACGGCCTCGATCAGCGCTTCGAAGACATTGCGACGGTCGCGCGCGGTCTTCTGCAGGTAGCCCAGGCCGTGACCGTCGTGCACCTCACCGACCGCCGCTGCGCCTTCGATCTCATGCGCATGCGAGGTCTCCCCCGCCGGCGCCAGCGCATTGCGGTTGCACTGCCAGTTGTGCACGTTCTCGATCTGCTGGCCCTTCTCTTCCTCGGTGGAGCGGATCAGCTCGATCTCGGTTGCCACTTCGCCGGCATGCTCCTTGGGCAGGAACATGTTGACGCCGACCAGCGGCAGGCTGCCGTCGTGCTTCTTGTGCTCGTAGTACAGCGATTCTTCCTGGATCTTGCCGCGCTGGTACATGGTATCCATCGCGCCCAGCACGCCACCGCGCTCGCTGATCGCCTCGAACTCCTTGTACACCGCCTCCTCGACGATATCGGTGAGCTTGTTGACGATGAAGCTGCCCTGCCACGGGTTCTCGCAGAAGTTCAGCCCCAGCTCCTTGTTGATGATCATCTGGATCGCCACCGCGCGGCGCACGCTTTCCTCGGTCGGCGTGGTGATCGCCTCGTCGTAGGCATTGGTGTGCAGGCTGTTGCAGTTGTCGAACAGTGCATACAGCGCCTGCAGCGTAGTGCGGATGTCGTTGAACTGGATTTCCTGCGCATGCAGCGAACGGCCGGAGGTCTGGATGTGGTACTTCATCATCTGGCTGCGCTCATTGGCACCGTAACGCTCGCGCATCGCGCGCGCCCAGATGCGGCGGGCAACGCGGCCGATCACGGTGTACTCCGGGTCCATGCCGTTGGAGAAGAAGAACGACAGGTTGGGCGCGAAGTCATCGATCTTCATGCCACGCGCCAGGTAGTACTCGACGATGGTGAAGCCATTGGACAGGGTGAAGGCCAACTGGCTGATCGGGTTCGCGCCGGCCTCGGCGATGTGATAGCCGGAAATCGACACCGAGTAGAAATTGCGCACCTTGTGGTCGACGAAGTACTGCTGGATATCACCCATCATCCGCAGCGCGAACTCGGTGGAGAAGATGCAGGTGTTCTGCGCCTGGTCTTCCTTGAGGATGTCGGCCTGCACGGTGCCACGCACGGTGGACAGGGTTTCTGCCTTGATCCGCGCATAGGTATCGGCATCCACCATCTGATCGCCGGTGACACCCAGCAGGGCCAGGCCCAGGCCGTTGTTGGTCGGCGGCAACTCACCGTGGTACTGCGGACGTGAGCGGCCTTCGAACAGTTTTGCGATCTTCCGCTCGGCCTCGGCCCAGCGCGCCGGGTCTTCGCGCAAGTACTTCTCCACTTGCTGATCGATGGCAGTGTTCATGAACATCGCCAGGATCATCGGCGCCGGGCCATTGATGGTCATCGACACCGAGGTGGTTGGTGCGCACAGGTCGAAGCCGGAATACAGCTTCTTCATGTCGTCCAGCGTGGGGATGTTGACGCCGGAGTTGCCGATCTTGCCGTAGATATCCGGGCGCGGCGCCGGGTCTTCGCCATACAGGGTGACGCTGTCGAAAGCAGTAGACAGACGCGCGGCCGGCTGGCCAACGCTCAGGTAGTGGAAGCGACGGTTGGTACGCTCGGGGGTGCCCTCACCGGCAAACATGCGGATCGGGTCTTCGCCGCTGCGGCGATACGGATAGACGCCGCCGGTGTACGGGTAGGAACCGGGCAGGTTTTCCTTCTGCAGGAAGACCAGCAGCTCGCCCCAGCTGCGATAGGTGGGTGCGGCGATCTTGGGGATCTGCTGGTGGCTCAGCGACTCGTGGTAGTTCTCGACGCGGATGGTTTTGCCGCGCACCTGGTATTCGTTGACCGGCTCGGTGATCGACTTCAGCCGGGCCGGCCACTCGCGCAGCAGGCGCAGCGCGTCCGAATCCAGCGATTGCACCGCGTCGTTGTAACGCTGTCGCAGGATCAGCAGCGAGCGATCCACTGCCTGGGGCTCACCCTCTCCCCCTGCCCCTCTCCCGAGGGGAGAGGGGAGCAACGCATCACCTGCGTACAGGTCCAGCGTACCCGGCAAGGCGGCATCGCCCAGCTCCTTCAATGCCTGCCAGAGGCTCTGCGCACGCTCGGCCACTTCTGCCTGTGACTCGATGCGGGCGTTGATGCTGCGGCCCTGTTCGGCGATTTCGGCCAGGTAGCGCACGCGGCTGCCGGGGATCAGCACCGTCGCGCGCGGCTCCTTGAGCGTGGTATCGATCTGCGGCGCCAGCGCGGCCTTGGTCCGGTCGCTGAGCAGTCGGCACAGGTTGGCGAACATCCAGCTGATGCCCGGATCGTTGAACTGGCTGGCAATGGTCGGGTACACCGGCACGTCCTCGTCCTTCATGGCGAAGGCGACGCGGTTGCGCTTCCATTGCTTGCGTACATCGCGCAGTGCATCTTCGGCACCGCGCTTGTCGAACTTGTTCAATACCACCAGTTCGGCGTAATCGAGCATGTCGATCTTTTCCAGCTGGCTGGGCGCGCCGAAATCGCTGGTCATCACATACATCGGGAAATCGACCAGATCGACAATCTCCGAATCGCTCTGACCAATACCGGCGGTCTCGACGATCACCAGATCGAAGTGCAGCGACTTCAGGAAACCGATGCAGTCGCGCAGCACCGTATTGATCGCCGCATGCTGGCGGCGGGTCGCCATCGAACGCATATAGACGCGCCTGGAACGCAGCGAGTTCATGCGGATGCGGTCACCGAGCAACGCGCCACCGGTGCGGCGGCGGGTCGGGTCAACCGAGATCACCGCGATACGCATCTGCGGGAAACTGGCCAGGAAGCGGTTGAGCAGCTCATCGGTTACCGACGACTTGCCCGCGCCACCGGTGCCGGTGATGCCGATGACGGGAGCACGCCGAGAATGGGGACTCGGGAATGGGGAATCGGTATCCGCCTTGGCCCACTGTTTACGAAGCTTTTCCAGCTCAATCTCAGTGAATGAGCCGTTTTCAAATGCGCTAAGCCGGCGCCCAATACCAATTTCATCATTGATGTCGGGTGAGCTTGCAGCCTCCCATTCCCCATTCTCGACTCTCGACTCCCGCGCACTACCGGCACGCGCCACCACATCCTCGATCATCTCCACCAGGCCCATCTTCATGCCGTCGTTGGGGTGGTAGATGCGCTCCACGCCATAAGCCTGCAGCTCGCGGATTTCCTCCGGCGTGATGGTGCCGCCACCACCACCGAATACCTTGATATGGCCGGCGCCCTTTTCCTTGAGCATGTCGACCATGTACTTGAAGTACTCCACGTGCCCGCCCTGGTAGGACGACAGTGCAATCGCGTCGGCATCTTCCTGCAGCGCCGCGCGCACCACGTCTTCCACGCTGCGGTTGTGGCCGAGGTGGATCACCTCCGCACCCTGCGCCTGGATCAGCCGGCGCATGATGTTGATCGCCGCGTCATGGCCATCGAACAGACTGGCGGCGGTGACAAAGCGCAGCGGGGTGGTTTCAGGCTGGGCCTGCGGGAGCTGGGAGGCGGGGGTACTCATGGGCCGTGCAACATCCGGTTTCTGTTGAAACCGATCATAGAACCGCCAGCCCTGCAGGTCAGGTTGCAGCGCAGCGTGACCTTTTGCCGGTTTGCGCTATCGATGGCTACAGCAGACGCCGTTTCCGGCAAAGCGAGCTACCACCGCGGATAGCCCCTGCCTGAACATTCCCTCGGCGGGAATGGATTAGAATGGCGCATCCGCGACCCGTCACCACCCCGACGAAGTCGCATTTTTTGTTTTCCGGCCAGCCATTTGGCCACACGATCACTGACGTTGTGGCAAACACGCCATCGGAGCCCGCATGTTGTTCGACACCCTCGAGACCTCCGGCCATGAGCAGGTCCTGTTCTGCCAGAACCGTGACGCCGGCCTGAAGGCCATCATTGCCATCCACAACACTACCCTCGGCCCGGCCCTGGGCGGCGTACGCATGCGTCCCTACGCCAACACCGATGACGCGCTGCGCGACGTGTTGCGCCTGAGCCGCACGATGACCTACAAGAACGCCCTGGCCGGGCTGAATGTGGGCGGCGGCAAGGCGGTGATCATCGGCGACCCCAGGACCGCCAAGAGCGAAGTCCTGTTCCGCGCCTTCGGCCGCCAGGTGGAAGCCCTCGCCGGCCGCTACATCACTGCAGAGGACGTGGGCACCGACGTCAACGACATGGAGAACATCTACCTGGAGACCGGCTATGTCACCGGCGTACACCAGGTCCATGGCGGCTCCGGCGACCCGGCTCCGTTTACCGCCTATGGCGCGTTGCAGGCGCTGATGGCCTCGGTCAAGCGCAAGTTCGGCCATGAGGAAATCGGCAAGCTCAGCATCGCCGTGCAGGGCCTGGGTCATATCGGCATGGAGCTGGTGAAGCTGCTGCGCGAGCGCGGCGCCAAGCTCTACGTCACCGACCTGGACCCGGTGCTGGTACAGAAGGCCGTGTCTGAATACGGCTGCGAGGCGGTCAAGCCCGACGCCATCTATGACGTGGCCGCCGACGTGTTCGCGCCCTGCGCGATGGAGGGCGCCATCGACATGGCCACGCTGGAGCGGCTCAAGGCCAAGGTCATCTGCGGCACCGCCAACAACCAGCTGGCCAGCCATGCGGTCGGCGATGAGCTGTACAAGCGCGGCGTGCTGTGGGCGCCGGACTACGCGGTCAACGCCGGTGGCGTGATGAACGTGTCGCTGGAGATCGATGGCTACAACCGCGAGCGGGCGATGCGGCTGATCCGCAGCATCTACCACAACCTCGACAAGATCTTTGACCAGTCCGAACGCGACGACGTTTCCCCGCAGCGCGCGGCCGACCGTATCGCCGAAAGCCGGCTGGAAGCCATCGGCAAACTGAAGATGCCGATGGGCCGTTCGGTGCCGCGCATGAACCGCCTGCGCGGCGAATAAGCCGCACGGCAAGAACACCGAAGGCGGGCGATTCTCTCGCCCGCCTTCGGCGTTTCAGCCAGCCATAACGGCCGCCGGCTCAGAAACCCTGACGCAGGCGCAGCGAGACCTGCCGGTTGTCGCCACGCGGGCCGAAACGTTGGTCGTAGCCCAGCGACAGCCGCGTATTGCGCGCCAGCCACGAGTCCACTGACAGGCCAAACAAGCCCCCCGAACGCGACGGCTGCAGGCCGGCAATCGGTGCCCAGGCATCCACGCCGACAAAACTGGCATCCAGGCTCAGGCCATTGCCGCCCAGCGCCTGCTGCCATTCGGCATAGCCGTTGAACGCCACCTGCTTCCACAGGTATTGCCCGCGCACGCCCGCCAGCGCCTGCACGCGGGTGCTGCTCCAGTCATCGGCACGCAGGCCAAACCCATAGCCACCCTGCTCGCGGAAGCCGTCACTGGCCACACGGCTGTAGTCCGCGCCCAGGTAGGGCGTCAGCTGCGCCCTGCCCTGGCCCAGCCGATAGCCCGCCTCCACGCTGCTGGTCAGGAAATTTCCCCGGTAACGGGTATGCACGCCGGCGCGTTCACTGCCCAGCAACAGGCCGCGGTCCAGCTCGCGCTGGTACTGGCCAACCCCCGCCTGGCCCAGCACATAGGCCGCACCCGACGACCAGCCGGCATACAGCTGCGACTGGGTCTGGCGGTCACGGCTGCGGCCCTGGCTGGCCTCGACCATGCTGTTGGCATGGGTCTGACCAAACGCGACACCCAGCACGGCGTTGCCAGAGAGCAACGTCTGGCTGCCCATCATCCAGCCACCTACGTTGTAATCACTGCCCAGGTAACTACCCTGGCCGCCATTTCCCAGCGAACGCATCCAACTGCTCTGTGCTGTCGAAGTGGCACGGCTTTCGGCCACCTGTGCCGACAATGCGCGTCGGCCCATGTCGATGGTATCGAAGGTCATTGCAGTAGCAGCGGCATGGGCCTGCCCTGACAAGCTGTCCAAGCTGCGGTGCAAGCCCTGCACGCCGCCATCAACCTGCTGCAGTGCTGCTGCTGCCGCGCCGAAGCTCCCGTTCAGACCAGCGATGTTGCCATCAAGCTGTTCGAAAACCTGCTCCACGCGCACAGCCGATGCCATCGTGCGGGCACTGGTCGCGTTGCCAACAGCCGAAGTCACGCTGATCCGGTCGATATCAAGCCAGACGGTGTTGGCGTCGTAGCCGTAATCGGCCTGCAGCAGGCTGAAGCCTACGTTGATGGGCACGAGCACGGGCTCACTGAACTGCCCTGTCAAACCGCCATCAGCACGCACCAGATCCTGACGTACGCCATCTCGCGGCACATAACCGCTGATCGCATTGCCCAGGGTCAAGGTCCCATCGAGGGAAGCGGTACCAGTGACATGCAGTGCATTGGCACCCAATGACGTATAGATCCTGCCCCCGGCGTGCTGCACGTAATTACCCTGGATGGTGGCAGTGCCGCTGTCACCAACCACGATGACAATACCGGCATTGTCGACGTTGCCGATCACCCGACTGTCCCGCACGAATGTCAGGCTGGGTGGAGATAGCCAGGTCACGGGGTTGATGCTGACATTGGACCTGATTGAAGCCCCGTCATCCAGAAAGATATTGCCCTGCTCGATTCGCGTATCACCGGAATAGGTATTTTTCCCCGATAAGGTCAACGCTCCCCGTCCACGTTTGATCAATCCACCCGCGCCCGAGATGTCGTTGCTCCATACCGAGCCCAGCCCCAGGATGGAGACGTCAACCACCACATCACCCCAATCAAACTTTGCCGGCCCCTTGATCGCCTTGCCGATGTTGAGCAGGCCATAGCCGAACACGGCGTCCGGGCCGACCTCACCCAGATCGGTGGCCGTACCCAGCAGGGTCTGCCGCACCAGGTCGTTGTTGAAATAGGGAAACGCTTCCCACACCACCGCCGCTGCACCGGAGACCAGCGGCGCAGCGTAGGAAGTACCGCTGCCGTAGTAGTACTTCAGGTTGTCAGCCGTGCTTTCTTCGCCGACAAAGGCCACCGTACCCGGGGCCACCAGGCAGTAGTTCTTCGCCACGCCGCAGGCATTGGAATAGGACGCCAGCTGGGTGGGCTTGGCAGTATCCAGGGCCGCCACCGCCAACCAGCCCTGTTCCAGGTCGGCCGCCTCCCGCGTGCCGTTCACCCCCGGCTGGCTGGGAAGGGCCGCCATGTCCGAGGGATTGGGCTTGGATTCGTTGCCGGTGGCAAACACCACCAGCCCATCATGATCGATGATGAAAGGACGATATTCAGCGGCGATCTGCGCGGTCACCGTGGGACGCGTCCAGTACAGGCCGCCCCAGGAGTTGTTCATGATCCGCACGTCATCGTGGATCAGCTGGTTGTGGATGCCGGTCATGCCCAGCGCGCCGGTTACCTCATTGCCGTTACCGGAGCCGTCATCCTTGGGCGATTCGTCGGCAATGATGCGCACGGACACGATCTCCGCGCCGGGCGCGATCCCGCCCGGCCAGCTGCCGGCGGCATTGCCTGCGGCCAACTGCGCAACTGTTGTGCCATGGCCAACCACGTCGTCGATCGCCAGATTGTTGGGCGGCGAGCTGACCGCGTTGTAATTGGCCACCACACGACCGGCCAGGGTGGGATGGTTGCGCATCACCCCCGAGTCGATCACGCCGATACGATAGCCCTTGCCGGTCAGGCCTGCTTCCTTGGCCGGACCTGCATTGGTCAATGCCAGGTGGGCATCCCAGGCCGGCTGCGGGGTGGTGGGTGCCGGTGGTGTGGTCGGGACGGTGGGGGGCGGGTCCGATCTGGTCCCGCTACCACCGCCGCACGCGACCAATCCCAGCGCCAGGGCGCTGGCCAATGCATTACGTACCGCTGTCCTGCTTTCCATACCGTTTCTCTCCATGTGGCATGTCCCCAATTCAGGTATTACCGTGCTTCGGTCCGTGATCACCCACCTTCTATACTGCAGGTACAAGCAGAGCTCCCCGGGATGTGCCGTTGGTCCAATAGGCCGGATCCTGTGGACATCCGATAATCGTCGCTAGATATAACCGAGATTGCCCATGTCTGACATCGTCATCGCTGCCGCAAAACGTACTGCCATCGGTTCCTTCCTTGGACAGTTCAACGGCGTCCCCACTCCCACCTTGGGTGCCACTGCCATCAGCGCCGCCATCGCGCAATCCGGCATCGCCGCTGCCGACGTATCCGAGGTCATCATGGGCTGCGTACTGCCGGCCAACCTGGGCCAGGCCCCGGCCCGCCAGGCTTCGCTGGCCGCCGGCCTGCCCACCAGTACCGGTGCCACCACCCTCAACAAGGTCTGCGGCTCGGGCATGAAGGCCATCATGCTGGGCCATGACCTGATCAAGGCCGGTTCGGCCAGCATCGTGGTTGCCGGCGGCATGGAGTCCATGTCCAACGCCCCGCACATGCTGCCCAACTCACGCACCGGCAACCGCTACGGCAACTTCCAGGCCGTGGACCACATGGCATGGGATGGCCTGACCAACCCGTACGACGGCCAGGCCATGGGCGTGTTTGCCGAAGCCACCGTGGCCAAGTTCGGCTTCACCCGCGAAGAACAGGATGCCTACGCCATCGAGTCGGTGACCCGTGCCCAGGCCGCACAGGCCAATGGCGCCTTCAACGACGAAATCGTCGCGGTCAAGGTTGCCACCCGCAAGGGCGAGGCCGAGTTCAACCAGGACGAGCAGCCGGGCAAGTCGGACATCGCCAAGATCCCGACCCTGCGCCCGGCCTTCAAAAAGGACGGCAGCGTCACCGCCGCCAGTTCCTCCAGTATTTCCGATGGTGCCGCCGCACTGGTGCTGCTGTCGGCCGAGGACGCCGCCAGCCGCGGCGTGCAGCCGCTGGCCCGCATTGCCGCCCATGCCACCTTCTCGCAGGAGCCGGAGTGGTTCACCACCGCGCCGATCGGTGCGATCACCAAGGTTCTGGAGAAGGCCGGCTGGTCGATCGACCAGGTGGACCTGTTCGAGATCAATGAAGCATTTGCCGTCGTGGCGATGGCGCCGATCCGCGAACTGGGCATTCCGCATGCCAAGGTCAACGTCAATGGCGGTGCCTGCGCACTGGGTCATCCGATCGGCGCATCCGGTGCCCGCTTGGTGGTTACGCTGGTAAATGCATTGCGCACACGCGGCCTCAAGCGTGGCGTTGCGTCGCTCTGCATCGGCGGCGGCGAAGCAACCGCTATCGCCATTGAATTGATTTAATTGAAAAATCCAAGATTTTTCTGAACCTGAATGCGGGACCGCTTGACAGTCAAAATGGGCTTGTCATCATGTTCCCGGCGCGCAATGGCGCGTTGCCAAATTTCACGACGAGGATTCACTAATGAGCATCAACAAGCTGCTGATCGCGATGACCCTGGGTCTGGCCCTGGCTGCCTGCTCGAAGCAGGAACAGGCTGCTGACGCTGCCGCCGACGCAAACCAGGCTGCTGCCGAAGCCCAGGTCGCTGCTGACCAGGCCGCTACCGCCGGTGCTGCTACCGCCGACGCTGCCCAGGCTGCTGCCGACACCGCCGCCACCGCTGCTGACGCCGCTGGCGAAGCTGCTGGCGCCGCTGCTGCTGCCACCACCGACGCCGCTGCCGGCGCCGCTGCTGACGCTGCCAAGGCTGCTGAAGACGTGGCCGGCCAGGCCAAGGACGCTGCTGAAGAAGCCAAGAAGTAATAACTTCTGCTTCCAAGCTAGTCTTGAAAAAGCCGCTGGTTCGCCAGCGGCTTTTTTTATTGGCGTTCGCCGCCCCCATGGGCAGAGTTCGAACTCGCCTGCACAAGCACCCTGCGATTGTTGCCGCCCAGTCAGCTCGGATTCTCACTTTTGACGCGATCTGAATACGCTGCCACCTAGGCTGTGCGCGTACCTCAATCAGGAGAGCGCAATGAAGCTGTATATCCCGCTGTTGACCGCAGGTCTGGTGCTGGCCCTGGCAGGCTGCAACGACCCCAACGCCGAACAGGCCAAGCAGGATGCTGCAGCGGCTGCGGAGCATGCTGGCGACGCCGCCCGCAATGCGGCTGAATCTGCCGCTGACGCCACCCGCGAGGCAGGTGACCAGGCCGCCGCAGCCACCCGCGAAGCGGCTGCAGAATCCCAGCAGGCGCTGGACAACGCTGCTGCCGCCACCAAGGAGGCCGCCGCCGATGCGTCCGCTTCGGCCAAGGAAGCCGCGGCCGATGCCAGTGCCGCAACTGCCAACGCTGCACAGAAGGTAGCCGACAAGGCGGAAGATGCTGCCGCAGCCGCTCGGCAGAAGGCCAACGAAGCCAAGCATTGATAGACTGGCCACGCAGTCACCTTGATGAAGGTGACTGCGTGGTTGCATGCAGTATGCGTGTTGCCGCGAGGAACCGGGGGCCACAAGCGCCTGGATCGGCAGGCAGGCAGCGTGTTGCGGGCAACGCGTTGGCGGCCATATCCATCACGTGATCAGGTGGCAATGCAACAACGCGCCGGCAGTAAAATCGCACTGGTGTTCTCTGCCCTGGTATTCGTCGCCATCGGCATCGGTGTGTTCGTGGGTACCCGCCACTTCATTGCCGACTCCCGCCTGGTCGCCCATACCCACGAAGTCATCGGTCGCATCGACGAAATCCAATCGCAGGTACTGGATGCCGAATCGGCCGAGCGCGGCTACCTGCTTACCGGCAGCCCGGCCTATCTGATCGACTACCAGCTCAGCGTGGAGCGCCTGCCCCTGCTGCTGAGCACCTTGTCCAAGTCCATCACCGACAATCCCGACCAGACCCGCAACGCTGCCAGGCTGGGAGAACTGGTGCATCGTCGCCTGCAGCAGATCCAGCATGTCGTCGACATCTATGACAGCCAAGGTCTGGAAGCGGCGCGCACGGCCATCAACCAGAACGCCTTCCGCACCACCAGCGCGATCCGCGAGCAGGTGCGGACCATGGTCGAGGAAGAACACACCCTGCTGGTTGAACGTGCCGCCAGTTCACGGCGCAGCGCCGACCTGTTGCTGGGCCTTGCCATTGCCGGCATCCCTTTCGGCCTGGCCGTGGTGGCCTCGGTGTACGGCATTCTGTTGTCCGAGCTGCGCCGCCGCAGCCGCGCCGAGCGCCGCGCCGCCAGTGCCAGCCTGCAGCTGGCAGACAACCTGGCGCAGCTGGAGCGTTCCAGTGCCGATCTGCAGACCCTGGGCCGCTACACCGGCCTGCTGCAGAGCTGCGCCAGCCCGGAGGAGGCATTGGAGATCAGCGCGCGCACGCTGGAGTCACTGCTACCGGGCATCGCTGGCTCCATCTACCTGCTGCGCGCCTCCAATGACCGTGCCGAGAACATCGTCAGCTGGGGCCTGCCACTGGTGGACACCACCGCCTTCCTCGCCCCCGGCGACTGCTGGGCGCTGCGCCGTGGCCAACCGCATCTGCTCGAGGATCTGCACAGTGGCGCCAGTTGCCCCCACATCGGCCCCCCCGCAGAAGGACAAAGCGTGGCTACCGCCTGCATACCGATGGCGGCCCAGGGGCAGCAGATTGGCTTCCTGTTCCTGTGCGGCCCTGGCCCCGGGCCATTGCCCCGGCTGGCGGTCGCCGAATCGGCGATGGAGCAGTTGTCGCTGGCGCTGAGCAATCTGCGCCTGCGCGAATCACTGCGCCTGCAATCCATCCGCGATCCACTCACCGGCCTGTACAACCGCCGCTACCTGGAAGAATCGCTGGCACGCGAGATCGCCCGCTGCGGCAGGCGCAATTTCCCGCTGTCGGTATTGATGCTGGACGTGGACCATTTCAAGCAATTCAACGATACCCACGGCCATGCCGGCGGCGATGCCGTGCTGGCGGCGGTGGGGCAACTGTTGAGCCCGCGCCTGCGCGGCGAGGACATCGCCTGCCGCTATGGCGGCGAGGAATTTACGGTGATCCTGCCCGAGTCGGACAGCACCGATGCGCACCGCTATGCGGAGGAACTGCGGCTGGCGATATCGCAGCTTGCGGTGCCGTTCTCCGGCAAGCCGCTACCTTCGGTGACCGCCTCGATCGGGCTTGCCACCTACCCCACCGACGGGGTCGTGGGCCTGACCCTGCTGCGCAAGGCCGACGCGGCCCTGTACCGGGCCAAGCGCAATGGCCGCAACCGGGTGGCCGGTTTCGACGCCCCCCTGGACGGCATGGGCTGAGCGAACCGCAACCGGTAGCGGCCAAGGGTCACGACGCTCATCCGGCGCCGGCACGTTCCACAATCAGGCACCGCCATGCCCGGCGTTTCACGATGGCCACCGGCTGCACGGACTACGCAGCCCCTGTCGCCCGTTGGATCGTTTCGCTCAACAGGGCTCCCTTGTCGAGCATGCCGTATACCGCGTGCCCCCGCAGCAGGCGTGATTGCACGAAGTCCCGCGCCAACGGACTGCCTGCCCGCAGCAGTATCGCGGCCTGCAACAGCACCGCCAATGCCGCACTCGTCCGACGTGCCTGTACCTCTTCAACCCCGGTATCACCCAGGCCATCGACGGCCCGCTGCAGGGCGGCGTCGTAACCCGCATGCATTCCCGCGGCCCCGTGCAGTTCACCCAACAGGGCGTCCCGCGACTGCGGCTCCCGTGCAAGCGCGCGCAGGACATCCAGGCATTGCACGTTGCCGCTGCCTTCCCAGATCGAGTTCAACGGTGCCTGCCGGTACAGCCGCGGCAGCATCGACTCTTCCACATACCCGGCCCCGCCCAGGCACTCCTGCGCTTCATTGACGAAGCCAGGCGCCCGCTTGCACAGCCAGAACTTGCCGAGCGCCGTGGCGATGCGCGCCAAAGCCGCCTCCGCGGGATCGCGCGGTGCGGCGTCCACGGCCCGTGCCACCCGCAGCGCGAATACCGTGGCCGCCTCCGATTCGATTGCCAGATCGGCCAACACATTGGCCATCAGTGCATGCTCGACCAGGCGCTTGCCAAAGCTGCGACGCTGCCGTGCGTGGTGCAGTGCCTGGGCCAGCGCCATGCGCATCTGCGCCGCCGCGCCGAGCATGCAATCCAGCCGGGTCAGCATCACCATCTCGATGATGGTGGCCACGCCGCGTCCTTCCTCGCCCACCCGCCGCGCCCAGGCACCGCAGAACTCCACCTCGCTGGAGGCATTGGCCCAGTCACCCAGCTTGTCCTTCAGCCGCATCAGGTGAAACGCATTGCGGCGGCCGCAGGCCAAGCGCCGTGGCATCAGGAAACAGCTGAGCCCTGCCGGCGCCTGCGCCAGCACCAGCCAGCCATCGGACATCGGCGCGGAGAAAAACCACTTGTGCCCCACCAGGCTGTACTCGCCCTCGCCCGCCAACGGTGTTGCCCGCGTGGTATTGCTGCGCACATCCGAACCGCCCTGCTTCTCGGTCATGCCCATGCCGACGGTGATGCCCGGTTTGTCGCCGACGGGCAGGTCACGCGGGTCATAGAACGGTGCGGCGGCCTTGTCGGCCCACTCCGCCAGCGCCGGCACCTGGCGCAGCACCGGCACCGCGGCGTGCGTCATGGTCAACGGACAACTGGTGCCGGCCTCGGCCTGATGGTGCAGATAGCTGAGCGCCGCGCGCGCCACATGCGCGCCAGGCTGCCCGGACTGCCACGACAAGCCGGCCACGCCATGGGTCTTGGCCGTGGCCATCAGCTGGTGGTAGGCAGGGTGGAAATCCACGGTGTCGATCCGATGCCCCTGCGCATCGTGGGTACGCAGCAGCGGGCGCTGCCGGTTGGCATCGAAGCCAGCGCTGTAGAGATCGCCACCGGCGAGTTTGCCGTAGTGCAGCAACGGCTTGGCGAAGGATGCCGCCCCTTCGCGTCGCACGGCTTCCTGCAGCGCCAGATCTTCGGCCCACAGGTCATGATCGCGGAAAGGTGTGGGCTGGTTGTCCACCACGTGGGTCTCGAACGGCGCTGGCGACTGCTGCATGACGGTCACTCCCGGAAGCACACCCCGATTCTGCCCCAAGCGTTTTGTCGATGCCCGCTCAGCGACGCGCCACCTCGGCCAGCACGCTGACGAACGCGTCTTCCAGCGCCAGTTTGCCGAACAGGCCGCGCTGGGTGCCGCTCAACACCCGCAACATGTGACCCCGGCCTCCGGGCAGGCGCCCCATCGGCTTGAACAGCAGGTCACGCGCCTTGGCCAGGGTGTCGTGGTCGGACTGGAAGATCGGCGTGAGCCAACGGCTCCAGAACTGGTACACGTCCACATGCGCCCTGCGCGTGGCCTGATAAAGGCCCAGCGCGGCGTCGATGCTGTCCTGGCTGCGCAGGGCATCGCGCAGTGCCAGCGCATCCAGCAGGGCCATGTTGACTCCCTGCCCGAGCTGCGGGCTCATCGCATGTGCGGAATCGCCGGCCAACACCAGGCGCCCGCGATACCAGCGATCCATCACGGCATCCCGGTAACTGGCCCGCGCCAGCTGCGACTGCAGGGTGATACCACCCAGCCGTTGATGGGCCTGCGGCCACAATCCGGCCAACTCCTCCAGCCAGGGCTGCAGGCCGGCCTGTTCCCAGGCCTGGAAGCCATCGCGTGGCAGGCTCCAGAAAAAACTCAGCCGCGGAGTGTCGTCGCCGGGACGGGTGCCCACCGGCAGCAGGCCGATCATTTTGCGGGCGGCCACGTAGCGCTGGCGCAGCTCGTCGACATGGGCCCAGTCACCCCGCGGCAGCAGGCACCATAGCGCCCCCCAAGGATAGACCCGGTCCAGACGGGTGCCACGCACCTCCGCGCGCAGCGCCGAGGCGGAGCCATCGCTGGCGATCACCAGCTCAAACGGTCCATGCCATTCGCCGTTCTGGTCCTGGATGCGCTGCAGCGCATCATCGATGGCGACGATACGGCGATCGGCATGCAGGCAACCTGCCGATTGCCAGGCTGCATCCAGTACCGAGAACAGCGCCCCACGCTGCATGCCCACTCCGCACAGGCGGGCGTCCAGCCCGTCATAGCGCATGTCCATCACCGCCCTGCCACAGGGTGTCTCCCCGTACAGCCGGCGTACCACCGCACCGTGTTCCAGCACCTGCGGCAGCAGTTGCATCTGCCATAACGCCTGCAGGCCGCTGGGCTGCAGCAGGAAGCCCGCGCCCACCGGCCCCGGCGCCGCCGCCTGCTCGAACACCTGCACACGGTGGCCATCGCGCGACAGCGCCACCGCCAGGGCCTGGCCGGCGGTGCCATAGCCGACGATGGCGATATCCAGTGGCTTGTTCATTGCACTCCCCCAGGCTGTCGTCCACGCCCGCTAAAAAAAAACCCCGCCGCAGCGGGGTTCTTTTGCACAACCGAATGGATCACTCGGCCGGCGTGATATTGGAAGCCTGGGCGCCCTTCGGACCCTGGGTCACGTCATAGCTGACGCGCTGGCCTTCCTGCAGGCTGCGGAAGCCCTTGGAATTGATCGCGGAGAAGTGCGCGAAGACATCGGCGCTGCCGTCCTCCGGTGAGATGAAGCCAAATCCCTTGGCGTCGTTGAACCACTTGACGGTACCGTTCGGCATGGTGATGCGAGACCTTCTTCGATGAATGGATTGATGTACGCTGAATGGCGTACCAGCTGAGTATGCAAAGCTTGGGCGAGGATGACAATCACCCCCGGGCCAATTCACCCACCAAAGTTGGCAAACCCGACGATGCGGCGGCCACGTTTTCCAGCACCTCCTCCATCGTGATCTCGCCCGCATCACCGCAGCCTGCGGCCCAATTGGCGACGATCGCCAGGCAGGCATAGTCCAGCCCCAGCTCACGCGCCAGGCCTGCTTCGGGCATGCCGGTCATGCCGACAAGGTCACAGCCATCGCGGCGCATGCGCGCGATCTCGGCATTGGTCTCCAGCCGCGGGCCCTGGGTTGCGCCGTAACAGCCCCCGTCCTGCAGGGCCACGCCCTGCGCGCGCGCTGCCGCCAGCACCTGCGCGCGCAACGAGGGAGTGTAGGGGTGGCCGAAGTCCACGTGCAGCACCTCGCTGCCCTCCTCCTCGCTGAGGGTCGATATCCGCCCCCAGGTGTAGTCGATCAGCTGGTCCGGGCAGGCCAGCACACGCGGGCCGAAGTTGTCGGTGATGCCACCGACGGTGTTCAGCGCCAGCACGCGGGTGGCACCAAGCTGTTTGAGCGCCGCCAGGTTGGCGCGATAGTTGATCTTGTGCGGCGGGATCGAATGGCCCTCGCCATGGCGTGCCAGGAAGGCCACGCGCTTGCCGTCGAGGCGGCCAACCCGGACCGGGCCGGAGGGCGCGCCGTAGATCGTCTCCACTTCATGTGTCTGGACATCGTCCAGCGCCGCCAACTTGTAGACGCCGGTGCCGCCAATCACGGCCAGGGCGATAGGTTCCATGCTCATTCCTGATGTTCTGCTCGGGCAGGCGCAGGTCACGCCCCTGGCGTGCCCCGCGCGATCAAACCGCTGACCGATGCTGGGCGCACCGGCTGACGGTATTACTGCTTCATTGCGTAGATGGCCGGCAGCGAGCGCAGCGATTCGCTGACGTCCATGCCGAAGCCGAACACGAAACGATCCGGCAGCTCGATGCCGGAATAGTCGGCCTTGACGCCCGGCAGGCAGCGGTCGTGCTTCTTCACCGTCAGCACGGCGATGCGCACGTCGGTGGCGCCCTGCTCCAGGCACCATTCGCGCACGCCCTGCAGGGTGAAGCCTTCGTCGAGGATGTCGTCGACCAGGATCACCCGGCGGCCGAACAGCGCCGACACCGGGCGGTGCTTCCATACCAGCTCGCCGCCGCTCTCACCGTGGTAGCGCGAAGCCTGCATGTAGTCGAACTGCGCGTCCTGGCCGCGCGCGCCCAGTTCCAGCGCCAGCTGGCCGGCGAACGGCAGCGCACCGTTCATGATCGAAATGAACACCGGCACTTCGCCCTTGTAGTCGCGCGCGATGGCGTCGGCGATGCCGGCGATGGCGGTGTCGATGGTGGGGCGGTCGACCAGCAGGTCGGCCTGGGCCACGGCTTGTTCAAGAGTGAGTTTGCTGGACATCAGGCGGTTCTTCCAAGGTTTTCAAACAGATGATTACAGGTATCAGTGTGGCGGGCATCGGCCAGCAGGCCGCCCCAGCCCATCGCCCCGCGGCCGATCAGGCTCAGCACGGCGGCGGTGTTCAGGCGGCGGCTGGCCACCGCCTGCAGGGATTCCTCGACCAGTTCCGGGTGGCAGACCAGCACCACGTCACAACCGGCATCCAGGTGCGCATCGACGCGGCCCTTGACCCCACCGGCGGCGAACGAGGCCGCCATGCCGATGTCGTCGGAGAACACCACGCCGCGGAAGCCCAGTTGCTCGCGCAGGATCTGGTTGATCCAGCGCGGCGAATAGCCGGCCGGTTCCGGTGCCACCTGCGGGTAGATGACGTGCGCCATCATCACCGCATCGGCGCCGGCGGCAATGCCGGCCTGGAACGGTATCAGGTCATGGGCCTGGATTTCCGCCAGCGGGCGCGGGTCCACAGCGGTATCGACGTGGGTATCCTCGCGCACCGTGCCATGGCCGGGGAAATGCTTGAGGGTGGCAGCCATGCCCACCGAATGCATGCCGCGCACATAGGCAGCGGTCAGCGCCGCCACTACCTGCGGGTCTTCGCCAAAGGCGCGGTTGCCGATGGCCAGGTTGCCATGGCCGACATCCACCACCGGCGCGAAGCTCAGGTCCAGGCCGCTGGCGCGGATCTCGCTGGCCATCAGCCAGGCATGCTGCTCGGCCAGCGCCAGCGCGCCCTCGGGGTCGGTCGCGTAACGCTTGCCCAGGCCATCGAGCGGCGGCAGTTCGGCATAGCCCTCGCGGAAGCGCTGCACGCGGCCGCCTTCCTGGTCCACCGCCAGCAACAGCGGGCGGGCGGTAGCGGCACGGATGGCCGCGCTCAGCTCCACCACTTGCGCGCGCGAGGCGAAGTTGCGCTTGAACAGCACCACCCCGGCCACGGCGTCGTTCTGCAGCCAGTCGCGCTCCTGGGCGGTCAGTTCAGTGCCGGCAACGCCGATCAAAAGCATGCAAGGACTCCAAGCCGCCGCAGGCTGCGGCGTAGCTGCGCATTGTCGCAGATGGCGCCGGTCGCGTCAGAGCCCGCGTTCAGATGCTGCAGCCCTCCGGGCCGCAGGCCTGTTCATCGCCGCTGGCGGCGGCCGGCGCCTGCTCGGCGGCGATCTTGCGCAGCACCTGGGCAAACACTTCCGGGGGCTGGCCGCCCTGCACGGCGTACTTGCCGTTGATCACGAAGGTCGGCACCGACTGGATGCCCAGCGCCTGCGCCTGGCCAAGCCCGGCCTGGACCTGGGCCAAGCCCTCGTCGGAGGCCAGCATGGCCTGCACCCGCTCGGCGGGAATACCACCGGCAGCGGCCGCGGCCACCAGGACCTGCGGATCCGCCAGGTTGCGGCCTTCGGCGAAATGCGCGCGGAACAGTGCCTCACCGACCTGTTCCTGCACCCCGCTCTGCCCGGCCAGCCACAGCAGCCGATGCGCGGGCAGCGTGCTGACCTTGACCTGGCCCTTGTCGAAATCCATCGGCAGGCCTTCGGCCTGGGCGGCGCCCTGGGTCTGCGCCAGCATCTGGTTGGTGCGCTCGATGCCACCAAACTTGGCCGCATAGGCCTCGCGCAGCGGTACCGGAGTGGTATCGGCGGTGGGGTCGAGCAGGAACGGATGCCAGTGCACGTCGACCTCCGGTGCGTCCTCACCCAGCAATTCCAGTCCACGCTGGAAGCGATGCTTGCCGATCCAGCACCAGGGGCAGACCACGTCGGACCAGATATCGATGCGCATGAGGGTTCCTAGATTCGAATGTAGTGCCGAGCCATGCTCGGCTGAAGCTTTGCCGGTAGTGCCTCTGCCGAGCATGGCTCGGCACTACGGGCACTTCACCACTGGCTGTACGGTTTGGAAGCCAAGGCCAGGTTGTAATAACGCAGCTCGTCGGTGACTTCGGCGCCTGCCCAGTCCGGCTTGTCGAACACCTGGTCGGCGCTGTCCAGCTCCACTTCGGCCACCACCAGCCCGGCGTTGTCACCGAGGAACTCATCCACTTCCCACAGCAGGCCGCCGTGCTGCACCAGGTGGCGGCGCTTGTCGATCAGCCCCCCCACGCACAGCGCCAGCAGCTCGCGCGCCTCGTTCACCGGCACCGGGTACTCGAACTCCTGCCGGGTATGGCCCAGCTCGCGCGACTTGATGTTCAGGTAGGCCGCCTCGCCCTGGATGCGCACCCGCACCGAGGCCTTCTGCGCGCCGCTGTCCATCGCCGCCATGTCATTGATGTAGCCCTGCGCCATCGGGATGACGGCGTGCGCAGCCGCACGCCAGCCATCGCCGGTCACCAGGAACTTGCGTTCGATCTCGATGCCCATCGCTTACTTCTTCTCGAATACGGCAATGCTTTCCACGTGCGCGGTATGCGGGAACATATCCATCGCACCGGCCGATACCAGGGTGAAGCCCTGCTCGTTGACCAGGTAGCCTGCGTCGCGGGCCAGCGAGCCCGGGTGGCAGCTGACATAGACGATGCGCTTGAACTGTTTCAGCGGCAACTGCTTCAGTACGTCAATCGCGCCCGAACGCGGCGGGTCGAGCAGCAGCTTGTCGAAGCCCTGCTTCATCCACGGCGCATTGCTCTGGTCCTGGGTCAGGTCGGCGGCATGGAACTCGGCGTTGGCCAGCCCGTTGCGCTGCGCGTTCTCGCGGGCGCGCGCCACCAGGCCGTCATCGCCCTCCACGCCCACCACTTCGCGCACGGTACGCGCCAGCGGCAAGGTGAAGTTGCCCAGCCCACAGAACAGGTCGAGCACACGCTCGTCGGCCTGGCCATCCAGCAGGGCCAGCGCATGCGCGATCATCTTCTCGTTGAGCTTGGCATTGACCTGGATGAAATCCAGCGGACGGAACGCCAGCTCCACATCCCACTGCGGCAAGGCGAACGACAATGCCACGCCTTCGGCCGGCCACAGCGGCGCCACCGTGTGCAGGCCACCGGACTGCAGGTAGATCGCGAAACCATGCTCCTGACCGAATGCGATCCAGGCCTGCTTGTCGGCATCGCTCAGCGGCTGCAGGTGGCGCACGGTCAGGGCGATGGCGGCATCACCGGCGATGAACTCGATCTGCGGGATATCGCGCTTGCCGTCCAGGGTTTCGATGAACGCGGACAGCGCGCCGACCTTGCTGCCGATCTCCGGGATCACCGTAAAACACTGCGACAAGTCAGCGACGAAGCGCGGATCCAATTCGCGGAAACCCACCAGCGTCTTGTCCTTCTTCTCGACGCGACGCACCGAGAAGCGGCCCTTGCGCCGATAGCCCCAGCTGTCACCTACCAGCGCCGGCAACACCGTGCCCGGGCTGACATGGCCGATGCGGGTCAGGTTGTCGGTCAGCACCTGCTGCTTGGCCACGATCTGCTGCGACTCTTCCAGATGCTGCAGCACGCAGCCGGCACAGACGCCGAAATGCGGGCAACGCGGCTGCACGCGGTCCGGCGAGGCCTTCAGTACTTCCACCGTCTTGGCTTCGTCGAAATGCCGGCTTTTGGCGGTCTGTTCAGCCATCACCGTTTCACCCGGCAAGGCACCGCTGATGAAGGTGACCTTGCCACCCTCGCCCTCGCGGCGTGCAACGCCACGGCCATCGTGGCTGAGGTCGAGGATGTCGGTCTGGAACGGGGTTTTGTCTATGCGGGGGGATCGGGATCGGGCCACGTGGCAACAGGCTGCGGGCAACAAAAGGGGGGCTATTGTCGCAGATGCGCGCAGTCAGGTAGTTCCCTGCTTGCACCTGACGTTCGCATCGCTAATATGCGTTTGAAAGCTGACATGGAGGCAGCAGATGAATACGCAAAGCATCGGCGCAACGCCGCGCCTGTTACTGGTCGAGGACGACATGACCAGCCAGGGTTTCTTCCAGCTTGTACTGGAATCCCTGCCGGCAACGGTTGATATCGCCGACTCGCACGCCAGCGCGCTGCGCCTGACCAATGGCGTTCGCCACGACCTGTGGCTGATCGACGTCAACCTGCCCGATGGCGACGGCCCCAGCCTGCTGCAGAAGCTGCGCGCCCAGCACCCCTCGACCCCGGCGCTGGCACACACTGCCGAGGTCACCGTGGAAGTGGAACAGGCCCTGCAACAGGCCGGGTTCAACGCGACCATGGCCAAACCGATCAGCCGCGACACCCTGTTGCGGACCGTGCGCCGCAGCTTGGCCCAGGCAGTGCCTGGCGATGACCCCGGCAACCCGGAACCAGCACCGGACTGGGACGAGTCCGCCGCATTGAACGCGCTCAATGGCCAGCAGGCGCATGTGCGCGCCTTGCGCGAGCTGTTTCTTTCCGAGCTGCCGGGCGCGCGCGACGCGGTCAGCCAAGCGCTGGTCCGTCATGACGACACTGCGCTACGTGCACAGCTGCACAAACTCCAGGCCAGTTGTGGCTTCGTGGGGGCTTCCCGGCTGGCCCGCGCGGTGCGCCAGCTGCACCACAATCCCGCCTCACAGCAGGCCCAGCAGCAATTCGGCAGCGCGGTCAGCGCCCTGCTGCGCTGAACAGGCAGTCCCGCTCCAATCACCGCAGCAGCTGAATGCGTCAAGCACCTCAGCCCTTGCCGCGGCCCAGCTCACCGAGCATTTCCCAGGATTTCAGACCGCGCCCGCCCAGATGATGTAGCAGCACCGCACGCATCTGCAGGCGCAGGCTGGCCAGCTCTGTTGACGACGGCTCGCGGTCCTCGGCCATTGCCAACAAAGCTGCGCCAGTTGCCAGGCCACGGCGTTCATTGCTGGAGCGCTCACTGAGCAGACGCAGGGGACCCTGCAGTGGATCCAGCCGGTAACGCGCAGCCGGATCGATGGCTTCGCCATCGGCCGCAGTCGCCCAATCAAATCCGAAGCCCAACGCTTCCAACAGATCGCGCTCAAAGCGCCGCAGCGACCACGCCAGCGAGGCCCCTGTCTGCCCCAGCGTGGCCCGCAGGCCGGCATACGCGAAGTACAACTCTGGCAAGGGGTCCAGCCGTGGCGCCAGCCGCATCACCAGTTCGTTGACGTAGAAGCCGGCCAGCATCGCCTGCCCGTGCAGGCGTGGGGCCACGTCCTGGCTTTCGGCGCGGCGCAGCTGTGCCAGTTCCCCCCCCAGTACCGCATCGAAACGTATCGACTGCAGGGCCTGCAAGGCTGCGCGCAAGGGCTGTTTCTTCGGCCCCTGCACACCCCTTGCCAGCAGTCCGATGCGTCCGTGATCCAGGCTCAGCACCTCGACCAGCAGGCTGGTTTCCCGCCATGGACGGGCATGCAGGACATAACCGGGCTGGTCTTCGATACGCATCTCAGGGCCGCGAGTCGGGAATGGAGAAGCGGGAGCCGAAGCCGCCCTTCACCTTGAACCAGCCGGCTTCCTTCAGACGACCTCGCGGGGGGCCATTGCTACGGAAGTGCGTCATCGCAGCGTCGGTCTTCATCGCGCGACCTGACCTGTTACCTGCCAGCCGACAGCCGGGATCGCAGGTTGCAGCAGAACCAGGCAGTTTCCATTTCCGATTCCCCGCTGCCGATTCCCGGCGAAAAACTTACTGTTCGCCGTAGCCGAAGGCCTTCAGCGCGGCCTCGTCATCGGACCAGCCTTCGCGCACCCGTACCCAGGTTTCCAGGAACACCTTGGCACCGAACAGGCGCTCCATCTGCAGGCGTGCCTTGGCGCCGATGTCCTTCAGACGAATGCCGCCCTTGCCGATGACGATGGCCTTCTGGCCCTCGCGCTCGACCCAGATCACCGCGCCGATGCGCAGCAACGCGCCGTCTTCGGCGAAGCGTTCGATTTCCACGGTGGTGGCATACGGCAGCTCTTCGCCCAGCTGGCGCATCAGCTGCTCGCGGACCAGCTCACCGGCCAGGAACCGTTGGCTGCGGTCGGTGATTTCGTCCTCGCCGAACATCGGCGGGGCTTCCGGCACCAGCCGGATCAGGTCACGCACCAGTGCGTCCAGCCCGTTGCGCTTCAAGGCCGAGATCGGGTGCACCGCGGCGAACTCGCGGCCGACGGTGATCTCCTGCAGGAAGGGCAGCAGCGCGCCCTTTTCCTTCAGGCGGTCGACCTTGTTGACCACCAGCACCACCGGGATGCCGGCATCCCGCAATACGTTGAACGCGAGGGTGTCTTCCTCGTCCCAGCGACCGGCTTCGATCACCAGCAGGCCAGCATCCACGCCTTCCAGCGAGGCGCGGGCGGCACGGTTCATCACGCGGTTCATCGCGCGCTTCTGCTGCCGGTGCAGGCCGGGGGTGTCGACCAGCACCAGTTGGCCTTCCGGGTAGGTAGCGATGCCCAGCAGGCGGTGACGGGTGGTCTGCGGCCGATTGGAGACGATGCTGACCTTGGCGCCCACCAGGGCGTTGGTCAGGGTCGACTTGCCGACATTGGGGCGGCCGATGACCGCGACGCTGCCACAGCGATGTGAGGAGGTGTCGTTCACTTGGAATCCAGTTGCTCTATTGCGGCAGCTGCCGCCTGTTGTTCGGCCAGCCGTCGCGACGTGCCTTCGCCTTCGCTCGTTACGGCAGGGTCAGCCACGCAACAGCGCACATGGAAGTGCTTGGCGTGGTCGTCGCCGGTCTCCGATACCAGCTCGTATACCGGCAGGGGTTTCTGCCGGGCCTGCAACCATTCCTGCAGGCGGGTCTTGGGGTCTTTCTCGGGCTTGCCCACCGGCACCGCCGACAGCGAGGCCTCGAACCAGGGCAGCACCCGTGCACGGCAGGCTTCGAAACCTGCGTCCAGGTAGATGGCGGCAACCACCGCCTCGACGGTGTCGGCCAGGATCGAGTCGCGCCGATGCCCGCCGGACTTCATTTCACCCGGCCCCAAGGTCAGGCGTTCGCCCAACTGCAGGCTACGGGCGATCACTGCCAGCGCGCCCTCGCAGACCAGCGACGCACGGGCGCGGGTAAGTGCGCCCTCGTCGGCCTTGGGCCAGCGTGTGAAAAGCGCTTCGGCGATCAGCATGTTGACGATGCTGTCGCCGAGGAACTCCAGGCGCTCGTTGTGCGGAACGCCGGCACTGCGGTGGGTCAAGGCCTGCTTCAGCAGCCCCTGATCCTTGAACGGGTGACCGATGAGGTCACCCCGATGAAACGTCTTAGTTACCACTGCCTGATGTCAGATCCTGGGAATTTGAGAAATTGCCGACGATGTCCAGGTTGCCGATCAGCTTGCGCCGGACTTCGTAGTTCACGTTCATCCGCCAACCCGCATCGATGCGCTCGAACTTGACGTTGTCACGCTTGACGCTTTCGGAGTAGTTCATGTCCAGACGCTTGAACAGGGACTCGGTCGCGCGCGCCGGATCCACGTCGCCGGTCGACTCCGCCGCCAGCGACTTCATCGCCGACTTCACCGCATAGAACTCCTGGTACATCGGGAACAGCTTCATGCCGATGTAAAGCGCGAAACCCACCACTGCCAGCACCATCAGGAACGAGGTCAGCGTCATGCCACTTTGCTTGTACTTCATTGCGATCTCCCCAGATACGCGGTGTGTTATTGGATGCCCGACCCGATACGGGACGGTTCAAAGCTTGCCTTGCAGAACCAACCCGAACAGTTCAGCCAGATCATGAACGCCTTGCCCCGCAGATTCTCTTCCGGCAGGAAGTGGGTCTGGGTCCAGAAGCGGCTGTCCTCGCTGTTGTCGCGGTTGTCGCCCATCACGAAATACTGCCCCTGCGGCACCTCCCAGTCGCCCTGCCCGGCCGGATTGGCCGCGCCCAGCACTTCCAGCACCGTATGGGTACGCCCCGGCAGCATTTCCGTCAACAGGGTCGCGCCGGTCATGCCGTTGCCCACGTACTCGCCGTTGACCTTGTACTCCAGCGGCTGGCCGTTGATCGACAAGGTATCGCCATGGAAACCGATGCGGTCACCTGGCAAGCCCACCACGCGCTTGATCCAGTTCTGGTCCGGCGCATGCGGCGGCTTGAACACCACCACGTCGCCGCGCTTGGGCTCAGCCACCGGGATGATCTTGGTGTTGGTGATGGGCAGGCGGAAGCCGTAGGAGAACTTGTTGACCAGGATGAAATCACCGATCAGCAGGTTGGGCATCATCGAGCTGGAGGGGATCTTGTACGGCTCGGCTACGAAGCTGCGCAGAATCAGCACCACCGCCAGCACCGGAAAGAACGCGCGCGAGTAGTCCACCACCGCCGGCTCTTCGCTGTCCAGCAGGCTGGCCTTCTCGGCACGGCGCTTGCGCAGGTACAACTTGTCCAGCAGCAGCACCAGGCCAGAGCCCAGGGTCAGCACGACCAGGATGATTTCAAACCATTTCATTCATGTTCCTTCGGAATGGGAATGGGGAATGGGGAGCAGGCAATCGCGCAGTCCAAAGCGGGTCCGCTCTGCCATTACGATTGCCCATTCCCTACTCTCGATTCACTGTTACTTGTCCATCTGCAGCACAGCCAGGAAGGCTTCCTGTGGAATCTCCACACGGCCCACCTGCTTCATGCGCTTCTTGCCTTCCTTCTGCTTCTCCAACAGCTTCTTCTTGCGCGAAACGTCGCCACCATAGCACTTGGCCAGCACGTTCTTGCGCATGGCCTTGACCGTGGTACGGGCGATGATCTGCGCACCGATCGCCGCCTGGATGGCCACGTCGAACATCTGCCGGGGGATCAGGTCCTTCATCTTCTCGCACAGCTCGCGGCCGCGGCGGTCGGCATGGCTGCGGTGGGCGATCAACGACAGCGCATCGACCTTGTCACCGTTGATAAGCACGTCCAGGCGTACGAACGGGCCGGCCTCGAAACGCACGAAGTGGTATTCCAGCGAGGCGTAGCCACGGCTGACCGACTTGAGCTTGTCGAAGAAATCCAGCACCACTTCGGCCATCGGCAGCTCATAGCTGATCTGCACCTGGCTACCCATGTAGTTGATGCCGATCTGGGTGCCACGCTTCTCTTCGCACAGCTTGATGATGCTGCCGATGTAGTCCTCGGGGGTGAGGATGTTGGCGCGGATGATCGGCTCGCGGATCTCTTCGACCTGGTTGACCGGCGGCAGCTTGGCCGGGTTGTCCATCATCACGATGGTGCCGTCGCTCTTGAGCACCTCGTAGATCACCGTCGGCGCGGTGCTGATCAGGTCAAGGTTGTATTCGCGCTCCAGGCGCTCCTGCACGATCTCCATGTGCAGCATGCCAAGGAAGCCGCAACGGAAGCCGAAGCCCATCGCCTCGGAGCTTTCCGGCTCGAAGCGCAGCGCGGCGTCATTCAGGCGCAGCTTGTCGAGGGCTTCACGCAGGTCCGGGTAGTCCTCGGCATCGACCGGGAACAGGCCGGCGAACACGCGCGGCTGCATTTCTTGGAAGCCGGGCAGCGGCTCGGCGGCCGGATCGGCCTGCAGGGTCAGGGTGTCGCCGACCGGCGCACCGTGCACGTCCTTGATGCTGGCGTTGATCCAGCCCACTTCACCGGCACGCAGCGCAGGCATTTCCTTGCGCTTGGGGGTGAACACGCCGACCTTGTCGACCAGGTGCCAACGGCCGGTGGACATGACCTGGATCTTGTCGCCGGCCTTGATCTGGCCCTGCATCACGCGTACCAGCGAGACCACGCCCAGGTAGTTGTCGAACCAGGAGTCGATGATCAGCGCCTGCAGCTTGTCGCTGCCTCGGTCGGCCGGCGGCGGGATGCGGTGCACGATGGCTTCCAGCACCTCCTCCATGTTCAGGCCGGTCTTGGCGCTGACCGCAACCGCGTCGGAGGCATCGATGCCGATCACCGCCTCGATCTCGGCCTTGGCGCGATCGGTATCGGCGGTGGGCAGGTCGATCTTGTTCAGCACCGGCACCACTTCCAGGCCCTGCTCGATGGCCGTGTAGCAGTTGGCGACCGACTGCGCCTCCACGCCCTGGGCCGCATCCACCACCAGCAGCGCGCCTTCGCAGGCGGCCAGCGAGCGGCTGACTTCATAGGAGAAGTCGACGTGGCCGGGGGTGTCGATGAAGTTCAGGAAGTAGGTCTGGCCATTGCGGGCCGTATACGGCACCGACACCGACTGCGACTTGATCGTGATGCCACGCTCGCGCTCGATGGGGTTGTTGTCCAGGACCTGCGCTTCCATTTCGCGCGCGGTCAAGCCGCCACACAACTGGATGATGCGGTCGGCCAGGGTGGACTTGCCGTGGTCGACGTGGGCAATGATGGAGAAGTTGCGGATCATCCGCATCGAATCATGTGACATAGGTGGCGGCGGCGGCGCTGCGTCGTCAGGATAACGGGGCATTATCGCATGCCGGGCCCAGCCCTCGCACAGGGGGATGCCGGCAGCTGAACGAAAGGAGCCGCCCGAAGGCGGCTCCTAGGCCTGAACAGTCCGGCAGCGCGGGCTTATTCGCCGGCGCGTACAGCGACGAAGGCACTGTTGCCCCCGGCCCGGACCAGCAGCATGACCACGTCGCCCTTCTTGTAGGCAGCCAGTTCACGGTTCAGCGCAGCCACACTGCCGACGGGGGTGCGCCCGACCTGCAGTACCACCATTCCGGGCGACAGGCGGGCTTCGCGGGCTGCTTGGCTCTTTACCCCGGTGATGCGCACGCCCTCACCGGCCTCCAAGCCAAGCTGGCTGCGCTCGGCGGCGGTCAGGTCCGCCACATCAAGCCCCAGCAGGGCATTGGCCCCGGCCTGCGGCTTGCCGGTGTCCGCACCCGCTGCGCTGGCGCCCTGCCTGGCGGCGTCCTCGGCCAGTTCGGTCAGAGTGACGGTGATCTCGCGCGGCTTGCCGTCACGCAGGATGCCCATGCGCACGCGGCTGCCCGGGGGCATCGCCCCGATCATCGGCGGCAGCTCGCTGGCGTCGTTGATCTCGGTGCCATTGACCGAGCGGATCACGTCGCCCACCTCGATGCCTGCCTTGGCAGCCGAGCTGTCGGCCACCATCTGGTTGACCAGGGCACCGCGGCTGTCGGGCAGCTTCAGGCCTTCGGCGGCATCGGCGGTGACCGCGCCCACCATCACGCCCAGCTGGCCGCGGCTGACCTTGCCGTTCTTCTTGATCTGCTCGACAGCGCCCATGGCCAGGTCGATCGGGATCGCAAAGCTGATGCCCATGTACCCGCCCGAGGCCGAGAAGATCTGCGAGTTGATGCCGACCACTTCGCCGCGCGTATTCAGCAGGGGACCACCGGAGTTGCCCTGGTTGATCGCCACGTCGGTCTGGATGAACGGCACGTAGCGCTGGTCCGCATAGGGATTGCTGCGCCCGGTCGCACTGACGATGCCGGCGGTGACGGAATGGTCCAGGCCGAACGGCGAGCCGATGGCCACCACCCACTGGCCGGGCTTGAGGGTATTGGAATCGCCCACACGCACCGTCGGCAGGTTCTTGCCGTCGATCTTCAGCAGCGCGACATCGTACTGGGCGTCGCTGCCAACCACCTTGGCGGTGAATTCACGGCGGTCGCTGAGCTTGACCTTGACCGACTCGGCGCCATCGATGACGTGGTGGTTGGTCAGTACGTAACCATCATTGGAAATGATGAAGCCCGAGCCGGCACTACGCCCACGCGGCGCATTGTCCGGCCCCTGCTGGCCGGGGCCGCCGGGCATCTGGAAATCCGGGCCGAAGAAGCGACGGAAGAACTCCGGCATCTCGTCCATGTCCGGGCCGCTGGCGGCACGCGCCGGACGGCGCGCACCAATGACCGATTCGATATTGACCACGCCCGGGCCCACCTGGTCGACCAGTTGGGTGAAATCAGGCAGGCCCTGCACCAATTGCGGTGCCGGCGCTGCGGTACGCGCGGGCGCCACCTGCTCGGGCGCCGCCGCGGGGGCGGTGGTCTGCGCACAGGCCACCAGCGGCAGGGTCATCGCCAGCAGGCCAAACACCTGCTTGTGGATACGGTGGGTCATCAGCTTCGAGCCTCCAATTCATTCAAAGCGGGAAGGAGCACCCTCGCCCGCGGTGCCATCTGGGGGGCACGCAGGAGGGAACATGGGGAAACCGGCTGGCGCGGATGGCCAGCCAGCCGATGCGGGTCAAGGATGCGGGGACAGCCGGGGCAAGCCGGTTTCGTCGGCGCCCTGCGCCGGCATCCGGGGTTCAAACGGATAGAAGGTTGCGCCGCCGGACTCCTGCGCCGGGTAGCTGGCATTGAGCGCCCCCTGCGACAGGGACGGTGCTACCGACGAGCGCGGCCACGGGCGGGCCGGCAACACGGCGTTGCCGGAGGCGAAGGGGTCCTGCTGGCGCAGCGCCGGCAACACCGGTGCCGACGCGATGGCCCGCTGCGGCTCCGCCGGACGTACCGTGCCAGCGCGCGCCGCCTGCTGGGTGCGGGTGGCGCTGCCGCGGCGGCCATTGGTTTCCTGCCGGCGCGCTGCGGCCGCAGCCACCGAGGGGGCTGCGGCAACCAGGGCCGCGATATCACCCGCATCCGCGGTCACCGGTGCCGGCGTGGCGGGTGCCGGTTGCTGCGGCAGGCTGACTTCGGCGGTGGCGGCGATGACGGGCGCAGGGGTGGCCGTTTCCGGCAATTGCTCGCGCGCCATGAACAAGGCCACCGCGGCAACCGAGGCGACCAAGGCCGCGCCGCCGCCCCAACGCCGCCAACCGGTCCGGGCCGTGCGTTGCGGATGGGAGGCAGCCGCCACCGGCCCATTCTGCAGGGCATCGGCATCCACGGCGGCACGCACCCGCGCACTGAAATCAAACGGCGCCGGCGCGCAGGCCTGGCCACGCATCACGTCGCCCAGCAGCTGCCAGCGCTCCTGGCAGCTGGAAAGCTCGCCGTCGTGCTGCAGCCGGCGCAGCATGAAACGCGCCTCGTCGGCTGCCAGCTCACCGTCCACCAACGCCGACAGCTGCTGGCGATAGTGCAGTTCGAACTTGTCCGCGGCCTTGTCCATGCCCGGGGTCTGGTCTTGCCTGCTCATACGCGGCTCCGCTCACGGGTGGCGCTGGCAGTGTCCAGCAAGGGGCGCAACTGGGCGTCAATGGCCTCGCGGGCACGGAAGATCCGCGACCGCACCGTGCCGATCGGGCAACCCATTTTCTGCGCGATGTCCTCGTAACTCATGCCTTCCACCTCTCGCAACGTAATGGCTGAGCGCAGCTCTTCGGGCAGCGCGTCAACCGCCTTCATCACGGTCTGTTCCAGTTCCTGGCGCATCAACTCACGCTCGGGCGTGTCGTTGTCACGCAACCGCACGCCGCTGTCGAACTGCTCGGCGTCACCGATCTCGATGTCATCGGTGGGCGGTCGCCGATTGTGTGCTGCCAGGTAGTTTTTTGCGGTATTCACGGCGATCCGATGCA
This sequence comes from Stenotrophomonas sp. UBA7346, assembly GCA_002471015.1. Classification (GTDB taxonomy): domain Bacteria; phylum Pseudomonadota; class Gammaproteobacteria; order Xanthomonadales; family Xanthomonadaceae; genus Stenotrophomonas. The sequence goes on from DKPB01000001.1 coordinate 79,609, forward strand.
ACCAGGTATAGAACTGGGCGTCGCCACGGAAATTCCCGATCGCGCGGTAGGCGCGGACGAAAGTGTCCTGGGCCACGTCCTGACATTCACTCCAGTCGGCGATGTAGCGCCCGATCAGCGCAATGATCCGATGCTGGTACTTGCGCACCAGGACATCGAACGCTGCGCTTTCGCCGCGCTGCACGCGCCGGACCAGTTCCAGGTCCAGCTCCTGTGGTGTTTCAACCTCGGCCATTCGGGCCGCACTCCTGTCAGCCCAACCGACGTCGGGCAATATGACCGCTACTCGCGGCAAAAGTTCAGTCCCTTCCGCAGAGGGGGCCGCACCAGCTTTTAACTCCCGTTCGGTTAGCCTGCGGGGACCGCTGCTGCCACGAACGCATCACATCCCCAAGCATTGGGATTTGACGGCGGGGAAACAACCTCTGGATCATAGCGGTCTTCTCCATACACAACCGGATGGAACGTCCCATGCTCTCAGGCTTCGACGGGCTCCGCTTCAATCATTGGCATACCGAGCTGCGCGAGGATGGCGTGGCTGTACTCAGCCTCGACCGCAAGGACAGCCCGGTCAATGCCATGTCGCAGGACGTGCTGCTGGAACTGGGCGACATCATCGAGCGCCTGGCCATCGACCCGCCCAAGGGCGTGGTGGTGCGCTCGACCAAGGCGGCCGGCTTCATCGCCGGTGCGGACCTGAAGGAGTTCCAGGAGTTCGACCGCCGCGGCACCGTCAACGACGCCATCCGCCGCGGCCAGAGCGTCTACCAGAAGCTGGCCGAACTGCCCTGCCCGACCGTGGCCGCCATCCACGGCCACTGCCTGGGCGGCGGCACCGAGCTGGCACTGGCCTGCCGCTACCGCGTGGCGTCCAACGATCCGTCCACCCGTATCGGCCTGCCCGAAACCCAGCTGGGCATCTTCCCGGGCTGGGGCGGCAGCTCGCGCCTGCCGCAGCTGGTGGGCGCACCGGCAGCGATGGACATGATGCTGACCGGCCGCACCCTGTCGGCCTCGGCCGCGCGCGGCATTGGCCTGGTCGACAAGGTCGCCGCCCCGGCGGTGCTGCTGGATGCAGCGGTGGCACTGGTACAGACCGGCGTGACCCGGCCGTTCAAGCAACGCGCCACCGCCTGGGCCACCAATACCTTCCTTGCCCGCAAGATCCTGGCCCCGCAGATGGCCAAGCAGGTCGCGCGCAAGGCCAAGAAGGACCAGTATCCGGCGCCGTATGCGCTGATCAGCACCTGGGAACGCACCGGTGGCAGCCCGATCCAGAAGCGTCTGGATGCCGAACGCCGCACCGTGGTCAAGCTGGCAAGCAGCCCGACCGCGCGCAACCTGATCCGCATCTTCTTCCTGACCGAGCGGCTCAAGGGCCTGGGTGGCAAGGACTCGGGCATCAGGCACGTGCACGTGGTCGGCGCCGGCGTGATGGGCGGCGATATTGCTGCCTGGGCGGCCTACAAGGGCTTCAACGTGACCCTGCAGGACCGCGAGCAGCGTTTCATCGACCCGGCCATGACCCGCGCGCAGGCGCTGTTCGACAAAAAGGTGCGTGACGAGAGCAAGCGCCCGGAAGTGGCCGCACGGCTGAAGGCCGATCTGGCCGGTGACGGCGTTGCCGATGCCGACCTGGTGATCGAGGCCATCATCGAGAACCCGGAAGCCAAGCGTGCGCTGTACCAGACGCTGGAACCGAAGATGAAGGCCGATGCGCTGCTGACCACCAACACCTCGTCCATCCCGCTGGTCGAGCTGCGTGACCACATCCAGCGCCCGGCACAATTCGCTGGTCTGCATTACTTCAACCCGGTCGCGCAGATGCCGTTGGTGGAGATCATCCACCACGACGGCATGGCGCCGCAAACCGAGAAGCGCCTGGCTGCGTTCTGCAAGGCGCTAGGCAAGTTCCCGGTGCCGGTGGCCGGCACGCCCGGCTTCCTGGTCAACCGCGTGCTGTTCCCGTACATGCTGGAGGCTGCCACCGCCTACGCCGAGGGCATTCCCGGCCCGGTGATCGACAAGGCTGCGGTCAAGTTCGGCATGCCGATGGGCCCGATCGAACTGCTGGATACGGTGGGCCTGGACGTGGCCGCTGGCGTGGGCAAGGAGCTGGCGCCGTTCCTGGGCCTGCAGATTCCGGCGGCGCTGGCCACGGTGGAACAGGGCAAGCGCGGCAAAAAGGACGGCCAGGGCATCTACAAGTGGGAGAACGGCCGCGCGGTGAAGCCGGAAGTGGCCAAGGACTACCAGGCCCCATCGGACCTGGAAGACCGCCTGATCCTGCCGCTGCTCAACGAAGCGGTGGCCTGCCTGCACGACGGCGTGGTGGCCGATGCCGACCTGCTCGATGCCGGCGTGATCTTCGGCACGGGGTTTGCCCCGTTCCGTGGCGGCCCGATCCAGTACATCCGCGCAACCGGCGCCGATACCCTGGTGGAGAAGCTGAAGACCTTGCAGGCCCGCCATGGCGACCGATTTGCACCGCGCCAGGGCTGGGACATGGCGGTGTTGCGCGAGCCGGTGGCTTGAGTTCTGCGCCTGATTGATTGAACAAAAACGGAGCCGCGAGGCTCCGTTTTCTTTTGCCGCAATGATTGGGCGCGCTGCGCCCTCCCTCTCCCCCTCTCCCCCTCTCCCCAACCCCTCTCCCGCAAGGGGAGAGGGGCT
>DKPB01000027.1:0-12930 GCA_002471015.1 Stenotrophomonas sp. UBA7346
CATGGCTCGGCACTACAGGGTAAGGCCCCCTGCCGAGCATGGCTCGGCACTACAGGGTAAGGCCCCCTGCTGAGCATGGCTCGGCACTACAGGGTAAGGCCCCTGCCGAGCATGGCTCGGCACTACCGTCCCCGGGTGGGCTCAATGCTCGATATGCTCGGGCAGCTCATGCCCGCAGCGGTTGCAGTAGCGCGCCTTCACCTCGTGGCCTTCATGCCCGCAGACCGTGCAGCCACGGTTGTCGCGGCGGTTCTCGCGCAGCATGTTGCCGGCCAGTTCGGCGGTATAGATGCCGGTCGGTACCGCCAGGATGCTGTAGCCGATCAGGATCAGGGCCGAGGTGATGAAGCGCCCCAGCGTGGTGTGCGGGACGATGTCGCCAAAGCCCACCGTGGCCATGGTCACCACCGCCCAGTACATGCTGGCGGGGATGTTGCTGAAGCCGTATTGCGGGCCTTCGACCACGTACATCAGCGCGCCGGCGATGATGGCGATGGTGACCACCATCGACAGGAACAGCAGGATCTTGCGCCGGCTGCGCCATAGCGCGGCCATCAGCACGCCGCTTTCCTCGATGTAACGGGTCAGCTTGAGGATGCGGAATACCCGTAGCAGGCGCAGCACGCGCACCACCAGCAGGCTCTGCGTACCGGGCACGAAGAAGGAAATATAGGAGGGCAGGATGGCCAGCAGGTCGATGATGCCCCAGATGCTGAAGGCATAGCGCAGCGGCCGTCGCACCACCAGCAGGCGCAGCACGTACTCGGCGGTGAACAGCAGGGTGAAGGCCCACTCGACCACGTAGAACCAGTTGGCCCAGGCAACATGGATGTGCTGCACGCTGTCCACCATCACCACCAGCACGCTGGCAAGGATGGCCCAGACCAGCAACAGGTCGAAACGGCGCGATGGCGGGGTGTCGGTGCGGTGGATGATGTCGAACCAGCGGCGGCGCCAACCGCTGTCGCTGGCCGGGTTCAATTGGGGGGTGGAGAACAGGCGCATGGGCGCATTGTGCCGTAGGCCCGCGGAATGGGGGACAATGGGACTTTCACACCCAATGACCCTGAACGCCATGACTGCTGTCGCCGAGCCGCTGTTGTCCCTGTCCAATTACTACCTGCCGGTGTATCGCCCGCGCCAGCTGGTGCTGGAGCGCGGCCAGGGCGCCCGACTGTGGGATACGCAGGGTCGCGAGTTCATCGACCTGGCCGCCGGCATCGCGGTGTGCAGCCTGGGCCACAACAACCAGGATCTGAAGGCTGCCCTGTTCGAGCAGGCCGACAAGCTGTGGCACACCAGCAACATGTTCTACAGCGAGCCGCCGCTGCATCTGGCACAGGAGCTGGTGGACGCCTCGCGCTTCGCCAAGCGCGTGTTCCTGTGCAATTCCGGCGCCGAAGCCAATGAAGTGGCCATCAAGCTGGTGCGCAAGTGGGCCAGCGCGCAGGGCCGTGGCCCGGAGAAGCGTTCCATTGTGACCTTCCGTGGCAGCTTCCATGGCCGCACCCTGGCCACGGTCACCGCTACCGCCCAGCCGAAGTACCAGGAAGGCTACGAGCCGCTGCCCGGTGGCTTCCGCTATGTCGATTTCAACGATGTCGCCCAGCTTGAAGCAGCGATGGCCGGTGGCGATGTTGCCGCGGTGATGTTCGAGCCGGTGCAGGGCGAGGGCGGGGTGATGCCGGCCAGTGCCGAGTTCATGCGGCGCGCCCGTGAGCTGTGCGACCAGCACGATGCGCTGATGGTGCTGGATGAAATCCAGGTCGGCATGGGCCGTACCGGTGAGCTGTTCGCGCACTGGAACTGGGGCGTGACCCCGGACATCGTCACCCTGGCCAAGGCGCTGGGTGGTGGTTTCCCGATCGGCGCGATGCTGGCCGGTCCCAAAGTCGCCGACGTGATGAGCGTTGGCGCACATGGCAGCACCTTCGGTGGCAATCCGCTGGCGGCGGCGGTGGCGCGCGTGGCGTTGCGCAAGCTGTCGTCCGATGAGATCAAGGCAAATGTGCTGCGGCAGTCGGCCGCGTTGAAGGCCGGTCTGGAGGCCATCGGCGCAGAGTTCGGGGTGTTCGAGCAGGTGCGTGGCATGGGCCTGATGCTGGGTGCGGTGCTCAAGCCCGACTACGTCGCCGACATCGGCATGCTGCTGGATCTGGCGGCCCAAAAACAGGTGCTGATCCTGCAGGCCGGCACCAGCGTGCTGCGTTTCGTGCCGGCGCTGAACATCACCGACGAAGAAGTGGCCGAAGGCCTGAAGCGCGTGCGCGAGGCGATTGCGGCGTATATGGCGTCGCGCGGGTAAGTTGGGTTTTTCGGCGAGCGAAGTGCTTCCCCTCATCCGTCCTTCGGGCACTTTCCCTCGCCTGCGGGAGAAGAGAGTGCGCGTTGTTGCGGGGGCGGGGACTGCACCAGCTAGCCGTAAGCCTAAGCCATGACTCTTCCCTTCTCCCGTCTGCGGGAGAAGGTACCCGTAGAGCCTGCCCCCCGCGAAGGCGGGGGGCGGATGAGGGCAGGGCGTGCAACGCACGCGGCCTTTCACCCCAGGCAGTGATTCCGCTTCAACAAGCGCCGCAACGACTGTGCATGAAACGCCGTATCGGCCTGCAGCCCGGCTTCGCGCGCACCCTGCACATTGCGGAACAGATGGTCGACGAACAGGCTTCGCTCTGGTGCGCAGCCGAGCGCTGCGCAGGCCGCCAGATACGCTGCTGGGTCCGGCTTGCGCACGCCCAGCGCTGCGCTGCAGAGCACACGACGGGTGCCGAGCAACTGCTCGATCACCGGCTGCGTCAGCAGGCCGTTATTGGTCAGCACCGCAACCTGCACATCGGAATGAACGCGCTCCAGCACGGCCGTGCAATCACTACGCAACCTGGTCGCAGCCAGCCGTGCAGCATGCCAGTGCGCCGCGATCAGCTCGCTGCCCAGGCGTTGGTTCAAGGCCTGCAGCAATTGCTCGCCATCCAGCTCGCCGCGGGCATGGGCGAACTCAAGCCCGTCCGTACGCAATACTGCATCCACCTGCTCGGGTGCGCGGCCGGCAGCGTCGGCAAGCTGGCGCAGATGGATACGGTGCTCGTAATCGGCGAGCAGTCCATCGAAATCCAGCAATAGTGCGTGTGGTCGTTGCATCGATGGCGAGGCAAGGGTGGGGCTGCAGTATCGCTGGCACGGCGTCTGCGTGCAGCCTGCGACATCGCGTCACAGGTGAAATCTGCGGGATTTGCCTAGAATCAGGACACTGTAGTTGTCATTGTTTGGAGTTCACCGTGAAGCGTTCCAGCCTGCTGTTGTTGGCCCTTGCCGGCCTGTTGCCTGCCGCGCCTGCGCTGGCCCGCACCTGCGCGGTCACCATCGAAAGCAATGACCGCATGCAGTTCTCGCTGCCGCAGATCCGCGTTGCTGCCGATTGCACGCAGGTGGACCTGACCCTCAAGCACACCGGCCGGATGCCGGCTACCGCGATGGGGCATAACTGGGTGCTGACGCGTACCCCGGATTTCCAACCAGTGGCCACGGCTGGCATGCGTTCGACGCTGGCTGACAGTTACCTGCCGAAGAATGATGCGCGGGTGATCGCGTTCACGCCGGTGATCGGTGGCGGGCAGACCACGCAGGTGCGCTTTGCGACCAGCAAGTTGACGCGTGGTGGTGATTACACCTTCTTCTGCTCGTTCCCGGGGCATTGGGGAATGATGAAGGGCAAGCTGGTATTTGGTTGAGCTGATGCGCTGCTCGAATCCTGGGTTCGAGAAGCTTCAGAGCAACAGCTGCCCTCACCCCAACCCCCGCTCCGTGCCCCGGCGCTTGCGCCGGCGCAACGGCGTTCGACGGGCAGCGCGAACCTGTAGTTCGCAAGCTGCCCCTCTCACCCCGCGGGCGGGAGAGGGGCATTGTTTCGATCATTGCCGCTGTGGGCGGATCAACCCGCCGCAACCACCTTGAACGCCTCGCGTGCCGCAACCAGGGTGGCTTCGATCACCGCATCGTCATGCGCGCTGGACAGGAAGCCGGCCTCGTAGGCCGACGGTGCCAGGAACACGCCGCGCTCCAGCATGGCGTGGAAGAACACGTTGAAGGCCTTGATGTCACAGGCGGTGGCCTGTGCGTAGCTCTCGACCTTCTCGTTGGTGAAGAACAGGCCGAACATGCCGCCGACGCGATTGGTGGTCACGGCTACGCCGGCCTCGCGCGCAGCCGCTTCCAGGCCATCGCAGAGCGTGTTGGTTGCCGCGGTCAGGCGCTGGTGGAAGCCTGGCGCCTGGATCAGCTGCAGCATCGCCAGGCCGGCGGCCATCGCCACCGGGTTGCCGCTCAGCGTGCCGGCCTGGTAGATCGGGCCGGCCGGGGCGATCTGCGACATCAGCTCGCGGCGGCCGCCATAGGCGCCCACTGGCATGCCGCCGCCAATGACCTTGCCAAAGGTGCTCAGGTCCGGGGTGATGCCGTAATAGGCCTGCGCCCCGCCCAGGGCGACGCGGAAGCCGGTCATCACTTCGTCGAAGATCAGCAGTGCACCGTACTGCGTGCACAGGGCGCGCAGATGCTGCAGATAGCCTTCGCGCGGCGGGATGCAGTTGGCGTTGCCGACCACCGGTTCAATGATCAGGCCGGCGATATCCGCACCCTGCTGCTCGAACAGTGCGGTTGCTGCTTCGAAATCGTTGTACGGCAGGGTGAGGGTGAGTTCACTCAGCCCGGCCGGCACGCCCGGCGAGGTCGGCACGCCCAGGGTCAGCATGCCGCTACCGGCCTTGACCAGGAAGGAGTCGCCGTGGCCGTGGTAGCAGCCTTCGAACTTGATGATCTTGTTGCGGCCGGTGGCGCCGCGCGCCAGGCGGATGGCCGACAGCGTGGCCTCGGTGCCGGAGTTGACCATGCGCACCATCTCGCAGGACGGCACCAGCCGGGTGATGGTTTCGGCCATGGTCACCTCGGCCGGGCAGGGCGCACCGAACGACAGGCCGTTGCCGATGGCCTGCTGCACGGCCTCGCGCACGGCCGGGTGGTTGTGGCCGACGATCATCGGGCCCCAGGAGCCGACGTAATCGATATAGGCGTTGCCATCCACGTCATGCAGGTAAGCGCCATCGGCGCGCTGCACGAAGAAGGGTTCGCCGCCGACCGACTTGAACGCACGCACCGGTGAATTGACGCCACCCGGCAGCAAGGTCTGCGCGCGGGTGAACAGGGCGTGGGATTGGGCGTGGTTCATGCGTGAGTCCTTTGAGGTATCAACAACAACGAAGAGCTGAGCTTTGCATTCGCCCCTCTCCCGCGTGCGGGAGAGGGGTTGGGGTGAGGGGAAGCTTTTAACAAGCGAACGTCAAAAGCCCCCTCATCCGCCCCTTTCGGGGCACCTTCTCCCGCAGGCGGGAGAAGGGATGGCAGAGATTAGTGAGGCCTGTAAGGTCATGCGGCGCGGAAACAGCCTCGATAAGCTTCAAGCGCCGCCACCGGATCGGCCTCGCTGAACACGCCGCTGATCACCGCGATCAGGTCTGCACCAGCGTCCACCACCGCCCGGCTATTGTCCGGGGTCAACCCGCCAATCGCCACACGTGGCACCCCAAGTGCGGCGCTTTGTCGCAGCAGCTCCGGACTGGCGCGGCGCGGGGTGATCTTGCTGCGGCTGGGGAAGAAGGCGCCGAAGGCCACATAACTGGCGCCGGCGGCCACCGCGCGCTGCGCCAGCACCAGTTCGTCATAGCAGGAGGCACCAATGATGGCCTGCGGGCCAAGCAGGGCACGGGTAGCAGCGATGTCGCCGTCGTCTTCGCCCAGGTGTACGCCGGCGGCGCCGACCTGCAGGGCCAGTGCGGCATCATCATTGATGATCAGCGGCACGCCGGTTTCGGCGCAGAGTGCCTGCAGGGCAGTGGCCTGGGCCAGACGGGTGGGCGCATCGACCGCCTTGTTGCGGTATTGCAGCCAGGTAGTGCCGGCCAGCAAGGGGCGGACCCGCTCGAGCAGGCGCGCGCTGTCGGTTTCGTCGGGGGTGATCAGGTAGACGCCGTGGGCGTCGGCAAGCTGGGTCATGTATGGCTACCGGTACGGCGTGGGGAATGTGACAATCAACGCCGCTTCTTTGTCCGGTGATTATCCCCGATGTCCGACGCTACGGCCTCCACCCTGCGCACCTGGATGTGTGTCGTCTGCGGCTTCATCTACCGCGAGGCCGACGGCCTGCCGGAAGAAGGCATCGCCCCGGGCACGCGCTGGGAAGACGTGCCCGACACCTGGACCTGCCCCGACTGCGGGGTGACCAAGGATGACTTCGAGATGGTCGAGCTGGATTGACGCTGCTCCTGCGGGAAACGTTTCAGTGCAGTCTTGGGCGCTCGCCGCCCAGCTCGACCAGCCGCTCGCGGATGCTGATCGCATCGTTCGCCTCGGGCTCCATCTTCAGGTAGCGCGCAAGGTCGGTGCGGGCGCCAGCCAGGTACTGCAACTGCAGATAGGCCAGGCCGCGGTCGCGCACGGCATCGGCCTGTTCGGGCGCCAGCTTGAGGATGCGGTCGGCGCTGCGCGCTGCCCGGTCCCACTCGCCACGCTCGGCGTAGACGCCGTGCAGGTTGCGCAGCATGCGCATCAGGATGGCGCGGTGCGGGGCCGGGTCCAGGATCTGCGCCAGCACGTTGTCGTCCGGGGTTTCGCCGCCCAGGTTGCTGCGGGCGCGTTCGCGCAGTTCGTCCACGCCCAGCGGACGGCCGCCGTTGAACGGGTCCATGATCAGCACCCCGTCTTCCACCGGCAGCCGCACCAGGAAATGGCCGGGGAAGGAAATGCCTTCCAGCGGCAGGCCGAGCCGGCGCGAGACCTCGATCTGCACCAGGGCCAGCGAGATCGGGTTGCCCAGGCGGCGCTCGAACACCTCGTTGAGGTAGCTGTTGCGTGGGTCGTAGTACTCGTCGTTGTCGCCGCTGTAACCGACCTCGTTGAACAGGTGGTTGTTGATGGCGGCCACCTTCAGCGGCCATTCGCCGATGGCGTCCACTTCCACCCGCAGGTGGTCGGCGTGGGCCTGCAGCACGCGGTCGTATTCGGCCGGGTCCAGCTGCGGGTATTCATCGCGGGCGATCAGCAGGGCAGTCGGCAGCAGCGGCAGTGCCTCGTCGGGCAGGCCGGCCAGTTCATCCCACTGCGGCAGGGTAATGCGCGTTTCAGACATGGCCCAAGACTGGCGGCAAAGCGGCGCCGGTTCAAGGGCGCCGCTGTTCAACTTGGGCCGGCCGCTCAGTTGCCGGTGGGGATGCCCGGGCCGAAGGTCAGCTCGGCGCCGTCCTGCAGCTTGAGCCTGGCGGCCTGGCCGGCGTTGAGTTCCAGCACGTACAGGGCCGGGTTGAAGCTGGGGTAGGGCGGGCACATGTCACCGGCCGAGCACGGCGGGACATCGCGCTGCTGGCCGACCAGGCGGCGCTGACTGTCGAAGTACAGGATATCCAGCGGGATCTTGGTGTTCTTCATCCAGTACGCCTGTGGTTCCTCGCGGTCGTGGATGAACAGCATGCCGTGGTCGGTTTCCATCTGTTCGCGGAACATCAGGCCGCGGGCGCGGCTTTCGTCGTTCTGCGCCAGTTCCACCTGGTAGCGGGTACCGGCCAGTTCCACCCAATGCTTGCCGTCGGCGCTGGCGCAGCCGGCCAGGGCGAGCAGGGACAGTGTGAAGAGGGTACGCAGGAAGGCGTTGAACATGGTTGGGGACCTGGTTCCTGGGAGGTGTTCAGGCGGGGGGAAGTCAAAGGCTTCCCCTCATCCGCCCTTCGGGCACCTTCTCCCGTGAACGGGAGAAGGGACAAGCAACAGCGGAAGCCGAAGCAACGGCCAAAGCAACGGCCGAAGCAACAGCAACAGCAACAGCAACAGCCAAAGCAACAGCAACAGTCAGAGCCAGAGCCAAAACAGCAGCCAGAGCAGCCAGAGCTGTGCGGGCTCGGCTTACAGCACCTGCGGCGGCTCGCCGCCGACGATGACCACGTCGGCGGGGCGGCGCGCAAACAGGCCGACCGTCACCACGCCCGGAATCTGGTTGAGCTGCTGCTCAAGCTTGACCGGATCGGTGATGGACAGGTTGTGCACGTCCAGAATCAGATTGCCGTTGTCGGTGACCACGCCATCGCGCCACACCGGCTGGCCGCCGGTCAGGGCCAGGATCTCGCGGGCCACCAGGCTGCGTGCCATCGGGATCACTTCCACCGGCAGCGGGAACTTGCCCAGCACCTTGACCTGCTTGCTCGGGTCGACGATGCAGACGAACTGCTTGCTGGCCTCGGCGATGATCTTCTCGCGGGTCAGCGCGGCACCGCCGCCCTTGATCAGGTTCTTGTTGCCGTCGCACTCATCGGCGCCATCCACGTACAGCGACAGGCCGCCGGTGTGGTTCAGGTCCAGCACCTCGATGCCGTGGCCCTTGAGCAGGGCGGTGCTCTGGTCGGAACTGGAGACCGCGCCTTCGATCTGGTCCTTGATGCGGGCCAGGGCTTCGATGAAGTAGGCAACGGTGGAGCCGGTGCCGACACCGACAATCATTCCCTTCTGGACGTACTCGATGGCTTTTTCGGCGGCCAGGCGCTTGGCTTCGGACATGGTTGTTTGCTTGGTGATTGGGGAGTCGGGATTGGGGATACGCAAAGGCGGGGTGTGGCGAGCTTTTGGGTTGCCGGGATAGGGAAAGGCAGATTCGAAATTCGCATGGGCTGCAGTGCAGCGCTCTTGTCGAATCCCCGATCCGGACTCCCCAATCACCGCTTTTCCAGCGACAGCAGCAGCTTCCACTGTGCGGCGGTAACCGGGAACACCGACAGGCGGTTGCCCTTGGCGGTCAGCGGAAAGCCTTCGCCCAGTTCCTCGGCATGCAGCTTGATCTCGTCCAGCGCGATCACCTGCGCCATCTTGCGCTCAAAACCCACGTCCACCAGCATCCAGCGCGGCTGTTCGCGCGTGCTCTTGGGGTCGTAGTAATCGGATTCGGGGTCGAACTGGGTGTCGTCCGGGTAGGCCTCGCTGGCCACCGTGGCGACGCCGACAATGCCCGGCACCTTGGTGTTGGAGTGGTAGAACAGGATGCCGTCGCCAACCTTCATGCCGTCGCGCATGAAATTGCGCGCCTGGTAGTTGCGCACGCCATTCCACGGCTCGGTGCCCACGCGCTGCAGGTCGTCGATGGAAAAGGCGTCCGGTTCGGACTTCATCAGCCAGTAGCGCTTGCGGGCGGTCATGCGTTCAACGGTTCCGGGTAGAGAGTGGCCTGCTCGGTACAGATGGCATCCACCGCCACGTCCCAGTCCTCGACCGGTAGTGACGGCACCTGCTGGGCGGAGAAACCTACCCCCACCAGCCACGGCGGCGCGGCCTGGCGCTGCCGAAATGCGAAGCTGCGATCATACCAGCCGCCCCCCATGCCCAGCCGCCGGCCGCTGTCATCAAAGCCCACCAGCGGCGCGACGACCAAGGCCATTTCCTCCGGCCGCAGTGCCTGCGCCGGGTCCACGTCGGGCTCGGGAATGCCGTAGCGGTTGCTGACCAGGGCCTGGCCCGGACGCCACGGCGCGAAGCGCAGCAGCTTGCCGTGCAGCACCGGCAGGCAATAGGTCTGCTGTGGCGGCAGCTGCATCTGCCAGCGGTGCAGGGCGATCTCGCCGTCCATTGCCCAGTAGCCGGCGACATGCCCACTGACCCCGGCGAAAGGCAGGGACAGCAGGTGCGCGGCCAGGGTTTCGGCCGCGGCGATGCGCTCGGCAGCAGGAATATCGCGGCGGCGCTGGCGCAGTTGTTGGCGGAGGAGTTGGCGGGGGTCGGCAGTCATCGGGGGAAAATCTGCGGGCAGAGAGTTGAAGCCCCTCTCCCGTCGGGAGAGGGGTTGGGGAGAGGGTGCGGGTGAAGCGATGTGAGATCAACATGCATGAGGCTTCGCGCTCACCCTCATCCGCCCCTTCGGGGCACCTTCTCCCGGAGGGAGAAGGAAAAAAAGACAAAAAAAAGAACGGCGCCCGTTGGGCGCCGTTCTGGAATATTGCATTCTCCGCGGTGACGATGCGTGCGAAACGACCTTGAACCCGGGGTTCAAGTGGGAACGCTGGGGGGCCATCGGGCTTCCCGCTACAAGGCGGACTTGCACACCCGGCTCCGTCGCGCCCCCGTGGTCGTAATTAAGGGACAAGGCGAATGTTTGCACACGCCGTCGTTCACAGCAGAGAACGCGAGGCCAGTATAGCGAGGTTGCGCGCGCAGGTGCAGTCCGTTCGTCGGTCATTTACCAATTCATCAGCCTGAGCAACTCAGGCTGGTCAACGTGCGTTGTCGACCGCAATATCCAGGCGCCGGTTCAGATCATTCAACGCCGTCTGGAAGCGCTGTTGCTGCGCCGCCTGCTCGTCGCGCACCTGCTGTAGCTCATGGGCCAGGTTGAGCGCGGCCAATACCGCCACCCGGTCCACGGCGGCCATGCGGTTGCTGCCGCGGATTTCGCGCATCTTGCCATCGAGCATGCGCGCGGCAGCGGTGAGGCTCTGGCGCTCGCCGGGCTCCACGCCCACGGTGTATTCGCGATCAAGAATGTGGACGCTGACCGGTTCGTTCTGGCTCATGTGTGCTGTTCCAGCGACTTGAGGCGGTTGATCATGGCTTCCACCCGCGAGCGGGCCTGTTCGTTCTTGGTCAGCAGCTGCGAGCGCTCGCTGATCAATTGCTCCTGCTGTTGGCGCAGGCTGCGGTTCTCATCGCTCAGCCGCTGGTTGCGCTCGAGCAGCAGCTCGATGCGGGAGACAAGGGCCAGCAGCTGGCCAGCGGGGTCGAAGGCGTCCATGGGCGGCACGATAGGCATGCAGGTGAGGGGCGGTCAAGATGGAGAGTACAGCGTGGTTGATACACTGTAGGGCCGCTGCACGGTTCCCCGCGGCAGCGTTCCTCTCCGCTTTGACAGACCTGTGACATGACCGATCTTCCTGTCGTCAACGACATCCTCCAGGCCAGCCAGTCGCTGGGCCTGGGTGCTTCCCCGGCCGAACTGCACGGTGGCCTGTGTGGCTGGCTGGCTGCCGGCGGCGCCGACGTGCCGGCCTGGCCGGCCAAGGTGCTGGCTGATGATGGCCTGCCGGCGCCGGAGCCCGGCAGCGTGCTGGACCAGCTGCGCCAGACCACGGTCGCGCAGCTGGAGGACCGCGATTTTGCTTTTGAGCTGGTACTGGCCGATGCCGCAGCGCCCTTGCAGGTGCGCACCGATGCGCTGTTCGAGTGGTGCCGTGCATTCCTGGGCGGCTTCGGCTTGGCGTCGGGCAAGCGGCCGGTGCTCAGCGAGGAAGGCGAGGAGGCACTGCAGGACCTGGCGCGCCTGGCGCAGGCCTCCAGCGATGAGTTCGACAGCGCTGACGAGGACGAGGACGCACTGGCCGAGATCGAGGAGTTCGTGCGGGTGGCCGCGCTGTTGCTGCATGGCGATTGCGTGATGGGCTCGCGCCACCGGCAGAGCCTGAACTGAGGGCGGCGATGAAGCGTCTGTCCGGGATCACCCCTGCCGAATATGTGTTGCGCCGCCGCCAACTGATGGAGGCGGCCGGTGACGATGCCATCCTGGTGTTGCCGGCCGCACCCGAACGGGTGCGCAGCCACGACACCTTCTATCCCTACCGCCAGGACTCGGATTTCTGGTACCTGTGCGGTTTCCAGGAGCCGGAGGCGGTGCTGGTATTGATCCCGGGCCGCAAGCACGGGGAGGTAATCCTGTTCTGCCGCGAGCGCGACCCGGACCGGGAGGCTTGGGACGGCCCGCGCGAGGGCCAGGACGGGGCGGTGTCGCGCTACGGCATGGACGACGCCTATCCGATTGACGACCTGGATGAAATCCTGCCGGGTCTGCTGGAAGGCCGTTCGCGGGTGTACTACCACTTCGGGCGCGATGCGGACTTTGATCTCAAGCTGATCGGCTGGGTCAACCGGGTACGCTCGCAGGTGCGGCATGGCGCGCAGCCGCCGCATGAATTCCTGGAGCTGGGCCATCTGCTGCATGAGCAGCGTCTGTTCAAGTCGGCCGACGAGATCGCGTTGATGCAGACGGCAGCCGATATCAGCGTGCGGGCGCACCGTGCGGCGATGCGCGCGGCGCGGCCCGGGATCCACGAATATGAGCTGCAGGCCGAGGTCGAGCGCGAGTTCCGTGCCGCCGATGGTTGGCCGGCTTACAACAGCATTGTCGGTGCAGGCGCCAACGCTTGTGTGCTGCACTACCGCGACAACAGCAGCGGCAGCCGTGACGGTGATCTGGTGTTGATCGATGCAGGTGCCGAGTACCGTGGCTACGCCAGCGACATCACCCGCACTTTCCCGGTCAGCGGCAAGTTCAGTGCCGAGCAGCGTGCGCTGCACGATCTGGTACTGGCGGCGCAGGCGGCGGCGTTGGAGCAGGCGCAGCCTGGCATCGCGTATGAGGAGGGGCATCTGGCTGCGGTGGAGGTCCTGACCGAGGGTCTGTTGCGCTTGGGGCTGCTGCAGGGCGATCTGGAAGAGAACATCATCGAGGGGCGCTACCAGCGCTTCTATCGGCACAAGACCGGCCATTGGTTGGGTCTGGACGTGCACGATGTTGGTGACTACCGGGTGGCGGGGGAGTCGCGCCTGTTGGAGCCGGGCATGGTGTTCACGATCGAGCCGGGGCTATACATCTCGCCGGACGATCGCAGTGTGGAGGCGCGTTGGCGCGGGATTGGTATCCGCATCGAGGACGATGTGTTGATCACCGAGGACGGGCACCAGGTGCTGACGGCTGCGCTGGAGCGTAGTGCCGACGAAATCGAGGCCTTCATGGCCCAGCGCTGAGCCGCAAGGCTGTAGCGCTGCATTTGCTTCTGCACTTGCCCTCCCTTACGCAAAGCGTAGGGGAGGGTATGGGAGGGATGCAGTTGCTTTGGCTTTGGCCGTTGCCGTTGCCGTTGC
>DKPB01000027.1:13218-26826 GCA_002471015.1 Stenotrophomonas sp. UBA7346
GCAGTTGCAGTTGCAGTTGCCGTTGCAGTTGCCGTTGCCGTTGCTCTAAAGCTTTTGATCTACGGGCCCCTTCCGCAGCGACGCAGCCGACGGATAAGACCCCGGATGGGGCGACGTACATGGATGCACGTCGTTTTTCGACGATACAGGGATGTATCGTCGAAAAATCCCGGCGGCGGAGTGGACCCGCGACGCGTAGCGGCGTGGGCGCGGAGGCAGGGTGTGCTTGACCAGCCATTCGGCTGTTGAGGAGCTTTTCTTTTGGTTATCTTTTCTTTGCACAAGCAAAGAAAAGTAACTCGCTCCCCGAAGGGGAGTGAAAGCCTTTGCTCTTGCTCTCGTTCCAGCTCCAGCAGTAGTAGCAACAGCAATCAAGATCAAGATCAAGGGCTTTCGCCCGCCTTCGGCGCGCGAGCACACCTTGACCAGCCATTCGGCTGTTGAAGAGCTCTTCTTTGCTTGTGCAAAGAAACGTGGCCCAAAGAGGTGCTTTTCAACAGCCGAATGGCTGGTCAAGCACACCCTGCCTACGCGCCTTCCGCGCTGCGCGCTACAGGTCCACTCCGCTGGCAGGATTTTTCGACGATACATCCCTGTATCGTCGAAAAACGACGTGCATCCATGCACGTCGCCCCGTACGGGGTCTTGTCTGCCAGCTCCGTCGCTGCGGAAGGGGCCCGGTGGATCAAGAGCTTTAGAGCAACGGCAACTGCAACTGCAACTGCCAAAGCCAAAGCCAAAGCAACTGCACCCCTCCCATACCCTCCCCTACGCTTTGCGTAAGGGAGGGCAAGTGCCAATGCACTTAGCCCGGGTAAGCGTCAGCGCACCCGGGAAGCCGACCTCGATCGCCGCCGAGTGAGGCGCAAACGAATACGGCCCAGCTTTCGCCAGGCCGCAGTCAACTGCATCAACGGTGTATTCCGATAACCAGGGCAGCAGCTACACGCCGCCCCGGCAAGCCATTACGCCTGCGCGGCAAACTCCGGACGGGTCAGGTTGTCCGCTTCGCCTTCGGTGCACAGCACCTCGTCTTCGATGCGTACGCCGCCATAGGGACGGAAGAAATCCACACGGTCCCAGTTGACGCTGGCGCCATTGCCGGCCTTCTTCACTTCGTCCAGCAGCATGTCGATGAAATACAGGCCCGGCTCGATGGTCACCACCATGCCTGGCTCCAGTACGCGGGTCATGCGCAGGTAGGGGTGACCGGCCGGGCGCTCGATGCGGCCGCCGTCCTCGCTGGCCGCAAAGCCGGCCACGTCGTGCACCTGCGCACCGATCAGATGGCCAATGCCGTGCGGGAAGAAGGCCGCGCTTACACCGGTGGCCAGCGCGGTCTCCGGCGAGACAGTGATCACGCCGAACTCCTTGAGGATGCCCATCAGCGACAGGTGCGCATCGATGTGCAGCTGCTTGTAGTCAAAACCGGGCCGCACCGCCGCGCACATCTTCAGCTGGGCGGCGTCGATCGCGTCGATGAAGGCCTGGAACTCATCGTGGCCCGCCGCGGCATAGGTGCGGGTGATGTCGCTGGCATAGCCATGGGCCGAGGCGCCGGCGTCGATCAGGAAGCTGCGCAGCGGCTGCGGGGCCTGCTTGCCCAGGTCGGTGTAATGCAGCACCGCGGCGTGTTCGTTGAGGCCGATGATGTTGCCGTACGGCAGCTCATTGGCGTCCTGCCCGACGGCGCTGCAATACGCCATGTGGATCTCGAACTCGCTGGCACCGGCGCGGAACGCCGCCTCGGCGGCGCGGTGGCCGCGTACGCCCAGGACCTGGGCCTGACGCATCAGCGCGATCTCGTAGGCGGTCTTGTAGCCGCGGTGCCATTCCAGGTAGTTGATCACCGCCGGCGGGTTGTTGGGGGCAAAACCGCCCAGCGCGCTCTGCGGCTCGCCGAGGATGGCGCAGCGGCTGGGGTCGGCCGGCAGCAGGGCCAGCGCCTCTTCCGGCTTGCGGATGATGTGGATGTCGAAATGCTCCACCCACCAGCCGCTGGGAGCGTCCGGGACCACGTGCCAGTAATCGAAGGGCTGGTAGAACACCAGGGTCGGGCGCTTGCCCGGGGTGTGGATCAGCCAGCTGTACGGCAGCTTGGTCAGCGGCAGCCAGGTCTTGAACTGCGGGTTGACCGCGTACGGATAGTCGCGGTCGTCGAACACCTGATAGTGCTGGGTGCCGCTGGGAACCACCAGATGGTCGTAGCCAGCGCGGCCCAGGGCCGTATCGGCACGGCGGATCATTTCGCCCAGATGCTGGGAATACAGGGCGCCGGGATCTTGCTGGTTCATTGCGGTGGCTCGCTGGTCGGTACGGAATACAGGCCATGATTCTGCCGCAAACGGCTTGCCGCTGCTGTGCCGGTTTCGGCACTCAGGGTGCCGGCAGGCTCTCTTCTATCCAGCGCACCAGGTGTTCGCGCTGCTCCTTGGGCAGGGTCAGGAAGCGAAAGCCCACCCAGGACTGCTCCGGCGCCTGCGCTGGTTCGCGCCACAACAGGTGCACACCCGCATCGATCGTGGTCTGGCCGCCGCGACCGTCGGGAATAGCGAACTGCAACTGGTACAGCGCGTCCTCGTGCAGCCCGCTGGAGGCGATCAGCAGCATGCCGGTTTCGGAAATATTGCTGAGCCGGCCGATCACTGCGCCAGTCATCTGGTCACGGACCGCGATCAGCGACGGCACCGGCAGGCGTGGGGCGCGACGGGTTTCGGTGGTCATGCGCCCTCCGCGGCGTTGGTGTCGGTGCCGGCAATGGCGCGCAAGGTGCGCAGGGTGGCCTGCCAGGCACGGTCAATCAGGCGGCCACGGTCCTCGGTGACGATGCGCAGCTGGCCACCGGCCATCAAGCGCGCAAGTGCATCGAGTGAGTGCTCGGCCACCTTCTGCCCGCGTTGATTGACGAACAACGCGTTGTCGGTGATCAGGCTATACCAGGACAGGCGCTGGCGACGGCTGTCGCCCTGCTGGTTGATGGTGAACTCGAACCAGGTGCCAAAGGGCAGGGTACGCAGCTGGCGGTAGAAGCCTTCTTCGGTGGCATTGCGCTCGGGCTGGGCATTCTTCCTGCGTTCTTCCTCCTCGTCACGGTCACCGGCTTCGCCCAGCCGCGAACGCGCCTTCAGCTTTGCGCTGAGTTCGGTCTTGGAGGTGACGTCGTCGTCGCCGCCGGGCGAGGACAGGCGGCGGGCGATGGCGCCAGCTTCGTCGCGGTGGTAGCCCACCTGCAGCAGCGCGTCCTCGATCTGCTCGCCGAAGGCGATGTCGGGAGCACCGCCCGGCGGCAGGCGGGTGATCTGGCTGATGCGGCGGGTGGCCTGCAGGCGCTGCTGCCACTCCTCGGACAGCTCGCCCTGGCGCAGCAGGGTCAGGGTCAGCACATCGGCCCATGCCTTGCGCAGCAGTGTCTGCACGAACTTTGGCGGTGCCTCGCTGGCACATAGTTCATCGATGCTGCGGTTCGCCAGTTGCTTGGCCGCTTCCAGTTTTTCCTTGCCGCGCGCGGCTTCCACCTGGCGGCGTTCGGCCACTTCGGCGCGGCGGGCGGCACCGCGCAGATGGGTCTGGATGCGTTCGTTGGCCTCGACGAAAACCGATTCGTCGCCTTCATAGTCGGTAACGACCTTTTCAACCGCTTCGCCCAGTTTGTACAACAGCATGGGGTCGCTGTCGTCGTCACTGAGCCAGACCGCACCGGATTCGGCCACCGCATTGAGCAGTTCACGGGCCGGGTGCTGGTCGCGCTGGAAAAAATTCTGGTCACGGATCGCGGCCCTGGCCAAAGGCACCTGCAATTGGTTGAGCAGGTCGGCGGCGGGGCCCTCGGTACGGACTTCACGCTGGATCTGGGTATAGAGCATGCCCAGCAGGTCCAGGGTGTCGGCATCCTGGCTGGACAGCGCGGCGTTGCTGCCGTGTTCGGCACGCAGCTGGGCCAGCAATGCGTCGTGGATATCCTTGAAGCCACGCCGCGCGCCGGGCGCGGCGGCCTGCGCCTGCAGCTTGCCCAGCACCCCCATCACCGCATCGCTGGGCACCGCCTTGGGGGCAGCCTGGGGCGAGGTCATCGGCGGCAGGGCAGGTGAGGTGCCCGCCTGCGGGCCCACGCCAGGCTGGGGTTGCATGGATGCGGCAGCAGCGACGCCCGCACCGGCGAAGATGCTTTGTCCGCTGGCATCGACCGTGTTGGCGGCCAGTGAGGCAATGCTGCCGCCAGTGGCAGGTGCCTGGCGGGAAAGTGTCTGCCGCGCGGCATCCAGCAGGGCATGCAGGCTGGCAGCGCTGGCCGCATCGGCCTGCGGCTTCGCTGCCACCGCGGCGGGCGCCGCTGCCGGAGCGGCGCTGGGCAGTTGTGTCCAGGAGGCCGCCGGACCTTGTCCCTGCCAACTGGTCAGCGGTGCCTGCCCGGCGTTGCGGGGGGCGTCGGCGGGGTTGCCGGCGACACTGCCTGGGCCATGCCCGCGGGGTGCCGAGGGGCGGGCCAGGTAAGGCCGGTAGACCAGCCCGGGCAGGATGCCTTCGCGGGCCAGCAGGATGTTGAGGCGGTCGCACAGTTCGGTATGCCGCTCCATCGCCTGCCGGTCGAACACCTGGTACAGCAGCAGCTGGGTTTCCAGATTCACCTGTAGCTGTTCGCCGCTGTCGCGCAGGGCGCGGCACAGCGAGTACGGGCCGGTGGGCAGCCGTTCGCTGTCGAAGGCCGGCTGCGCCGCCAGTACCGCAAACCGCTGCCCCAGCAGTTGCATGGCGCTGACGCCGCGGCTGCTCTCGCGGCGGGCCATGTCGTGCAGCACGATGTCGCGGTCGATGTCGGTGTCTTCGACCAGGGTCATGGTCTTGAAGCTGGGTTTGGCGCGCTCCTCGACGACCGGTGTGGGCAGGCTCTTGAGGTCGGCCAGCTGTGCTGCCAGGGCGTCCAGGTAGCTCTTGGGAAAACGCTCGGCGGTGTCGCGCAGCAGCCGCATCTGGGCATAGACATCGGCCTGCACCTGGCTGTTGCGTGCTTTTTCAGCGCTCTGGAACAAAGCTCTTTCCAGCTCGACCATGGTCAGCTGCAGCGGCGTGTACAGCACTTCCACCGCGGTCAGATAGACGCTTTCAAGCAGCTCGCGCACGCGCGCGGGCGCTGGCGCGCCGGCAATACGCTCCAGCGCCTGCTTGGAAGTGCGTGATGCGGTCCCTGACATCTGAGTGATCCCTGCCCCTTGGGGCGTGATTTCTATCACTTTGGTGACGTGTTCGCCACTTTTACTGGTTGTTATGTCAGGAAAAGCCCTACAACGTCGTTCGTGAAGCGACGGCCGAGTTCGGTCGGAACCCAATGCTGGCCGCTGCTGTCGGCAAGCAGCCAGCCGCGTGCACTGGCCTCCTGCAAGGCCGGCAGCAGTACCGTGCGTGACAACCCCGTGCGCGATTCGAAATCGCGCAGGCTGAAGCCTTCGTGCAGGCGCAGCAGGTTGAGCATGTACTCGAACGGCAGGCGCTCGGCGCTGATCACGTCATCGCCACCGATGCTGGCCGCGCTGCCGGCGGTGTCCATGAAGGTCTGCGGGTGCTTGTGCTTCCAGCGGCGCAGCACGTGCTGCTCGGCGCCGGAGCTGATCTTGCCGTGGGCGCCGGCGCCGATGCCCAGATAGTCGCCGAAGCGCCAGTAGTTCAGGTTGTGCTGGCACTGCCAGCCGTCACGCGCATAGGCGCTGACCTCGTACTGGCCGTAACCGCGCTCGCCGAGCAGGGCCTGGCAATGCTCCTGGATGTCCCAGGCGGTGTCTTCGTCGGGGATACCCTGTGGCGGCTTGGCGAAGAACACGGTGTTCGGCTCCAGCGTCAGCTGGTAGTGCGAGATATGCGTGGGTTCCAGGGCAAACGCACGCTCCAGGTCGTGCTCGGCCTGGGCCAGGGTCTGCTGCGGCAGCGCGTACATCAGGTCGATGTTGAAGTTGTTGTAGCCGGCGTCCTGGGCCAGCTTGACCGCGCGTTCGGCCTCGTTGCTGTCGTGGATGCGACCCAATCGCTGCAGCGCTTCGTCGTTGAAGGTCTGGATACCGAAGCTGATGCGGTTGACCCCGGCTGCGCGGTAGCGGTCGAAGCGGCCGTGCTCGGCGGTGCCGGGGTTGGTCTCCAGCGTCACTTCCAGGTTCGGGGCGAAGCGCAGGCGTGCGCTGGCCTGCTGCAGGAAGCGATCGATCGCTTCGGGCGGGAACAGGCTGGGTGTGCCACCGCCAAAGAACACGCTGCTGACCACCCGGCCCCAGACCAGCGGCAGGTCCTGGTCCAGGTCGCGGATCAGCGCATCGATATAGGCATCGAAGGGCAACTCGCCCTTGCCCGCATGCGAGTTGAAGTCGCAGTACGGGCATTTGCGCACGCACCACGGCAGGTGCACGTACAGCGCCAGTGGTGGCGGCACCAGCTGCACACCGGCAGCGTGACCGTGATCGATCGCGCAGGATTCGCCGGGAAGGTGGTTGCAGTGGTCGTGGGAGTGCGGCATGGACGGCTGTTGGAAAGAGTGGGAGTACAGGGTTACGGGCGCTATTGCCCGGCCAGCAGGATTGGATCGACCAGCGAACGTGGTTGTGCACGGAGGACGGCTGCGCTGACATCGCGGAACATCGGTGACGGCCCTTGGTAACTGCCGACCTCGTTGTCCATGAGACGGTGGCGTGCCGGTCGGCTGCCATTGCGCATGTGCAGATACAGGCCGGAAACCATGGCTTTGCGCTTGTCGGCGAAGTTGTCGTAGCGGACCTCAAGCACGTCCACCAGGTCCACCTTGCGCCAGCGGTGTGCGGTGGCGATGTTGTGGTAACGGAGCTGGCCAGTCCGCTCATCCAGCACCACGCGTTGCCACAGGATGGGAGCGGCGATCAGTGAAATGACCAGTGCGCAGCCCAGTGCCCAAAGCGGAAGTGCGAGCCAGGATTGCTCCCCGTCATACGCCAGCAGGGCGCCCACTATCGCGCCGCTCACAGCGCCCAGAATGGCGACGAGCTGCACAAGCCCCATCCGGGTCCGATAGCGGCGTGGCGTCATTGCCTGATCTCCGTGGTCAATCGAACGCAAGTTGCGACATGCGCTGCAACAACAGCTGCAGCGCTTTGGCGCGGTGGCTGCGGCCGTTCTTCTGCGCCGGTTCCATCTGCGCGGCGGTCAGGCCGAGTTCTTCATCCAGGAACACCGGGTTGTAGCCGAAGCCGTTGCTGCCGCGCAGTTCGTCGATGATGCGACCTTCCCAGCTGCCTTCGCAGATCAGCGGTTGCGGGTCGTTGGCATGGCGCAGCAGCACGATCACCGCGTAGAAGCGCGCGGTGCGGCGTTCGGCCGGGACATCGCGCAGCGCATCAAGCAGCTTGGCATTGTTGGCAGCATCGTCGGTGGGGCTGCCGGCGTAGCGCGCGCTATACAGGCCGGGCGCGCCGTCCAGTGCATCGACGATCAGCCCGGAGTCGTCGGCCAGCGCTGGCAGGCCGGTCACCGTGCAGGCATGGCGGGCCTTGATCAACGCGTTCTCGACGAAGGTCAGGCCGGTTTCCGGCACATCGTCCACGCCCAGTTCGCGCTGCGGCACGATCTGCAGTGGCAACTCGGCCAGCATGGCCTGCAGTTCTTTCAGCTTGCCGGCGTTGCCGCTGGCCAGTACCAGTTTCATTGCTTGGGCTCCAACAAGTCCCAGGTGTTGCCGTACAGGTCGCGGAACACCGCGACCGTGGCATAGGGTTCTTCGCGCGGGGGTTCGAGGAACTCCACGCCGCGCGCGCTCATTGCCGCGTGATCGCGCCAGAAGTCATCGGTGTTGAGGAAAAAACCAACGCGGCCGCCGGTCTGGTTGCCGATGCGGCTGCGTTGCTCCTCGTCGCTGGCACGCGCCAACAGCAGCGCGGCGGCGCTGCCATCAGTGGGGCCGACCACAACCCACCGCTTGCGGCCCTGGTCCAGGTCCTGCAGCAGCTGGAAGCCGAGCTTGCCGGTGTACCAGGCGATGGCTTCGTCGTAATCGGCGACCACCACGGTGACCAGGGCGATGCGCTGGTTCATGCCTGCGCCAGTGCTGCCTGCTGGGCGTCGAACAGCTCGCGGATGCCCTTTTCGGCCAGCACCAGCAGCGCGTCCAGTTCGTCACGGCGGAAGGCGTGGCCTTCGGCGGTGCCCTGCAGCTCGATGAAGCCGCCGCCATCATTCATCACGACATTCATGTCAGTGTCGCAGTCGCTGTCCTCGGCGTAATCCAGGTCCAGCACCGGCTGGCCCTTGTAGACGCCGACCGACACTGCGGCCACCGCGCCGAACAACGGGTTGCGCTTGATCTCGCCACGCTTCATCAGCAGGTTCACTGCATCCACCAGGGCCACATAGGCGCCGGTGATGGCGGCGGTGCGGGTGCCGCCGTCGGCCTGCAGCACGTCGCAGTCCAGGGTGATGGTGCGCTCGCCCAGCGCGTTGCGGTCGATGCAGGCGCGCAGGGTGCGGCCGATCAGGCGCTGGATTTCCAGGGTGCGGCCACCCTGCTTGCCGCGCGCGGCTTCACGGTCGGAGCGGGTATGGGTGGAGCGCGGCAGCATGCCGTATTCGGCGGTGACCCAGCCTTCGCCCTTGCCGCGCAGGAAGCCCGGCACGCGGTTTTCAACGCTGGCGGTGCACAGCACGCGGGTGTCACCAAAACTCACCAGCACAGAACCTTCGGCGTGGCGGGTAAACGAGCGCTCGATGGTGACGGTGCGCAACTGGTCGGCCTGGCGGCCGCTGGGACGGGAAGAGGTCATGGGGGGTCCAATAAACGAGAGAGCAACAGAGCAGCGGGTGGGGCGCCCGGGCGGCCGCAGGGCCGGCATCCAAGGGTGCCTAGGTTACCATTCACCCTTTGCAACGCACCGGAATTCCAATGATTCGAAGCATGACCGCCTATGCCGGCGGCGAACGCGTCACCCCCTGGGGCACCCTGGGTTGCGAACTGCGCTCGGTCAACCATCGTTTCCTCGAAGTGGGCGTGCGCCTGCCCGAGGACCTGCGTTCATTGGAGCCGCAGCTGCGCGAGCGCATCGCCGCGCGCCTGAGCCGCGGCAAGCTGGACCTGGTGATGCGCCTGCGTGCGCCGGAAGCCGCCACCTCGCTGTCGGTCAACGAGGCCCTGGTGGATCAACTGGGTGACCTGGCCCGGCGCCTGCATTCACGCTTCCCGGACATGCGCATCGGCTTCACCGAGCTGCTGCAGTACCCGGGCGTGCTGCAGGCCGAAAGCACCGACGCGGCGGCCCTGCAGGCCGAGGCCTTGGCGCTGCTGGACGAAGTGGTGGATGGCTTTGTGGCCGCGCGTGAGCGTGAAGGCGACAAGCTGGCCACGGCGATCAGCGAGCGGGTGGACGCGGTGGAGCGTATCGCCACCGAGGTGCGCGAACTGATCCCGGCCATTCGCGAAGGGCAGCGGGTGAAGCTGGCTGCGCGCCTGGCCGACCTGCCGCATCCGGTCGACCCCGGCCGCGCCGAGCAGGAACTGGTGATGTGGCTGCAGAAGCTCGACGTGGATGAGGAACTGGACCGGTTGGGCAGCCATATCGCCGAGATCCGCCGGGTGCTGCGCCAGCGCGAGCCGGTCGGCCGCCGCCTGGACTTCCTGCTGCAGGAGTTCAACCGCGAGGCCAATACGCTGGGCTCCAAGTCGGTGGACGCACGCACCTCCAATGCCGCCGTCGAACTGAAAGTGCTGATCGACCAGATCCGCGAGCAGGTGCAGAACATCGAGTAAGGGTAGTGCCGAGCCATGCTGGGCAGAAGCGTTCCCAGCAAAGCTGCCCTCACCCCAACCCCTCTCCGCATACGGGAGAGGGCCGAATCTGTAGCGCCGAGCCATGCTCGGCAGAGGCTTTCCGGGCAAGGCCCAGCCGGGCATGGCTCGGCTCTACTGGAACAGGGTTGCCGGTAAGGCCCAGCCGAGCATGGCTCGGCTCTACAGGTGGAGCCGCTCCCGCGCAGTAATTGGGCGCCATGAATCCCCGATCCTGCACAGACCAGCCCGCGCCGGTACAATGCCGGGCCATTCCGACGTTGGCCCACCGCATGCGTGGCACCCTTTACATCGTCGCTGCCCCGTCCGGGGCCGGCAAAAGCAGCATCGTCAACGCCACCCTGGCGCGCGACCCCCACATTTCCCTGTCGATCTCCTTCACCTCGCGGGCCATGCGCCCGGGCGAGGAGAACGGCAAGCACTACCACTTCGTCCCCGCCGCCGAATTCGAGCAGATGATCGCCGCCGGCGATTTCTTCGAGCACGCGCTGGTCCATGGCGACTGGAAGGGTACGGCGCGGCAGTCGGTGGAGCCGCAGCTGGCGGCCGGCAAGGACGTACTGCTGGAAATCGACTGGCAGGGTGCCCGCCAGGTACGCGACAAGGTGCCGGGGGCGGTCAGCGTGTTCATCCTGCCGCCGTCACGACAGGCGCTGGCCGAGCGCATGCGCAAGCGCGGCCAGGACAGCGAGGCGGTCATGGCCCAGCGGTTGGCCGCCGCGCGCGAGGAAATGCTGCATTACGACGAGTTCGACTACGTCATCGTCAACGAGGACTTTGACACCGCGGTGGGCGAGATGTGTTCCATCTTTGCCGCCAGCCGCCTGCGGCGGGAGCCGCAGCAGCAGCGCCACGCCCAGTTGATTGCCTCGTTGTTGACCCCTGAAAACTGAGCAAGTGATTGATCCCAAAGGGGCTGTTCAGGCGTCGACTTGATTTCGGCCCGGGTCTGCCCCTACAATCGCCCCCCTTTCCCTCATTCGTTCGAGCGGCCGTGCAGGTCGCCGGGAGCCCGCATGGCCCGCATTACCGTAGAAGATTGCCTGGAAGTCGTTAACAACCGCTTTGAGCTGGTCATGATGGCGTCCAAGCGCGCCCGTCAGCTGGCCAATGGCGTCCAGGCGACGATCGACAACAGCGAGAGCGAAGACAAGCCGACCGTGCTGGCGCTGCGCGAGATCGCTGCCCGCAAGATCGACAACACGCTGATCGAGGAAGTCGAGAAGGCCGAGCGCGAGCGTGCCGAGCGTGAAGCACTGGAGTGGGCCGCCGCCGAAGTGGTCGCCGACGAAGACATGTCCAAGAACGACGATTGATCGCCTCTGTGGCATTGATTGACGTTGTCTGCAGACAGCCCGCCGCAAGCGGGCTGTTTTGCATTGTGGGGTTTGCCGAAGCACGCGCGCTGGCATAGTCTTTCGCCATGAACCCAGGCCCTTCCGCCCAGGTAGCCACGCCCGCGGGCGGGGCGGTACCTGACTATGTACTGCAATTCGAACGCGCAGCCAGCTATCTCCCCGCCGAGCAGCTGCCGCTGCTGCGTCGCGCCTGGGAAGTGGGCGCGGCCGCACACGCCGGCCAGACCCGCAAGTCCGGCGAGCCCTACATCACGCATCCGGTGGCGGTGGCACGCATCCTGGCCGAGCTTGGCCTGGACGTGGAAACCCTGATCGCGGCCATCCTGCACGACACCATCGAGGACACCCCGCTCACCGGCGAGGAGCTGGCCGCCGAGTTCGGCCAGGCCGTGGCCGATCTGGTCGATGGCGTCACCAAGCTGGACAAGCTCAAGTTCCGCGACCGCCAGGAAGCGGCGGCGGAGAGCTTCCGCAAGATGCTGCTGGCGATGTCGCGCGACCTGCGCGTGATCATGATCAAGCTGGCCGACCGCCTGCATAACATGCGTACCCTGGGCGCGCAGAGTGCCGAGGCACGCCGCCGCATCGCGATGGAGACGCTGGACATCTATGCGCCCATCGCCCAGCGCCTGGGCATGAACCTGATCAAGTCCGAGCTGCAGAACCTGGGCTTCCGCGCGCTGTACCCGTGGCGCCACGCCATCATCGAAAAACACATCCGCAGCCAGCCGGTGGTGCGGCGTGAGTCGATGGCGCAGGTGGAAGTGCAGCTGTCGCAGCGGCTGGCGCGCGAAGGCCTGGAGCACCGCCTGATCAGCCGCATCAAGACCCCCTGGAGCATCTACACCAAGATGCGCGAGGAGAACAAAAGCTTCGACCAGGTGATGGACGTGTTCGGCTTCCGCCTGGTGATGCGCAACGTGCCCAACTGTTACCACGCGCTGGGCGGCGTGCATGCCGCGTTCAAGCCGCTGGACGGGCGCTTCCGCGATTTCATCGCCATCCCCAAGGCCAACGGTTACCAGTCGCTGCACACGGTGCTGTTTGGCCCGTATGGCTCGCCGATCGAGGTGCAGATCCGTACCGAGGAAATGGACCTGATCGCCGAGCGCGGTGTGGCCGCGCACTGGACCTACAAATTCGGTGGCGACGGCCCCAACAGCGCGCAGAGCCGCGCGCATGCCTGGATCGTCGAGCTGATCGATTCGCAGCGCACGGCCGGTTCGTCGCTGGAGTTCCTCGACAACGTCAAGGTCGACCTGTTCCCGGACGAGGTCTACCTGTTCACGCCCAAAGGCAAGATCCTGGCCCTGCCACGCAATTCCACCGCGCTGGACTTCGCCTATGCGGTGCACACCGACGTCGGCAACCGCGCGGTGGCCTCGCGGGTGGACAAGAAACTGGTACCGCTGCGCACGCGCCTGGCCAGCGGGCAGACGGTGGAGATCATCACCGCGCGCTCGGCCTCGCCCAAACCGCAGTGGCTGGAGTTCGTGGTCAGCAGCAAGGCACGCACCGCCATCCGCCACCAGCTCAAGCAGCTGGAGCACGAAGATGCCGTGCAGCTGGGCCATCGCATGCTGGACCGTGCGCTGGAAGCAATGGACAGCTCGATCGAGCGCCTGCCCAAGGGCCGCCTGGACGCCTTCCTCAACGAGCACCGTTACCCGCGCCTGGAGGCCTTCCTTGCCGACGTGGCGCTGGGTAACTGGATGCCAACGCAGGCTGCGCAGGCCTTGATGTCCTACGCCGAGCTGCGTGCGGGCGGCACGGCGCACCGTGCGCAGGAGAAGATCCTGATCAATGGCAGCGAGCGTGGCGTGGTCAGCTTCGCCAACTGTTGCCAGCCCATCCCTGGCGACGAGATCATGGGCTACCACACTGCCGGCAAGGGCATCGTGGTGCACCGCATGGATTGCCCGAACCTGGCCGAGCTGCGCAAGACGCCGGACCGCTGGGTGCCCATTGGCTGGGACACCAGCGTGGTTGGCGATTACGACACCGCCTTGGTGGTGGAAGTGGAGAACGGTACCGGCGTGCTGGCGCAGCTGGCCGCCGCCATCGCCCAGAGTCACTCCAACATCGAGCGGGTGGATTACCTGGATCGCGATTTCAACGCCGCGGTGCTGTGTTTCAACATCCAGGTCCGCGACCGCAACCACCTGGCCGAAGTCATGCGCCGTCTGCGCCGCCTGCAGGTAGTGCAGGCGGTACGCCGCCAATAAGGCAATTCCAGTAGTGCCGAGCCATGCTCGGCAGAGGCCTTCCAGCGCGATCTCACGCAATCCCAATGCCGAGCATGGCTCGGCACGACGGAATCGTTCCTGCAGCTATCCACACAGGCTGTGCCCTGCTGCTGACACAAGTTGTGGATAAGGGCGTGCAGCCCTTGTGCCGCAAGCCATTGCAGAGTGTGGCGATTTTTTGTCCAGCCGCAACAGCGATCCCCTGTAGTGCCGAGCCATG
>DKPB01000016.1 GCA_002471015.1 Stenotrophomonas sp. UBA7346
ACCGGGCTCGCCGGCCGCACGCGGCGACGTGCCGGGTGGCTCCACCAACAGGCCCGGGGCCAGACCGCCACGGGCTGCGCCCCACGCGGAGCGGGCAGCCGCCATCTCATCGAAGCTGAGCGCCTTGAATGCGTCCACCGGTTGGTTGAACAAGGTCCTGCCAACCGCGTCGTAGCCGTCGATCAGCGACAGGTTGGCGCGCACCTGCTGCACGCTGATGGTCTTTCCGCTGTTGCTGCTTGCGGCCTGGGCGATGCTTCGCTCCAGCTGCTGGAACTCAGCAGCGGACTGACTGGCAAAGGCCAACGGGTCATTGCCAAAGGCGCGTACCGGGTAACCGTTGATTACCGCATCCGGGTGCTTGAGCGCGGTGCTCAGTTCGAAGTTGCTGAAGCCACGCCCCGGCGGTGCATTCTCGACAAATGCCACGATCGGACGGCGGGCAGCAATCGCATTCTCGAAGTATTCCGGGCTACCCGCATTCCACATCATGTCCTGCAGCGCGCCGGCGTAGTTCGCTGCGCGCGGCTCGTAGCCATGGAGTTCCATGAAGTGCTGGAACTTGCCTTCCACCACCCTGAACTCGGTTCGCGCTGCCGATTCCGTGCCCAGCTCGTTGATGAAGCGGCCCCAAGGCGTATCACCGATGATGCCGGCCTTCTTGCCGGTATCGCCTATATATGTCTCCGCATTCTGGAAGTTCGACACGCCCTTGCCGTCTACCCCCGAGAAACCGACGTAGTCCATGTTGGCAGGCAGCCTTGGCGGGTTCGCCCGCATCTGCCGGGCAAGGTAGTCCGCATAGCTGGACGTTCCATCCGGACCCGACCCGGGTGATTTCAGGTAGCTGATGACCTGGTCTATCTGCGCCGGTGTCAGCGGCTTGCCATCGGCGGCATTGGTTGCCGCCGACAATGTTGTGCGCGCGTAGTCGTCAAAGACGAAGTCGGTCATGCGCCCTCCTCGCCGCTTCCGCGCGCGGGGATGCGGACCTGCGCAAGCAGCAGATCACCCGCGCCCTGCAGGTCAATGTCCGGGCTTGCCGACGCTGCCGCACCGGCTGGCACCGCGATGCCACGCTCCATCAGCAGCGCTGTCCGTGTGATAGCCATGTAACGCAGGTCGTAGGCAACACGGGAGCGGTTTTCGAAAACCGATACCAGACCTTTGGCCAGGCCTCGCAGGAACTCGAAATCGGACTCGTCGCTATTGAGCGTCCGCTTCAACTCCAGCACTGCATCCAACACCCAGTCCCGGCCAAGATCCAGCGTGAAAACGCGCTCACGCTGGCCCGCCGAGCGCACCTGCAGGTCAGCACCAAAACACCCGATACCGGCTATGCGCTCCTCGCCACGGTAGATCGCATAGCGATACTCGTTGTGGCTTGGGTCTTCCGGCGGCGAAGCGGGCACCATCTGCGGCTGCGGGATCCACAAGCCGTTGCTGTTGTCGACCGCCGAATCCAGATGGGGCTCAAAGTTCAAAGGCATTGCCGGGGTCTCGCAGATGGTTGTTTACAGGTAGGGAGAAGCTGCCGCACGTTTCGCCGGTTGAAGATGCTGTAGCGTCAAGGCGCTGGGAAGTGACTTCATGGCGTCCGAAGTTAAGTGGCACGCTGGATACCCGTGTTGTGCGCAGGCAAGCGCACAACTGTGCAGGGTGGCTGCCATCCCTATCCAGTCACCTGCGTCAAAACATGCCTGCGTGGGTGCCCCGGCCAGCCGAAGCCGACCGGGCCCCACGCCACACATCTGCCTTGTTCCGGCCAAACCGGCCACAGCCGGTGGTGACATGCAAGCCAGGTGATTGCCTCAATGCTTGAACGGACTGTATTCCGGCCTGCCGCCACCGCTCCAGCGACCAGAATCTTCGGCCTGCGGGCAGATGGTCAGGTATTCCTGGAAGGACTTGGTGTCGTCCTGCGTCCAGCTCTTGCCGTACGGATTGATCGGCTTGCAGTAGGGCATGAACATGAACTGCCCGGTGTAATTGGGCATGGGCTTCCAGCAAGGTGCCCTGACATCCTGCCCCTTCGTGCAGAACAGGAACGGGTCACCGGCACGGTAGCTGAGGCCGTTGCCGGACTGCGCTGCCGCGCCGAAGCTGAGCAGCATCAAGGCGATCGAGCCGATCTTGAACATGGTCTTCATGGGATTCCCTCTTCAGCGCATCGCGCCGCTTCCATCTGCTGCGGTGGTGGTCAAGTGAAGCGCCGACAATGCGGCCGTTGCGCCTTGCCGATGCATCCATGCACCGGCAAGGCCGTTCCAATCCCCGCCAGCAGTGGGCCGGCAGGGGTCAACTCAACGCTGCGGATCGTTGCTGGTCTTGGCCGGGTCCTGGCTGGCCTGCTGCGCCTGCTGCACTTGCTGGCCCTGCTGCACCTGCTTGTCCCATTGGTTCTTGAGCGAGGAAGCGTAATCTTCGATCGTCTTCTGGATGCCGGCCACGTCCGCGTTGCGCGCAGCGTTCAACATCCGGTCGACGAAGGACGACTGGCCCTCACCACCCTGCTGCTGGCCATGCGTGGAGGCGGCCCCTGCGCGCAGCTGCTGGTTCATCGCCTCCCGCGACTCCCTGCCAAATGCACCGTCCACACCGATGCCGCGATCCTGCTGGAAACTGCGCAGAGCGTGTTCGGTCTGCGGGCCAAACATGCCACTGCGGGTTTCCAGCGGCTTGCCGTCAGCGCCCTTGTAGCCCAGTTGATTGAGCTGCTCCTGCAAGGCCTTCACCTCGCTGCCAGTGGCGCCGGATCGCAGCACGCCATTGCTTGCTGGCGCAGCACGTGAGGCTTCGCCATTGCCCCGCTCTGCGGCACGCAGCTCCGGCAATGGATCAATCTTGCGACCGTCACGCCACAGCTCGAAGTGCAGGTGGGTGTCACCCTTGGCCGGCGTATTGCCGGTGCGCCCCATCGTTCCGATCTGCTCACCGGCCTCCACGCGTGCACCATCGCGCACCGAGAACCGATCCAGGTGGAAGTACTTGGTGACCGAGCCGTCATCGTGGGTGATGCGCACCGTATTGCCTGCCGCCCCGTTGTTCGGCGATACCGTTACCTTGCCGCCGGCGAAAGCAACGATGGGATCACCCACATTGCCCTGGATATCGATACCACCATGGGTGCGGCCACCACTGCGTGCGGTACCGAACTCCCCGTGGCCCTCACGCGGCTTGTCGGCACGGTTGATCTGGTCGTTGCCAGGCGTCGGCCAGGCCGTACCACCGTTGCCGCGGGCCTGCGGCTCGGCCGGCTGATTGCGCTCGCCAGCCGGACGCGCCTGCTGGGCGGTGATGGCTTCGCGGGTACGCTCGTCGGCCTTGCCACTGGGCTCCAGACCGTTGGCCTGCTGGAAGCTCCTGACCGCCTCGGCCGTGCGTTGGCCATAGATGGCACTGTTGGTTTCCAGTGTGCCACCCTGGGCATCGCGGAAGCCCAACTGGTTCAGCGACTCCTGCAGGGCGCGCACGTCATTGCCACGCTCACCGCGCTGCAGCACGCCATCGGCCAGCGGATCACGCTGCCCCGGCAACGCCGCACTTGCGGTGATGCCACGGTCCGGGATCGAGATGGCGGAATACTTGCCGTTCCAGTACTGGGTGAACGAGGTCGCCAGATCGCGGTCATTCATGCCGCGCACCGTGTTGTACGGCTGACCGGTCACCTGCTCGAAATCGCGCGAGCTGATGTTGCCCAGGATGTTGCGGCGGGTGCTGTCCAGCGAAAAATTGCCGGTGGCGATCGCACTCTGGATGGACGCATAGCCTGCAGCACCCTGCTGGTGCGCCAGGTACATGTCCAGGCCATTGGGGTTCTCGGCACCGGACAGGTAAGGCCGACCACTGTGTTCGTGGCGCGACATGATGTCGGTGCGGTTGCGCCCATACAGCGTGGCTGCTGCTTCGGTGTTGGCCGCCGGGTCGAACTCGCGGCCGGTCAGTCCATAGGCCTTGGCGGTGCCGGGAACGAACTGGAACAAGCCCTTCGCGTGGCTATCCTCGTTGTAGGCATTGGCGTTGAACTTGCCGCCGGTTTCAATATAGGCAAAACGCAGGAAGTCCTCGCGCGGGATGTTGCTGCGCTCAGCCTGGCGTTCGATGATGTCGAGTACAGCGCTTCTGTCGTGTGGATTGGCCATCGTTGGCTCCTCAGGTGAAGTGCGGCCGCGGCGGGCCGCAGGACGTCAACCGGACTCAATCCTTGAGTCATTTACAGAGCGGTCAACTCGAAAGGGATGTCAGGGCTGGTAGCGCCCTTCCTTCGTGTCGAAGACATAGGTTACCGCATCTTCGGCGCCAAGATCGCGCGTTTTATCGGGGCCTGAAATTTCCTTGCCTGCCAGCGCGATCTTCACATTGGGTAGACCTGCCTGACCAGGCGCTTCGAAGGACAAGGTACCGGTGCTGACAGCACACGGCATGATCTTGTTGTCATCGCAGGCCGCCGTGTTGTCGCTGCCCGCCACCACCGAGCCCAGGTAACCCCAGCTGCGGAAGGACAGGTCATCGACGTTGTGCGGGTCGAACAGGAACAAGGCATACAGGGATTGCGCCACACCATTGTCGAAGCTGCGGGTGGGCAGTGCCAGCAGCAGGCGACCGTCAGCGATTTCCTGCGACAGCGGCTTGCGGGTTTCATCGATCGCATCGGGCTGGTCGTTGTGACCAAACTCGCCGACATAGCCGTCGGTATCCACCTGCGACCAGATCGGCTTGCCTGCCTCCTCCGCCTTCACGAAGGTGGCCTGGGCAATGGCCACGTGGCCGGGCTCCATCATGCCGCCATCGGACTCGGCGCTGTCGTCACCCTCGGTGCTGGTGGCAAAGCCGGTGAAGTACTGTCGCCCCTTCAGCGTGAACGGGTAGCCATACCAGTAGCTCACCATCGCCCCGCTATCAATCTTGTAGCTGACGGCGCCGTCGCCGTCGCGTTGATAGATGACGTAAAGAACGCTGTCGGGGGATGGCGCTTTGAGATCGGTCATGCCTGGGTCCTTTGTCTGATCCGCAGCAGCCGGGACGCCCCCGGCCGCCGCAGCCTGTGCTGCCTCGGTATTGCCTTGTTGACTGCAACCCGCCAATGCCAATGCCAGCAGTACAGCCATCGTCGTCGTTGAATGTTTCATGCAAACTCCTCAAGGCATCGTGAAAACAAATGGCGACAGCGCCAACTGCGGGTCATCCGTAACGCGCCATGTCCTGCTGCTGTGCCTCATGCTGGCGTGCACCTTGCTGCGCGGCTGCTTCACGTTGTGTCAGTACCTGGGCATGCTGGTCGGCGCGCGCCTGCCATTCCTGGCCGGCCTGCGACGCCTGCAGGGCTTCCGTGGCCGCGCGCATGCCATCCGGGCTGCCGCTGCGGGCGGCTTCCAGCAAACGCGCCACGTGGGCCTGTTGCGGGTCTGCTGCCGCGCCACGCGCGTCCAGCATGGCCGCCTTGTCTTCGTTCCCCTTGCCGGGTGCATCCTGGAACTGATTGTTGCGCCCTTCGCGCAGCAGTTCCTCGCGTGCCGCCGGCGCGCCTGCCGGATCACGGTCACTGAAGTAATCGACACCGTCGCGTATCCAGCCCACCGGACCGCGCGCGCCAATGGTGACCGCGCGCCGCAGCGACTGCACATCACCGCGGTAGTTGTCGATCATCGGCGCGTTGTCCGTGGCGCGCTGCAGCGCCGCTGGATCCTGCAACACAGAAACGTCCGGCTTCCCCTTGCCATCCAGGGGCAGGAAGTTGTGCATGCTGTGCGACCCCATCGAGCGCCCTGCAGCGACAACTGCCAGATCCGGCGTGATCGCGTCCACGAAGCGGTTGTTGAAATAACCCGATTGGTTGAGGACCGACATTTCCTTCTCGGTGGCATAGACACGCACGTCGCCATACTGGGGACTGGCCGCGCTCACCGCATCGTTGGCCATCACATGGTTCAACACCTTGCCGTTCGGGCCAGGCGGGATCTTCAGATCCAGGCTGGCCGCACCATAGGCGTTGAAGGTTTCGCCACGCAGGTCGAAATGGTGGGCCGACACCTGCGCCAGCGTGCCACCCAGCGAATGCCCGGTAACCGTGACCTGGGGCGCCTCCATGCCAGGCCGTTCACCAATGGTCTTTGAATATTCGAGCGCGCGCCGGGTCAGGGCGATGGCATCTTCGGCCTGCGGGTTGGTGCGCCGGGTGACCATGGAGCCATCGGCGATCACCGCATCCTTCCAGATCTGCTCGGTGCCGCGGTGGGCAACCACGATCTCACCATCACTCAGGCGTTGGTAGATCGTGCCCTGGTAGCCGTTGTCCGGGTTGCTGGCGTGTTCAAGGATCTGGTAATTGCCGCTGGGGGTTCGCTCTTCCTGCGAGGGATCGGCAGGCCCCAATCGGTAATCATCCGAGTAGGAGTCGTTGGCCAGTTCGGCGTAGTCCTGGGAGGTCAGCTTGCTCATGAGGCGATCTCCTTCGCACTGAGCGTGATGCTGAAGAACTCATCGCGCTTGTCGGCGGGTACCTTGTCCAGGCTGGCATCACCCAGATCGCGGAACGCGTCCATCTTCGCGCGCGGGTAGTAGCCGGACCAGAAGTAGCGGGTTTCCTGCCCACCCGCAATCACCTTCTCTGCCGGCAGGCCAAAGATGAAGCGCGTATTTGCCTCATCACCCGTCGCCTTCAATACCACGCGCGCCTCGGCCAGGGCCCAATGGCACACCGCACGGCCGAAGTAATCCTCGTCGACGATCTGATCCAGATAGACGATGCCGGTGTACTCGGCGTCTGAGACCTTCTTCAGCGTGATCGGCTCATTGCTGGTGATGCGCGGAATGGCGCCGGCTACCGGATCGATGTTGCCGCACTCACCGGGGTTCTGGACATCGAACTGCGCCGCTGCGTTGATGAGCTCAAAGCCGCCAGGAGCATTGGCAAGCGTCATCCGGATCTCGTAGGCCTTGGTCGGGTTGCTGTTGAGCTTGCGCTGCGGGGCAACGGCTGCAGCGGCTTGGGGAGATGCATTCATGGGAGCTTCGCTTCTGTTCTGCCTGTTGTTGCAGGCGGCGACGGGAACCAACACGGCGCAGGCCAGACCGGCCAAAGCCAACCGCGGGAAAAAGTTACGGGGTGCAATATCAATACTTGGCATGAAAGGGGTTCCGTGTAGCGGACAGATGTTGGCTGCGCGGCGCGATCGTCCCGCGTGTAGCCAGATGAAACGAAGACCGGGCACACCCCTTGCATGGCTTCGTGCACAAATCGATTGAGGCGCTACCGCGGTGCGGAGCAGAAAGGACCGGACACAAACCAACCTCGCCGGAACCGGATTCCGTCGAGCGGGTTGCAGCATGATTGTGGGGTGACAGGTTGTTCTCTGGCATATCCATACGCAGCGTCATCGTGTGGTCGATGCAAACGCAGGCAGCACACCGGCTACCCTTCCTTAATCGCGCACACCCCTTGCGCGACCCTGGCAATTTTGACTGGCAAGCACCCGACAGGCGACGTGACCAGCACATGCCAAAACTAACATCCCATCGCAAGAAGTTGAACCCTTGCGCTGATGTAGTCGTTACTCCTCACGCAACGCTAACAAGCAGAACGCAACACGGCCCCTGCAGGCCTGCGAAGCGGCCTGGAGAACAGCACGGCATTGCTGCGGGAAGCGGTTTGTTTCCATACACCCCGAACGCGTTGAAGGGCCACAGCGCTCTGCTCCCAGCTGTCATAGCTACAGAGCGCAATCACCGACCAGCAATGGCGCAGCCTTCCTGGATAATTTCGCAGCCCTGACCACACTCCTTCAGTGCGTCTCGGCGCAGCTTCCTCATCCCTCGATTTCCGGTTGCCACGCCGGTGGTCACGGGGTGACCACCGGCGACATCCACCACTGCGATATTTGAAGCTATCGCCATGCAAGCGTTATTGAAAACCCCCAATATCTCGCAACCAACCGCACCCTTGGCTTCACAGGAGCGCATGGCAAAGTCGGTTGCCGCCTGCTCAGTCGGGGCCTCCAGGGTCCAGCCCATCAGCCCCCGGTTCCCAACGGCCAAGGCACCCCATTGATCGATGCCACGGCCGCGAACCGTATCACCAACCCCATGCGCGGGAAGATAGACGCTGTTATAGGCAGCAGATCCTGGTTGTGGTTGCTGAGCCATGGCCGAACTGGACAAAAAGGCAATCGCAAAGCCTGCAGAAAAAACCACCGATCGCATGTTCATATCAGGACCTCCTGCAAACAGCACACATGGAAACTGCATAGCCAAGTTCAAAACCATCGCGAAAAATCAGCCACTCTTGGAACCGCTCTTTTCGCCCGTCTTGCCGGGGGGCATGTCGAAGTCCTGCTTGAAGTCGGATTTCTGACCCGTACTGTTGCGGCCCACGTTGCCGAAGCTGGAGTTGGCGACGAACTGACCCAGGGTGCCATTGAAGAACATGGCGGCCATCGGGGGCGTCATCACCATCAATACGGACATCAGCAATCCTATTCCGCCCTGCTGGATAGCAGCTGAATTCAACCCGGCCCCATAGCCCAGCGATCCCACCTGGCTGGAGGCGATATAGGCCCCAACCCAGGCCACGGCAGTAACCGCAACCAGCTTGGTGGATACCGAGACCATGAACGACAGCACGGCCATCGAGAACATGGTACCGATGCCGTACAGCAGCCAGCGCTTGAACAGGTCCTTGGTCTGATCGAACAACAGGCACAGGATGAAGATCGGCCCGAAGCCGATGAACAGAACCAATGCCAGCTTGTACAACAACAGCAGCGCACCCCCTATGACGGAAGGCCCGGCAATGCCGATGCCGGTCAAGCTGACCACCTTGCGTTGGTCGGCGGCGTTCTCTTCACTGCTCTTGACGGGCAATGCATCCATCAACGCGAAGATCAGGCCCATGACCTTCAGGTTCTTGTCGATGGCCTTCTCCACGTCGCCGTCGTCACCCGCCACCACCTGATGGATGGCCTTGGGCATGTCGTCGGACAGGAAGTTGGTGAGATTGTTGCCGGCAAATGACATCGAGCTGGCTGCCAGCACGATCAGGAACGCCCTCAGCGAGCCGACCACCAAGCCCATCAACGACTCACGGCTGCGCCCGGTAACAATCATGAACCCCTGCGACAACACCCACAGCGTCAGCAAGGTCAGCGCGGTACCACTGACCCAGCGCATGCTGCGGCCGAGCATGGCCGCCTGGAACGCATCAACCTCACTATTGATGAGCTCGAAGATCGTCGAGAAGAACGCCCATTGGATGAACGGGCTGAGATCAAAACCACCCATGAAACCACTCCTAATCCCTTAAGTGGACGGCAGGCTCGGCAAGCCGACACTACCACTGCCTTTCAGCGCATTGCGGGTCAAGGCCGACTGCGAATTGCGGATATGCGCAACGCGTGCCTGATAGGCCGCCATATAGGTCTGGTAACGATCACGATCGTTGTCCATCAACGCCGTCAACGCCAGCACTTCGTTGGTGTTGTACTGGATGTTGGCGTAGTCGTTGGCGCCCAGTGAGCGACGGCGATCTTCCAGCTGCTTGAGCCGATCATAGTTCTGCTTGGCGCGTTCAAACATGCGCAACGAGAACCGGTACTGGGCCAGCTCGGTATTGGCCAGATCCGTGCACAGCGCCTGCTGCTGTTGCCCAAGCGGTGTTGCCGCACCGCTGGAACACAGCTGCGCCATGGTCAGCGGCGTCGCCGTCGGGTTGGTCTTGTTCAAGGCCTCGGTGCCGGTCGGCTCTACAATCATTTCCGGGGTACTGCCATTACGCTGCTGAATCTGCAGCTTGCGGTTCAGGTCATTCAACCGGCCGGTGACCGTACCGTCATTGCCGATGCGATCCTGCACCTTGCGGATTTCCTGCTGGGTCTTCCTGTCATTGACCTCCCACGCGGCCATCGCCACGCCGGTGCCAAGCAGCGCAGTCATCGCGATGCTGATTGCCACCCAGCGGTTGGCCTTGGGGGCGGTCAGCGCGGTACCGAATGTACGCGCCCATGCCTGGCTGAAAGTCGGCTTCGCGGTGCCTCGACGCGGTTGCTGGGTTTTCATGATCCACCTCTACTAGTCTTGAATAGCGTTGATTTTCAAAGGGGCCGGCGCCTCAGCGCACAGCCGCCCGTCTGCCATCGCCCGACTCGGATCGCTGCCTTGATCCGCGCCCCGAACCCTTACGATTCTCGTAGAACTCCTGCAGCCACTGCTCCGGACTCAACTCACCCACTTCCACACCAAAATGTTCTGCCTGCTGGTGAACGATGCGGTCCATGACTTCGATGTTGTCGGTACTGGCGGAGATGACCGCCAAGGCGTCGTCCATGCCACGCAGGTTGAGCTGGCACACGGTGGAGCCGTGACCCTGCTTGACCAGGAAGCTGCGTGAACGCTCGTCCAGGTTGGACACCACCTCGAACTCGGCCTCGGTCAGTTTCAGGCCTTCCATGTAGTCTTCGCGCGAAGCACTGGGGTTGGGCAGCAGGATCAGGGTGGCGGTCTGCTCGATCAGGGCCGCGGAGATATCACTGGCCAGCGCATCCTCCGGGCTCTGCGTTGCAAAGATGCCAAGGCCATTCTGCTTTCGGATGGTCTTCTGCTTGTTCTTGGCGAAGTCTTTCAGCGCACCGCCGCCGTCCAGGATCTTCCAGAACTCGTCCATCACGTAGATCAGCGGCCGCCCATCAATCAACTCCTCCAGACGGTGCAGCAGGTAGTTGATCACCGGCACCCGCACCTCGGCATTGTCGATCACGTCGGTGTAATCGAAGCCGATGATGTTGGCCTTCTCCAGGTCGATCACGTCCACCGGGTTATCGAACACCCACCCCAGGGTGTTGCCAGCGGTCCACTTGCGCAGCCGCGCGAACAGCCCGTCATCGCCCATGTTGGGCAGGCTCTTCTGGAAATTGGTCATCGAACGCAGGTGCATGGGCATGTCCAGCATGCTCTCCACCGCGCGGAAGATGTCCTCGTCCTCGCGCGCCGTATAGCTGGTCTTTGCTGCCAGCACCTTGATCAGGTTGCCCAGGAACTGCACGTTGGCATCGGTGCGTTCGCACTGGAACGGGTTGAAGCCGGTGGGCTGGCCATTGTCCAGCGCCAGGTAGTTGCCACCGCAGGCACGCACGAAGATCTCCGCGCCGCGGTCCTTGTCGAAGAAGAAGATGGTCGGCGAGGGCTTGTACTTCTGCACCTGGCTGAGCAGGAAGTTGATCAGCGCGGTCTTGCCGGTACCGGACTTGCCGATGACCATCGTATTGCCGATCGCCTTCTCACCCAGCGAATTCTCCGCCGGGTGGGTGGCATGGAAATTGAAATAGTACGGCTGGCCGTTGGTGGTCTGAAGTACCGTCAGGCACTCACCCCACGGATTGTTGTCGCGTTTGCCGGTGGCGAAGTTGTGCAGCGGCGACAGGCCCAGGAAGTTCAGCGAACTGACATTGGCAAGCCGCGTGCGGTACTTCCAGTTGGCCGGCAGCTGCGAATAGAACGATGCGCATACCGCCAGGTCCTCCTTGACCGAAACAAACCCGGCATTGGACAGCTCGGCGCGGGTGGTGGCCACGTTCTGCGACAACGTGCGCTGGTCCTCGGCATACAGCGCCATCATGAAATGGTACTCGCCCAGCACGAAGTTGCCCGAGGCGACCTGGTCCATTGCATGGTCCATCTCGGCGATCTGGCTCACCGCCTTGTCGCCGGAGGAGATCATCATGCCCTTGGTGCGGTCCAGCACCTTGAGCGCGTCCTGGCGCCCCATCGGACTGAACGAATGCGTTATCACGTACTCGAAATCCAGGTACTTCAGCCCGTTGAGGATGCCCGGGTAGGTACCGTCGGTGTATTCCTTGATGTTGAGGATGGCGCCGTAATGGTTCTGCCCGCCCGGGGCGTTGATGACGAAATCGCCCGACTTGGCCGAGAACATGTGCCGCGATACCGGCAGGTAGTCATATACCGGTGCCCGCAGTACCGGCACCGGCTCG
Organism: Stenotrophomonas sp. UBA7346; assembly: GCA_002471015.1. GTDB lineage: Bacteria > Pseudomonadota > Gammaproteobacteria > Xanthomonadales > Xanthomonadaceae > Stenotrophomonas. Next base: position 11,982 of record DKPB01000016.1, read on the forward strand.
TCAATGCGGTTGAGCAGGTAGCCGAAGAAGCTCAGCACCTCGGAGAACACCACACCATTGTCCGCCTCATACATGCCCAGCAGGGTCGGCGCGTAGTCCTTCAGCACCGCCTCCACGTTGCCGGCCAGCTCGGTGATCTTGCCGATGGCCTGGTCCTGCTCGGCCTGCAGCCGTTCGATGTTGGCGGATTTCTCCACGAACTTCTTGCCGGTGACGATGGGCCTGTAGATCATCGTCATGAACAACTCGTTGCGCATGATCTTCTGCGTCGACAGGCGCTCGAAGTACTCATCCGACAACTGCTGGTTGAACACGTGCTGGTAGTGGCTCTTCAGATCCTCCCGGCCACGGCGCCGGACGTCGTGGACCCAGAATGCAACGTTCACGAAATCCGGCGCCCGCAGCGTCTGCAGCATGCGGTTGAAGGTGTTGTGGCGATGTTCCAGCTCCCACTCCTCGCGCCCGACGAACGGCAAGCCGTCCAACCGCCAGGTAATCAGGAAGTCACCCCCGGTCGTCTTCACCACGTGCGGAGACACGTGGGAAGACAACGGGATGAACTCGGCAATGGAGGTATCGGGCGACAACATGGGGCTTATTCCGAGGAGGGGTTTTCGAGCGTCTTGCGGTAGTTGTTGGGCGTGAACACCCACATCCCGTTATGGTGCTTGACGTTGCGGATCTTGCTGCGGAACTGCCAGCGCAGCCCCAGCAGGCGGAACACCATTTCGTCCCGCCTGGCCATCTGCCGCATGATCAGGACCACGATCGGCAGAAGGAACAGGAAGAACATGTCGAAATAGAACGTCAACAGCAGGCACGTGCCGGCCGCGATCGTGAAGGGCATGTAAGGCACCCCCAGGAACATGGCCGGCCGCGTGCAACCGCGGAAGAGCGCATTCTTATGCATAGTGCAGCAGTTCGCTGATCACCATGGTGGTCTTGGTCACGTCCGCCGGCAGCAGCATCTTGGCGATCTGGGCAGCAGCACCGATCAGGAAGCCGCCGATCAGGACCGGTGCCACGTCGCCGATGCGCTTGTGGTTGAAGGCGATCTGGTAGCCGGCAAAGATCACCGCGATGGTCACGATGGCGATCGAGGCGATGTTCAGCAGGCTGTTGATGTTGTTGAAGAAGCTGTTGACGCGGGTGGTGGCACCGGTCACGTCCTGCGCCATCACCATGGCCGGCATTGCCAGCATCGAAACGGCGGCGAGGGCGGCGCTGACTTTGGCACCGGCGTTACGGATGAGCTGGTTGGTCTGGTTCTTCATGGGGAGCCTCTACTGGTTGGTTTGAAGGGGAACAACGCGTATTGCATGGCCGTGAGGCCGGTTACAGCGATGAAGCTAGAAAACAAATGCAGCGTCCCGCTGCGGCGCCGCAGCCGCGGGTGCCGCCTGGGGTTGCATCTGCGCCGGCGCCGCGCCATCTGGCGGCAGCGTAGCGGCGGCATTGCTTGCCGGACGTGAAGCAGTACGCGCGCCCATCGGCTGCACCACCACCGGCGCATCATCGGCAGGCACCGCCGGTGCGGCCGCCTGCGGATTCATCGGTGCCTGCGGCGTCTGCTGGGGTTGCGCACCCGGCGCCCCCGTCATGGCCGGGGCCTGCTGCATCGGCGGATAGCCCGCCGGAATGACTCCGGCACGTGACAACGCGGCCTCCTCGATACGGCGCAGTACCAGCCCGGCAGCAGTAGGCAGGGGCTTCATCTCCACCCGCACCGGACCCGGATTGGCGGTTCCATTCGGCGCTGCCGGCCGCGTGCGTATGACCGGAATGGCAGTCGCCACACTTCCAGCACCAGCGGCATTGCGCCAGGACGTCACCACCTTCTGCACATAGCCATGGCGGAAGCCCGTGGTGAAGTTGCCCGAGTAGTAGCAGCTGAACGCCTTGCCCCAGTCCTGGCCCGAGCGGCCGTAGCATTCGGCCAGGATGCGTGCGCCAGCCTGCAGGTTCGGGCAGACGTCGAACGCACGCTCGTAGTTGCTGAGCCCATGGCGGGCAAGGTTGTAACGGTTGACCTGGGCAATACCCAGCGAAAAGTTGTAGCCCTCGCGCTCCAGCATGCGGGTGGTCGACAGCGCCTCGCCCAGACTGCGTGGCTGCCGCGCCAAGCGGCCACCCACCACGCCGATGGCGTAGGGATTGAACGAGGATTCCACCTTGGCCACGTGGTGCATGACCTCGGCTGGCACGGCAAGGTCCGTGCAGGCTGCCATCTCAATACCTGGAAGCATGCTCCCTCCTTTCATCACGTGCGCGCCTGCACGCGCTGATGCGGACCGCTGTGTCCACGGCACCCCGAACCAATGCAAGCGCGTTCATCAGGCCATCCCCCGCATCGGATCGAAATCGATACCGGTGATGTAGCGGCGACCGGCATGTGCCTTGATATGGACAACGATATCGATCGTCATCTTCAGCAGGTGCTTGATCACCTCGAACTCAAGCCCCGAGCCTTCTGCTGACGCCTTCACCATCAACGCCAGCTGGTCCCAGGTCTGCGTGGTGCTGCCGGCATGGCAGCTGGTGATGGAGCCCGGGTGACCAGAGGCGCAGTTGCGGATGAAGTAGAACGACTCATCACCACGCAGCTCGGCCAGGATGATGCGGTCCGGCTTCATGCGCAGGCAGGCCTCCATGCACGACTTCGCGCTGATGTTGCTCGCGCTCTGACCGCCCTTGGAGTACAGCAGATGCACCACGTTGGGCTGCTGCAGGAACAGCTCGCGCGCGTCCTCGATGGTCACCAGCCGTTCCTGGTCGGAGATATGGTTGACCAGCGATTTCATGAAGGTGGTCTTGCCGCTACCGGTTGCCCCGGAGACCACGATGTTCTTGTGGTACTGCACGGCCTTCTTGAAGAAGTTCGCGTAGTCGCGCTGGGCACGCAGCTCGGTAAGCTCGCGGTCGTGCTCGCTCAGCGTCGGCGCCTGCTCCAGGATCTCGTTGAAGAAGCCGTCTTCCTCGTACTGCTCCAGCGACTTGCCGAACCGGGCCGGCAAACGGATGGTGATGGACACCTTGCCCGAATCACAGGCCGGCGGGATGACGAACTGCGCACGCTGACCGGTGGGGAACGTGAGCGAAACCATGGGATCGGCATCGGTGATGCGCTGCCCGGTATTGCTCTCGTTGACTACCGCCGTGCAGAACTGGCGGGCGCGTTCAAAGGTAAGCGACGGCACCTGCTCGCGCCGCCAGCCGGACCGTGTTTCCAGGTACAACTCACCCGGACGGTTGATGCAGATCTCGGTGACATCACTGGAATGCATGTGATCGCCGATGCCCAGAATACCGTACTGGTATTCCAGGAAATCGTTGGACACGCGAGCGATGGCGGACTCTGCATTCATGCGGCTACAGGCTCAGCGGATCACGGCGGAAAAGTCGACATCGCGGGCGACGTAGACGTTGACGATCGTGCCCTGGTTGATGGTCACGGTCGGCGGACGGCTCATGTTGCGCTCCATCGCCAGGTTGGCCATGCGCTCCATGGTGCGGGCGGTAGCGCTTTCATACGGGTTCTGCACGACCGCGCCATTGACGATGGAGGTCTCCTTCGGCCCGTTCTCGGCCGCGGCGTACTTGAACGCATCGGCCAGGATGCTGATCAGCAGCGACGAGGCGATGCGCTGGCCCCAATGGGCACTGTAGTGGCCCGCATTGCCGGCCGAACCCAGCATGTCCACGCCGGGACTGCGCATGTTGATATCCAACCCGGTCGGGGTGGTGATGCGATCCCAGACAATGGCCACGCGGTCGCCGATGATGCCGTCGGCACCATACGCCCCCTGCACCTTGGAGCCGCGCGGCAACAGCAGGCGTTTGCCATCCACCGAATACACCGGCTCGGTAACGATGCACGAGGTGTAACCCGGGAAATCCGAGATAACGCGCGCCTGCAGCACGCAACGGATGTAGGTACCACGCAACAGCAGCGTGCTGGGCTTGTACAGCGGCTGCGCACTGGTCGGACCATCGGCAGGCGCACCGGCACCACCCGCACCCGCGGCCTGCGCCATGCCGGGCATCAGGCCGGCCGCAGCCGGGCCACCGGACGAATCACCGGCTTCGCCGTTGGCGTCAAGCATGCGCCGTTCCAGCAGCGTCATTTCGCGCGGCTGCATCGAATCCATGCCGGGCATCATCGAGCCATGCTGGCTGTCATCCACCACCGGCAGCGGCGGCAGTTCCTCCATCGGCGGCGCCTGTACCACCGGCTGCGCGGGTGGCAGCTCGGGCAGATCACGCGGCGCGGCAGGGATCACCACCTGTTCGCTGGGCTGCTTGACCTGCACCTGCTCACCGGACGAAAGACCGCCGGAGAAGATCCACGCCGCCAGCGCGGCCAAGGCAATCACGATGGCCGCCAGGAACACCAGCGCCTTGCGGTTGAGACGCTGCACGTCATCGGCACGCAGGTACGGTGCCTCGCCGTCCAACCCAGGGTCGGTGGCGTAGTCGCGGCGCACATACGGATTGACTGCCGGCTGCGGCTGCGCCTGCGGTGCCGGATCCGGCACGGCTTGGTCGTTGGGGGGTATCTGGTTCACTGCTCCGGTCTCCTGCGCAGGCCGATCGCGTTGTCGCCGTGACGTACGACAAGGTAGGCGTAGGTGCCATGCACCACGATGGTGTCGCCCTCGACGGTTGAGTTGACGATGAACTCGTCGCCGGAGCGGCTGTCCCTTGCAAACACCGCCGGGAAGTTGCCACTGGGGAAACGGGTGCGGTCCCCCATGCGGATATAGGTGAAGCGACGGTCGTCATAGACCGCTGCCGGCACCAACCAGGTTGGCCGGCGCTTCTTGTAGGTGTAGTCGTAGCCGTAGTAGTAATCGCGCCCCGGGACCACTGCGGTACTCAGTTCCGCGGCGGGTTCCTCGTCGGCCTTGTTCTCCGCGGCGAACTTGGTGTCTGCCGGATAGGAGAAGCGCACCTTGTACTGCACGCCGGACGCTTTTGCCTGGTCCAGCGCACGCCAGTTGGTGGCCACCACCTTCAGCTCGAAGATGTAGGAATGCGCCGCCGTGCGCACCATCAGGTTGGTGTCCACGTCCACATTCTTCGGCTTCAGGTAGAACACGTTGTCGCGGCGACTGATATCCCAGCCACCACTGAAGCCGCTGCTGTAATCGAGCACCTCTTCATGCGGACTCAGTTCGATCTGGGTGGTGATGCCCAGCCCGGTACGAATCTGATAGATCTTGTCCGGCGCATAGTCGTATTGCTCGACTACCTGCGCGGCTGCCGGTAACGCCAAGCCCGCCATCATCAGCAGAGCAAGGCCGCGGCGCAGCAACTTCTGCAGCGGTCTACTCATCGTTCAACTCCCCGTTGTGCATTCGTGGCACCGGCCTGTTGTTCGGCCGGAAGCGGCGGCATTACCCCCGTGTTCGGATCAATCCCCGGCGCTGCGCCCGGCGCACCGGGTGCGGGCGCACCCGGATAGCCAGCCTGGCCGGCGGCAGGCGCGGCACCTGCCGGATAGGCCGGCTGCGCGACAGGCGCGGGTGCTGGCGGCGCCTGGAACACCGCCGGCGGCGGCGGCGCCTGTGCGAAATCGTTGTCCACGCGGTAATTGGTCACCCGGAACCCCAGCGGGTTGAGCAGGCGGTCCTCGTCGTTCAGGCGCAGATCCGGGTCGTACCTGAATTCCATGGTGGCAATCTTGTTGTCCAGGGGCTCGGACACGCCGCGGCCCTTTTCATACACGCTGCGCTGGAAACGCACGGTCGCACCGCTGGGCACGCCCCCTTGCCCGCCACCAACCAGCACGATGCTGAGAATGCGCACGTTGAGCGATTTCTCCGCCCCATACAGGCGGTAAGGGCGTTCCGGGTTGGTCTCCGAATGCAGCGACATGTACGCCGGTGCCACCGCCGGACCAGCCATCGACAACGTCGTGCGCCAGTTACGCTGGCCGATCAGGCCGGAGTCGTAGGACTCACGCGACATGATGAACTGGGCCACGTTGCTCTTGTTGACGGCCTCTTCCGCCGTCACCGCACGCTCACCGAAATTTCCCACCAGGCGTGCCACCGATGCAGTGCCCGTATAGGGATCAGCCATCACCAGGTACGGCACCTTTTCCTTCAGCGGCAGGAACAGCAGGTAGCCGCCTGCCAGCAACAGGGCCATCAGGATCGCGCACCAGGCCACTGCCCACGCCCGCTTCTCGCTGCGCTTTGCCTGGTCCGCCAACGACACTTCGAAGCTCACGCCCTGCGACACCGCCCGATCGATCTCGGGTGAATTCGTCTTCTTCTTGCCGAACATGCGCAGTGCTTCCTTACTTGTCGGCCGTGTCGACGGTGGAGCCGGCTACCGGGCCCGCGCTGCCGTCCGTGCTGGTTGCGGCAACGCTGACGATGATCTGCTGGCGCTCCACCACCACCAGCACGCCTTGCGCGGCATAGGCCGCAGACAATGCTGCAGCAGCCTCGGCGATGCTGATGGTATGGATATCGGCTACCGGGCCATACAACGTGTAGTCGTTGGGATGCAGGTAGGACAAGGTCAGGCCGGAGTCCTTGGCCCAGCGGGTAAGCATGCCTTTGAGCGTGCCATCCACGGGCGCAGCCTGGTACAGATAGGACGAATGCAGCGGAATGGCCTGCGGCGCTTCGGCCATGCGATTGACCGGCATCCACTTGCCAGTGGGCTCGGTTGGCTTGGGTGCGCCACAGCCCGTCAACAAGGCGATGCCCCCCAGGAAACCTACGAACAACGTGTTGCGGATCGGCATAGTGAAGCTCACGAAGTCACCATCGAGAAAGTTTCGACCGCAGCAGAACGCTGCAAGAGTCTCTGCACCTGGGAGCAGGGAATATCTCGCCGGATAGGCAACCTACGCGACACAGCCAGGGCACTCGAACACGAGCACACACCTGCAACTGTCAATGTGCGGACAGACCGCCGTCTGCTACCCGCTCCCCGTGTGAGACGAACCATTCAAATTCCATTTCATCGTGACGCATGCGCGGGACGTTCACTTCACACGCCCGCCTTCCATCACATTCGGGCGGAGCATAGACACGCAAATGTTTGCGTGTTGTGAAGCAGCAATTCACACAAATGTGTGATGCACGTTCTGCGCACTTGCATGATCAACACGCGTATCAGAACAACGATTTCAACTTGATGACAGTGATGAAACCACTTCAAAACAAGCTGAATTCCCCAATCCGCGCACTTAACATGCAGTCTTCACCGCCCCCCCGGGACACTGCAGTATGCAAGCGTCCGACTACCCAAGATCGCTGCACGGGACGAAGCATACACACAGTCTTCACTGATTGATGTGAAGAAAAAAGTTAAACGACATCACTTCACCACTGCATGTTTGATTCTGGCAACATGCGCCTCTCGCCCGGCGGGGGCGTGCAGTCAAAAGGTGTGACATGGAGCAATCAAAGATGGAGGAGTTCATCGCAAACGCCGCGTTGCTTGCGGGGCACCTGACGCAGCAATGCGACAAGGTGGTTGCGGAACAGAAGTCATCCACCGCCGAACTGCAGCGCGCAGCCACCGAGCTTGGGCAAGGTGTCAGCGCGGGCAAGGCAGAGCTTGCGCAGACTGCGCGGGCCGCCATACGTGAAGCGCTTTCGCAGGAGATCCCTGCGGCGGTTGAAGCACTCGGCGACAGTGGCGACCGCCTTCGCGCAATTGCAGACCAGCTGCAGCGCGAACAGTTGGCAGCGGCATCAGGCATCCGTGCACTGGCCTGGAAAGCATTGATCGCCATGCTGGTTGCCGCCATCGCGATCGTTGGTGGTACCGCTTACGTCGCCTCCAACAACCTGCAGCGCGCAGAGAGCGCCAAGCTGGAAGCCCAGGTGATGGAAGCCCTGCAGCAAGTGCACATCACCGCGTGTGATGGCAAACCCTGCGTCAAGCTCAGCGAAGGGCAGCAGCGCTGGCAGCGCAACGACGACTACATCCTGGTCGATACCAGTGCACGTGCGGGCACGGCAAAGTAATGCTCGCACCCGCTCTCACAACATCACACCCTGTCGCGTGACCTGAAGCCCTCCGCAACTGACTTGCGTACATCCAAGTCGAAGGAATCGCCTTGAGCAACAACTACCGGATCCTGATCGCAGTAATCTCCGCCGTGGCACTGACCATCGCCGCCATCTACCTGGCCGGCTTCCTCACCCTGACCTTCCTCGGCCTGGACACGAGCGCGAGTGGATTTGGCACGTACTACCAGTACTTCAAGAATCTCAATCACCCGCAGGTCATGCCCTATGCCGGGCGCATAAAACTGGCAGGTGGCATTGCTGCGGGCCTGATGCTGCTGGTGTGGGCATCGATCGCGGTGATGCTGTACAAGCTGCGCAGCCACCGCAACATCCATGGCCGCGCGCGTTTTGCCGGCATGGTGGACCTGGCCAATACCGGGCTGCTGAAACACAAGGACGACGGCATTGTGCTGGGCCAGATGAACGGCAAACTGCTGCGTTTGTCCGGGCAGCAGTTCGTCATCCTTGCCGCCCCAACCCGCTCGGGCAAAGGCGTGGGCGTGGTGATCCCCAACCTGCTGGACTACCGCGAGTCAGCCGTGGTGCTGGACATCAAACAGGAAAACTTCGACCTGACCTCGGGCTGGCGCAAGTCCATCGGCCATGAGATCTACCTGTTCAACCCCTTCGCCGAAGATCGCCGTTCACACCGCTGGAACCCGATGACCTATGTGTCCAGCGACCCATCCTTCCGCGTGTCGGACCTGCAGTCGATCTCGGCCATGCTTTACCCGGATGGCGACGACAAGGACAAGTTCTGGACCAGCCAGGCGCGCAATGCCTTCCTGGCCTTCACCCTGTACCTGTTCGAACAGGCCGATGCCCTGCCTGGCTCACCCAAGCCCACCCTGGGCGAGGTGCTGCGCTTGTCCTCCGGCGATGGCACCGAGCTGAAGCCCTACCTGCAGAAACTGGCAGAGGCCTCGTTCCTGAGTGCACAGGCGCGCACCGCCTTCGCAGGCTTGCTGTCGCAGGCCGATGTCACCTTCGCCTCGATCATCGGCTCGTTCCGCGAGCCGCTCAATCCCTGGCTCAACCCGGTACTGGATGCGGCAACCAGCGGCGACGACTTCCGCCTGGATGATGTCCGCCGCAAGCGCATGACCATCTATGTCGGCATCCAGCCCAACAAGCTGGCCGAAAGCCGCCTGATCGTGAACCTCTTCTTCAGCCAGCTCATCAACGTCAACACCAAGACGCTGCCGCAGAACGACAAGAGCCTGAAGCATCAATGCCTGTTGCTGATGGACGAGTTCACCTCCATCGGCCGGGTCGACATCATCGCCAAGGCCGTTGCGTACATGGCCGGCTACAACCTGCGCCTGCTGCCCATCGTGCAGTCGATGGCGCAGCTGGATGCGGTGTACGGCAAGGAGCTGTCGCGCACCATCATCACCAACCACGCACTGCAGATCATCTACGCACCACGCGAGCAGCAGGACGCCAACGACTACTCGGAGATGCTGGGCTTCACCACCGTACGCCGTCGTGCGCGCACCCACTCGCATGGGCAGAACCGATCAATCTCCGACAACGAAGTGCTGGAGAAACGCGCCTTGATGTTGCCGCAGGAGCTGAAGGCGATGGGGCCGGAGAAGGAAATCGTGCTGTACGAAGGCCTGGCCCACCCGGTGCTGTGCCGCAAGATCCGCTATTACAAAGACGGCTATTTCACCAAGCGCTTGCTGCCCAAGGTTGAGGTCAGGCAGCTGACGCTGGGGTGAGGCCATGCGGGGCGCGGCCTTGGACCGCCCCCATGTACTGACATCCGATGCCGTGCAGCCCAACCTGCCGGCGCACAGTGGCATGACCTTCAAGGTGCAGTGCGACGTCAAGTGACTGTCACGGGGTGCTCGCAGCCCCGTCAGCTCATCCAGGCCCTGCGCTCGCTCTGCGCAGGGCCAATGTATAGGCAATGGCATACAGCGTCGTAACCGACAACGGCAAACTGATGGTGCGCAGTATCTCCGGCGTGCCCGCCAGCCAATGGATGCTACCCAATAGGCTCACCGATACAGAGGCTGCCGCCAGCGGTGGCACCCACAGACCGGCGCGACCAGGCCAACGCTTGGACAAGGCTTCCAGCATGCGCTTGAGAAACAAGGTGATCAGCGCGGACAGCAGCCCTTGTACCAAGCCCGCAATCAGCGGCCGCGGCATTGGATGCGCCATATTGGCCACAGCAGCCCAGCTTCCCATTGCCAGGAAGGCAACCGCCATGTGCACGGCGCTGCTGCGACTTGCGGCTTGAATATTCCGGCTCACCTGCTGATTCCGCTCCTGTCGGGTGAAGGTGGTTGATGCACGCCCCGCTGAAAACAATTATCGCAGTCAGCACCCCTGCCGCAGCGTGTAGTGTGCACAAGGCGCTGGATACCGATACCGCTCCAACAGCCGCTGGCATCGTGCTCACCCAACCGGGGCATCCAATCCCAGGAACACACGCATACGCGCCAGCTCCGCATCCACGGCATCCGTGAATGGCTTTCCCGCCGGCCTGCGCCCGGATACATAGTGCAGCTGCGCATCCAGCGTGCCCGCCACCACCGCAACGTTGCCCCAGCCGATCACCCGCTCCTGCCACAACAGCGGCAACGCGTAGTACCCCAACTTGCGCTTGGCAGGCGGCGTATAGGCCTCGAAGCGATAGGGCCAACCCCAGAACAACGCGAAGCGGCGACGATCCCACACCACCGGGTCAAACGGCGTCAGCAACCGTACCGTGTCATCCACTTTCCAGCGTTTGCTGTCGGCGCGCTCGTCCGCTGGCCACAGCCATTCAACGCCCTCTACCCGTGCCCGCTGCAATCGCTGCCGCGCCCGCACAAGCGCCGCTTTGCGCGCATCTTTCCACTGCGGCACGCCGCCGCCCAGATACGCTACCAACTGCCCCAGACTGGCATCGGGCAGGGGCGCGTACTTGTTCACGATCAGATCAATCAATGCATCCAGGCGCGCAGCCACCTGTTCCGGCGGCAACACCGCATCGGCCTCACCGCCCGCCTCATGCACGGCATACACGCGGGTGCCGCCTTCGCGCCGCGCCACCCGCAGCAGGCCACGATAGTGCATGCCATCAAGCAGTTCGGTGCTGGCACGGGACGAGCCGCCAAACCAATTGGTGGTGCGGCCATGTGCAAAGTGCGCGTCCACCTCGCGCGGGTGCACCACTCCGCGCTCGGCAACGAATGCCCGCACCGCGTGCGCCTGCTGCCAACGTTCCGGTGACCACTGCAACCGCGCCTGGCGGGGATGCATCAGCGCATGATGCGCTTTCGGCAGGAAACCGTAGTTGACGAAGTAATCCTCTTCCAGCGGCAAGCGTGGATAGCGCCGTTCAAGCTCGCCGGCGGTGTAACCCAGCACCCGGTGCCGCAAGGTCAGGTCCTGCGCCCGCGCCGGTGCACGGATGGGGTCTGCCTGCACAAACCCCAGCTTCCCGATGGCACGCATCAAGGTGGTCGGCTTGAACAGCGACCGGGCGATGGCGTAGCGGCGGAGGTGGTCAAGGGTGAGCGGCATGGGCGGATTATCCAACGCCAGCGGCTCCCGCGCATCCACAGAAAGAAGGTCGCTTATCATTCGCCAACCAAGGAATCACGAAGTCGTCATGGAACGAGCCCGTCCACACCTGTATCAACCGCAGCGCGTTTCAGCCGCTGCTGCCCTGTTGCTGTTTCTGCTTTGCGCGGCCACCCAGGCCTGGGCGCAAACCGCACGCAAGCCCTCGCCCTACGAGTACCGCGAGCAAGCGCCCGCCGCTGCCGCGCCTGCCCAGGGCCCTGACCACCTGCAGCGCATCGACAACCGTGCGCAGTTCATGCAGCTGGCGCGGGTCTATAACCCGGGCACGGCGTTGGAGATGCCACATCTCATCTTTGTGATTGACCGGCGCAATGATGGGCGCATCTATTACATCAACACGCCGCGTCATGCCCTGCATGAGCAGTTTGTGCGCAGACAAGGTCTGCTACCGCGCTTGGACAAGGCCACCCTCAACGCTCAGTACCGCGATCCGCAACGGCGCTTCCTGTTCGGCACACTGGCCTGGCAACGCGACCTGCCGGGCTATACCTACGAATTCTGGGAAGGCGACCAGCTCACCGCTGCCCTGCTTCGGCAAACCGACCAGGTGCTGCATGCCTCATTCCGCGATGCCATCCGCTTCAAGACCAACTCCACCCAACACGAGCAACTGGCACGGTCGATGGGCTTGCCCTTCGTCAGCCAGGAAGCGCTATTGCGGGAACAACGCTTCCTGCCACTGAACACCGGCCGCGCCGAAGGGCGGCTGCGCATCGTGCGCTCGGCCGAGCAGCTGCGTGATCCCTCGCCACGTGACATTCTGGTACTGGACGAAGTGCCGATTGCATTGGCACCGGTGGCCGGGCTGGTGACGCAGCGGCCTTCCACCCTGCTCTCCCACGTCAACCTGCTGGCCAAGGGCTGGGGCATTCCCAACGTGTACGTGCGCGATGCCCAGAGCGCGCTGCGCCAGTACGACGGACGCTGGGTGGAGCTTGAAGTCAGCAATAACGACTACCGGGTAACCCCGCGCACGCGGCCTGCGCGGACACCCTCCTCAACTGCTGCGTCCCCGGTTGCCCGCAACCTGCCCCGGCCTGATCTATCGGTTAGCGCACTCAAACCACTGTCCGCTTTACGGGTGCGCGACAGCAGCCACTGCGGTGTGAAGGCGGCTAACCTGGGTGCACTGAAGAACGCGCTGCCGCCATCGGCACGCGTGCCTGATGGCTTCTGCATTCCCTTCGCCCACTACGAAGCGGCGATGCAGCGGCTGCAGGTTGCCGAGCGCTTGGCCGCCATGCAACGGCGCCCGGGCTTTGCCACCGACGCTGGCATCCGGCGCGATGCACTGGCTACCCTGCGTGCGCAGATCAGCAACGCCGCACCGGACCCGGCTTTCGTCCGCAGCCTGCAGACGCAGTGGCAGCAGCAACTGCATGGTGGCGGTGTGTTCGTGCGCAGCTCGTCCAACTCCGAAGACCTGCCAGGCTTCAGTGGCGCCGGGCTGTATACCACCGTGCCCAATGTGACCCACGCCGACGCGCTGGCCAAGGCAGTGCATACCGTGTGGGCGTCGGTCTACAACTTCGAGGCCTATGAAGCGCGTACCGCGGCAGGATTGAGCCAGGATGCGGTAGCGATGGCCGTGCTGGTACAGACCGCCGCCCCTTCCGACAGCTCCGGGGTGATGATCACCCGCGACCCGTTTGATGCGGCCCGCCGCCACATCACCTATATCTCCGCCAAGCGCGGGCTCGGCATTCGCGTGGTCGAGGGCAAGCGACAGGCCGAGCAGGTGATGTATTCCACCTGGTCCAAGGCCGTACAGGTGCTGAGCCGTTCGGCGGAAGACACCCAGCTGGTTGCCAACGCCAGCGGCGGCGTACGCGAGGTGCCCATTACCGGTTCGCGACAGGTGCTGACCGATACGCTGATCGCGCGCCTGGCTGCCATTGGTAACAAGACCAAGCAGACACTGGGCGGCGTGGATCAGGACATCGAGTGGGCCGTGGTCGGCGACGAAGTGCTGATTCTTCAGTCCCGCCCCTATGTGGATGGAAGCTCGAGGTAGTCGCCGTACCCAGTTGTCTTCTCGGATGCTTTCACGATCAGCAGGAAAGTCTGACTACGCAGCGACGGTGCGCGCCAAGGTCCTTCACCCGACAATTCAACACAGCAACTATCGTGGTACCGCTGCCCCGCACTGGAGCCAAGACAATGCCCAGCGTTACTGCCCTATGGCGTCGTTCCGTGGTGAAACTGGCCCTTGCCGGATTCGCTGTCGTTGCCCCTTCCGCCGCTGCGGGGTTGACCGAGGAGTCACCGCCAGTGCCTTCACCCGCATCCGTACGTCCCCTTCCATCGGCGGACAGCGCGGCCCAAGCGGTACTGGCGGCGCTGCCCACCGCGCCGACGCAGTCACCACGTCCCTGGGTGACGCATGCCGTGGAGAAGGCCATGCAGGCGCAATGGTGCCCCGATGCAAACCGCGACAGCCCACCGCCCAGCGAGCGCGCGGCCGGTACTGCCTTGCTGCACAAGCCCTGTCTTGGTTTGTTGCCGCAGAACCTTGGCAGGGTGCTGCTGGCCATACCCGAAAGCGCCATTCACATCTCACAGCAGACACGTAGCCAACTGTTACGCGAACCACAACCCTATCTGGCGGTGAAGGGACGAAGCGACCGCCCGGATTTCATCACCACCGTCGATTTTCTTGAAGGCATCACCCTGCGTTCTTTCGAGGGGACAACACCTGCGGATACTGTCTATCTGGTGGAGGGCCCTTTCCGCTGCATCGATGATGCGCCGTTGGTTCCACGCGAGGGCGAATACGTATTGGCTGCCGGCAGCTGTAGATCCGCGCTCACGGATACCCGCCTCTACAAATGGTCCAGCGGCGATGCATTGGCAGACGTCACCGCCGAATACCTGCCCGCGCCGCGACTCAGTGCCACCGAACAAGCCGCCCTGGCGCCGGATTCCCTGCGAATGGACCTTACCCAATTGAGCCAAGCCCCGGTACTTCGTTGGTCGGCGCTACTGAAGAGTCGTCACCCCGGTGCTACACCTGACGATTACACGCCTATCGATATGCCGGCGGGTATGCACACCTCAAGGCAGCTACAGGGCACCTTGCACTTCGGCTATCGGGTATGGGACGGCGCCGCTTTCGAGCATGAACCAAGGTCAGAATCGGGTGAACCAAAGTAGCGCCAAGGCCACCATCCCGGCCTTGGCGCTGTTCGCGAGAAGCTCCGTCTCAACTGTTCAGATCGATCCGGGCCACGCTCTCCTCCGCAACCTTCGGATCGCCATCTCCGTTTTTGATGCTGACGTAAAGTATGTTGTTTCTTGCATCCAAGGCCAAACTGTTCGGGTGGGTTGGTACCGCCCAGCTTGCGACCTTCTGGTAGTTGTCGCTGTCATAAGCAGTGACGCTGCCCGCCTCCCGGTTGGTCACATACAGGCGTTTTCGCGCCCCATCCAGCAGCACGCCCAGCGGGCCTGCATCAGTAGGAATGCTGGCCAGTTCCGCACCGGTGTTGCGGTCAATCACCAGCACGCGCTGGCCCGGATGGCGCGAAACGAAACCATCAATGCTGCTGCCTTGGTACTTGCGGATCATCTCCAAGCCCTGGTCGGTGACGAACAAGCGCTTGCCCGCGGGATCGAGCGCGATGTTCATCGGCTGCTCGGCACTTACCTGGAAGCGCTGCTCGACCCTGCCGCTGTCAGTGCCGACGGTGACTACCTCGCCGAGCAGATTGCTGGTGTACACGCGCTTGCCGGCCGCATCCAGCGCCAGACCCGGCGCCTTGGCCTTGCCCAGCCCTTCAATGGTGTCACTCAGCTGCAAGGACTGCGTATCGACCACGAACAACACGCTGCCTTCCTGCGAGTGGCCGGTGACATACAGGCGATGGTTGGGCACATCCACCACCAGCTCGCGCAGGTCGTGGCTGTAATAGAACTTGCCATCCTTGCCGGTGACCTTCTCCATCAGCTGCACGGTGCCGATGGCCCTGTTCTGCGCGGTATCGACCACCGTCACCGAGGTATCGACGGTGTTGCCAACGTAGAGGCGATTGTTTGCGTCATCCAGCACCACACCGAAGCCCTTGCGCTCCAGCGGAATGCGCTGCTGCACGGCGAGCGTAGTGGGATCCAGGCGCAGCACCTGGGCCGGGCCGGCGTCATCGCCAAAGCCGCCGGAAGAAGCGACGAAAACAGCGTTCTGCGAGGGACTGTAAGCCAGCTCATACAGGCCCTTGGCGACGGCCTGGCGCTGCACAGAGGCGGCAGCGCTGCTGCTGCCTGCAACCGGCGACGTCGCCGAAGCAGCCGGTGCAACTACCGCAAGAGAGACCGCCAGCGCGAGCGCAGCGGAACGGAACAGAGGGGATTTCAACATTGCGAGCTTCCTTGATAGGGCACGAAGGGTGTCCTGGCTCGCTGCGCCGTTGTCGAACGGGAATGGCCGGCTGGTGCCGGCATGTTAGAGCAAAACCGGGGTCAGAGTCAGGTTTCCGCATCGATCCCGCTGCGTCCCAGCCGATTCCCTATTTCCAGGCTTCGCGCTTCTCGAGATCCGCGCTGCACTGCAGCTGCACAGCGTGCTCAACCCGATAGCCGATTTTGCGCGCCATCGCCTCCATGCCATCAAGACGCGCATGCAGAAAGCTATTGACCGGCAGCAACGCTCGCATATGCTCACTGATCGGAATGGACCAGTTCTCCGTTGCCGAACCATGCGCATTACCGGGTTCGCCCAAGCGCCAAGGCAGCATCAGCGCCTTCTGCGAATCCGAGTACAACACCTGCAGACGCCCATCGGCCCAGATCAACTGGATGACCGCGAATGGGTAGTC
This sequence comes from Stenotrophomonas sp. UBA7346, assembly GCA_002471015.1. Classification (GTDB taxonomy): domain Bacteria; phylum Pseudomonadota; class Gammaproteobacteria; order Xanthomonadales; family Xanthomonadaceae; genus Stenotrophomonas. The sequence goes on from DKPB01000016.1 coordinate 28,417, forward strand.
ATCGGTCCAGCTGATGCCGTTGCCGTACAGGTCGTCCACCAGTGCCAGCACGCCCATGTTCTTGACGTATTGGGCGCCTACCAGGCGTTGCGCAGCCTTGCTGCAGCCGCTCGGCGGAAAGGTCTCCCAGTCTCCGCTCGGGATCAACTGGCCGCGACGGTAGCGCGCGGCCACGACGCGAACGCCGCGCCCACGATCCCAGGCAGGCTCCCGAACCGCTTCAACCAAGGCGGCTACCGCAACGGCATCGACGTCACGCTGCGCGCGCTTGCGACCGCCATTGCGGTCCTCGTAGCTGCCTTGCAGGGTGTAGTCCTGCCTTCCGGCCTGCCGCTCGAGCACGAAGCTCTCCTCGATCATGTCCCAGCCCATGTGCTGGTAGCTGATCAGGACGCGGACGGGTAGCTCCTCCCCTCGCGCAGCGGCGGTCGTCGGCAGGATCAGGCCAAGCAGCAGAAGCAGCACCGGCCCGGCCATCCAATGGCGACGCGGATGCCGCAAGGCTTCAGCGTGCCCCGGGCCTGTTTGGCTGAGAAGCGAATACGGAGAGCGGATGCGACGACGTGCGAACAACGCGCGAACGTCAGCACGCCGAGCAAACCATGACCTGTGCAACGCAAGTACGAACCAGAGCCGCATGCCACTTTCCTTAATGTTCAGCCAGCGCCGGGTGACTCGGCATGGCCCAAGCGTGCCAGCAATCCGCCCCCGGCGCAGCCGACTAATGCACCGTATCGAGCGCCGCGTTAATCCGACTCTGACCCCGGTTTTGCTCTACGCGGTTGCGGCCGGTGTGTTTGCCGCGGTAGAGGGCGGCGTCGGCTTGTTGCATGGCGTGGGCCAGGCCGGCTTCGCTGGAGAAGCTGTCGGAGACGCCGATGGTGACGGTGCAGCGCAGGCCTTCATAGCGCGGTCCCTGCAGCATCACTGCCTGTTCGATGCTGCTGCGTACACGCTCGGCCACGCGCAGGGCCGAGACTTCGTTGGCGCCCACGCAGATGGCGGCAAACTCCTCGCCGCCCAGCCGGCACAGCAGGTCATCCTTGCGCACCGAGGCACGCAAGGCCTCGGCGACGCCGCACAGCACCGCGTCGCCGGTCTGATGACCGTAGTTGTCGTTGATGCGCTTGAAATGGTCGACGTCGATCAGCAGCAAGCGCGCAGTGGTACCCGGCCGCCGGAAGCAGGCATCCAGCGCCGTGCCCAGGCCACGGCGGTTGAGCAATTGGGTAAGCGGATCGACGGCGGCCATGTTGCGCAGCCTGTCGGTGAGCCGGCGCAGCACCAGCCAGACGATGGACGGCGGCAGGATGGTCGCCAGCGAGCACATATAGACGTAGAAGATCATCGAGAACTGGCCGTCCATGCTCAGCGCCTCGAAGCCACCGGACAGCAACTTGCCGAGCTTGATGACGTTCAGCACGCAGATGCCGCTGATCAAACCGGCAAACAGCAGCACCTCACCGCGCAGGTCCCTGGCGAAGCTGCGCACGCCGTACAACAGCACCGCCACCATGCCGACAAAGGACACCGCACAGGTGCCGGCCAGCAGCACGTAGCGCGCCACCGGGCCGAGCGTCCAGTTCACCAGGATCTGCAGCAGGCTGTAGCCCACGGCCAGGTACATCAAGGGCTTCGCCAGCGGCGTGGAGCGGCCAAAGAACCGCGCCCCGCCCACGCAATACGCCAGCAGCGAGCACAGCGTGAGCGTGTGATTGACCATGCTCAGCCAGCTCCAGCCGGGCGCACCTTCCATCAGCTGCAGCACATAGGCCCCGCCGAGCATGAGGTTGCCCACGCCAAACACGTCCATGCCCATCTTCTCGTCCTGCAGGCGACGACTGATGAGCAGGAACATCACGGTGAAGCTCAGCAGGTAAACGCAGAGCATGCCGACTAGGAGGGTGGCGATCATTGGGTGTTCGACAAAAAGGCAGGCGAAGGCGCGCTGGTCCACCTCATGTGGAACGACGGATGCCAGACAAGAACTCGCAACGCTGCCGCTGATCCCCCGGCACCGCGTTGTCCCCGCGCGTATCGTACCGAATTCGGTTGGGGTTACGGGGTTTGAGGCGGGCTGGATGGGGCATGTAAACGGTTACGGGGCCTCTTACGTTGGCCGGGGTAAAAACCGGAGTCAGAGTCGGGTTTTGGAACGAAACCCGACTCTGACCCCGGTTTTACCAAGCCATGCCTCAATCCACGTATCGCGAACAACGCACATCCCACCTCCCCTGCGCCGCAACGAACAACGAAACCAGTTGGACAAGCGAACCACAAGGCGACAGTGACAATAAGTCCTCTTCGCTGGCATCCCGCAGCCCCGCGAACTCATGAAACGCATGATCCAGATCGCTAGGGCCATCCTCGTGATCGCGCCAATGCTGCGGATGCAAGGCTGGCAGCAACACCTGCTCCGGCACGAAAAACTCTCCCTGCTCCAAACAGGAGCGAATCGCCGCACCGGCGTCCCGTACCTTGCCACGCAGCAATACCGCGCCATGCGTTTTCCAGTTGCCTGCATCCCGATACAGGTACTCCAAGACAGCAAATCCCTTCTCCCTCTCCATTTCTCACTCCCGCTAACTAAAGAATCGCGAGATTGCACTGGGCCAATCCCACCGACTGAGATGGAAGATTTACCGTCGCTCGCCTACCATCCTCCGAAAGGGGGAATTTCCGAATGACTAATGCGATCTTTACTACTTCCGAAAGTTCCAGTTATGACGACCGGATCGAAGAGCGGTATCACTTCCCAAAGACCTATCTTGGCCAAGCTACGCAGGCTATCGGGGAGCTGATCCTTTACTACGAGCCGCGGCGCGATGCAGGAATCATTAGCAACGGCGGTCGCCAGGCCTACTTCGCGGTGGCAAGGCTCGCCAGCATTGAGCCAGACAGTACTCGCGAAGGCCATTTCTACGCACACCTGGACAACTTCCTCGAATTCGACCGCGCCGTGCCTTTCAAGGAGAACGGCAGCTACTACGAATCTATGCTGCGGAAGGAAGACGGCAGCACGAACAAAGGGGCTTTTGGCCGCTCCATTCGCTTGGTTCCAGCAAACGAGTTCGAAGCAATCTTGAAAGCCGGCTTTACCACCGAACTCGAACCTTGGGAAATCAAAGACCAAGCAGAAAACGATGTTCCTGAGACAACCCCACGTCCGATTGCTCAACAGTTGGTATCAAGAAAATTCCGAGACCAAGCCTTCCGCAAGCACGTGCGCGGCGCTTACTCCAATACCTGCGCTGTGACAGGCCTACGCTTGATCAACGGCGGGGGTAGGCCCGAGGTGCAAGCAGCCCACATTCGCCCAGTCGAAGCAGATGGCCCGGACACCGTGCGTAATGGCATTGCCCTAACCAGCACAGTACATTGGCTATTTGATCGCGGCCTGATCAGCTTTGACGACCAACACAAGGTACTTCTGTCCCCGGCCGGGATTCCTGATGAACTTGACAAGCTGATTCCCATGCACATGCAACTTATTCTCCCGCCGCATCTTGAGCAGCGCCCGCACTCCACCTATTTGCGCTGGCATCGAGAGAATCGGTTCAAAATTTGATGCGCATATCTGTGCTGAACGCGACACACATCGCATCGGCACCATTGTCAAGCAAAAGCGACTTTCGAAAAGACTGCACAAAGTTGTATCGTTACTACACCCCAATCTTTGGCAAGGAGGTTCGAAGTGGAAAACGTTGGTGACTGGTCAAAGCACGACAACAAGAAATATGTTGGAAAGATCGACCGTATCTACGTATCGATGACTGAGAGCTACGAGGTTGAGTATTTTGTCGATAACTTCCTAGAAACTCACAACTATGCCGTCAGCAACAAGAATCGAGACATAATAACCAACGCACTTGAAGATTTTCCAGGGAAAGCACCCTTCAAAAGACACGACCTCATAAGTTTTCTGGAAGGAAAATTCAAGAAATAGTGGGGACATGGATTTCAGCGGACATACCAATCTAGCTGAACTGAAGAACAGCCTTTACTCCAATTTCAAACCAGTCAACCGCAGACAGCCCCGACTATTCGAATGATAATTGACCTTGGAAGAATCGGCACAGATGGCTTAAAGGCGGGCAGGGACAAAACTGATCAATGGCTTAGATAGCTGTTTTGTGTCTTATTTTTTATTGTCGTACTCCAGGAGGGAGCAAGAGATAATGATTAATACCAGCAGATCCTTTGATCTGAAGAAGTTCGGAAAAAAGCCCGATGGAAGCGCTAAGCAGTATGAGCGACAGCTAACTCGGCTCCGTAGCAGCGGCAAAGAAGTTATCTCCATCGAATCCGCTGTCCGAGGCGCCTGCGCGAATCTCAAGTCGGGCGCCAACTCATTCGTCATATATGGTGAGCCACAAAGCGGCAAGACCGAGATGATGATATGTCTTACAGCAAAGCTGCTAGACGAGGGCTACCAACTTATCATCCACCTTCTTAATGACAGCGTGGATCTACTTGGACAGAATCTAGGCCGATTCAAAAGCTCAGGACTTTCCCCAGCCGCCCGCAACTTCAGTGAAGTTCTAGACCCCGCGGTAAAAATAAAGGGGCAAAGCCATGTTATTTTCTGTAAGAAGAACGGCTCCGACCTTAGAAAGTTGATTGAAAAGATCGACGGCACCAAAGAAGTAATCGTCATTGACGATGAGGCTGACTACGCATCACCCAACGGAAAAGTCAACAAGGGTGAGAAGACGACGATCAACCAGCTCATAACCGACATTCTTGGTGATCGAGGCGTTTACATCGGGGTTACAGCAACACCAGCTAGGCTTGATCTAAACAATACATTTTCCAATGACAGCCATGCCTGGGTCGATTTTCCTACACACTCCCATTACACAGGCCAGGACATATTCTTCCCGGAAGTCGGCCCAATCAAATATCAACGAACGCTATTACCAGATGCCGGCGACGATCCCAAGCATGCGAGACAAGCGCTATTTGGCTTCCTAGTAAATGTGGCCCATCTCAATTTGAACGTAAATTCTGGCGAGAAAAGTTACTCGTTCCTAGTTCACACAAGCGGCAAAAAAGGCCGACCACAAGGGTGACTGGTCGAGAATTCACAGTGCAATTGATGAACTATCTGATAGAAGCAGCAAAAACTTCGCCAAGTACGCAGAAGCAATATGGAACTTAGCGAATGATCGATATCCTGATTTTGATCCCGATGAAATAACGAACTACGTTCTTGACAATGCGCCACGGCACGCAATCGTCGTTTTAAACAGCGAACGCGACTGGAAAGACAATTCTAGCGCCGCGACCGACCCCAAGAGTCTATTCACTATAATAATCGGCGGAAATATCGTTTCACGCGGCGTAACGCTCAACAATCTTCTCTCGATGTTCTTTACTAGAGACGTGAAACATAAGATTCAGCAAGATACCTACATTCAGCGAGCACGAATGTTTGGCAGCAGAGGTGGATATCTTGAGTTCTTTGAACTAACAATACCCCAATCACTTTACGTCGACTGGCATCGCTGCTTCATGTTCCACAAGCTAGCACTGAGCGCTATCCGCGAGGGACAAGGCTCACTAGTTTGGATAGGTGACCACAGAATATCTCCCTCAGCCAGCAGCAGCATCGACCAGACTACTGTCGACATCGACCGAGGCGAGATTTCATTTGACATCTTTGACCTTCCCGAATCTTTTAGCTACGAAACAGGAGCAGGCAAGGATCGAATGTACGCACTAGCCCGTGAAGTTGGAGATAACAACCTCCCTCAGTACCTTGTCCGGTACATCGACAGATCTACGGAGGGCGCTCCACAAGCAGTGTTCATTCACCCAAGCATCGACATTAGCAACTACAAAGATGCCGATACCGCGAATGTTAGCCGCGTAAAAGGGTTCATTGGCAATTCGCAACTAGCAAAAGGCGGAGACGCGGTGCATCACCTCTTCGTGGTTCACAATGGATCAAAATGCAGAGTGATCTACAAATACAAAGGGAGCATACAGTTCATAAAGAATCTAGCTCATGATTCCTGAGTATCACCTATATCACGGCGCACTACTGGCTAGTCTCATTAGCGGGACTGGCCAGTCCGTCACGATAACATCCCCATCAAGCGCGAGGCCTGCCGAGTACATCTTAAATGGATTCGTTGGGTTGCATGTAAAACATGCAACCCAACGCCTGCGCCCATGGCATTTCAGCTTCACCCCAGATAATGTTGCCTCAATCAAATCTCTTAAATCCAAATTTGACGTAAGCTTTTTAATACTAATCTGCAGGCAAGATGGAATGCTAGCCGTCGACCTTCAGCTAGCAATAGATAACATATCAGCGTCCGACAGCCCGTGGATAAGAGCTGATCGCGAAAAACGAAAACATTACCGCCTCTACGGCCCGATGGGGGAGTTTCCACGCAAGTTTGATTCAAAAATATCGGCAGTTAGGGAGCTAATAGGAATCAATCAGCGACCCTAAAAGTCTCTATACTTTCGTAGCGCATTCGCCTCGCCAAAGAGCTCGTCTCTCCGGCAATGGGCAAATATCGCTTCGCCGCTGGGATCTCCCTGACCACCCTATCTATCGTTTTAAAGCCAATTCGATGAGCAATTTCAGAAAATATCTTCGAGCTTGGGACCTCAACGCCCCTTACAACTGAATCAGCTAAAACTAACACCAGCCTGCCTCCAGGGGCAATTACAGCGCGCATTTCCCTAAGCATGGCCTCCGCATCAATAGCATATTTATTGATGATGGATTTTTGACGAACTGGTAAATCAGAAATTCCCGAAATCAAATCACCAAGGCCAGAATAGTCTGCAACCCTACGATGCCGAGTCGAACCCGAGTTCTCGGTCCCGATACTCCCCGCCCTGATCTGACGCAGGACGGGAATTGTGTATCCCAGCCACACTAACGCAAGTTTATGACCACGCAAGTAGTCAATTGCATTTAGGTACGGCGGTGACGTGATGATCGCATCAAACTTACCGCCAACCAAGGCAGTTAGATCTCGACAATCACCTTGCTTAACTCGAACCTTTCCAGTTATCTGACTAGTCAATCGAGATTGAATAGCTCGGACTGAAGACTCGAATCCTATATAGACGTCATAATCGTTTTCCGTGCGCATTCGATGGGGACGACTATGCGAAACATCCCACGCGAGAGACGCGCCCACATGTTTTGTAACAATCGTTCTACTCAGTGCAAGCTGCAGTAGGTTTCGCACAGGAGCGCTACAGTCGTGAAGGAAAATTGCATTACTTAGTCTCGCTAGCTGCTTCCTTTGCTTCTCAGCAAACCAAAAGTCAACAAACTCTCTTGTTTCAGAGCACCGCCCAATGTGGCCCAACCCAGCAGGGGTCAGCCTACTTCTTCTTGCTTTTAAAAGGACAGCGCTTGCAGCCTCGGAGACAGCAGACGAACTCGCCCCACTCGTCCAAACACGACTCATAAGTACTGCTAGGGGATCGACATCCACCCCCTGCACGGCATGTCCGCGACAACCTGCCTGACGCAAAACGACCCCTGAGCCACACATTGGATCAAGGATCCGGGCTCCTCTGGGCAGCTGATCAAGCATCTCAGAGATTATTTCAGGCGCCATACGAGCGGGAAACGGGTGAATTGGCCGCATATTTTTTTGTCCTTAAAAGGCCGGCACGCCTGCAAAATGGCATATCGACCAATGCTATAGGGATATCTGGCCCTTAGACAATCAATCCTGTTTTCTTCGCCACATGCAGGTCACCTTGACAAAAGAAGAAGGGGCCGACTGGCCCCTCCTTCAATCGTTCAGCGACAATCAAACCCCGACAGGATTAGCCTTCTCCGGATCAATCCCATACTGCTTGATCGCCCGCGCAACATCCTTAGCCGTCATCTTCCCATCCTTCGCAAGCGCCGCAATGGCCGCATGCGCGATGTAATAACGATCAACCTCGAAGAAGCGACGCAGGTTGGCACGGGTGTCCGAACGACCGAAGCCATCCGTGCCCAGTACCGAATACGTCGCCGGCACGAATGCGCGGATCTGGTCGGTGTAGGCGCGCACGTAGTCGGTTGCAGCGATGACCGGGCCCTGGCGGCCTTCCAGCAGCTCGGTGACGTACGGCTTGCGCGGTTCGGCTTCCGGGTGCAGGCGGTTCCAGCGCTCGGCGTCGAAACCATCGCGACGCAGTTCGTTGAAGCTCGGGCAGCTCCAGATGTCGGCGGTGACGCCGAAATCCTTGTCCAGCAGTTCGGCCGCTGCAATGGCTTCGCGCAGGATGGTGCCGCTGCCCAGCAGCTGCACGCGCAGCTCGCCCTTCTTCGGCTTGCCGGCGTCGGTGAGCAGGTACATGCCCTTGATGATGCCTTCGGCTGCGCCTGCCGGCATGGCCGGGTGGGCGTAGTTCTCGTTCATCAGGGTGATGTAGTAGTACTCGTCGATCTGGTCTTCCATCATGGCCTTGGTGCCGTGCTGGAGGATGACGGTTACTTCGAAACCGAAGGTCGGGTCGTAGCTGCGCACGTTCGGGATGCCGCCAGCGACGATGTGGCTGAAGCCATCTTCGTGCTGCAGGCCTTCGCCGTTCAGCGTGGTGCGGCCGGCGGTGCCGCCGAGCAGGAAGCCGCGGGTACGCATGTCCGCTGCCTGCCAGGCGATGTCGCCGATGCGCTGGAAGCCGAACATCGAGTAGTAGATGTAGAACGGCAGCATCGGCACGTTGCTGACCGAGTAACTGGTACCGGCCGCCATCCACGAGGACATGGCACCCGGCTCGCTGATGCCCTGCTGCAGCACCTGGCCGCTCTGGTCTTCGCGGTAGTACATGAGCTGGTCGGCGTCGACCGGCTTGTACTTCTGGCCGTACGGGGCGTAGATGCCGATCTGGCGGAACAGGCCTTCCATGCCGAAGGTACGTGCTTCGTCGGCGACGATCGGCACCAGGCGCGGGCCCAGCTCCTTGTCACGCAGGCTGATGTTCAGCGTCTGCACGAAGGCCATGGTGGTGGAATAGGTGCGCTCGCCGGATTCCTTGAGCAGGCGCTCGTAGGTTTCCAGCTTGGGGGCGACGAAGGACTTGTCGGCCTTCTGGCGACGCTGCGGCAGGTAGCCGCCCAGCGCTGCACGACGCTCCTGCAGGTATTTCACTTCCGGCGAATCCGGGCCCGGGTGGTAGAACGGCACCTGGCCGTCCTTGAGCTGCTCGTCGGTAACCGGGATGTTGAAGCGGTCGCGGAAATGGCGGACCGACTCGTCGTCCAGCTTCTTGGTCTGGTGGGTGGGGTTGAGCGCTTCGCCAGCGCTGCCCATGCCGTACCCCTTGACCGTCTTGGCCAGGATCACTGTCGGCATGCCCTTGGTGTTCACGGCCTGGTGGTAGGCGGCGTACACCTTGTGCGGGTCGTGGCCACCGCGGTTCAGGCGCCAGATGTCGTCGTCGGACAGGCTGGCCACCATGGCGGCGGTTTCCGGGTACTTGCCGAAGAAATGCTCGCGCGTATACGCGCCACCAAAGGCCTTGCAGTTCTGGTATTCGCCGTCGACGGTTTCCATCATCAGCTTCTTCAGGACGCCATTGGTGTCCTTGGCAAGAAGCGGATCCCAGTACGAGCCCCACAGCAGCTTGATCACGTTCCAGCCGCCGCCACGGAACACGCCTTCCAGTTCCTGGATGATCTTGCCGTTGCCGCGCACCGGGCCGTCAAGGCGCTGCAGGTTGCAGTTGACCACGAAGATCAGGTTGTCCAGGCCTTCGCGGCCGGCCAGGGCAATGGCGCCCAGGGTTTCCGGCTCGTCCGACTCGCCGTCGCCGATGAAGCACCACACCTTGCGGTCGCTCTTCTCGATCAGGCCACGGTTTTCCAGGTAACGCAGGAACTGCGCCTGGTAGATGGCGGCCAGCGGGCCCAGGCCCATCGACACGGTCGGGGTCTGCCAGTAGTCCGGCATCAGCCACGGGTGCGGGTACGACGACAGACCGCCGCCGTCCACTTCCATGCGGAACTTGTCCAGCTGCTGCTCGTCGATGCGGCCTTCCAGGAAGGAGCGCGCATAAATGCCCGGGGCGCTGTGGCCCTGGATGAACAGCAGGTCGCCCGGATGGTTGTCGCTCGGGGCGCGCCAGAAGTGGTTGAAGCCCACGTCGTAGAGGGTTGCGCCGGAGGCGAACGAGGCGATGTGGCCGCCCAGGTCGCCCGGCTTGCGGTTGGCACGCACCACGGTAGCCATGGCGTTCCAACGGATGATGGAACGAATGCGCCATTCCAGTTCCGCATTGCCCGGGCTCTTGGCCTCCAGCTGCGGCTCGATGGTGTTGACGTATTCGGTGGTGGGCGAGAACGGCAGGAATGCACCCGAACGACGGGTCAGTTCAACCATGCCTTCCAGCAACTGATGCGCGCGCTCGGGGCCCTCGACATCGATAACGGCCTTCAACGACTCGATCCACTCCTGGGTTTCCAGGGGATTCGTGTCGTTGTTCAGCACCTCGTTCAACCAGTTCATTAGCGCTCCCAGTTACTGCACGCACGCGCGCGCTTGTCGTTGTTTTGAGCCCCAAAGTGTAGCGCAACCACCATGCCTCAAAGCTGGCTACGCATACGTATGGAGCGGCAAAAGCCAGTGTCTGCAAGACAATTCGCGACACGCCCCCTACCCGGGAGTGGACAGCCGGAGACAGCCGCCCTGCCCGGCACTGGCGCTTTATGGCGCGAAACAGCGGCCGACGTTGCCATCGGCAATGGTCAGGGCGGTGACAGCAGGTCGATGCTGCAATGCAGCATCTGGCACTGAATGCAAGCCCTGCTGGTCTGCACCGTCCCATGGGAAGTGATTAGGTTTGCACCGGAAGAGTTTTCGATATATCGTTTTGCGCAAATTCGATATATCGAAAACTCCCATGAACAGCCCGGACCTCCGTCGCCCCCCCACCCCGCGCCCCTTGGGCCGTGGCGATCTGCGCCTGTTGCTGCTGGCCCTGATCGGCGAGCAGCCGCGCCACGGTTATGAGCTGATCCAGCAGATCAGCGAGATGTTCGTGCGCGTCTACACGCCCAGCGCGGGCTCGGTGTATCCGCTGCTGGCCGATTTCGAGAAGCAGCGCTGGGTAAGCGCCGAGGAAGACGGCGGGCGCAAGCGCTACCACATCACCAGCCTGGGCCTGGCCCAGCTCAAGCTGCGCGCCGAGGAGGTCGAAACCGCGCGCATGCGTGCACGCCACAACTCGCGCGTCATCGCCAGGGAAAGCCTGCCGGCGCCACTGCGCGATGCCATGCACCAGTTCACCCATTCTCTGATGTTGCGCAAAGGCGATTGGCAGGACGCCGATGTCGCGCGCATCGCCAGCCTGATTGCAGAGGCGACCGCGCTGGTACAGCAGCAGTCGCAGGAAAACTGATTCGCACCACCGTTGTTCATTACGACCCAGCCAGAGCGATCCAGCCAGGTCATCCCGGCCTTGCCGACACTGACCCCAGGTACCCCATGTCACAGCATGAAACCCAATTGATCCGCATGACCCCGCGTTTCCGCCAGCTGCAGGTGTTGCGCAGCGAACGCCTGACCCCGAACATGCAGCGTGTTGTTGTAGGCGGCGAGGCACTGGAAGGCTTTGACAGCCGCTCGCCGGACGATCACGTCAAGCTGTTTTTTGCCAATGCCGAGGGCGAGTTTGTCTTGCCCGAGCTCACCGAGCACGGCCCCCGCTACCCGGAAGGCAAGCAGCCTTCACCGGCGCGCGATTACACGCCGCGTTTCTACGATGCCGACGCCGGCGAACTGGTACTGGACTTCGTACTGCATGGCGATGGCCCGGCCACCAGCTGGGCGGCCAATGCCAAGGTCGGCGATGCGCTGGTGGTTGCTGGCCCGCGTGGCTCGCATGTGGTGGCCGATGACTTCGACTGCTATGTGCTGATCGGCGATGAGACAGCCTTGCCGGCGATCGCGCGGCGGCTGGAAGAACTACCGGAAGGTGCAGTCGCCGAGGTGTTCGTCGAGATCCCCGAAGAAGGCGACCGGCAGCCGCTGGAAAGCGCGGCGCAGGTGACCGTGTCGTGGTTTGAGCGCAATGGCTTTGATGCGGCCAGCAGTACCTTGCTGGAAGACGCCTTGGTGGACTTTGAGCAGCCTGATGGCGATGCGCATTACTGGATTGCCACCGAGTCCAAGCGTGCGCGGATGATGCGCAAGTTTGTTGAGGGGCATCTGCAGGTGCCGAAAGAGTGGATCCGCGCCACCGGGTATTGGAAGGCGGATCCGAACGAGATGGAGTGATGGGTTTGCCCCTCCCCTTTGGCGTAGCCAAGGGGGAGGCTGGGAGGGGGTTAGGTTTGCTTTGGGCTTTGAGCTTGCTGCGAACAGCACCCCTCCCCAACCCTCCCCTGCACTACGTGCAAGGGAGGGGGCTAAGCGGCT
>DKPB01000005.1:0-14847 GCA_002471015.1 Stenotrophomonas sp. UBA7346
GTCCTTGTCGCCACGACCGGACAGGTTGCACAGCACCAGCGCGTCCTTGGGCAGCTCGCGGGCCAGCTTGATCGCCTGCGCCACCGCATGGCTGGATTCCAGCGCCGGCAGGATGCCTTCGGTACGGGTCAGGCGGTGGAAGGCCGCCAGCGCTTCTTCGTCGGTGATGCCGACGTACTGGGCGCGGCCGCTATCGGACAGGAACGCATGCTCCGGGCCGACGCCGGGGTAATCCAGGCCGGCGGAAATGGAGTGGGTTTCGATGATCTGGCCATCGTCATCGCACAGTACATAGGTACGGTTGCCATGCAACACGCCGGGGCGCCCCGCCGAGATCGACGCCGCATGCCGGCCACTGTGGATGCCGTCGCCAGCGGCCTCGGCCCCGTAGATCTTCACGCTGCGGTCGTTGAGGAAGGCGTGGAACAGGCCGATGGCATTGGAACCACCGCCAACGCAGGCGGTGATGGCATCGGGCAGGCGGCCGTAATCCTCCAGCATTTGTGCACGCGCTTCGCGGCCGACGATGGCGTTGAAGTCGCGCACCATGCGCGGGTACGGGTCCGGACCGGCCACGGTGCCGATGATGTAGAAGGTATCGCGCACATTGGTGACCCAATCACGCATCGCTTCATTGAGCGCGTCCTTGAGCGTGGCCGAGCCGCTGTGCACCGGCACCACCGTGGCCCCCAGCAGTTTCATGCGATAGACGTTGATCTTCTGCCGCTCGATGTCGGTGGCACCCATGTAGACCACGCACTCCAGGCCCAGGCGCGCGGCGACCGTGGCCGAGGCCACGCCGTGCTGGCCGGCGCCGGTCTCGGCGATGATGCGGGTCTTGCCCATGCGCGCAGCCAGCATGGCCTGGCCGATGGTGTTGTTCACCTTGTGCGCGCCGGTGTGGTTCAGGTCCTCGCGCTTGAGCAGGATCTGCGCACCGCCCACTTCCCGGCTCAACCGCTCGGCGTGGTAGATCGGGCTGGGGCGGCCGACGTAGTGCTTCAGGTCCTTGTCGTAGGCGGCGATGAAGGCCGGATCCACTCGCGCCTGATCGTAGGCAGCCGCCAATTCCTGCAGCGGGCCAACCAGGGTTTCCGCCACAAAGCTGCCGCCGTAGCGGCCAAAGTGCCCGTGGGCGTCCGGATAGGCATGGAAGTCGGCAATCGGCGAGGCGGTCATGGCAGTCACGGCAGAGGAACAGGCCTGCAATCTAACGCAGCACCACACCCTTTGAATATCGATTATTGCTCGGCCATGTGTTAGAAAAACTCACATGAAAGATGCCAATACCCTGCCCTCGCTCAACGCCTTGCGTGCTTTCGAGGCCGCCGCCCGCCTGCGCAGCGTCAGCCTTGCCGCCGCCGAGCTGCACGTTACCCATGGCGCGATCAGCCGCCAACTGCGGCTGCTGGAAGAGGAGCTGGGGCTGAGCCTGTTCGAGCGCGAAGGCCGTGGCATCCGCCCGAATGGGGCCGGCCACCGTCTGCTGGAAGCCTGCTCCGGTGCGTTCTCGCAGCTGCGCGATTGCGTGGCTGCCTTGCGCCGCCCGACCCGCAACGAGGCCTTCGTGCTGGGCTGCCCGGGCAGCCTGCTCGCCCGCTGGGTGATCCCGCGGCTGCAGGACCTGCAGCGTGACCTGCCCGGTCTGACCCTGCACCTGGCCGCCCAGGACGGCGACTTCACCCCACGCCTGGACGGGCTGGATGCCGCCCTGCTGCTGGGACAGGCGCCCTGGCCCAGCGGCTGGCAGGTGCACGTATTGGCCACCGAGCGGATCGGCCCGGTGTTCAGCCCCTCGCTCAAGGGCGCACACGTGCTGGCCCATCAACCGGCCGAGGCCTTGCTGGACCACGAACTGCTGCACACCCGCTCGCGCCCGCAGGCCTGGCCGACCTGGGCCGCGCTCAATGGCATTGATACCGGCGCGCTGCGCTATGGCACCGGTTTCGAGCACCTGTACTACCAGCTTGAAGCCGCCGTGGCCGGGCTGGGCATTGCCATCGCACCGGAGCCGCTGGTGGCGGAGGATCTGGTCAACGGCCGCCTGATCGCGCCGTGGGACTTCGTGGATACCGAGGGCTGTTGGGCACTGTGCACCGCCGGTGGCCGCGAAGATCCGCGGGTGGGCATGCTTGCCGGCTGGCTGGAGAAGCAGCTGGCCCGGTAGGGCGGCATTGCCGTGAAAGCCTGAAAGCCTACCCCTCCCCAACCCTCCCCTTGCCTGCGGCAAAGGGAGGGGGTAACAGCACCGGTCCGTTGTATCTGGTGCATCGACGGTTTCGTGAATCCTATGCCGCGCTGCCCTGCGTCGGCAGGGCCAAACGCTGCTGCACGTCCTCGCGCAGGCGTGCCAGCTCCACCTCGGCCTGCTGGCGTTGCTGCATGCCTTCGCGGTGGATGTTGCGCACCTCCTCCACCGTGGCGATCAGCTGCTCATGCACATGCCGCAAGGTCGCCACGTCGATCACCGCCCGTTGGTTGGCCTTGGCCGTTTCCACCGAGGTCTGCCGCATCAGGTCGGCGTTGCGCCGCATCAGCTCATTGGTGGCATCGTCGATGGCATTGGACAGCTCCACCGCGTTCTTCTGCTCACCCAGCGACAGCTGGATGGCGAACTGGCGCTTCCACGACGGAATGGTGATGTCACGCACCGCATTGAATTTTTCGATCAGCTGGATGGCATTGGCCTGGATCAGCCTGATCATCGGCAGCGACTGATCGGCAGCGTGCTGCATCACCGTCAGGTCGCCTACCCGCTTGTCGAGCAGGCGGATGGCATTGTCGATCTCGCCGCGGCGGATGCGCGACTGCGGGTCTTCCTGCCCGACCAGCCCCTGGAGCTCGTTGGTGAGCTCGGCCAGCCGCTGCTTGCCGGCGGCAATATGCAGCCCCAGGCTCTGTCGCTCGTCGCGCACGATGACGTGCATGCGGTCGAACTCGCCGACCCGCTGGCCCATCAGTGCCTGCTGCGCGCCCACGTCACGCATCAACTGCTCGATCTGCTGGTTGGTATCGCTGAATTTCTGCACCAGCTCGCCCTTGGAGGCGCGCATGCGGTCGATCAGGCCACCGATCACCGGCACCTTGGAACGCTCGTTCAAACCGTCCAGCTTCAGCGAGCGGGCAATGCGTACCACCTCGCCCAGCTTGTCGCCGGACGCGTCAAGGTCGCGGTTGCGCACATGATCGAGCAGCTGAGTCGAAAACGCCGCGCTCTTGCCCGCCGCCTCGCGGCCGAACACGTGCAGGTTGCCCGGGGTGATGTCGTCCAGCGTACGCACGATCTGCGCGATCTGCGGGCGATCGGCCTCGGTCAGCCCCAGTGCCACCAGGGTGGTGGCATCCACGTCCGCGGAAGGGCCGGCCGGCAGTGGCAAGGCGTCCTGGGTCATCAGCTGTTCTCCTTGAGCAAGAAGCGCGACGCGGCGCGCGAGCAATCAGTTGCGGGGCGGCTACTCACCGCAGTCTAGCCTGCATGGCCGTTACTTCGTCGACTATGCGCGCCTGTGCGTCAGTTGCCTGCGCCAGCTCTGCCGGCATGCCTGCGCTGCGTTGCGCCAGGGCCTGCTGCCGCCACAGCGGCAGCAGCACGTCGCGGATCCGTTGGTAACGCTCGATCAGTTCCGCGCCCTGGGCATGCAACAGCCGCAGCTGATCGGCCTCGGTCTGGCGCAGCCGTGCCAGACCGCGCAGATGGTGCACACGCCGCTGCAGTGCGGCCTGCGCGACAGGTTCGGCGGGATGTGCCTGCGCCTCGGCGGCGGCAGCCCAGGCATCGATTGCCGCCACCGCTGCATCTACCCGCATCCACTGCTGCTGATGCCATTCAAGCTCCCGCTGCAGCACCTGCATGCCGTCATCGGCGCGCAGCAGGCAGACATCCAATTGCCCGGCCAGTTGCTCGGCCTGCAGCTGCGCCTCCACGTCACGCCCCAGCAGCCGCCCCCATAAACCCACCGCGCGCCGGATCCGGGTGCCGTCATGGGCTTGCAGGGCCAAGCGGATATTGTCCATTTCCGCCACCAGAGCCGCGGCCGCACCCGCCTTCGCTGACGGGCCGATCAAACGCTCCACCGCCGCCAGCAGCTCGCCGCCATAGCTGGCCACCGCCAGCGCATCGGTGCTGGGCAAGGCCGGCACAGGCGGCGGGGGCAGCAGCGGATCAGGCATCGTCAGGTGCGTCCTTGCCACGGCTACCCTGCTGCCCGGGCACCACGATGCTGCCGCCATAGAAGTGACGCATCAAGGCCTCATCCAGCGCCTTTTCTTCTGGCGTCCGCGCCCGCCGCGCACGCGGTACCGCCTTGGCCGTGGTGCCCTCCTTGGACAGCCATTCCTGCAGTTGCGCTGCGAGTGCCGACAGCGCATCACCCACCTGCCCCTGCCGTTGCTGCGCAGCGACCAATGCCTGCAGCAACGGTGCCAGATCCTGTACGGGTGCTGCTGGCGGCGGCGCGCTGGCCTCCGCTGCAGGCGCCTGCAGCACGGCAGCGGGCCGTTCGGCTACCGCCTGCAGCAAGCTCACGATCTGCGCCCACGGCGCTTCCGGCGCAGGCGCGGTTGTCGCCCCCTGCGTGGGCTCCTCACTGCGCAGGCCCTGCAGGCCGCTGGCGATATCGGCCAGCTGCGCCACCACCCGTGCGCCGGTGTCGGCATCGTCACCGCCCATCGCCTTGTCACGCATGAAGTCGTGTTTGATCTGCTCCCAGCGCGCCAGCTGCTGCGCGTCCAGCACGCCCCGCAACTCGCCCAGCTTGAGCAGGTTCTCTTCCGAACCGCTGGTCAGCAGCTGCGACTCACCCAGGTAATGATCGGAGATCAGCTGCTGCAGCTCGGCGACATTCATCACCGGCGAGATTTTCTCCGACAGCTTGTTCATGTTGCGGTAGCTGCCCTGCAGGCGGAACGGCGGCTCGACGCGGTACTTGTCGGCCTGCGCGGCGCTGGCGATGTATTGCTGGTTGACCTGGTAAACCACTTCGCGCACCTGCATCAGCCGCTGCAGGGTGGCGACGATCTCGTTGATCTCCGCTCCGCTGTACGCATGGCTGAGCGCATTGGTGGATACCTCCTTGCCATTGGCCTTGTCGACCAGCAGATAGAGGTCGTCCAGGTCGCGGGTGGCCATCGGCGCCAGGACCTGGCTGGAGGTCAGGCTGTTTTCGATATAGCTGAGCTTGAACGCCTCTTCCATGCCGCCCAGCACATCGCCCAGGTTGTAGATGTCGGCACGGTTGGCCAGCATGTCCGGCACCTTGAACACCTCGCCGGACTCGGTATACGGGTTGCCGGCCATCACCACGCAGAACTTCTTGCCGCGCAGGTCATAGGTCTTGGTGCGGCCTTTCCACACGCCCTCGATGCGGCGGGTGCCATCGCACAGCGAGATGAACTTCTGCAGGAATTCGGGATGGGTGTGCTGGATGTCGTCGACATACAGCATGGTGTTGTTGCCCATCTCCAGCGCCAGGTTGAGCTTGTGCAGCTCCTGCCGCGAGGTAGCGTCCGGTGCCTGCTCCGGATCCAGCGAGCGCACTTCGTGGCCCAACGCTGGACCATTGATCTTCATGAAGACCAGGCCCAGACGATTGGCCACGTATTCCATCAACGTGGTTTTGCCGTAGCCGGGCGGGCTGATCATCATCAGCAGGCCCATCAGGTCGCTGCGCTTGTTCTCGCCCACCGTGCCCATCTGCTTGGCGAGGTTGTCGCCGATGATCGGCAGGTAGACGTCGTTGATCAGCTTGTTGCGAACAAAGGAACTCAGCGGCCGGGCCTGAAACTCGTTCAGGCGCAGCGCTTCGCGCTCACGCGCACTGATGCGCTGGCGCAATGCCTGGTACTGCTCGAAGCCAGGCTGGAACTGGCCGCGATGCGATTGCCAACGCTGCAGGAAGTCATCCACCGCCAGTTGCAGATGGCCCTGGCGGATGCGGGCATGCTCGCCCAGCAGGCCGCCGATATCGGCGATCAGGGTCACCTCGCGCACCTGGCTGCGCAGGGCGCGCTCGCCCAACAACATGGCTGCCGCTTCCGGCACATAGCCGGCCATGGCGGCGTACTTGTCCTGCCCACACATCGCCTGCAACCACTGCACGGCCTGCGCCCATTGCAGGGCCAGGCGCTTGGACAGACGCTGCAGGCTGCGATCGAACGCATCGGCCTGGCCAGCCGCCTGCAACTGCTCGCGCAAACCGTTCAGCAGCTGCCGCGCATAGCCACTGAATGCAAAGGTCGGCTCGCCATTGGCCAGCTCGGCCAGCAGGTACTCCGCCGCCAACGCCGGCACGCCGTTGTCGAACGGCAGTGCCTGCGCCTGCTGGAATTCGGCCAGCGCCAAGGCGATCTCGTCGCGCAAGGCCTCCAGCCCATCGCGCACATTGAACAGCTGGGCGATGGCGAAGGCACCGGCGGCACGCTCCACCCACTGGCTGACGTTCTCGTGCTTGCTTTCGCGCCCCCAGAACAACAACGCCAGGGCACGCGACGCGGCCACATGCACCAGCGAACCGGCGGCCTGGTACAGCGGCAACAGCGCCTGCAGGATCAGGCTGGCATCGTGATCATGGATGCCCTTCTCATAGCCTTCGCGATAGCGTGGCGCGGCGAAATCGCGCACCCGCTTGGCCAGCGCTTCGGGCTGCGCAGCCTCGCGCAGCAGCAGCTCGACGCTCAGACCATCGCGGTTGTTGATGGCTGCATCCAGCAGCAGGCCCGCGAGGTACTCGCCGCGGTAGAGCGAGGGCGATTCCGAATCCAGCGTCACCGGCCAGTAGGCGCGCAGCGCCTCCAGTTCCGGGTCCACGATGGTTTCGTAGTAGTCGGTGCCGGTGAGGTGCACGGCCAGGCCATCGCCGCGCGGCAGGATGGTCAGGTCCAGCGGCTGGGTGTTGACGCTGAAGCGGTGCCGGCCCAGACGGATGACATTGCCGCCGCCCTCGAACAGATCCGTGCGGTCGCGCAGTGCCCGCACCGCCTGGTCACGCACGCCCTTCAGGCGCGCTTCCACGTCATCGGCCTTGACGCTGTCCTTGTACTCGCGCAGGCGCTCGGCCAGCTCACGCAATTTCAGGATCAGCGGATCACCGGCGAAGAATGCATTGAGCTCATCAACCGTGGTGAAACGCTCGGTGCGCTTGGCCAGGCCGTCGAGGATGCGATTGGCCGCGTCCAGTACCGATTGCGCCTTGCGCTGGCGCGCATCCAGCAGGGTCTGCTTGTGCGACTCGAAGGTGTCCAGCAGTTCCTCACGCTTGCTGAGGATGTCGCCCAGGAACTGCTCATGCTCACCGAACTGGCTCTCCAGTTCCTCCAGCTGCACCATCAGGCGCGACAGCTGTTCGTCAGCCCGCTCCGGGTCCGTGGCCAGCCCCAATGCGCTGGTGATGGCCTGGCTGAACAAGGAGAACTGTGCGCCGAACTGTGCCACGGCCTCGGCCGAACCCAGCGAGCGGCGGCGCTGGTCGGCGCGCGCGCGCGCCTGGTTGAGCTTGGCGTAGATGCCGGAAATGGCCTCCACCACGCGCGTGCGCTGCGCGGCGTCGTCCACCTTCAGGCTGGCCATCAGCTCGGACAACATGTCCAACTCGGCCGACATCGTCTGCATCTGCACGATCTGCTCGGACAGCTGCCTGGCGGTCTGCGCTACCTGCGCGGCCGCATCCAGCTCCTGCAGTCGATCGGCAAACGGCTGCAGTGCCTTGTCGCTGCCGAGAAATTCACCCGCCGCTGCACCAACCCGGTCATGCGCCTCCTGCAACGACGCATTCATCGCATCGATGGCGGCAACGTCCACATAACGGAAGTCACGTACGGTCAGCAGCCGTCCGCGCAGCTTGCCAATCTCGCCAAGGCTGTCAACGAACTCACCAATCTTCGACCAATTCTGCGGCTGCAGGCGGCCAAGCAGGGTCTTGTGCTGGGCAGTGACCTCCGCCATCGCCTGCGCCGACTGCTTGCGAATGCTCTCGACCTTCTCGTACTCGTCGAGCATCGACTCGCCGGTGGCACTGATCTCGCGCAGCAGCGTGGCGGCGCCGTCGCAGTTGGCGTCGTCCAGCCAGTGGTGGGCATCAAACAGGCGGCGGGCGTTATGGGTGAGCAGTTCGTAACGCGCCAGCGATACTTCGCGGCTGTCGATCTCGCGCCCCAGATCCAGCAGGTTGGAGATGCCTCGCACCAGCTCGGCATTGCCGATGCGGGCCATGAAACTGGTGCCGGCCGGGCGGTGGGCCGCAAATTCGTCGCTGCTGAACGGGGTCTGCCAGACCTGCATCGGGTGGATGCGGGTGGGCTCCTCGTTCTCGGCATTGAACAGCACCATGCGACCATCGCGCAGGAAGGCGTAGCCCAGCCCGAACACCGGATTCTGCAGGGCACGCTGGATGCTGTTGTAGACGAACAGCGCCGATTTGCCGGCCTCACGCTCGTAGAAGATGTACAGCATGTCCTCGCCGTTGGGCGAGCGGATCGAGCGCTTGTACTTCATCCCCTGCATCGAGGCGTCGAACGCCTTGTGCTCGCCGCTTTGCAGGTAGTAGCCGCCGGGGAAGATGATGCCGTGGTCGTCGGGCAGCTGCACGCAGGCCTGCACGATGGCGTCGTTGCGGACCACCTTGCCGGTCAGCGTGTTGTAGATCAGGCCGCGCCAGGTGTCCTCGCGGTAAGGCTGGATCTTGAGCAGGATCAGCGAACCCACCTGGGCGAAATCGATGGTGGCGTCATCCACCGACTGGGTACTGTCCTCGACCGGCTCGCTGTATACGCCCTGCCCGGTCTCGGTGTTGTTCTCGACCTTGACGGTGAGATCACCGCCGGTGGTCTCGACGAAGATGGTGTCCAGGATGTTCAGGTGCGGGAAGCGGCCACTGACCAGCATGTCGCGGCCAGCCCGCGTCCACTCGAAGTCGAACGGTGGCGGCAGAGCGATATCGCGTTCACCACGCGCGTCGATATAGGTCAGTTCGCCACCGGGCGCCATTGCCCAGCGGAACACCCGCACATCGCTGCTGCGTTCGCCGATCTGGAACGCGGCCAGCAGCTTGCCGTCGCGCACGATCAACTGCAGCAGGCGGGCATGCTTGTAATAGGCGTAGAGTTCGGCGAAATCGTGGACGAAGCCCGGCTGCGCCAGGAAGCTGCTCTTCAGGTCCACGGGGGTGACGTCGTAGCCTTCGGCACCTTCCACCATGCGGTAGAGCCCGAACACATCCTCCACCCGGGTCTGCGTCTTCAAGCCGATGAAGACGTTGTAGCCGAACAGCAGCAGGTCGTCGCCAACCTGGACGATGTCGCGGCCGACGCAGTTGTTCTCGGTGCGGATGCGGAAGCGCCCGATCACCTCCATCCGGCTGTCGCCGAACTCCTGCAGGCGGCGCTGGTTCATCGCCTCCACCACCTGCCGCAGGCGTGCGCCCTGATCACTCAGGCGCTTGCGCAGCACCTCGTAGGCGCCGCCTTGGGCGACCGCCTGGTCAGCAATGGACGCGGTGTCCTGCGGGCTTGCGCCCTCGTTGGTATCAGCCATCGATTGTTCCCTGCCATGGCGCCCACCCGGCCAGTGGTGGAGCGGGCACCATCATCCACGCGGGCCGCCGCTGCCAGGCAGGCGCGGCCCCGTCAGCGCACCCGCGCGCGCCAGCGCACGGGTGCATGCACACTCAGCCAGCGTCGGTTGCCGCCGCGTCATCGGCCAGCCGCTGGGCCGGCTTGCCACGTGCGGCCATGTCCACGCCCAGGTAACGCTGCATCAGGTCCTGCACGATCGGGCTCTTGTCGGTGAGGCCTTCGATCGAGCGGCCCAGCGACATCGCCTTGACCAGGTTCTCGAACATGCCTCCGTCGCCGCCAACCATGTCGATGTCGGCATTGCGCAATGCGCTGGCGATGACTTCGGCGTTCTCCTTGGATATTTCCTTGCCGGCCTCCAGCGTGGCCAGGGCCTGCTTGAGGCCCGTATCCAAGGTCATGCGGAACTCTTCGTGACCGCGCGCGGTATCGCCCAGCGAGTCGATCGCCTGGAACTTGCGGGTCAGACCATCGGCTTCGGCAAACAGCTTCTTCTCGATCACCGAGGCTTCGGCTACGCCCAGGGTTTCGGTGGCGGTGGCCTTGGCGCGGCCCATCTGCTCTTCACCCTGTGCGCGTGCGGCCAGCTGCTCGGCCAGCACCTTGGCTTCGGCCGTGCCCTGCTTGAGGTTGGCGTCGGCCATCGCATCGACCACGCGCGCCTCGGCAATGCCGACCTTCTCGATGGCCAGCGCACCGGCTTCCTTGACCTGCGCATCGGCCAGACCGGGCGCTGCGCGCTCGGCACGGATACCTTCGGCCAGCGCCTTCTTGGCTTCGGCCTGCTTGCCGGCCGCATCGAACTCGGCCTGCGCCAGCGTGGTGATCTCCACCGCCCGGTGCTTGGCGGCAGCCTCGGCCGCCTCGGCCTCCTTGACCTGCTTGAGCAGGGCTTCCTGTGCCTCGGCCTCGGCCTCGAGGATGGCTACCTGCTTCAGGCGATCAGCTTCGGACACCTGCCGCACTTCCTTGATGCGTTCTTCTTCCTGCGCCACGGTCTTGTCGATGGAGATGCGTTCGCGGGTGATGTTGGCCACGTCCATCTTGCCCTGCTCGACCACCTTGTCACGCTCCACGCCCTGCAGCTGCACCTCGCGGTCGGTGGTGACCTGCTCCAGCTGACGTGCGCGGGCAACACGTTCCACTTCGATGGCGACAGCGCGCTGGCGGTTCTGCTCGGCCACTTCCACCTCTCGCAGGCGGTTCTGGTCGCGGATGTCGATCAGCTGCTGCGCTTCAATACGTGCGTTCTCGGACAGCTGGCGCTGTTCTTCCTGCACCTTGAGCGTCTCGGCTTGCTCGCGGGCACGGATGGTCTCCACTTCACGCTTCTGCCGTGCCTCGGCCTCGGCCTGCTGGCGCTCCAGCGCCAGGGTGGCCTCCGTGGCCTCGACATTCTTCTTGGTGATGGCCAGGCGCTCGTTCTGCGCCAGCTCGTTGGTGATCACGTTCTGCGCGGCGGTCAGCTCGGTGATCTTGCGGATGCCTTCGGCGTCGAGGATGTTGCTGGGGTCCAGCAGGTTCTTCGGCGTCTGTTCCAGGTAATCGATGGCCACGTCTTCCAGCGCATAGCCGTTGAGGTCGTTGCCGATCACCGCGATGATCTCGTCGCGGAACTCCTGCCGCTTCTCGAACAGCTGGGTGAAATCGAACTTCTTGCCCACCGTCTTCAGCGCTTCGGAGAACTTGGCATTGAACAGTTCGTCCACTGCGTTCTTGTCCGATGCACGATCGGCACCGATGGCCTTGGCCACGCGCAGCACGTCGGCCTGGGTTTCGTTGACGCGCAGGTAGAAGGCCACGGTGATGTCCGCACGCATGTTGTCGCGGCAGATCAGGCCTTCCTTGCCACGGCGATCCACCTGCAGGGTGATCAGGCTGATCTTCATCAGCTCGGCGCGGTACAGCACCGGCACGATCAGTGCACCGGTGAAATGCACCTTGGGCTGCGAGCTCATGTCGTTGACGATCAACGCGGTGCCCTGGTCCACCTTCTTGTAGAAGGCCTTGAACAGGCCGGCAAGGCCCAGCAGAAACACCACCAGAATGCCCACACCTATGACAAGCGGTGCCAGCGAAGCCAAATCCATCAGTTGATCTCCTTGTCGCGTGAAAGCTGGGAAAGTGACGCATCCAATGCCGGCAGTTCGGCTTCGCCGACCACCAGGTAATGATTCTGTTGTGGCAGGTACTGGACCAGCCGCACGCGCTCCCCGCGCAGGTAGCGCGTACCCGGGCGCGCCCGCACCTGCAGGATCAGGCCAGCGCCACCGTCATCGACGCTGGCATAGCCGAGCAGGTCGGTGACTTCCGGCGATGTCACCTGCCCGCTCTTGCCCAGGATCGATTCCTGCGCCACCGGCCGTAGCCGCATGAATAGCCGCCGGATCGGGCGCAGCACCCAGGAAGAAACAATCGCACCCGGGATGAGTGCGGCGATTGCCACGCCGGCACCAATGCCCCAGCGCAGCACAGGCGGCAGGGACTGCAGGAAAAAAAGTTGGGTCAGATAGGTGAAGCTCCAGCCGAAAAAGGCCAGCAGCAACACAACCAGCATGGTGGGCGCGCCACCCAGGCCGATACGCGCAAACATGCCAGCCAGGCCGGTGGCACCGTCTTCCCCGCTATGGAAATCGGCGCCATCGCCACTGCCGATACCACCGTCGTCAACAATGCCGGTGGCGGCAAGCATCCAGTAGATGACCGCAAAACACAGCACCACGCTGTAAGGCAGCGTCGGAAACGACAGCGCTACTTCCAGAAATTCCGCCATGCACTCCTTTCCCTGTGGTCCCCGGCGGACTGCGGTTGTCACCGCGCAGCTGCATTCCGCGCAGCTGTATATCCACCCTTGTCCGCATCATAAGGGATTGCCCCAGCGGTCGGGTGTCAAAATATCGACAGCACACTCAAACTGCCTGTTCAGCCTCGCCGGCCGCATCGGCGCGCCGCACTTCCTCGACGAACTGGCGCATCTTGTAGCCGTCCTTCAGGCCCGGCGCGGATTCGATGCCGCTGGACACATCCACCCCCCAGGGCAGTGTTGCCAGGATGGCGTCATGCACGTTGTCCGGCTTGATGCCACCGGCCAACAGATATGGGCGGTGCACACCTGGTGGAATCTGCGACCAGTCGAACGCCACCCCGGTGCCGCCACTGCCACCGGCGACATGGCTGTCGAACAGGAAGCCGGCCGCATGCGGGTACATCTGCTGCAGTCCGCGCGCGGTGACATCGGCGCGCCCGCCCATGGCGATGGCCTTCAGATAGGGCAGGTTGAAACTGCGGCAGAAGGCATCGTCCTCGTCGCCATGGAACTGCAGCAGGGTTGGCCGCACCGCCCGCAGCACCTCGCGGACTTCCTCGCGGTTGTTGTGCTGGAACAGCGCTACCACATCCACCATCGGCGGGATCGCCTGGCGCATGGCACGCGCCTCGGACGGCGCCACGCGGCGCACGCTGCCCTTGGCGAAGATGAAGCCGATGGCATCCACCCCCAGCTCACTGGCCAGGCGGATATCCCCGGCACGGGTCATGCCGCAGAACTTGATGCGGGTACGGAACAACGTACGGCTCACAAGGTCACCTCCGCGGGCAGTTGCCAGTTGTCAGCATACAGTGGCCCAACAAAAACCAGGCCCTGCGGGGGCGCGGTGGGACCGGCCTGGTTGCGGTCACGTATGGCCAGCACTTCCCCGATCCACTGCTCAGGCTTTTCACCCGCGCCCACCATCATCAGCGAACCGACGATATTGCGCACCATGTGGTGCAGGAAGGCATTGGCCTGCACCTCCACTTCCACCACCTCGCCATGGCGACGCACGCTGATGGCCTGCAACTCACGCCGCGCATGCAGGGCCTGGCACTGGATGCTGCGGAACGAGCTGAAGTCGTTCTCGCCCAGCAGCGCCTGCGCGGCGCGGTGCATGGCATCGGCGTCCAGCGCCCGCCGCTCCCAGCTCAGGGTCTGCCGGTACAAGGCCGGCCGCACCTGCCGATTGAGGATGCGATACCGGTAACGGCGCGCACGGGCAGAAAAGCGCGCATGGAAATCATCGGCCACCGGCACGCACCAGCGTACGCATACCGAGGGCGGCAGCCGCGTGGTGGTACCCAGCGTCCAGCCACGCGGCTGGCGAGGCACGTCACTGTCAAAATGCACCACCTGGCACTCACCATGCACGCCGGCGTCGGTGCGCCCCGCGCAGACCACGCTGATCGGCGCATCGGCAACCGAGGACAGCGCATCCTGCAGGGTTGCCTGGACACTGGCACAGCCACTCTCGCCGAGCTGTTGCCAGCCCTTGAAGTCGCTGCCGTCGTATTCCACGCCCAGCGCGTAACGCATCATCAAACCTCGTTGTTCCGCTGCTGCGGGAAAAGGGCCACTCAATCGCTGTCGCGTTGCGACCAGACCGCAAGCTCGTTGCCGCCCGGCTCCAGGAATTGGAACCGACGACCGCCGGGGAAGGCAAACACCGGCTTGACCAGCTCACCGCCGTGCGCCAACACCTGTTCCAGCACCGGTGCCAGCTGTTCTGCATACAACACCAGCAGCGCCGCACCGGCGGATGCGGTCAGCGGCTGGCCACGGAAGAAGCCCCCTTGCAGCCGGCCATCATCGAAGGCGGTGTAGTCCGGGCCGTAGTCCTCGAACGTCCAGCCGAACACCTGTTCAAAGAACCTGCGGCTGGCCGCCGGATCGCGCGAGGCGAACTCCACATAGTCGATGCCGCGCTCGCGCTTCATCGCCACCTCAGCCCAGCCTGCCCAGCAGTTCCAGCGCTTCGGCGCGGGCACGCAGGTCACTGCCAGCCGCTACTTCGTTGAGCAGGGTGCGGGCAGTTTCGGCATCGCCCAGGTCCAGGTAGGCAATGGCCAGCTCCAGCCGCTCGCGGCCAGCCGGGGCCGGGTTCAGCGGGGCCAGCGACGCCATGTCGCCTGCCAGCCAGCGCGCCTCCTCGGCAGCGGCCGGTTCACCGGCCTGCGGCGGTGCCGGGTCACGCAGCTCGTAGCTGCGCGAGGCCTCGAACAGCAAGGTGGGCTCTGGCGTGACCGGTGCAGGCTCAGCCACCGGCGCCGGCACCGACTTCAGCCATGCCGGCATCGGTTCTTCATACGGCTGCGGGGGAACCACCTCATGCGCCTCGGCGGCCGGCTGTGGCGCGTCCCACACATCCGGTGCCGGCGTCACCTCTGCATCCTCGTCAATGTGCGGCACGTCGTCCTGCGCAGCTGCAGCAGCTGCGGATACCGGCAGTGCCGCCGCCAGCGCATCGG
>DKPB01000005.1:15024-15588 GCA_002471015.1 Stenotrophomonas sp. UBA7346
GTGCCGCCGCCAGCGCATCGGCGGAAAAATCGGCCCGCGGCTCACGCGGCAACGGCGAGGGTTTGCGACGCCGCGACAGCAACCAGGCTGCCGCCCCCAACACCGCCACCACCAGCAGCAGCCATACCCATGCCGAGGAGCCGCCCGCCTCGCGCTTGCCGGCTTCGGCCAGGCGCTGCTGGGCAGCCGCCAGGTCCGAATCCTTCATCGCGATCAGCGACTGCTGCTGCTTCTGCAGCTTTTCCAGTTCAGCCACCCGCTCGCGCAGGTCCTGCACCTCCGCATCGCGCGTGGCCAGGTCCTCGCGGGCCTGCTGCAGTTGTTCGTTGGCTGCCATATCACCCTCACCACCGGCGTCGAGCCCGGTCGTCATTCCTGCTGTCTGCTGTGCCCCGGCAACCGCCGGCGCGATCTCAAGCCTGGCGCCGCTGTTGGCGGCGCCAGCAGTGGCTGTCGGCCGGTTGTTCACTGCCGCATCGGCCACCGCCGGCTGCGGCACCGGTGCGCGCGCCTGGCGCCATTGCGCGTTCTGTTCGCTGACGATGGCACGGGCCTCGGCCGCGC
>DKPB01000006.1:0-2910 GCA_002471015.1 Stenotrophomonas sp. UBA7346
TGCTGCCGCAGGGGCAGCTGAGCCCTGCGCATCGTCGGCTGGCGCCTGCGTGCAGCCCAACAACAAACCCATCAACAACGACACCCACAGAATCCGGACTTTCATGCACACCCCAAACTGACCAATACGATGCTTCCCTGTCATTCCGTCTGCAGCGCAGGGGAATGCGCGGATTGTAACGGCTGCTGCGGCCGGGCAGCACCATCGGGGACTGCTGCCACCGTCAGTTGTGCATGCGCGTTTGAAGATGGGGCGAGCTATCCGGCGCAGTTACTGTCTGTGCTGTCTGGCGTGGAACATTCGCTTTCTGGTCGTGCGACCGACAAACCTCTTCGACACAGCCGACGTCGACTCTGGTCTTCGATGCGGAGCAGTCACGCTGACCCGCGCTCTTTTCAGCTACCGAAGCGCTGCGCGTAGCGGCTGACTACGTCCATGTTCTGCCGCGCCACTGCCTGGATGTCTGCGGCAACCTCTGCTTCGGCTACCTGCTGCCAGAACTGCACCGCCACCCGCGCGGCCCAGGAAATGAACGGCGCTTGTCCGCTCCTGCCCGGCGCATTGATGCTTACCGGTGCCAGTGCGCGAATATTTCCACTCTGCGCGGATGGCGCCATATACATCGGCAACATGTCATAGGCCGGGCATAGCGGCAGCGGGCCACGGTCGATCAGGTGGAAACCGATGTTGCCAAGATGCATGTCGGTATTGCCGATGAACCTGCCGAACCAATGGAGTCGCGCCATGGCCTCGGCGGCGTCCTGGGTGATCAGTCGCTGGCCGACAAGCTGTTCGCCAGCCACACCCCAGTCACGTGTTCCCTCGCCTACGAAGGCCGCATCCAACGCCAACAGCGAAACAAAGCCGCGCCTGCCCAAGACGTCCGTGCGATCAAACCGCTCCACTTCCAGGAACACGTGGTCGTCGCTGCGAAGCAACTGTGTGCGGGAAGCGGAAACGCCTGCTTCCCGCAGCGTGGTCAAAGCCAGATGCTCGCAGGTGAGCAG
Organism: Stenotrophomonas sp. UBA7346; assembly: GCA_002471015.1. Lineage (GTDB taxonomy): Bacteria > Pseudomonadota > Gammaproteobacteria > Xanthomonadales > Xanthomonadaceae > Stenotrophomonas. The sequence continues at coordinate 1,008 of DKPB01000006.1, forward strand.
ATCCGCCCAACGCGCGCCCACCGGGTTCACCGCTGGCAGCGCGAACTTGACCAAGGCGGCGTAACGACGGGCAGCGCTAACAACGGTTGCCGTGAACTTGGGCTGCTCACCGCCGGGAGATGAGCCCACATCCTCGCCGTCGAGCGCCTCCTTGGCGCGAATGGCATAGATCTCCAGCCGACGGTTCATGTCCACCTGGTCCGGTGGCGCATCCACATCCCGCAACGCACGGTCGATGGCAGCCTGCCCCAACAGCATGTCGCCGATACTGGTGCCGCCGTGCAGGATGCCGAGCAGGTTGTCGCGTGACTGCCAGCTCTTCAGGTCGACGGGCACACCCAATGCCCGGCCCAGGCGATGCGCCATGGAACGACCAAGGAAGCCCTGCGGGCGCACGTCGTCCAGAAACCAGGGTAGTCCCGGGAAGTAGCCCGCCGGACCATCCACTTGGCGCATGAGGTTCGGGCGATCACCCGTGGGCTCGAAAAGAAAACGGTCTCCACGCAACGCAAGCAAGGTACCCAGCTCTTCCATGTTCGCTTCCGGGCCCATGCGGTAAAGCGGCCACCTGTTGGGCCGGACCAGCGCAGCAGCCACGTAGGCCGTGGCGCGCGCCTTGCCAACCCGGCGCACCTGGTCACCGGCTTCCGCTACCAACCGCGACAACACGGGGCGGGAAACGGCCAGCTTTTCGACCAACTCGCCGGCCGGCACCGGATCGCCACTTTGAAGCAGATCAAGCAGTTGCAGGACGCTAACGGAGGAAGGACGGGCCATGATCAGCGCTCGTTTCTTTACGATTCAAGAAACGATACTTCTCATAACACTCAATTTCAAGACATTGATACAGACAGATATTTTATTTGAATACGTCACAACCAGCGGATAATTTCTTTACGATTCCCCTTCCATCACGTGCGGCTATCAAGCGCCTGTTGCCGCGGTTCCAACTGACTCTGGAGAACCAAGAGAACGCTTCCGACGAGCGCCAGCGCGGCAAACCGACCCTCACTCCTGTTTTCGCATGCATTGATCGAGGTACTGATCGAAGGTGCGGTCGGTCGCTCGGCCCCGCCCGTTTGAGGAAGGAGGCGGACCCATCCCGGGTAGCGGCGGTACATGCGGTCCTGGGCGCGGCGTTTGCGCTTGGGAACAACGCCGGTGTGCAGCAAGCAGCAGCGCGCATCTCTGCTTGGCAGCAACTCCAGTTTCATCAGACCGGATGTAGGCTCTGATCAAACGAAGTCCGCCTATGGAAGTCCGACATGAAGTCAGTGACCCAAATGCTGCTGCTGATTGGCCTCGCCTGCGGCAGCATCCTCACCGCTGCCGCCCAACAACCGGGGTCTGCCGCCTACAACTCCGTTTACCTGCCCGCACATGGCGTTGGCGACACCCAACGCAACAACAACGCGCGCCAATGGGGCGCGTTCGCCTCGGGCAAGCACTCGGTCGTGGGTTGGACCGTGGACGGCAGCTCCGCGCAGGACGCCAGCGACAAAGCCGTTGCTGCATGTGAGGCGGCCGGTGGCGAAGACTGCGGCCTGGAGTTCACCTTTGGCGATCAGTGCGCCGTGGTGGCGTCCGGCCCCGAGGAGTGGCACTGGAAGACGGGCAATGACAATCTGGACAAGCTGAAGCGCCAAACCCTGCGCCAATGCGGCAGGGACTGCAGCATCATCCGCGAAGGTTGTGCGCTTCCCCGGGATTGAGGAGCGGCGCTCCATCCTCTTATGGCTAGGGGCAGATTGGAAACCCGATTCCAGCCGCCACTTCCCGCCGGGACGTATCGAAAGAGCGCCGCATTTCTTTACGATTCAAAACCAACGTCCAAGCGCCTTGCACCCTCTCAATGCGGATCCGGCGAGCCGTGTCCGCGGGCTGTTGTAGCCCGGGTAAGCGC
>DKPB01000006.1:3188-3321 GCA_002471015.1 Stenotrophomonas sp. UBA7346
AGCGCAGCGCACCCGGGGCCGCATGAACCCAGATATCACGAAGGACTGCCGATGCGTGGGTGCGCCGATACGGAGCAACCCAGCAACCAAACGCATTGATTGATCCCCCAAAAGCCCCCGGGTGCGCTGCGCT
>DKPB01000048.1 GCA_002471015.1 Stenotrophomonas sp. UBA7346
CCCTCTTCCGCCCCTTCGGGGCACCTTCCCCCGCTTGCGGGAGAAGGGACAACGCCTAGCCGATCATTTTCGATGTCCTCCAACTCCGACATCGCCGCCCTCGGCGGCCACACCATGGGCACCAGCTGGAGCGTCAAGCTGGTCGCTGCGCGCAGCCGTGACCTGCACCCGCTGCATGTAGGCATCCAGGCCGAACTCGACCGCGTGGTCGCGCAGATGAGCACCTGGGAATCGGATTCGGACATCAGTTGCTACAACCGCGCCGCGGCCAACAGCTGGCAGGCACTGCCCGATGATTTCTGGAACGTACTGAGCACCGCGCGCGCCATCGCCGAGTGCAGCGCTGGCGCCTTTGATCCCAGCATTGGGCCCTTGGTCGCCCTGTGGGGCTTTGGTGCCGATGCCGGTGCACGGACGGTGCCCGATCCGGCGCGCCTGACCGAGGTCGCCGCACGCTGCGGCTGGCACAAGCTGCAGCTCGACCCGCAGACCCAAAGCGCGCTGCAACCCGGCGGCCTGCAACTGGACCTGTCAGCCATCGCCAAAGGCTATGGCGTGGACGTGGTCAGCCGCTGGTTGCGCCGCAACGGCATCGATGCTGCCTTGGTCGAAGTCGGCGGCGAACTGCACGGTTATGGTTTGAAGCCTGACGGCCAACCCTGGCGGGTGCTGGTTGAGTCCGCTCCGGAAGAGGACGCCGGCGCCGAGTACCCACCGCGCGTGCTGGCGCTCGATGATCTGGCGGTTGCCACATCCGGCGACCGCTGGCATCAGTTCCAGCACGATGGCGTGTCCTACAGCCACACCCTGGACCCACGCAGCCACGCCCCGGTCAGCCGCGCAGCCGCGGCGGTCACGGTCATTGCCCGCGATGCGATGCATGCCGATGCCTGGGCCACCGCGCTTACCGTGATGGGTGCCGAAGAAGGCCTGGCCTTTGCCAATGACCACGACTTGGCTGCACGCTTCATCACCCGTGGCAGCAATGGCCTTGTCGAAACCATGACGCCCGCCTTCCAGCGTCACCTGGACGCCAGCACGCAATGAACCCCAATCGTTCCACCCGCGCCCTGCTCGGCAATCTCGCTGTTGGCCTCGGCCTGCTGCTGATCGCGCTATTGCTGCTGAGCCTGCATCTGGGCGAACGCTGGTGGCCGGCTGCGCCATTGGCATCGCAGTGGTGGATGGCGCTGGCAGCACTGGTGGTCTATGCCGCAGCCTGCTTCGCGCTGTGGTGGTGTACCCGCCAACGCGATGACGACAACGGCGACAGCAATGAACCGCCGATCCTGGTGGCGTGGTCCAGCCAGACCGGCTTTGCCCAACAATTGGCACAGCGCACCGCCGCGCATCTGCGCGCTGCCGGGCACAAGACCCGCCTGCGCGCCATCGACCAGGTTGATGCTGCGCTGCTCTCCAGCATTCGCCAGGCCCTGTTTGTCGCCGCCACCACCGGTGAAGGGGATCCGCCGGATCATGCGCTCGCTTTCCTGAGCCGGGTGATGCCAACGCCGTTGCAGCTTCCACAGCTGCAGTACGCGGTGTTGGCACTGGGCGACAAGATCTACGAGCACTACTGCGCGTTCGGCCATCAACTCGACGAGTGGCTGCGCACACACGGCGCGCAACCGCTGTTCGATACGGTGGAAGTGGACAATGCCGATGCCGACGCACTGCGCCATTGGCAGCAACTGCTGGGCCAACTTGGCGGGGAAGCCAGCCATGCCAGCGATTGGAGCGCACCGGCCTATCAACCCTGGCTGCTGCGCCAACGTGAAGTACTCAACCCCGGCAGCATCGGCGGCAAGGTTTTCCACCTGCAACTGCAGCCCACCACGGGCACCCTGCCGGCCTGGCAGGCCGGCGACATCGCCGAGATCGGCCCACGCCAATCCGCCGATGCGGTGATGCAGTGGCTGCAGGCAAACCGGTTCGATGCCGCAACCGTGCTGGCCGATGGCCGCACGCTGGCGGACGCCCTCGCCCGCTCCTATCTGCCGGATGGCGCCGACAATCACGATGCCAATACGTTGGCAGCCAGCCTCAAACCCCTGCCCCATCGCGAATACTCGATTGCGTCAATGCCTGGCGAAGGCAGCCTGCAACTGGTGCTGCGCCGGCAATTGCGCCCGGATGGCACACCCGGCCTGGCCAGCGGCTGGCTCTGCGACTACACGCAGATCGGCGACAGCATTGATCTGCGCCTACGCAGCAACAGCAATTTCCACCCACCGGCCAACGACACCCCGCTGATCCTGATCGGCAACGGCACCGGCATCGCTGGCCTGCGCGCCCACCTGCGCGCACGTATCGATGCAGGGGCACACCGCAACTGGCTGCTGTTCGGCGAACGCAATGCCGCCCACGACTTCCATTTCGGTGCCGAGCTGCAGCGATGGCAGCGCGAAGGCGGCATCGAGCGACTCGACACTGTTTTCAGCCGCGATGACGGCCAGTTCCACTATGTGCAGGACGCACTGGCCGCACACAGCGATGTGCTGCGGCAGTGGCTGGACGACGGCGCCACCCTCCTGGTCTGCGGCAGCCTGCAAGGCATGGCCCCGGCAGTGGACAAGGTCATCATCGATGCGATTGGTGCCGATGCGCACCAAGCGTTGCGTATCACAGGGCGTTATCGCCGCGACGTGTACTGATCGCAACAACGCTTCACCTGTAGTGCCGAGCCATGCTCGGCAAGGGCCTTACAAGCAATCCCAAACGTAGTGCTGAGCCATGCTCGGCAGAAGCTTTTCCGGTAATGCCAATGCCGAGCATGGCTCGGCACTACATTTACGCCGCTGGCGTCAGCCGTATCGCCAGCAACTCGCCGCCGCCGCTGAGCGTGTAGCGTTGCCGCTCGCCAGCCCCCAGCCACGCGGTATCACCGGCCGACAGCGCCGGCAGCACGCCACCCTCGAACTCGGCCTGCCCAGCCAATAGATGGATCGCCCATGCAGCCTGCGGCTCGGTGAAGAACAGCATGTTGCCGACCAAGGGCCGATGCAGCAGCTCGGCTTGCAGCGCCTCACGTCGCCACATCAGGTTGAAGTCCTGGGTCACGCCATCGATCAGCTCGCCCACCAGCTCCGCCTCACCAGCGAAGCGCAGGCGCTGATACGGCGGCAGCAAGGTCTCGCAGCGACCATCTGCAAAGCGCAGGCGCAGGCCTTCGCCCTGCAGCAACACCAGCTCACGTTCTACACCGGGGAAGGCAGAGAAGGCCGCATCCTGTTCGATCTCGGCGATGGACAGGCGCAGCTGCCAATCGCCCTGCTCCGGCAGACGCAGGATTTCGCGGGTCCAGCCCAGACCATTGCGCCAGCGCTCGCGCTGGTAGAGGGCCGAGGGAATGACGCGGGAAGGGGAGTTCAAGGTGTGCATCGGGCAATGATGCCATCAGTGGCTTTTGATCGGGCTCTCGTAGGAGCGGCGTAAGCCGCCAAGCCACAGATCCAACAGCAAAGAGCTAAAAGCCAACCCCTCCCCAGCCCTCCCCTTTGCTGCGCAAAAGGGAGGGGGCTTGGAGCAACCCCTCCCTATCCCTCACCTTTGCCACGCAAAAGGGAGGGGGTAGAAGCTTTTACTTCGGCATCGCCAGGTTCTCCGCCGTCAGCGGCTTGCCCGCACGCGGCGTGGTTGCGATCACCGCATCAGCCGGCAAGGCCGTGCCGTTGTCCAGGCGTGCCTGCACCCGGTCCAGCGCTTCATACACATACGACAACAGCGGCAGGTAGCGCGAACCATAGTCCGGCAGGCCTAGGAAACCATCGAAGTGCTGCACGTTCTGCACCTTCCAATAGCTCACCTCGCGCCCGGCAGCCTTGGCCGCCGCTGCATACGGCGCGCTGCTGAAAGCCGGCGGAATCAGGCCGTCATCAGCGCCGTGCACCACCATCACCGGCAGGCCCTTGCGCGGCAAACCGGCATGGGTGGCCTGGATGCCGGCCTGCACACGCTTGGCATCTTCCCCTTGCCCGTCCCACAGACCCCGCAGGCACTTCAGGCCGGCATAGGTCAGGTCCGGCAAGGCGACCTTGCTGTCGAGCAGGCCAACGCCGGCGCCCGGCGGAATGCCGCTGCCATCGGAGATCCACGCCGCACGTTCGACTGCGGTCGCGGCGCGCGGCGAGAAGTCCGGGTTCTGTGCGGCAAAGTTGAAACCGCAAGGATGCTCGCCCACGCCATAACGGCCGTAGGCCGAGGCATAGGTTGCGGCAATCGCGCGCCACAGATCGAAGCCGGTGGACAAGGCACCCGCACGCAGTGATGCATCGGTCCAGCCCTTGCTCAGCATCAGGTCGTAAGCCGCCTGGGCCTGCGCTGCCGGGGTCGCGCCGCTGATCACGCCTTCGGCAGCCAAGGTGGCGCAGCGCACGGCCGCACCGGCCTGCAACGCGGCCGTCATCGGCGGCTGTGGCAGGTTGCCCATGTGCAGCTGCGCACACGGCATCAACAGCGCCGCCTCGGTGGTGTAGTCGTACAACGCACGTGCGCCGGGGCCGCTGGAATAGATGCTGGGCTCGCCCGCCACCACCGCATCCAGCCAATCGCCTTCCAGCTCGGCCGCACGCAGCACCGCGCCGCCACCATTGGAAATGCCAACGGCGATGATGCGGGTATTGTCGAAAGTGAACGGTGCCGCCTGCGGATAGGCCTGCTCCAGCGCCAGCAGCGCGAATTCGGCGGCCTGTTTCACGTGCCGGCCCCAATCGGCCTCCGGGTTGTCCTTGGAATGCGCGTGCTTGAACGCAACACCCGCGGCATTGACCGGTGCATCTGGCACAAAGGCCAGATCATCGACGTCGCCCAGGGCACCGACGGTGCCATTGGCGCGCACGCCCATCTGCGCGTCCAGATCGTAGTAATCGCTGCCCGCGCCCTTGTCGGTATAGACCACCGCACAGCCCTTGGGCAGGCCCCAGGCCGCGGCGACCGAGACCGCGCCATAGATGCCGCGCGAGCCCGATGCCGGGGCCACCAGCACGCAGCGCTTGACGGTATCGAAGTTGTCCGGCACCTGCGCCAGCACGCGGTGCGGTTGCTTGGCACCGGGCAGACGCGCGAACGCCGAGTACTCGCGGCCGGGCACGCTCTGCAGACTGCCGAACAGCTCGCCATAACCGCCACCCGGTGCCAGATCCGCAATGCCGCGCCAGCTGCCCCACATCGCCCGGCGGCGCAGTTCGTCCACGGTCGGTGCAGTGGCGTCGGCAAATGCCGGGGGCGCCATGCTGCGCAGGCCGGCCAGGCCCAGCCCGGCGGTGAGCAGGTCATCGCTGCCGCGATGCTCGCTGCGGAGTTCGTTGCTGAACATGGAAGGCTCCACGGACTTGGAAGCTGGGCCGCTGGCACAGGAGGCCAGGCTCAGTCCGACGAAAAGGCCGCAGGCGGCGCGCAGTAGGGATTGGCTCATGCACGCACCCTAGCAGAGCACCGGCACCGCTCTCATCGTACTTAAGTACCACACGTTTTTAGCGTTGCGGCTGCTACGTTTGCCAGCCTCCCCCCATCACATCCGGAGTCCCCCATGGACCGCTTCCTGCAAGGCCGCACCGCCCTGGTGACCGGCAGTACCTCGGGCATCGGCCTGGCCATCGCCCAGGCACTGGCCAGCGCCGGCGCGCGGGTGGCAATCAATGGCCTGGGCACGCCCGAGCAGATCGAGGCCGCGCTCAAGAGCGTGGCCGAGGCCGGCGTCGACACCCGCCACTTCGATGCCGACCTGCGCAAGCCCGACCAGATCGCGCACATGCTCGAGGCCGTGCAGGCCTGGGGCAACATCGACATCCTGGTGAACTGCGCCGGTATCCAGCACGCCGCGCCCTTGGCCGAGCAGCCGCCGCAGAAGTGGGATGACATCATCGCCATCAATCTCAGCGCCGCCTTCCACACCATGCAGCACGCCCTGCCCGGCATGGCCGAGCGTGGCTATGGCCGGGTGGTCAACATCGCCTCGGTGCACGGCCTGGTGGCGTCCAAGAACAAGGCGCCGTACGTGGCCAGCAAGTTCGGCATCGTCGGCCTGAGCAAGGTCGCAGCACTGGAATATGCCGCCGCCGGCAGCCGCGACAGCGGCGGCGTCACCGTCAACTGCGTCTGCCCTGGCTGGGTGGAAACGCCGTTGATCGAGCCGCAGATCCAGGCCCATCGCAATGGCGGCAGCCGCGACGACGGCGTGCGCGCCCTGCTGGAGGAAAAGCAGCCCAGCCTGCGCATGTCGCTGCCCGAGGACATCGGCGCGATGGTGGTATGGCTGTGCCGCCGCGAGTCGCACAACCTCACCGGTGCGGCGATGCCGATGGACGGTGGTTGGACCGCGCAGTAAGGCAGCAACGAGTGTTGAGAAAACAGGAACCAGTAAAAGACAAGCAGATGCGCTACCTGGCGTACCTGTGCTTTCCAGTTCTTCTCTGGTTCCTCGTTCTTATCCGCTGGTTCATGGCTTTCCGCACAGGAGATTGATTTTGACTACGAGTGCGCATCTACTGGCTGCTGTTTCCTCCGCACTCGTTCCCAGCGCCATGCCCAGCCTGTTGATCGCCGACGACCATCCTCTGTTCCGCGCCGCGCTGCGGCAGGCGGCCAGTGAGGCCATGAGTGATCTGCAGGTGCGCGAAGCCGAATCGCTGGATGGCGTGCTGGCGGCACTGGATGCGGCACCGGATACCGACCTGATCCTGCTCGACCTGCATATGCCGGGCAATCACGGCTTGGCCGGGTTGGCTGCGATCCGCGCCCAGCACCCGGGCGTGGCGGTGATCGTGGTCTCGGCCAACGATGACCCGCGCGTGGTGCGCCGCGCCCTGGATCACGGCGCTGCCGGTTACCTGCCCAAGAGTTCGGGCTTGAACGAGCTGCGCGAGGCCATCCGCAGCGTCATGGCCTGCGAGCAGTGGTTGCCGGCCTCGCTGCGAGCCTCGGTCTCACGCGCGCAATCCTCCAGCCACGACAGCGAGCTGGCCGCACGTCTGGCCAGTCTGTCGCCACAGCAGTTCCGTGTGCTGGCACTGGTTGCCGAAGGCCTGCTCAACAAGCAGATCGCCGACCGCCTGGACGTGCAGGAACGCACGGTCAAGGCCCATCTGTCGGCGATCTTCGAACGCCTGGGCGTGCGCAACCGCACCCAGGCCAGCGTGGTGCTGCGCGAGCTGGAACTGAGTGACCCCGCCCGCCAGGCGCTGTAGGAGCGGTGTCAGCCGCGAAGCTGACATCGCTTCCGACATCGAAACCAAAGCAATCAGGAATCACTGGGATTGGGTTCTGCGGGATCTGGCAGGTCCGGCGGCTGCGCGGCGGACGCCGCACCTACGCGCCGCTGCTGCGACTCACCACCTTGTGCAGCAGCATGCCCACCAGCATCGCCGGTACAAACCATAACGCCTCCGGCGACAGCACACCCAGCCCAACCAGCGCCGGGCCCGGGCAGTAGCCGGCCAAGCCCCAGCCAATCCCGAACAGGGCCGCACCCGTCAGCAGGCGCGCATCGATGCTGCGCACGTCCGACAAATGGAAGCGCTGCGCGAACACCGGCGCCGGTCGCCGCAGTACAAACCGGAACAACAGCATCGTCGTCATCACCGCGCCGCCAAGTACAAACAGCAGCGCCGGATTGAAATCGCCAAACACATCCAGGAAACCGAGGATGCGCTGTGGATCGGTCATGCCCGATACCGCCAGCCCCAGGCCGAACAAGGCACCGGCGAGCAGCGCTGCAAAGGGAATACGCCAACTGCTCATGCCACATGCCTCACGATATAGGTGGTGACGATGGCGGTGACCATGAAGGTCAGCACCGCGGCCAACGAGCGCAGCGACAGCCGCCCCAGCCCACACACGCCATGGCCGCTGGTGCAGCCATTGCCCAGCCGCGTGCCGAAGCCGACCAGCAGCCCGGCAACAACCAGCAACACCGGCGGAAAGCCTTGCCGCGGCGTGTAGGCGCCCGGCACCAGCCACAACCAGGCGGCACCGGCCGCAATCAGGCCGACCAGAAATGCCGCACGCCAGGCAACTTCGCCCTGCCGCGGCTGCAGCACACCACCGACGATGCCGCTGATGCCGGCGATGCGCCCGGTCAGCCACAACAGCAGCGTCGCCGCCAGCCCGATCAATACACCACCTGCCAGCGCGCTGATCCAGGTACTCATTGCGTGCCCCCCATCTGATCCAGCGGCAGGCGCAGGTAGCGCACGCCATTGGCATCGGGCTCGGGCAGACGGCCACCACGGATGTTGACCTGCAGTGCCGGCAGGATCAGCTTGGGCACCGGCAGGCTGGCATCACGCTGCTGCCGCATCTGCACGAAGGCGGCCTCGCCGGTGCCGCCCTTCAAATGCACGTTGTGCTGCTTCTGTTCGTCGATGCTGGTCTGCGCCTGCGCGGCGCGGCGGTCGCCGGGATAATCGTGGCAGAGGTAGATGCGGGTGGATTGCGGCAAGGCCAGGATCTTCTGGATGGAACCGAACAGGCGGTGCGCATCGCCACCCGGGAAGTCGCAGCGCGCGGTGCCGGTATCGGCGGCAAACACGGTGTCGCCGATGAAGGCGGCATCGCCAATCACATAGGTCAGGCTGTCATCGGTGTGGCCCGGGGTGGCGATCACCCGCCCTTCCAGCCCACCGATGTTGAAGGTATCGCCATCGGCAAACAGGCGGTCGAACTGGCTGCCATCGGCGATGAACTCGTCGCCCAGGCCGAACAAGGCCTTGAAGCGCTGCTGCACCGCGACGATGCCCTGGCCGATGGCCACCGGCACCTTCAAGGTGTCGGCCAGATAGCCCGCCGCACTGAGATGATCGGCATGGGCATGGGTCTCCAGGATCCAGGCCACGGTCAGCAATTTGCCCTGCACGAAGTGCAACAGTGCATCGGCCGAGGCAGTGCTGGTGCGCGCGGCGGCAGCGTCGTAATCCAGCACCGGATCGATGATGGCCGCCATGCCGCCGTCGTGGTCGTAGACGACGTAGCTCAGCGTACCGGTGTCCTTGTCATGGAAGGCCTGCACCTGCGGCGCGGCGGTGTGCGAAGTGGTCATGAGGAAGTCCTCGGCTTTTAATTTAGTTTTTTCTAAATTAAACTAGCACTATCCAAAGTACAAGCCCGGACCTGAAGCCGCGATGCACATGCAGGACATGGATATCGAACAGATGCAGGCGCATGCCGAACAGGCTGCGCAGCTGCTCAAATCCCTCGCCCACCCGGCGCGCCTGCGGGTGCTGTGCCGGCTGGTAGAAGGCGAAGCATCGGTGGGCGAACTGCAGGCCCAGGTCGGGCTGTCGATGTCGGCACTGTCACAACACCTGGCGGTGATGCGCGAAGGCGGGCTGGTCAACACCCGCCGTGAAGCCCAGACCATCTTTTACACTCTGGCCGACAGCCCCGCGTTGGGAGTGATGCAGGCCTTGCATGCGGCGTATTGCGGTGGTGCGGGGATTGGGGAGTCGGGATTAGTGATTGGAAAGCGCGCGAGCCGTTGATATCTGTAGCCCGGGTAAGCGCAGCGCACCCGGGGCTTTCCGCAAAGAGCCCCGGGTG
>DKPB01000002.1 GCA_002471015.1 Stenotrophomonas sp. UBA7346
CGTTCGACCAGGGCATCGCGCAGGGTGCGCAACTCGCTGCGGGCATGCTGCGAACCCATCACGTCCAGGGCGAGGAAGCGTTCCAGGGTGCCGCGGTAGTCCTGCTCAAGGTCACGGCCGAACTGCTCGAACACCGCCGGCTCCACGGCATCGGGCCAGTCGCCGTCGCGCACGAAGCGCGGCGTGGCGGCCAGCATCGCCAGCCCACGCACCTGTGGCAGCGTGGCAGCGGCATGCAGGGCCACCAACCCGCCCAGCGACCAGCCACACCACACCGCGGCCGGCGTGGCGCTGGCGATGGCATTGACCAGGTAGGGCAGGCGCAACGGGGTGGCATCGTCGCGGCTGTGGCCGTGCCCGGGCAGGTCGACCACATGCAGTTCGTAGTGCGGTGCCAAACGCTCGACCAGGGGGGCGAAGATGCCGCCATGCAATGCCCAGCCGTGGATCAGGACCAGGGCCGGTCCGCTGCCGGTGACGTGGATATGCATGGCTACAACCGGTTCTCAGGCAACAGTGTTCAGGGACTTCTGGTACAGCACCACGTCACGCGCGCTGGCGATGGCGTCGACCAGCGCCTTGACCTGGTCCACGGTATGCAGCGCCGACAGGGTGACGCGCAGGCGGGCCTTGCCTTCGGGCACGGTTGGCGGACGGATAGCGCTGACCAAGAAGCCGGATTGCTCCAGCATCGCCGACAGCGCCATCACCGTGGTTTCGTCGCCGCACAGCAGCGGTTGGATCGGGGTTTCCGAGGCCATCAGCTCCAGGCCGTGGCGGCGTGCGCCGTCGCGGAAGGCGGCGATCAGTTCGGTCAGCTTGTCGCGGCGCCAGTGGTCGCGGCGTGCCAGCTTCACCGCGGCCAGCGAGGCGGCGGCCTGTGCCGGCGGCAGGGCGGTGGTGTAGATGTAGGGGCGGGCGGTCTCGGCCAGGTGCTGGATCAGGGCTTCCTCGCCGACCACCACCGCGCCATGGCCGCCCAGCGCCTTGCTCAGCGTCAGCAACTGCAGCGGTACCTCATTCACGCCCAGGCCGGCATCGGCCACGCAGCCGCGGCCGTGTTCGCCGACCACGCCAATGCCGTGGGCGTCGTCCACATAGAACAGTGCCTCCTGCATGCGTGCCACCAGTGCCAGTGAGCGCAGCGGGGCGATGTCGCCATCCATGCTGAAGACACCATCGGTGACCAGCATGGCGGCGCCGTCGCCGCTGTTCTTGAGCTGGCGCATGGCGCCTTCGCTGTCCAGATGCGGATAGCGGCGCAGGCGGCAACCCGCCAGTCGGGTGGCGTCAAGCAGGCTCGCGTGGTTCAGGCGGTCCTGCACGCAGATGTCGCTTTCCTCGCTGAGCAGGGCCTGCTGCACGGCCAGGTTGGCCATGAATCCGCTGTCGAACAGCAGGGCACGCGGGTAGCCCAGCCAGTCGGCCATTTCCTGCTCCAACTGCTGGTGCAGGCTGTGGTGGCCGCAGACCAGGTGCGAGGCGGTGCTGCCGGCACCTTCGCGGCTGGCGGCGTCCTGCAGGGCGGCAACCACTTCGAACTGCTGCGACAGGCCCAGGTAGTCGTTGCTGCAGAACCCGGTCAGCCAACGCCCGTCCACTTCCAGGCGCACGCCATCGCGGCGATTGATGGTACGCCGGGTGCGGATGCGGCCCTGCGCAAGCCGGAGCTTGCGCTGGTCTTGGATGCGTTCGTGGATATCAGGACGGGCCATGGCAGTGATTCATGGTCTGGCGGCCGGCTAGCGTACCCGGTTGCCTGTGAGAATTCCCGGCAGCCGTTGGCTGTACGGGGCTCAGGCGCTACGGGCGCAGGCCGGGGCGATGTCCAGGTGTACGGTGCCGGGGTGGTCATGGCCATCGGCATCCACTTCCACCTGCATGGGTTGGATACCCAGGCGGTTGAACAGGGCCTGGTCACGCTCGGTGTCCGGGTTGCCAGTGGTCAACAGCTTTTCGCCATAGAAGATGGAGTTGGCACCGGCCAGGAAGCACAGCGCCTGCAGTTCGTCGCTCATGCTTTCACGCCCGGCCGACAGCCGCACCATCGAGCGCGGCATGGTGATGCGGGCAACCGCGATCATGCGCACGAACTCGAACGGGTCCAGCTCGGCACTGCCGTGCAGCGGGGTGCCGGCCACCTGCACCAGGCGGTTGATCGGCACCGAATCCGGATGCGCCGGCAGGTTGGCCAGCGCCTGCAGCAGGCCAGCACGGTGCTCGCGGGTTTCGCCCATGCCGACGATGCCGCCACAGCAGGTCTTCATGCCGGCGTTGCGCACGTGTTCCAGCGTGTCCAAGCGGTCCTGGTACTGGCGGGTGTGGATGATGGAGTCGTAGTAATCCGGTGCGGTGTCCAGATTGTGGTTGTAATAGTCCAGCCCGGCGTCTTTCAGTGCCTGCGCCTGGTGGCCTTCGAGCATGCCCAGGGTGGCGCAGGTCTCCAGCCCCAGCGACTTCACCTCGCGGATCATCGCCGCCACCTTGGGGATGTCGCGGTCCTTGGGCGAGCGCCAGGCCGCACCCATGCAGAAGCGCGAGGCGCCGGCCTGCTTGGCGGCGCGGGCACGGGCCACCACGCTGTCGGTGTCCATCAGCTTCTGTGCGTCCACGCCGGTGTCGTAGCGCTGGGCCTGCGGGCAGTAGGCGCAGTCTTCCGGGCAGCCGCCGGTCTTGACCGAGAGCAGGGTCGAGACCTGCACCCGGGCTGGATCGAAGTGCTGGCGGTGCACGTTGGCGGCCATGTGCAGCAGTTCGGGGAAGGGCAGCGCAAACAGCGCCAGCAGTTCTTCGCGGTTCCAGTCGTGGCGGATGACAGCAGACATCGGTGTTACCTGAGGGTTGCGACTACGGAAGCGGCGCAGTCTGGTCAGCATGAATCGCCCTGTCAACCTTTGGTCAACGAATTTGGTTTACGGCGTTGGCGCGCGTCTGTCGCAGCTGCTGTTTCCGCCGTGCTGCCTGTTGTGCGGGGAATCGGGTGCGCAGGGCCGCGACCTGTGCGCAGCCTGTGCGGCCGATCTGCCCTGGATGGAAGCGGCTTGCCTGCGCTGTGCCTTGCCGCTGCCGGCCGACGAGATCGCCGGCGTATGTGGCGCCTGCCAACGCGGCCGGTCGCCATTGCAGCAGGTGCGGTCGGCGTTCCTGTACCAGCCGCCGCTGAACGCCCTGGTGCTGCGCTTCAAGTTCCACCGCGACCTGTCGGCCGGCCGCCTGCTGGCAGCGCTGATGGTGCAGGCGCTGGCCGCGGCGGAGCGACCGCAAGCCCTGGTGCCGGTGTCGCTGCATCTGGCGCGGCTGCGCGAGCGCGGTTACGACCAGGCGCTGGAGCTGGCCAAGCCGCTGGCACGCGCGCTGCAGCTGCCGCTGTGCAAGGGGCTGCACCGCCGCCACGCCACTGCGCCGCAGTCCAGGTTGGACCAGGCCGCGCGCCGCCGCAATCTGCGCGCTGCATTCATTGCCGGCGGCGCGTTGCCCGCACATGTGGCACTCGTGGACGATGTGATGACCACCGGCGCCACCCTGCAGGCGGCCGCCTGGGCGCTGCGCCGGGCCGGTGTGCAGCGGGTGGATGCCTGGGTAGCCGCACGGGTGCCCTGAGTGGGGGCAAGCTGGGGCCGGCATTGATCATGCGCATGCCATTGCCATGCGACACGGCCTAGACTGAAGGCGACAGGGCGCTTCTATTTCGTTCAAAGGAGACTGCAATGGGTACATCCCCGATTTTTCCGGCCGGCTCGCTGTTTGGCAGCCTGGCGCGCAACTGGTGGGTGGTTTTGCTGTTCGGCCTGCTGGCCATCGTGTTCGGCGTGCTGACGGTGATGTCGCCGGTGCGTACTGCCGCGCTGCTGGCGATGTGGCTTGGCGTCATGGCCCTGGTCGAGGGCGTGGTGGTGCTGGTGGCCGCGTTCAGCGGTTCGGCCCCGGTATCGCGCGGCTGGGCAGTGTTCTATGCGCTGGTATCGATTGCGTTCGGCGTGCTGGCGCTGATCAATCCGCTGGCAACGGCCAGTGTGCTGCTGCTGTTCCTGGCCGCGTGGCTGGTGGTTGGCGGCATCTACCGCATCATTTTCGCCATTCGCGTGCGCAAGCAGATCCGCGGCGAGTGGATGCTGGTGCTCAGCGGCCTGCTGGCGGTGGCCTTGGGCGTGATGTTCGCCCTCAATCCCTTGTCGGGCCTGATCGTGACTTCGTTGTGGATCGGTGCGCTGGCGCTGGTATACGGTGTGCTGCAGGTGATTGCGGCGTTCCGGCTGCGCTCGCTGGGCAAGTCGGCCGGCGCGATGTGATCACCGGGTGGTAGTGCCGAGCCATGCTCGGCAAGGCATTTCCGGCAAGGCCCCAGCGCAGCATGGCTGCGCTCTACCCAGGCCAGACAAAAGCGGCCCGCATTGCGGGCCGCTTTTTTTCACTCCAGGTACTGGCTGGCGACGATGCCGGCAAACAGCACCGCACCGACCCAGTTGTTGTGCAGGAAGGCCTTGAAGCAGGGCTCACGCTCGCGGTTGCGGCACAGCCAGAATTCGTAGACCACCAATGCCATCGCCATGGCGATGCCGGTCCAATAGGCCCAGCCCAGGCCCGCGCGCTGCCCTGCCAATGCCATCGCGGCGAAGAACAGGGCATACAGGATGCCCTGGATCACCAGGTCCAGATCGCCGAACAGGATGGCGGTGGAGTGTGAGCCGACCTTCAGGTCGTCGTCGCGGTCGACCATGGCGTACCAGGTGTCATAGGCGGTGGACCAGAGGATGTTGGCGGCGTACAGCACCCAGCCCAGGGGCGGCACCTCACCCTGGATAGCCGCAAACGCCATTGGAATACCCCAGCCAAAGGCCATGCCCAGATAGACCTGCGGCAGGTGGGTGTAGCGCTTGAGGTACGGGTAGCTGGCGGCCAGGAACACGCCGATGAAGCTCAGGCCGATGGTCAGGGCATTCAGGGTCAGCACCAGCGCGAATGCCACCAGCATCAAGCCGGCGAACAGGGCCAGCGCCTCGCGCCCGGACACCGCGCCGGTGGCCAGCGGCCGCTCCTTGGTGCGCTTGACGTGCGGGTCCAGCCAACGGTCGGCGTAGTCGTTGATCACGCAGCCGGCCGAGCGGGTCAGCCAGACCCCGGCGGTGAACACGAACAGTGTCCACAACGGCGGCATGCCGTCGGCGGCCAGCCACAGCGCCCACCAGGTGGGCCAGAGCAGCAGCAAGGTGCCGATCGGGCGGTCGGCGCGCATCAACTTCCAGTAGTGCCCGAGCCGCGAACGAAGGTCCGCGGTCGGCGGTGTAGTGGTGGGGTGCTTCATGCCCTAAAGGTTACCAGTTGGGTGGGCATGGCTTGCGAATTTGCCAGGGGGGCAGACCTGCGGCACATTTTGCCGTTAGAATGCGCGTCCGCCCGGCCTTGCCGCGCGGATCACAATGCGCCCGTAGCTCAGCCGGATAGAGTAGTGGCTTCCGAAGCCATTGGTCGGGGGTTCGAATCCCTCCGGGCGCGCCAGATTGAAGTCCGAGCCTGTTTCGGGACGTCCAAAACCCTGCGGAAATCCGGGATGGGCTCCCCGCGGTCTTGTAGACAAATCTCCGCCTCATGCAGAAGGCTGCCCGTGGGGCTGAGGCCCTCCCGATGACATGACGGCGGCTTTTCCAGCAGATGCCGGTCTTCTGGCGCCTGACGAAAGCAGCTGCTGGAGCCGTTGATGGAAGCTATAACGTGCAGCTTTCAGGACGCGGCACATCGTCATGATGCGGTACTGGCCACGCTGGATCGCTGCTGATGCGTTGCCCTCTGCCGACTTGGCAAAATACTGCGCCGCTCTTTCACGATGTTCCACTCCTCCTCACTGCGTAGTAGCTGCGCACGTCCGGTCAGAATTTTGCCCTGGGTTCCCACCAATTTGCCGTCGTGGCGAAAGGTTTTATCGGTAGGCGGCCTTGACCCATGTAAAGGTCTAGCGTCGACACGTCCTGTGTCCTTTCACCCTGCAATTGCATGGCCACATGAAACTGCTCGCCGGAAGTGTTTACGGCCCGGCGCAGCCCATGGCAAAGAAGGGTGACCGCGCTGGACGACGCAACTGGTTCATGCACGTGCCTGCGCTACGCGAAGGGTTTTGCCTGAAGCCCAAGCACGTATTGCATCTATCGGGATCTGGAGTTGGACCTGTGTATCAAACCCAGGGTGCGGTTGATGACGACCGCCTGGTCCCGCAGTGGAGGGAGCATTCTCCCGCGGCAATCCATCAGTTGGACTGGCGACGCATTCTTCGGGTCTGAACATACTGTCCAGGAGTACAGCCGATCAGTTCCCGGAATGAAGCAATGAAAGCGGAGAGGCTGTCGTAACCGCATTCCACAGCCACATCCGTTATTCGCATGCCCGCCTCGAGCAGGGGGAGGGATGCCAGCAGCCGGCTCCGTTGACGCCATTGACGAAAGGTTAGGCCGGTCTCGGCAACAAAATGTCTGCCCATCGTCTTCTCGCTCATGCCGAGCTGGGCACCAAAATCGGCCATGCGCTGTGTCGAACCCGGATGTTCTGAAAGCACTTCGCAGATCCGGCGCAGGCCGGGATGCCCTGGCCAAGGGAGATCGAGCTGGCAGCACGGGGCAGCGGCAAGTCTGTCAATCAAGACGCTTGCCAGCCGCCCGTCGGCGCCGCCGGCATCGTAGTTGATCTGGATATCGCCGAACTCGATGATGAGCTCGCGAAGCAGAGGACTTACCCGCAGTACGCCGCAGCGCCTGTCAGGAAGCAGATCGGCTGCCAGGTAGATGCTGCCGATCCTGGTGCCGTCGCTTGCGCTCACGCCATGCTCAACCCCGGGGGGGATCCATACCGCCCTGTCGGGCAATGCTATGAGCCTTCTTTGACGTGTCTCCACGGTAAGAGTGCCTTCCACCGCATACGAAAGTTGCGCCCAAGGGTGGCTGTGGAGTGCTGAAATTGCCCGATTGGCCAGCGAATCCCGCGCGCCGAACAGCGGCATCGGCAGCTCGTCCAATCCATGGAGCTGGCCCAGCAGAATCGCATTGGTGTCGTTTCGGCGATAGTTCACTTCTGTTTACCGATAAAGCTCAAGCGAGGAGCGAGGTACTGTCTCGCCCTCCTTGCTCCCAAGGTAAGCGTCATGCTGTTCCAGCATATACGAACATTTTTTGACAGATTCACCATCATCCTGATTGCCGTAGTTGTCGTTGCAACTGTGTTGCCGGCGACGGGTCGGGGGGCACTCCTGTTTCATTGGTTGACGAACTTCGCAATTACCCTGCTCTTCTTCATGCATGGTGCCAAGCTCTCAAGGGGCGCGATAGTCGCCGGGCTGACCCATTGGCGACTTCACATCCTTGTTTTTGCATGTACCTTCCTTGTCTTTCCTCTGCTGGGCGTCGGGTTGAGGCCTGTGATTCAGGGTTTGGTGGGAGAACCACTGGCCATCGGGATCGTCTTTCTCTGCGTCCTGCCAGGAACCGTGCAGTCGGCCATCGCTTTTACTTCGCTTGCGAAGGGGAATGTTCCAGCTGCGATATGCAGTGCTTCCGCATCCAGCATTCTCGGTATTGTCCTGACTCCGCTGCTGGTCGCTCTGCTTCTGGGGGTTCGTATTGGCACAGGCGCGTCCTTGCTTGATGCGATACTCGCCATCAGTCTCGAACTGCTGGTTCCTTTCATCGCAGGGCATCTGTCGCGGCCGCTGATTGGCGCGTGGATTGATCGGCATCGCGACGTTCTGGGCGCCGTGGATCAAAGTTCCATTCTGCTTGTGGTCTACACGGCGATGAGCGCGTCGGTTGTGGAGGGCCTCTGGACTGCCGTTGACGCCAGGCAGTTGATCGGACTCGGCGTCATCTGCTGCATCCTTCTGGCGCTCATTCTAGGCCTCACTTCCTGGTTGGGACGGTACCTCGGATTCAATCGAGAAGACCGCATCACCATAGTGTTCTGTGGATCCAAGAAGAGCCTGGCCAACGGTGTGCCGATGGCCAGCGTGCTGTTCGCCGGTGCAATGCTGGGGCCTGCATTGTTGCCACTGATGATCTTTCACCAACTGCAACTGATGGTCTGTGCCGTGATGGCGCAGAGATACGCCCGTCATGCCGATGCCAGCGGCTGAGTGAGCGAGTCCGGTGGAAGTGGGGGGATGGGGCCTGGGCAGCGGGCTGCTCCAGGGCTCATCTGCTGTGAGAGATGATTCGTGCGTCGCCTGCGATCACGCAGGGGTAGTGGCCTTGGGGCCGCAGGCGTGCGGGTCCAGAAGTATGGGATTCAGATGCGACGAGGATACGGTGGGTCTCGCCATGGTGCAGATCAATTCAGGACCCGTGCACTGGTCGGCTTCATTTCTGTCTGTTTGTGCTTTGCGGGGCTAAGCGGCTGGTACTTCAAGCTGCAGGTAATGGATCACGAAACATATGCCACCCGCTCCGACCGGAATCGGATCCGGCCCGCTCCGGTGATCCCGGCTCGAGGCGTCATCTACGACAGGAAAGGCCGGTTGCTTGCAGACAATGTTGCCTCCTTTCAACTGGTCGTCAATCCGGAGCAGGTTTCCGATATCAAGACCATGCTCAGCGAGGTTTCGTCAGTCATTCCGCTTGCCGAGTCCGACATTCAAGCCTTCAATCAGAGCCTACAGCTGCGCAGGCGGGGGGCGTCGGTTGCACTGAAGAGTCAACTGACGGAAGAGGAAATGGCCCGGTTTGCAGTGGACCTCTGGCGATTCCCGGGGGTTGAACTACAGTCCCATCTGGTTCGCCGATATGCCTATGGCGATCTTCTGGCGCATGTCATCGGCTATGTAGGCCGACCCAATGAGGCCGACATGGAGCGTATTGGCGATGAGGCGGCATTTCTGCCTTACGTAGGAAAAACCGGAATCGAGCGCTACTACGAGGAGGCGCTGCATGGAAGATTTGGATATGAGCAGGTCGAGATAAACGCAAGCGGTCGGCCGATGCGCACAGTGGGCCGCGTGCCCGCGCATGCGGGCAAGGACCTGCAGCTGTCGATTGACGTGGAGCTGCAACGTGTCATGGCTGAGGCGTTTGCTGATCAGGAAGGTGCCGCCATTGCGATGGATCCGAGAAGTGGGGAGGTCCTGGCAATGGTCAGTCTCCCCTCGTTTGATCCGGGTCTGTTCGTGGGCGGGATCACACACGAACAGTTCGCCGCCCTGAACTCCAACCCTTCGCGGCCCCAGTTCAATCGGCTTGTACTTGGTGGCGTTGCACCGGGCTCGACGATCAAGCCGCTCATAGGACTGGCCGGCCTGGATGCGGGGCTCAGGCGCCCGCAAGACCGGGTCCTTTCAACCGGTATGTTCCATCTGCCCGGTTACTCGAGGGGTTGGGGCGATTCGCATCGCGGTGGGCATGGCTGGACAGACCTGAGCAAGTCGATTGCCGAATCAGTCAACACCTACTACTACAGGTTGGCGCTGGACCTCGGCATTGAAAGACTCGACAGCTACATGAGCTACTACGGATTTGGCCAGGTTACTGGCATAGATCTGCCTGGTGAGATTGATGGAATCCTCCCATCGCCTGCCGACAAGCTGCGTAGAAGGAAGCAGAAATGGTACCCGGGGGATACGGTCAACATCAGCATTGGTCAGGGGGACTGGAAGGTGACGCCGCTCCAGCTGGTACGGGCAGTGTCGGGCATAGCCAATGGTTGGCTCCGGCAACCGCAGTTGGTTACCCGGCAGCGGGCTGGATTTGATGGCGACTGGGTGGCCGTGCCTGAGAGGGCAAGCAAGCCCATCAGTCCGAACGCAGGGAACGTACAAGCCGTTCGTGATGGGATGGCAGCAACAATGCGTCCTGGCGGCGGGGCATGGCGTGCAGCCATCGGGGCCAGTTACCCAATGGCGGGGAAGACGGGAACCGCGCAGGTTGTAGGCCGCAAAGGGATCGCTGCCGTCGATCCCAGAAGCTTGCCCCTGCATCTCCGGCATAGGGCGCTGTTCGTGGGCTTTGCCCCGGCGGATGACCCGCAGATTGCCATTGCAGTTGCTGTCGAGGGTGGCGGCTACGGCGGGCGCGCTGCTGCGCCTATTGCCCGAAAGGTATTTGATGCCTGGCTGGAGGGGGCTGAGGGCAACTACTAGCCCGTCGGTGGCGTGCCGTGCTGTGGGCCATCCGTTATTACAGTGAGGACAATGAGGGGCGATCGATACGAGGAAGTTGCTTTGCAACGGCCTTGGGGTTTCTGGCCTGCGATGTTGGGGTGCTGCTTCGAGCTCGTCAGGCGTTGCCACCGAGGCAGTTGGGGGTGGTATGGAGGCTCCTACGGAGGGAGGTGCTTTCTGAAGGGCCCACTTATCAACCTGCTGGAAAGGAAGCACGCCATGGCGTCGTCCGCGCGGTTGTAGCGCCCGCTCATGCTTGGCGCAGAAGCGGTGTCCTTGCAGAGGTGCAGCCGTGCATCGATCCCGTCGAGAGATTGCTGGCTGCAGTGGATCAATGCGGTGCGCTGAAGCCGGCTGCGCAGGGCTTTCTTCGGACGCACAAAAGGCGCGCGACGCATCAGCGGCCCACAGCGTGTAGAAGCCCGATGTGAGAGACGATCCGGGAAAAAGTGCAGGCCGCAGCAGGAAGCCGACGATCCGCTATGCGGAAGGGCACTTCACCACGTCCCGTCCCCGCCTCCTCAGGATTGGAGTTGGGTTGGGCTTGCCCACCAACCGAGGAAGGGCAGGCCCACGGCAAGGCGCAGGTCACCGATAGCTGCGCGCTCGGCACATGGGCGCTAACCTCGGATCAGGCTGACAGCTCGCTGCGGATGATTTCCGCGCCGGCACTCAGTGCATGCAACTTGCCGCGGGCAACCTGCCGTGGCAACGGCGCCATGCCGCAGTTGGTGGACGGGTAGAGCTTGTCCGCATCGACGAACTGCAATGCCTTGCGCAGGGTGGCAGCCACGTCTTCGGGGGTCTCGACGGTGTTGCTTGCCACATCGATGGCGCCCACCATCACCTTCTTGCCGCGCACCAGTTCGATCAGGTCGATCGGCACGTGCGAGTTCTGGCATTCGAGCGAGATGATGTCGAGGCTGGACTGCTGGAGCTTGGGGAAGGATTCCTCATACTGGCGCCATTCCGAACCCAGGGTCTTCTTCCAATCGGTATTGGCCTTGATGCCGTAGCCGTAGCAGATGTGCACCGCGGTTTCGCACTTGAGCCCTTCGATGGCGCGTTCCAGGGTGGCTACGCCCCAGTCATTGACTTCGTCGAAGAACACGTTGAAGGCGGGTTCGTCGAACTGGATGATATCCACGCCCGCTGCCTCCAGTTCCCTGGCCTCCTGGTTGAGGATGGTGGCGAACTCCCAGGCCAGCTTCTCGCGGCTGCGATAGTGTGCGTCGTAGAGGGTGTCGATCATGGTCATCGGGCCGGGTAGGGCCCACTTGATCGGCTGCCGGGTCTGCTGGCGCAGGAACTTGGCGTCCTCGACGAAGACCGGCTTCTGCCGGCTCACCGCGCCGACCACGGTAGGTACGCTGGCGTCATAGCGGTCGCGGATCCTCACCGTCTCGCGCTTTGCGAAATCCACGCCGTCCAGGTGCTCTATGAAGGTGGTGACGAAGTGCTGGCGGGTCTGTTCGCCATCACTGACGATGTCGATGCCGGCGTGCTGCTGCTCCTGCAACGACAAACGCAGGGCGTCCTGCTTGGCCTCGACCAATTCATCGCCCTGCAGCTTCCAGGGGGACCAGAGCTTTTCCGGTTCGGCCAGCCACGCAGGCTTGGGCAGACTGCCGGCGGTGGACGTTGGCAATAGTTTTTTCATGGTGGATTGTTCAGTTCAGTTCTGTACGGTTGATCAGGCGGCGCAGTTCGCGGCCCAGTGCGTCAGCACGTCGCGGTACGGGGTGATGAAGTGTGCTTCGGTGTAGCGGCCCTGTTTGACTGCCAGCTGGCTGCGTTCCTCGCGGTCGTAGACGATCTTGGTCAGCGAGTAATCCTGGTGCTTGAGGCTGGGCTGGTAGACGCTGCAGGCGGCGGAGTTGGCGTTGTAGATCTCGGGCCGGTAGATCTTCTGGAACGTCTCCATCGTGCTGATGGTGCCGATCAGCTCCAGGTCGCTGTAGTCGCCCAGCAGGTCACCGCAGAAGTAGAAGGCCAGCGGCGCCGCACCATTGGGCGGCATGAAGAAGCGCACCTGCATGCCCATCTTGGCGAAGTACTGGTCGGTGGAGGAAAGCGCGTTCTGCAGGTACTCCACGCCCAATACCGGGTGCTCGTTGCCGGTGCGGTGGTAGGTCTTGCTGCTGGACGCGCTGATGCAGATCACCGGCGGCTTGCTGAAGTGTTGCTTGTAGGCCGGCGAATTCATGAAGTGTTTGAACAGCTTGCCGTGCAGGTCACCAAAATCCTCCGGTGCGGCAAAGCTGCTGCGGCCGTCGTTATAGGCCGGCAGCAGCACGCTGAAGTCGTAGTCACGCACATAGGAGGAGAAGTTGTTGCCGACGATGCCGTCGATGCGGGTGTTGCTGGCGTGGTCGACGATGGTGGTTTTCAGTATTTCGATCAACGGGAAAACCACAGCGTCCGCCTGCGGCCCTACCGACATCTCGGCGGAGATGATCTCAAGCTCGACCGAATAGCGATCGGCGTTGGGATTGTCCCAGTGCGCGAGGTTGTTGAAGCGGTTGTCGATCATCTTCAGGGTATTGCGCAGGTTCTGCTCACGGCTGCTGCCGCGTGCCAGGTTGGCAAAATTGGTGGTCAGGCGGGTGCTGTCCGATGGCTGGTAGTTCTCATCAAAGCGCAGGCGTTTGATGTGGAATTCAAAGGTGTCGTTCATCGCGGGCGGCTACCGTAGGTTCTGCGGGTGGAGGAGAGCCGGCAATGCGCTGGCTCGGGGTGAGGCCGGCTCTATCAGGCGGCGGCAACGGCGGCCGCGGCTGCCTGTGTATGGCGTTTGAGTTCCAGCAGCGGCAGGGCACGTTGGACGGCCAGCTGGGACCGCTGGATCAGTGCTTCGTCGTGCAGGCGGTAGTCCAGGAAGTCCTTGTCGGTCGCATAGACGCCCAGCGGCAAGGTGCGGGCCTGGAAGAAACTGAAGAGTGGCCGCAGCTGGTGGTCGATCATCAAGGCGTGGCGCTCGCTGCCGCCGGTGGCGGCCAACAACACCGGGGTGTCGATCAAGGCGTTCTGGTCGACGAAATCGAAGAAGTGCTTGAACAGCCCGGTATAGGACCCGCGGTACACCGGCGTGGACACAATCAGGATGTCGGCCTGCTCCACGGCTGCAAGCTGCTGTTCCACCGGATCGGGCAACTGCGAGCGCCACAGCGCACCGGCCAGTTGCGGGGCCAGCTGGCCCAGCTCGATCAGGCGTTGCTCGCAGTGCAGTTGTTCGCCGACCAGACCGAGCAGGTGCTCGGCCAACGACACCGCCCTGGAGGGACGCTGCATGCCGCCAGAAACGGCTACAGCGCGCAGTGGAGGATTCAAGTGCGGTTTCATTGGAAATGGATCTGCTCGTTCCCGGATCTACCGAAGTGGGATTGATGCTAGCGATGGGTTTCCATGACGTAAAATGGTCTTATTTCACTAATCCATGAATAATTCTCATCCATATGCTTGAGCGCATCCATCTGAGCATCGTGCAGCAGGTCGAGAAGCAGGGGTCGTTGACGGCTGCTGCCGGGGTACTGAACCTGACCCAGTCAGCGTTGAGCCACAGCATCCGCAAACTGGAGCAGCAGTTGGGCACGGAGATATGGCTGCGCGAAGGCCGCAGCCTGCGGCTGACCCAGGCTGGCCAGTACCTGCTGGCGGTGGCCAACCGAGTACTGCCACAACTGACGCTTGCCGAAGAACGCTTGGACCAGTTCGCCCAGGGCGAGCGCGGCGCGCTGCGGATCGGCATGGAATGCCACCCCTGCTACCAGTGGTTGCTGAAGGTGGTTTCCCCCTATCTGGCGGCTTGGCCTGACGTGGATGTGGACGTCCGGCAGAAGTTCCAGTTCGGCGGCATCGGTGCGCTTTTCGGCTACGAGATTGATCTGTTGGTGACGCCTGACCCGCTGTACAAGCCGGGTCTGAGCTTCGAACCGGTGTTCGACTACGAGCAGGTGCTGGTGGTGGCCAAGGGCCATTCGCTGGCATCGCAGGCCTACGTCAAGCCGCAGCAACTAACCCGCGAGGTGCTGATCAGCTACCCCGTGGACATCGAGCGCCTGGATATCTACAGCCAGTTCCTGCTGCCTGCGGGCGTGACGCCGCGCCGCCACAAGACCATCGAGACCACCGACATCATGCTGCAGATGGTGGCCAGCGGCCGGGGCGTGGCGGCATTGCCGCGCTGGCTGGTGGAGGAGTACGCCACCCGCATGGATGTGGTGCCGGTACGGCTGGGCGCGCGCGGGGTTGCCAAACAGATCTTTCTGGGTTCGCGCGAAGCCGACAGCGGCATTGACTACGTGCGCGCTTTCATCGAGCTCGCGCGTAGATCGGCCACCGCGATAGGCCAGGGTGCACGCCAGGCGTGAGAGGCGCCGATGCCGCGCCCGCTCCTTCGAAAGCGGGCGAGAGGATGCTGTTGTGAATGATCCGGGATACGGTGACGCGGCGCTTGCGGTAGCCCAGGTGGCTCGGGCTCCGGTGCTGCCTGGACGTGCCGTGGTTTGGCGTTTGCGGCGCCTTCAACAGACAATGGGGTGAGCACTGCGCAGCCCCCAAAGGAGTGCGCGCTGCGCAGTGTAGGCGATTCACCCCTGCGGGTTGCCGGATGCGCTGGCCCGGTGCTTGCGGCGGGCCCGCAGGGCGCGGCCGACACGGGATTCGGTACGCCGCTCCAGCACTACGTCGATGTAGTCGGCGGCCAGCAGCAGCCCTTCTATGTCCACGCCGGTATGGATGCCAAGTTCCCCAAGCAGGTAGACAACATCCTCGGTTGCCAGGCTGCCGGCCGCCCCCGGATAGTAGGTGTTACCGCCCAGACCTGAGATGGCGGTGTCGAAGGCTCGCACGCCGTGTTCAAGCGCTTCCACCATGTTGGCGATACCAAGGCCAAAGGTGTCATGGAAGTGGCAGGCGATAACATCCATGGGAACTTCGGCCGCACAGGCACGCAGCAGCTCGCCGATGGATGCAGGTGTGCCGGTACCGGTGGAGTCGATCAGGCAGATCTCCCGACAGCCCATGTCGTGGAACTGCTTTACCTTGCGCACCACTTCACCCGGTGCAACCGGTCCACTGAAGGGGCAATCGACAATGGCCGACAATGTGGCGCGTACCTGGATTCCTAACCCAAGGGCATAGCCTGATATTTCATCGGCACGACGCATGCTCTCGGCGACACTGCAGTTGAAGTTGGCACGACAGTAGGGCTCGGCTGCCGCCGAGGAAACCGTTATGTCACGGCAGCCGGCAGTAACTGCCATTTCCAGGCCTTTCAGGTTGGGGACCATCGCCGAGCGGATGCGGTTGGCCTGGGAGCCACCCAGCAATGTGAACACTGCGGCGGTGTCCGCAAGCTGCGGCACCCAGCGTGGCGAGATGAAAGCGCCCACTTCGACCTCGCGCAGGCCCGCAATCTCAAGCAGCTCCACCAGGTTCATCCGCACAATCGGGTCGAGTGCTTTGACCTGGCTTTGCAGACCACGACGCGCCCCCACCTCGATGATGCGAACACGGTCAAGCTCCGTGCTTCTTGCGTCCATCATTGCTGCCCCCGTTTGCGCGATGCTGCCGGAACGGGAAAGCCGCTTGCGCTTGGGGCGGGCCAGTGCTCATAGGCATCGACGCGAATCGTCATGTGCACCCTGGTGGGTGCCGGCTGGTTTCCAGGCAGGTGGCTTCTGCAGATGCGGGGAGTGGGGAGGTACGCGCTCACAAGGCTTCCGTGGACAGGCTGGGAAGCGTTCACGATGACCGAGCCAAGGCGCGCTGCGATGAGCCATATCCCACGACTTACAGATACAGCTGGATAGAACAGTTGCTGAGAACACAGTCAGATTTCTCTGACAGAAAATGCTTATTTATGCTCTTACCGAGGCTGTTGGTCGGTGGATACAGTCCCTGCGGACGAACTCCCCCTGGAAACGAAATGCTCTCGGAACCGCGAAAGATCTCACTGGCCGAAAAGGTCGCCATGGATATTGGACGGCAGATATTGGCGGGGATCCTCAAGCCGGGCGACAAGCTGCCGTCGCTGCGCGAGTACGCGCGCCTGAATGGCTATTCGAAGAATACGGTCATATCGGCATTTGATCTGCTCGGTGAGCGGGCGCTGGTCGAGCCCAGGCACGGCAAGGGTTTCTTCGTGCGCGGCGTGGAAGCGCCTGCGGAACGTGAAGAGGATGAGGAGCCTGTGGGTTACAGCCGGGTAATCGATACCCTTTGGCTGATGCGGCAACAGGCCATCCGTGAGCCGGGGCGTTCGCATCTGGCCGAAGGCTTCCCGCCGGTGGATTGGCTGACCTACATGCGTCTTGACCGTTTCCATCGGCAGGTGGTGCGTTCGGTGGGGGGGCTGTTCCGCTATGGCAACCGCTATGGCTACCAGCCGTTGCGCCAGCAGCTGGTTCGGCGACTTGCCGCACATGGCATGGAGCTTGGCATCCGCCAGCTGGTGACGACCTTTGGAGCCAACCATGCGCTTGATCTGATCATTCGCCGTTATGTTGCACCTGGCGATACCGTGCTTGTCGAACAACCCGGGTATTACCCGCTATATGGCAAGCTGCAGTTGCATGGTGCCAAGCCAGTAGCGATCAATCGTCGCGCCGATGGCCCCGACCTCGTTGAGCTGGAGTTGGCCCTGCAGCAGACAAAGGCGCGGGTATTCTTCATCCAGACCACCGCCCACAACCCCACCGGTACCGATGTTGCGCCGGTGGTGGCAAAACGGGTGCTGGAGTTGGCAGCGGCATATGACGTGCTTATCGTCGAAAACGACGCCATGGCGGATTTCAAACCGAACTCCGCGTTGCGGTTGTCCTCGTTGGCGCAGTTCCGCAACACGCTGTATGTGGGCAGCTTTTCGAAGTCCGTGTCGGCGTCCCTGCGCAGTGGTTTCATCGCTGGCGAGAGCGCGCGCATCGAAGAGCTTGCCGATCTGAAAATGCTGCTGCATATCGGCAGCAGTGAGTACGGCGAACGCGTTCTGGAAGCCATCCTGCGCGAAGGCAATTTCCTGCGCCATGTCAGTCGCCTGCAGGACCGCACCCGCGCTGCCACCGCAGAAGGCCTGGAGGTGCTGCAACGGCTGGGTGCCACGGTATTCAATGCGCCCGAACAGAGTCTGTATCTTTGGGCCAGGTTCGGTGGCATCGATGACACCCGGGCGTTGACGACGCGGTTGCTTGAGCGTGGCGTGGTGTTGGCGCCTGGTGCCTTCTTCAATCTGGACGCGGACCAGGTATCGCCCTGGACGCGGCTCAATGTTGCCTATCTATCCGACCCCTTGTTCCTGCGTAGCATGCGTGAAGAATTGGACAGGGCCACTGGCCTGGGTTGATCTGCTGCTATTGGCATCACCGTTGCGTGTGATGGTCTGAAACCATTCCGGTGGCGACTGCGCCGCCGGGCTCTCGCAGCCGACTGTGGGAGCAAGCGCCGTGCAATGCGGCGCTTCGAGCGCGCTGGGCGTGGGTATTCCTCGTTCAGCTGCCTCGGGTGAAAAATGTGCGTTGATTCACGAAATTAATCTGGCATTCCCTTTCGTGAAGGGAATTTTCACGTTGTTCGCGCGTGTGGACAGTCGCCGGCCGGGTTCGAAATCATTCGCACGCTCTTGAAACCCCAAGGTGTGGCGGCTTTTGCCGGGCTGGCATGCCTTCTCAGGCCGTCCACACGGCGTGCTGGAGAGTTCGGGGTGGCCTGTACATTCGTGAAGCTTTCTTCATCGTGAAAAAAATCTTCTTGGCTAGGATCCGGCCCAAAGTGTGATGCCTCGTCACTTCTGCTCTTGATTTGTAAATTCAAGTGTGGTTGTGGCGTGAAGGCCTGCGCGGACTGGGGGGACGGCAGTGCGAAGGGGAATTCCCGTTTTCGGCACCAGCAAGCACCTGTGACTCCGACCAGGCCAAGGCTATCGCCTTGGGGGTTTGTTTGCGTTCGGGATTAGCCGCTCCAGCGTAGGGGGGAGCGCTTGCATTGGGCTGGGAAAGCCCATCGGAGCTGCGTGTGTTTGCTGAGAAGATCGTCGTCGGTTTCAACCGAGTCGCGTGCGTTGGCGTGTTGGCTATCGCGGGCCTGTTCGCTGGCTCGGCTGCACACGCGCAGAACGCGACCAACACCGTCACGCTCACCCCGCCCACGGGTGTTACCAATCCGGGCACCAGCTGCACCGACACGGACAGTGACGCAACCACGACCATAAGTTTTGCCGGCAACGTCTGCACCGCACGCGATTCGGATCCGATTACCGCACCGAAGCTTCACATCACCAAGACTGCAAGCACTTCGCCGATGGTGGTTGGCGTAGCCGCCAGCTACACCTTGAAAGTGGATAACACTGGTACGGCAGCAACTACTGCAGTTGCGACCGTTACCGACACCATTCCGACCGGCCTGACCATCGGCACGTTGCCGGCCGGTTGCAGCGCTTCGGGCCAGGCGGTGACCTGCACCATTGCCGCGGGCCTGCCCGCCACCAATGGGACCAGAAGCTTTGTCATTCCGGTGACCCCGACGGCAGCGGCAGCGGCGAGTGTGACCAATACGGCGTCCGTGACCGGTGGCGGCGACGCCACCTGTCCTGCAGAGGAGGGCTGCAGCAGTACGGTGACCACGCCGGTCAATGCACCGAAGCTGAAAGTGGTGAAGACCGCCAGTGCGGCGAGCTTCATCGTGGGTGTGCCGGCCAGCTACACGCTGACCATCAACAACGGCGGTACCGCAGCGACCACTGCCGCCACGGCGGTAAGCGACCCGATCCCGGCCGGCCTGACCATCGGCACGTTGCCGGCCGGTTGCAGCGCCTCGGGCCAGACGGTGACCTGCACCATCGCTGCGGGCCTGGCGGTGGGCAGCAATACCAGCTTCACCATCCCGGTGACGCCAACGGCTGCGGCCGCGGCGAATGTGACCAATACGGCGACCATCAGTGGCGGTGGTGATGCGGCATGCCCGTCGGGCAGCGACTGCAGCAGTACGGTGACTACGCCGGTTTCAACGCCGGCATTGGAACTCACAAAGAATGCCGTTCTGGCAGCTGATCAGTCGACCATCACCTACGGATTCAGCGTTCGCAATACCGGGGGGGCGATCCTCAACAACGTCACGATCTCCGATCCGAAACTGCCTGGGCTCAGCTGCACTTCGATCACTGTGCTTGGTATCAATGCCACGCAGACGTTCGCGTGTACTGGCAACGTCTACAGCACAGTGGCGGCCGACTTCGACGCTGGCTCCGTAGTGAATGTGGCGACCGCCACGGGAACGCCTGCAGGCGGCACGACATCGGTTTCCGATGACAGTACGGTTACCACACCGTTGGTACCGAGCCCGTCGCTGAGCATCGCCAAGACCGCTGACAAGGCCACCTATACCGCCGTGGGCGACGTGGTGA
>DKPB01000063.1:0-267 GCA_002471015.1 Stenotrophomonas sp. UBA7346
AGCATGGCTCGGCACTACCTACCTATCGCCGCTGGCGGCGATGGCCATCAGAGAAACAGATCCGGCATCAGCGGGCGAGTCGGGTCCATCGCGTAGCCCAACAGATCGGTGATACCTGCCTCCGCCAGCACCTCGTCATCCAGCAGGAACTGCCCGCTGAAACCAGCCGCCGGCCGCGTCAGCACCGCATGGGCAGCATCGGCCATGATTTCCGGCTTGCGGCATCCCCCCACGTCCACGCCCGGAATCATGTTGATCGCATCGGTG
>DKPB01000063.1:484-23226 GCA_002471015.1 Stenotrophomonas sp. UBA7346
ATCATGTTGATCGCATCGGTGGCAATCACCGTGCGCGGCCACAAGGCATTGACCGCCACCCCCTGCGGCCCGAATTCGGCGGCCAGGCCCAGGGTCACGAAGCTCATGCCCATCTTGGCCAGGGTGTAGCCGGTATGCGGCCCCCACCACTTCGGATCCAGGCTGGGCGGTGGTGCCAGGGTGAGAATGTGCGGATTGGGTGCCTGCAGCAGATGCGGCAGGCAGGCCTGCGCGCACAGGAAGCTGCCGCGCGCGTTGACCTGCTGCATCAGGTCGAAACGCTTCATCGGCGTATCCAGGGTGCCCCGCAACCAGATCGCCGAGGCATTGTTGACCAGGATGTCGATGCCACCGAACGCGTCCACGGTTGCCGCCACCGCAGCGTTGACCTGGTCTTCTTCGCGGATGTCGCATTTGAGCGCCAGACCTTGGCCACCGGCAGCATTGACCGCTTCGGCGGCAGTGTGGATGGTGCCGGGCAACTTGGGATTGGGCACCGCCGACTTGGCGGCAATGGCGACATTGGCACCGTCGCGCGCCGCGCGCAGGGCGATGGCCAGGCCGATGCCACGCGAGGCACCGGTAATGAAAAGGGTCTTGCCTTGCAGGCTGCTCATGCGTTCTCCGGAAGCAGGGTGTGGCGGCCGCCATTATGCCGCCCATCCCTGCCACACGCGGGCTGCGTTTTCCCACGCGCGCGACATTTTGTGTTCATGCAGGCCACCGATACTGGTGGGGCTCTTACGCAAGGATCCACCGATGAACACCCTGTTCCGCAGTACGCCCCTGCTGCTCGTACTGGCCCTGTCTGCCTGCCAGAGGCCGCAACCCGCGGCCGAGGTCCTGGCCCCGGCCAAGGATGTCACCACCCAGACCACCGGTCTGGGCGAGGAAGCCACCCGCATCGGCCCGGATGCAGTCTGGAACGGCTCGGTGGAAGCCTGCCGCAGCAGCACTGCCGGTGATGCCTGCCTGCTGCAGGCCCTGCGCGACAGCGGCGCATCGGCCGCCGCCCTGGCCGCGGCCCGCACCCTGTCGGCCCAGGGCAAGCCAGGCTATGTCAGCTCCTGGAAGAACGTGGACGGTGTCGGCGTAGCCACCCTGGAGTTCCCGTTCCGCGCCAATACCAACCAGGGCACCTGGCTGGTGGATGCCAATGGCCTGGCCATCGATGTGGACGAGGAAGTGCTCGATGACAGCACCCGCGCAGCCGATGCCTATAGAGCCTTTGCCGCCAAACATCCGGAATCGGGGCCGTTCGCACCTGCGGTCAATGTCGGCAGCGATCCCCTGCCTGACGGTGGCCTGCGCCTGCGCTACAGCACCCCGTTGCGCAGCTGCCATGCCTGTGCCGACGACGGCCAGCTTGTGCTTGCCTACGATTTCGACGCGCAACGACGTTTTGTCGGCAAGCAACTGCTGCAGCTGCACTGATACACCGTCAACTGCGGTGCGCAGGCACTGCAGTGACAGCTCAGGGCTTGGGGCCCTGCCCTTCGTTGTCTTCCCAATGCAGGATGCGGCGGGTGACGAAGCGGTAGACCGGCTTGCCGGTGGCAAACCACAGCTCGCGGACCCAGGAGTGGCGCTTGAGCACGCGTCGCTCCACCGGGGTAAGGCGTTGCGGGCAGTACATGCGCTTGTGCTTGAGCAGGTGGCGCAGATCCTCACGCGCCAGCAGGCGCATCCAGCGCGAGCGTGGGTTGCCGCACACGGCGAGCTGGAAATCGATCAGGGCCGGCGAGCCATCCTCGCGGACCAGCCAGTTGGCCTCCTTGGCCAGGTCGTTGTGGGCGATGCCATGCCGGTGCACGCGCTGCAGCAGGCGCCGCGCGGCACGGAAGTAAGCCAGGTCATCACGCGGGGGGCGCTGGTACATGGCCGCCCCTTCCATGTAGCTGCGGTCCAGCCAGCGGCCATCCCAGCCCAACAGTCGCGGGGTCGCCTCCATGCCATCCAGCTTGGCCAGCGCGCGCGCCTCGCGACGGGCCAGCCACCATGCCGGCAACCGCAGCCACAGCGGTGTGGCCCCCAGGTCGCGGCGGACAAAACGGCCCTGTGCCCCTTGAACCAGCAGGATGCGACCAAAACTATCGGCTTTGAGGGCGATAACGGAGGAGTTGGGGAGTGTTTCTACCATGCATGCATTCTAGCGGGCAGCCCGCCTTCATCCACCGGCATGGCGCGTGAACGGTGGGCGCGCCCCGCGTACGGAACCCTGTCGCCTGACGCCGGTCTGAAAAGCCTTCCCTCTATAATCGGCCGATGAATTCTTCCTGGATCGACGCCACGCTTGCGTGGATCGCCGCCCACCCCGTGTTGGCCGGTGCCGTTATTTTCGCCATCGCCTTCTGCGATGCGGTCATCATTCTTGGCGCCATCGTCCCGGCATTGCCGCTGATGATCGCGGTGGGCGTACTGATCGGCATGGGAGAGCTGTCCGGCCCCTATGCGGTAGCCTGCGCCACCGTGGGCGCCTTTGCCGGCGATGGCCTGAGCTATTGGGTGGGCCGGCGCTGGGGCAACCGCCTGCGCCTGGTGTGGCCGTTCCGCAGCTACCCGCAACTGCTGGACCGCGGTGAGCTGATGTTCCGCCGCAATGCCTTCAAGAGCATCCTCGTCGCCCGCTACGTGGGCGCGATCCGGCCCTTCGTACCGGCCATCGCCGGTATCGCCCACATGCCGTTCCGCAACTATCTCAAGGCCAGCGGCTTGGCCTGCCTGTCGTGGGCGGTGCTGTTCCTGCTGCCGGGCTGGGCACTGGGCCAGGCCTATGACGCCGTGGCGGCAGTGGCCGGGCGCCTGTTCCTGGTGGTGGCGCTGCTGGGCGCGATGCTGGGCCTGGTCTGGGCCATCGTGCTGTACAGCTACCGCTGGTCGGCCGCCCGCATGGATGTCTGGCTGGCCCGGTTGCTGGCGTGGTCCCAACGGCATCCGCAGTTGCTGGGCCGCTCG
The DNA here is from genome assembly GCA_002471015.1 of Stenotrophomonas sp. UBA7346. Taxonomy (GTDB): domain Bacteria; phylum Pseudomonadota; class Gammaproteobacteria; order Xanthomonadales; family Xanthomonadaceae; genus Stenotrophomonas. Next base: position 3,440 of record DKPB01000063.1, read on the forward strand.
CTGACCGATCTGTTCGACCCCAAGCGCCGTGAATCGGTGCCGCTGGCAATGCTGGCACTGATGCTGCTGGTGCTGGGCTGGGGCTGGTTCGTGCTGTTGATGGTGGTTGTGGGCCACGGTGAGCCCCTGGCACTGGACCTGGCCGTGCACCGCTTGATGCTGGCCCTGCGCAACCCGCTGGCGGACTACCCGATGGCCGCGCTGGCTTCGCTGGCGGATTGGCAGGTGCTGCTGCCGGCCATCGCCGCCGGCATGGGCTACCTTGCCTGGCGGCGGCGCTGGATGGCAGTTTTCCACTGGCTGGCGGCACTGGCTTTCGGCCTGGCCCTGACCAAGCTGCTGGGGGCCACGGTGGACGTGGTGCGCCCGCCGTCGGCCAGCAGCGGCTTCGGCTTTCCTTCGGTGGCGGTGACCATGGCCACCATCACCTTCGGCTTCTTTGCGGTGCTGATCGGCCGTGAGCTGCCGGGGCGCACCCGCGTGTGGCCCTACCTGGTCTCCGGCATCGTGGTCACCCTGATCGGTTTTGCGCGGATCTACCTGGGCGCACACTGGGTCAGCGACGTGATCGGCGGCATGCTGTTCGGCATTTTCTGGCTGCTGTTGCTGGGCGTGGCCTACCGGCGGCGCTTCAACCGCTCGTTCTGGGTCAAACCGGTAGCCTGGCTGTTCTATGGCGTTTTTGCGCTGGCCGGGTTCTGGTATGCACCCCGCAACGTACCTGCAAAACTGGCCAAGTTCGAACCCGCCGCCGAGGCCCCCCGGCTGATGAGCAGCGCACACTGGTGGCAGGACGGCTGGCGCGAGCTGCCCGCACGACGCAACGATTTTGATGATGACCAGCGCTGGCCGCTGGACGTGCAGGTGGCCGGCCCGCTGCCTGATCTGCAGCAGCAGTTGCAGGCCAATGGCTGGCGCATGCAGCCGCAGGCCGGTTGGCAGCAGGCTCTGCTGATGCTGGACATGAAAGCAACACCCAATGATGTGCCGGTGCTGCCCGCTACGCTGGATACCAATGTCGAGGCGCTGCTGATGCTGCACCCCGGCAAACGCGCCGATGAAGTGTATGCACTGCGGCTATGGCCTTCGCCGGTACGGCTGGAGCCCGGCCAGGCACCGGTGTGGCTGGGCAGCGCGCAGACCCTGCGCTACCAGCGGCATCTGAAGCTGTTCGGCATGTGGCGGCCGCTGCGTGGCGTGGACCCGGCGCTGGATGCACTCAAGCAATCGCTGGATGGCATGGAAACCCAGCAGCAGGTGCAGCCCGAGACCGGCCTGCCGGTGCTGATGATCCGGCACAAGCCGCAGCCGTGATGGACAGCGGAGCCCTGCTCCGCTGCTTTCATCCCCGCATTGCAACTGCCGGGCAGGGCTCGGCACGTCCACTACAAAGGGACAGCACGGCGCCTGCCTACAGCTCCTGCTCGGGCACGTCGAAATCGGGGATCCACTGCAACAGCCGATCCAGGCGCTGCTGCGGGTCGTTCTCCTGCAGCAGGCATAGCCGTTGCTGTTCGCTCAGCGGCAACAGTTCGGCCAGCCGCCAACCCACCCACGCCGCCTGATCCAGCTGTGCCGGGCCGGCCCCGGCATGTTCACCACCGGCCTGTTCCAGGATGTGTTCGAGCAGGGTGCCGAGCAGGCCATGCTCGGGCTGCAGCTCGTCGTCGCTATCCGGCTCGCACCAGCTGACCTCGGCAACCACCAGGCCGTTGTCACGTACGCGTGTGCTGCCAACATGGAAGCGGCGGGCACCGCGCAGGCGCAGCACCAGCACGCCATCCGGGCCCACATCGAAATCCTCGACCAACGCCTCCACGCCCCAGGCGGCCGGGGTAGCCGGCGCACCGACCTCCTCCCCGGCCAGGATATGGCAGACGCCAAAGCTGCTGCCGCTGCGCCCGCATTCGCGCACCATATCCAGATAGCGCGCCTCGAACACACGCAGGTTCAGCGCCGCACCCGGCAACAACACGGCGTGCAACGGAAACAACGGCAGGGTTTGCGAGGTACGCATTGGGCAGGTAAAAGACGGACCGGGGTTGATGGTACCCCAGCCCGCCTGTATCAAACCGTGCGGCGCGCGCCGCCCGGCGGCACTCAGAAGTTGTACTTCACATGCGTGTGCAGGCGATTCATGTCGCCTTCTTCACCGTTCTCGATGCGGCGGGTGGCGTGGCTCAGTTCCACACCCAGGTCCAATTTCGGGAATGGCGAGTAGATCAGGTTGGCACGTACCGACTGCGCCTTCTCGGTGACCTCATAGCCGGTGAGTGCGGCGTCGTTGTCCAGCACCGCCACCGAGTACACCAGGTTGCCACGCAGCTTGGGCGTGAATGCATGGCGCCACGCGGCAAAACCACCATAGCCATCCATCGCATGCAGGCGTCCGTGCTCGTCCAGCACGGTGTCGCTGCCCAGCGCGAAGCCGAGGTAGCGGCCCACACCACTGCCGCCGCTGACCATGTAGCGCAGGTCATCGTTGGCGCCCATGTTGAAGCGGCCAGACATGCTCAGCGCTGCGCCGGTTTCGGTATCACCGTCGTAACGGAAGCTGCGCAGCAGCGCGGCGGCGGTGAAGTGACCCCAGTCGCCCCGGGTGCTCCAGCGTGCGGTCAGGTCGGGCACGGTGTCCGCACCGCTGTTGAAGCGTGCGCCCTTGCCGGCAAATGGGGTGATCGTGGTCTGCGGGTTTTCCGCCGAGAACGACCAGGCGCCACGGGTGTAACGCAGCTGCGCCTGGCGCGAGAAGATGGTGCCTTCCGACGGACCGGTGAAATCCACCGTGTCCGGCAATGCCGCCACGTCCTGGAAGTTGGACCAGGTCTGGCCGGCCAGCCAGTTGTTCCAGCTCACATAGGCCTGACGCAGGGTCAATGCATAGGTATTGGTGATGACCTCGTTGCCGGCAAACGCATTGCTGCCGCCGCCATACATGTCGGCCTCGATATAGGCCTTGAGCTTGTCGCCATTATCCGTGGTGGTATCGGCACCAAACCAGAAACGCGAGAACTGCGCGTGTACGTCGGTATAGCTGGCGCTGCGGCCATTGCCTTCAGCGGCGACCGGGGTCGCGCCCGGGAAGTAGAACAGGCGGCCGGCCGAGCCATCGGCAATCTCGCCGTCGCTGGTGCGGGTATACATCGAGTCCAGCTTGATGAAGCCACCGAAGGAGAACTTCGTGCCCGGCATGGCATTGGGCAGGGTCGCCACTGGCGCCGCCGGTGCTGCTGCGGTAACCACGCGGGTTGCGTCCAGCGCGCTGGCGCTGGGCGCAGGCGATGCGGCCGCGTTGGCGGATTCGCGTTGCTGGTACTGCTGAAGCTCGGCGCGCATCTGCTGCATTTCCTGCTCCAGTTGCAGCATCCGCGCTTCCATCGCCGTGGCATCCATTGCCTGCGCGAGTGCGCTCAGCGGCATCGCCGCCAAGGCTGTGGTGACGGCAAGTGCCGTCAGTTGTTTGTTGCTGATCATTGTTTTCCCCTCCCAGGGCAACAGAACACCGTTCCGGCCCTTGCGGGAAAGGCCGGTCGAAATGACGCCGTTTTTACTGTGGAAAATCGCTGGTCCTGATTCCCCAACCCGCTTTCAGCTGGTCATTCACCCTGCGTGGGAATGACCAAGCTGTCGCTCCCGCCATGGCAAGTCAGACAAAGCGCATCGACGTGCTACCGATGCCATCGGCCCGCACCAGCACGTTGTCTCCCGCAGCCACCGCCACCGCCGCGGTGATCGCACCGGACAGCACCACGCTGCCGGCCGGCAACGCCTGGCCGCGTTCGCCCAGCATGTTGACCAGCATCGCCACCGCTTCGGCAGGATTGCCGAGTACCGCTGCGCCTGCGCCCACCTCCACCACCTGGCCGTTCTTCTCCATCACCACGCCCAGGGTCTCCAGATCGAGCCCCTGCACCGCAGTGGGGCGCGAACCCAGGACATAGCGCGATGCGGAGGTGTTGTCGGCAATCACGCTGGGCAGGTCGAAGCGGAAGTTCTCGTAGCGCGAATCGATCAGCTCGATCGCCGGCACCACGTAGTCGGTGGCGGCCAGCACCTTGGCGATGTCGCAGCCGGGGCCGGCCAAGGCATCGCGCATCACGAAGGCGATCTCGGCTTCCACCTTGGGATGGATAAGGCGCGCGGTATCGACCACGGCCCCGTCGTCCACCGCGTTGTCGTCACCCAGAAACCCGTAGATCGGCGTGTCCACGCCCATCTGCTGCATCTTCGGCTTGGAGGTCAGGCCCATCTTCATGCCAACGATGCGCACGCCGGCGGCCTGCTTCATGCCACGCAGGCACTCCTGGATGTCATAGGCATCGGCTACGCCAATCTGCGGGTGCGCATCGGTGATCTTGACCACCTCGCGGACTTCCTGCTCGGCGGCAAGCAGCTGCAGCGCGCAGGCCTCGATGAGGGAACGGTCCAGGCTCATGCCAGTTTCTCCTGCGGGTGTTCGCCGCGCGCACGCAGCATGTCCAGGGCAACGTCGACGATCATGTCTTCCTGGCCGCCGACCATGCGGCGCTTGCCCAGCTCGACCAGGATGTCGACGGTATTGATGCCGAACCGGCGCGATGCCGTCTCGGCGTGGCGCAGGAAGCTGGAGTAGACCCCGGCATAACCCAGTGCCAGGGTCTCGCGGTCCACCCGCACCGGCCGGTCCTGCAGCGGGCGCACGATGTCGTCGGCCGCGTCCATCAAGGTGTACAGGTCGCAGCCATGGTTCCAGCCGATGCGCTCGGCAGCGGCAATGAACACTTCCAGCGGCGCGTTGCCGGCACCGGCGCCCATCCCGGCCAGGCTGGCGTCGATGCGGATGGCACCGGCTTCCACCGCGGCAATGGAGTTGGCCACGCCCAATGACAGGTTGTGGTGCGCGTGGATGCCGATCTGGGTCGCCGGCTGCAGCACCTCACGCAGCGCACTGACCCGCTCGCGCACATCATTCATGTTCAGCGCGCCACCGGAATCCACCACGTAGACGCAGGAGGCGCCGTAGCTTTCCATCTTCTGCGCTTCCACCGCCAGCGCGGCCGGCGTGGTCATGTGGCTCATCATCAGGAAGCCCACCGCATCCATGCCCAGGGCATTGGCGGCCTCCAGGTGCTGGCGCGAGATATCGGCCTCGGTGCAATGGGTGGCCACGCGCACGATGCGGGCGCCAGCGGCATGGGCGTTCTTCAGATCGTGCACGGTGCCGATACCCGGCAACAGCAAGGTGGCGATCTTCGCGTGCGACACCACGCTGGCGGCCGCTTCGATCCACTCCACGTCGCTGTGCGCGCCGAAGCCGTAGTTGAACGAAGACCCCTGCAGGCCGTCACCATGTGCCACTTCGATGGAGTCGACGCGGGCCTTGTCCAGGGCCGCGGCGATGCTGCGCACCTGGTCGACGCTGTAACGGTGGCGCACGGCGTGCGAGCCATCGCGCAGGGTGACGTCGGAGATATAGAGCTTGTTGTCAGTCATGCTTGTTCCTCACGCGGCGTCGCGCTTGGCCAGCACCGCGGCGGCGATGCGCTCGGCGGTGGCCAGCGCGGCCGAGGTCATGATGTCGAGGTTGCCGGCATAGGCCGGCAGGTAGTGCGCGGCACCTTCCACTTCCAGGAAGACCGAGGTCTTCAAACCGGTGGTCGGGCCCACGCCCGGCACGTTGACGGCTTCGTCCAGCACCTCGAACTGCACCTGCTGCTTGAGCCGGTAGCCGGGCACATAGGCGGCTACGCGCGCGACCATGGCATTGACCGCAGCCTCGACGGCAGCGGTGTCAGCCAGCTCGCTGAGCACGTAGACGGTGTCGCGCATCAGCAACGGCGGCTCGGCCGGGTTGAGCACGATGATGGCCTTGCCGACGGCAGCACCGCCCACGGTCTCGATCGCACGCGAGGTGGTCTCGGTGAATTCATCGATATTGGCGCGGGTGCCCGGGCCGGCACTCTTGCTGGAGATGCTGGCGACGATCTCGGCGTACTTGACCTTGGCCACCGAGGCCACCGCCGCCACCATCGGGATGGTGGCCTGGCCGCCGCAGGTGACCATGTTGACGTTGGCCGCGTCCAGGTTGTCCTCGAGGTTGACGGTGGGCACGCAGTACGGGCCAATCGCCGCCGGGGTCAGGTCGACCACGCGGATGCCCGGCTTGGCCTTGCGCAGCAGGGCATCGTTGGCGATGTGGGCCGATGCCGAAGTGGCGTCGAACACGATGTCGATGTCGGCGAACAGCTCCGACGCAATCAGCCCCGCCACGCCCGTGGCGACGGTGGGCACACCCATGCGCACCGCGCGCGCCAGACCATCCGACGCCGGGTCAATGCCAACCAGCGCCGCCATTTCGACATGCTTGCCGTGGCGCAGGATCTTGATCATCAGGTCGGTGCCGATATTGCCGGGACCGACGATGGCCGCTTTCAGGGTCATGCAGAACTCCTGTCGTTCAATGTGGGGGAGGAAGCAGGCGTCATGCAAACTGGATATCGGCACTGCCCAACGCGCCGACGCGCACGCGCATGTGGTCACCGGCAGCCACCGGGATCAGCGGCACCAGGGCACCGGAGAGGATCACTTCACCGGCCTTGAGCGGCGTACCCAGCCGGCCCAGCGTGTTGGCCAGCCAGGCCACGCAGTTGACCGGCGAGCCGAGCGCGGCGGCACCGGCACCGGTTGCGACCAGCTCGCCGTTCTTCTCGACCACCATGCCCAGCGTGCCCAGGTCCAGGTTCTTAGGCGGTACCCGCAGTTCGCCCAGCACATAAGCCGCGGCCGAGGCATTGTCGGCCACCGTGTCGGTGATGCCGATGCGCCAGTCACGGATGCGCGAGTCGACGATCTCGAAGCACACCGACAGTGCCTCGGTTGCTGCCAACACGTCGTGGTGGGTGATGCCCGGGCCGACCAGGTCGCGCTTGAGATGGAAGGCGATCTCACCCTCGGCACGCGGCGCGATCATGCCGGCGGTGGCCAGCACGCCACCGTTGCCGACCTGCATGCGGTCGGTGAGGAAGCCGAAGTCCGGCTGGTCCACCTTCAACATGCGTTGCACGGCCACCGAGGTGGCACCGATCTTCTTGCCAACCACGCGCTCGCCATCGGCCAGGCGCCGTGCCAGCAGGTCGTTGGAGATCGCATAGGCATCAGCAAGCCCCAGGCCGGGAATGCGCTCGCTCAGCGGCTCGACGGCAACGCCGCTGCGCAGCGCGGCATGCAGTTCGGCGCCGTGCCGGGCGATCGCCGCGCTGTCCAGCACCGGCCCGCTCATGGCTTGCCTCCGTCCAGCGGATCGCTCTTGAGCACATCACCTACCGCGAACCGCTGCGGCGGCACTTCGTTGACCATTACCCGGATCGCGCTCATCGGCGCATCCAGTTCGGCATGCGCCACCCGCGCCAGTTCGCGGATGAAGCGCTGCACCTTGTGCTCGTCGCGGCCCTGCACCAGGGTCACTTGGATGATCGGCATTTCTCTACTCCGTTGTTGCAATCAGGTCAGCTCGGCGCCCTTGGTTTCGGGCAGGAACAACAGCACGATCACCGCGGCCAGCGCGAAGAAGCCGGCGGTGGCCATCAGCCCGCTGGCCACGCCATAGCGGTTGGCGAGGAATCCGATCAAGGCCGGTGCGATGGCGGCAATGGCGCGGCCGCCGTTGTAGACGAAGCCCTGCGCGGTGGCGCGCACCGTGGTCGGGAACATCTCGGCGAAGGTCGGCGCGAAGCCGCTGTAGAAACCGGTGCCGAAATAGGCCACGACGATGCCGAAGGCCATCAGCGCCATCGGCGACTTGATCATCACGAACACCGGCACGGTCAGTGCGGAGGCAACGAAGAACAACATGAAGGCCTTCTTGCGGCCGATCGCATCGGCGATGTAGCCGAAGGTGATGAAACCCAGCGCCGCACCCACCTGCATGATCACGATCCAGATGGTGGACTTGACCATGTCCAGGCCGGGGCCGCCGTCGGCGACCGGAGTTGCCAGATAGGTCGGGATCCAGGTGAACAGGCCCCAGTAACCGCACATCGCGGCGGTAACAAAGGCCAGGCCGACCAGGGTGCTGCGTGCATGCGAGCCAAACAGCTTGCCCATGGTCTGGGTGAAGCTCAGGCGTTCGGTCTGGTTGACCCAGATCTCCGGCTCCTTGACGTGGCGGCGCACGTAGAAGGCCAGCAGCGCCGGCAGCAGGCCAACCACGAACACCCAGCGCCAACCCAGGGTCGGCACCACCAGCGCTGCCACGATCGCGGCGGCGGCATATCCGGATGCAAACGCGCTCTGGATCCAGGCCAGGATCTTGCCACGGTGCTGCGCCGGCCAGCTCTCACTGACCAGGGCCGAGCCGGCCGACCATTCACCACCCACACCCAGGCCGACAATGATGCGGAACAGCATCAGCTGGCCCAGCGAATCGGACAGGCCACACAGGGCGGTACCGATGGAGTAGCAGATGATGCTGAGCATCATCGATTTGGCGCGGCCCATGCGGTCGGCCAGGTAACCGAACACCAGGCCACCAAAGGCCGTGGCCAGCAGCGTGGCCGACATCACCATGCCCGCCTGCGACTTGTCGAAGCCCAGGTCGGCACTGACGTGCTTGAGCACCATCGCGAACAGCATCAGGTCCATCACGTCCAGCATCCAGCCCAGGTAGGCCGAACGGAACGTGCCCCACTGCTGCCTGCTGGCGCCCTGCCACCAGCGTCCGCCACTGACGGCGGTTACCTCTTGGATCGTTGAATCGCGCTGCGCCATGGTCTTCCCCTCCGGAATCTTGGCTGAAACGAAAGTATCGGTGAACGATACCGATGACACAAAATATCTGAATTTTCCTAAAAATGGAACATGACAATCGATTTCGTATCGATATACGATACGAACGTCGTACCAACCGCGAGATTCCGATGTCCGAGCTGCTCCTCCGCCTCCATGAAGACCACCTGCCCGCCGGCTGTCCGCCGGTCTACCTGCCCAGCGGCCCGCGCGCGCTCTATGTGCGCAGCGGCGGCCTGAGCATTGAATCGCCGCACGACAGCCAGGCCCTGGATCCCGCCCAGGCGCGGGTGTCCCAGCAGGCGCTGACCCTGCTCAATGGTGACCAGGACACGGTGCTGTGGCGCTGGGACCTGACCGACAGCGCCCACCCGGCCGCTGCCCTGCCCTCGGCCCCGGCTACCCGCAGCGAACTGAAGCTGGAAGCGCCGATCAGCCTGGACCGCCGCTTCGAATGGCTGATGCGCTGCGACCGGGTCGACTTTCCCAAGGGCGGCGTCGCCTTGACCCACGTGCACCAGGGCCCGGGCATCCGCATCTGCGATTACGGCCTGATCAGCATCGAAACACTGGGCAACAGCCATCAACATCCGCCCGGCAGCGCCTGGTTCGAGCTCGGCCACGCACCGGTGCTGGCGCCCACCACCGACGCCAAGGAAACCCGCTTCATCCGCTGTTTCCTGCTGCCGCGCCAGCTCAAGGGGCGCAGCTCGATCCGCTACGTGCGCCCGGAGGACGCCGCCGCGCAGAAGACCCAGCGGTACAAGGTTTTCGCAGAGCGATACATCGACCTGCCATAATCGGCACAAAGCGCGACCTGTTCGGTCGCGCTCCGACCATGGAAACGCCGACAGGTAACCGATGCCCCGCAACGTCGTCAATGACAAACAGGAAGTGCGTGCCGCCAACGGCGCGGTCGAAGCACAGGAAGAAAGCGCCGAGCACGGCCTGCCCACCGCCATCGTCTCGTTGAAAGTCATCGAGGCCCTGGCCGCTGCCCCCACCGGGCTGGGCGTCACCCGCCTGGCGCAGTTGCTGGGTATGCCCAAGGCACGCGTGCATCGTCACCTCAGCGTGCTGCGCGAACACGGCTATGTCGACCAGGACCCGGACAACAACCAGTACCGCGTGGGCTGGCAGATGTTCCTGCTGGGCCGCGCCTGCAGCAGCCGTTTCGACGTGATGGGCCTGGCCAAGCCGGTGCTGGAGCAACTGCGCGACGAGGTCGGGCAGACAGTGGTGATCTCCACCTTCTCCGACAACGAAGTCGTGGTGCTGGACCTGCTGCGCGGCACCGCGCCGGTGGAAATCAGCCTGCGCCCGGGCACCCGTTTCCATCACAACAGCGTGGCGCAGGGCAAGATCGCGCTGGCCTACGGGCCCGACAAGCTGCGCCGTGCCTACCTGTCGCAAACCCTGCCGGCCTGCACACCGCGCACCATCGTTGACCCCGACCGGCTGGCGGCGGAGATCGAGCTGGTACGCAAGCGTGGTTGGGCCGACGCGCCGGAAGAGCTGTACATCGGCATCAATGCCTTGGCCGCGCCACTGCTGCAGGGCAACGGCGAGTTGTTCGGCACCCTGGCGATCGTGGGATCGATCCACTACCTGCCCAGCACCCCCGACCCGGCCCACGTACAGGCCCTGCTGAGCGCCGCCGCGCATATATCTGCCTCGATGGGATACAGCGCGGCGAAGACCCGTTAGCCACAACACACCGGTAATGCCGGGCCATGCGCGGCACTACTCCCCCTCCCTTTGGCCGCAGGCCAAGGGGAGAGCTGGGAGGGGTGCTTGTGGCTTGGCTGGTAACGCCCCTTGCCGAGCATGGCTCGGCACTACAACGCCCCTCCCTTTGGCCGCAGGCCAAGGGGAGGGTTGGGGAGGGGTGCTTTTGGCTTGGCTGGGAAAGCCCCTTGCCGAGCATGGCTCGGCACTACAACGCCTCCTCCCTTTGGCCGCAGACCAAGGGGAGAGTTGGGAGGGGTACTTTTGGCTTGGCTGGTAACGCTCCTTGCCGAGCATGGCTCGGCACTACAACGCCTCCTCCCTTTGGCCGCAGGCCAAGGGGAGGGTTGGGAGGGGTGCTTTTGGCTTGGCTGGGAACGGCCCTTGCCGAGCATGGCTCGGCACTACGCCCCCTCCCTTTGGCCGCAGGCCAAGGGGAGGGTTGGGGAGGGGGGGCTTTTTGGCTTTGCTGGCAAAGCCCCTGCCGAGCATGGCTCGGCACTACCGGACCGAAACGGATCTGCTCAGCTCAACTGCGCAAGAAAGCGCCGCGGCGCGCCATCAAAGCCACCGTTGGACATGAACACCACGTGGTCCCCAGCGCGCGCGACTTCACCCAGCCTGGCCAGCAACGCATCGGCATCGGCCACAGCCTGTGCATCACCGCGCACGGCATCAATCACCTTGGCAGCATCCCAGGGCAACTCCGGCCGGGCCAGGAACACCACCGCATCGGCGATATCCAATGACGGCGCCAGCGCATCGGAATGCGCGCCCAACCGCATCGAATTGCTGCGTGGCTCCATCGCCACCACGATGCGCGCATCGCCCACCTTGGCACGCAGACCCTCCAGCGTGGTGTGGATGGCGGTGGGGTGATGGGCAAAGTCATCGTAGATGGTGATGCCCTGCGCCTGGCCGATGACTTCCATGCGCCGCTTGACGCTGTGGAAGCCGGCCAGCGCCGGCGCCACCTGCGCCGGGTCCACCCCCACCGCATGCGCGGCGGCCAGCGCAGCCAGGCCATTGAGCACGTTGTGCCGGCCCAGCAGCGACCATTCCACCGTGGCCACTTCCCTGCCCCGGTGCAACACTGCGAATGCACTGCCGTCCTGCTGGACCAGCCGCGCGCTCCATTCCAGCGACGGATCAAAGCCAAAGCGCTCCACCGGCGTCCAGCAGCCCATCGCCAACACTTCGGCCAGATGCTCGTCCTCGCCGTTGACGATCAGGCGGCCACGGCCGGGAACAGTGCGCACCAGATGGTGGAACTGGCGCTGGATCGCGGCCAAGTCCGGGAAGATATCGGCATGGTCGAATTCCAGGTTGTTGAGGATGGCCACCAGCGGGCGGTAATGGACGAACTTGCTGCGCTTGTCGAAGAACGCGGTGTCGTATTCGTCGGCCTCCACTACAAAAAGTGGTCGATCCGAAAGGATCGACACGTCCTCCCCTTCCCCCGCCGGGGGAAGGTGCCCCGCAGGGGCGGATGGGGGTAAGGCCTTACCCGCAACCACAGCAATCGATCGCCCCAACCGTGCCGATACCCCGAAATCCTCGGCTACACCACCAATCAGGAAACCGGGCTCGCGGCCCGCGGCCTGCAGCAGATAGGCCAGGATGGTGGTGGTGGTGGTCTTGCCATGGGTGCCGGCCACGGCCAGCGTGTCGCGGCCCGGCAACACCTGCTCGGACAGCCATTGTGCCCCCGAGGTATAGCGACGCCCCGCATCCAGCACCGCCTCCACCGCCGGGTTGCCACGCGACAGCGCGTTGCCGACCACCACTTCGTCGCAATCAACACTGATATTGGACGGCAGGTAACCCTGCGAGAGGCTGATGCCCAAGGTCTCCAGCTGCGTGGACATCGGCGGATAGACCGCCTGGTCGCTGCCTTCAACCTGATGACCGAGCTCGCGGGCCAAGGCGGCCACACCGCCCATGAAAGTTCCGGCAATGCCGAGAATGTGGATCTTGCTCATGCGTTGATTGTCGCCGATGCGCGCGGGTAAGGGGTACGCCCGAAATCGTGTAGGTGTACCCCCAATCGATGTAGGGGATTCCCCGATACCGTCACGACCATTTCACAACGAAAATGCGTGACGCCAGCCTCAGTATCCCTCAGGTCCTACTCCCCAAGAGGCCATCCCCAGGGAGCTCATGCTGATGGGGCCGTGAGCACGCCCTTTGCTGGCTTTTACATGCGAAACGCCCGGATCCAGCTCATGGATCCGGGCGTTTCCGTATGCGCCACCACCACTAGCGCGGCGGCGCATCGAGGCTGCGGCGGCAAACCGTCACAGCCCCAGGATCATCAGCGCTTGATCGCGGCCAGGATGCGGGCCAGCACTTCGTCCAGCGCGCCAACGCCGTCCACGCGGGCCAGGGTGCCCTTGGCAGCGTAGAAGTCGATCACCGGTGCGGTGGAATCGTTGTAGACCTGCAGGCGCTGGCGCACCGATTCCGGGTTGTCGTCGGCGCGGCCCTGCTCCTTGGCGCGGCCGGCGATGCGCTCGACCAGCAGGTCGGTCGGCACGTCCAACTGCACGATGGCATCCAGCGGCTGGTTCAGCTTGGCCAGCAGTTCACCCAGTGCATTGGCCTGGGCCACGTTGCGCGGGTAACCGTCCAGGATGAAGCCCTTGGCGGTATCGGCCTGGGACAGGCGCGACTCCAGCATGCCCAGCAGGATGTCGTCGGACACCAGGTTGCCGGCATCCATCACCGCCTTGGCCTGCTTGCCCAGCTCGGTGCCGGCGGCCACTTCGGCGCGCAGCAGGTCACCGGTGGAAATGTGCGGAACCTGCAGTTGTTCCTTCAGGCTCGTCGCCTGCGTGCCCTTGCCCGAACCGGGCGGTCCCAACAGAACCAATCGCATTCCTGACTCCCATATGTTTGAGGTAACGGGACGGACAGCGGCGTTAGACTCATGGGCCGATTCACGCTGCACCGCAATATGTGCAGCTTACCGCATCCGGCCAATGTCCCGGAATGTCCCCCGCTCTGGAGAGTATTGCCCATGTCCAAAGGCACCTTGCTGTATGCCCAGTCCGGCGGCGTCACCGCCGTCATCAATGCCACCGCCTCGGCCGTCATCAGCGAAGCAAGATCTAAGAAAATCAAGGTGTTGGCTGCACGCAACGGCATTCTTGGCGCCCTGCGCGAGGAGCTGATCGACACCTCGAAGGAGTCGGCCGCCAACATCGCCGCGCTGGCCCACACCCCGGGCGGCGCGTTCGGCTCCTGCCGCTACAAGCTCAAGTCGCTGGAGGCCGACCGCGCCAAGTACGAGCGCCTGCTGGAGGTGTTCAAGGCACACGACGTGCGCTGGTTCCTCTACAACGGTGGCAATGACTCGGCCGACACCGCGCTGAAGGTCTCACAGCTGGCCAAGGAGTTTGGCTACCCGCTGACCTGCGTGGGCGTTCCCAAGACCATCGACAACGATCTGGCGGTCACCGATACCTGCCCTGGCTTCGGCTCGGCGGCCAAGTACACCGCCATCTCGGTGCGCGAGGCGGCGCTGGATGTGGCGGCGATGGCCGAAACCTCGACCCGCGTCTTCATCTACGAAGCGATGGGCCGCCACGCTGGCTGGCTGGCCGCCGCTGCAGGACTGGCTGGCGAGAACGCCGACGACGCACCGCAGATCATCCTGTTGCCGGAGCGTGCCTATGACGAAGCGGCCTTCCTGGCCAAGGTGAAGCAGGTGGTAGCGAAGGTTGGCTTCTGCGTGGTGGTCGCCAGCGAAGGCATCCACACCGCCGATGGCCAGTTCGTCGCCGATGCCGGCGGGGTCAAGGATTCCTTCGGCCATACCCAGCTCGGCGGCGTGGCCTCCTACCTGGCCGGCAAGGTCAAGGCCGAGCTCGGCTACAAGGTGCACTGGACCTTGCCCGACTACCTGCAACGCTCGGCCCGCCACATTGCCTCCAGGACCGACTGGGAACAGGCGCAGGCGGTGGGCAAGGCAGCGGTGCAGTTCGCGCTGAAGGGGCAGAACTCGGTGATGCCGGTGATCGTGCGCAGCTCCGACCTGCCGTACCGCTGGAAGATCGAAGCCGCACCGCTGTCCAAAGTGGCCAACCACGAGAAGAAGATGCCGGCCGGCTTCATCCGCAAGGATGGTTTTGGAATTACCGAAAAGGCGCGCCGCTACCTGCAGCCGCTGATCCGTGGCGAAGCTCCGCTGCCCTACGGCCGTGACGGCCTGCCCAAGTACGTCACCCTGAAGAACGTGGCGGTGGCGAAGAAGCTGGCCGATTGGGAAGGCTGATGCCACGCAGTCACGGTGGCGTCGCGGCGGCCAGCTCGCCCATCACCATCACGGCGAAGGTGATGCGAAGCATCACCTTGCTGCTGTGCTTGTCGTGTGTGCACTTGGCCAACGCCTATACACCGCAGGACGGCGACATCGTCTTCCACACCTCCACGTCCAGCCAAAGCGCGGCGGTGCAGGCGGCCACCGGTTCGCGCTACAGCCACATGGGGTTGGTGCTGTTGCGCGATGGCCGCCCCTACGTGCTGGAAGCCGTGCAACCCGTGCGTTACACGCCCTTGCAGACATGGTTGGATCGCGGTCTGCAGGGCCGGTATGTGATCAAGCGCCCCGCCGTGCCGCTTACGCAGGCAAGCAAGGTGCGGCTGCATGCCGCCGCCAGCACCTATGTCGGCCGCCCCTACGACCTGACCTTTGAATGGTCGGACCAGCGTATCTATTGTTCGGAACTGGTGTGGAAGCTGTACCGCGACGCCGCCGCGATCGAACTGGCGCCACTCGCACGGCTGGCCAGCTTCGACCTGCAGGCACCCGCCGTGCGGGCAAAGCTGTTCGAGCGCTATGGCGGCAACATCCCGCTGGACGAGCCGGTGATCTCACCCGCAGCCATCTTCGACTCGCCATTGCTGGTTCCGGTGGCCCAACGGTGAATGCGGCCGGTGACTCGCCCGGACTGCCCGCGTTGCCCCACCGCCCCTCAACGCCCGCCAAGCCAAGCCTTGGTCACCCAAACCGGTTGGCACAGCACTTTCGCAGGACACCCAGCTACGGCTACGATCACGCCATCAGCCAGGGGGGCCGACAGGATGTCCGGAATTACATTGCGCAGCGTCGTGATGGCGCTGGTGTTCATGCTGGCAAACCATTCCGCGTTCGCACAGGACCCAACTGCCAGCGAACGCCCTGAAGCTCCGGCCAGCGACCCGGTCGCGGCACCGCCAGCGCATGTCGCTGCGGGCATCAGCCCCGACCTCGCTTCGATCCCCGCCGGAACCCTGGTCACCGTCGAGCTGGCCGAGACCATTGCCTCTTCCACGCACAAGCGCGGCGACCATTTCCCCATTCTTCTCGCGGAACCGTTGTTGCTGGATGAGGTCGAGAAACTGCCAGCCGGCACCCGCGGCATGGGCCAGATCACCCATGCCGCCTCAGCCCATAGCGGCGGTGCACCCGGAGAGCTGATGATCGCCGCCCGCTCACTGGATACGCCTGCAGGTCCGCTCCAGCTGGGAGGCCTGAAGATTGGTGGGCGTGGCGCAGACAACAGCAATCTCGCCTTCGGCGTGTCATTCGCCGCCGGGCCATTTGCGTTGTTCATCCGCGGACGGGAGATCGTCATTCCTGCCGGCACACGCGGCACCGCCAAGGTCAAGGTCGCTACGGCCGCGACACCTCCGGCGGCGGATGCAGCAACCGCTTCACCACCTTCTCCAGGCGTATCGCCCTGATCGACAACCCCGCAGAGCAATTGCGACCAAAGAAGACCCCCCGCTTGATCCCAAGCGGGCAACCGAACCACAAGGAGTAGTTCTCATGCGAGTACGTTTGTGCGCAATTGCCCTTACCGCAGGCCTGTCGATCCCCTTGAGTGCCGCCGCTCAGCAGGCGATGCAACCACCCACGACAGAGGTAGCAGAGCAGACCGTCGAACCGGCAACTGCCGAGCCGGCGGCGGCTGCGTCGGCCACCGCCGTGACCGACGCCGATGCCCACACCGACCAAGCCACAGCCGCCGCTCCGCCGGCACCGGAAGCCGAGGCCGAGGCCACCACCGCGGCAACCCATGGAACGGTCGGACCGGCACCGGCGGACAAGGCGCAGATCGTGTTCTTCCGCCCCAGCAAGATGCTTGGGGGCGCGATCGGCTTCAAGGTCCGCGAAGGCGAGCAGGAGCTGGGCAAGTTGCGCAGCGGCAACTACTTCATCTACCTGGCCGAACCTGGCACCCACGAGTACACCGTCCACTCGGAAGCCAAAGACGTGCTGACCATGGAAGTGGAAGCCGGCGAAACCTACTTCGTGCAGGGTACGATCAGCATGGGCGTGCTTGCCGGGCGCCCCAACCTGTCGCCCTCCGATGAGGCCACCTTCACTGCGATCGCCAGCAAGTTGAAGCTGCGCGAGTAAGCAACAAGGGGCCGAGGGCACGCATGCCCTCGGCCTGCCGAGTAGTCACGAACAGGGGTTCCCCCGAATTTCAACAAGCGTGGAGTACGCCTGCAATGCTGCCAGGCGACCAGCCGCGGCCTGGGCCTTGGCGTCCTCCAGATAGACGCGGTTCTGTCCCTGCCCGTCCAGCGCAACGTGCTGACCAGCCGGCTTGCGCCAAACCTGCACCACGGCCTGCACCCCGCTGCAGCTCGCCGACGGAATACGCACCACCTCATTGAGCTTCCATCCAGCTGCTTCACTGGGATTGACCTTGCTCGCATCCAGGAACACCGCACGCGGCTGACACTGCGGACTGGTTCGCACCAGCTGCATGTCATAAGGCTGCGCCGCCGTACCGGTGAAACGGCCTTCAATGCGGGTACAGGCCTCGGGGATCTGGCGCACGGTGTGCACCACACCGGTGGCCTGCGCCGCAGCTGCCGGGCGCTCGATCTCGGCCTGGGGCGGGGCGGCCAACGCGCCCAACGGCAACAGGGCCAACAGCATCAATGGCGCGGCAGATTTCATCGGGCAACTCCTGGTGAGAGACGCTGCACGTTGCCACCGTCGTGCTGAACCGGCCGGCAAACGCGATGACAGCTGGCGGAGGAGACAGCTGGCAGTCATACTCGGGCCGCTCCAGGAGTGTTTGAACACAGCGACACGTACCACAGCCGCCTTGCGGCCCCGGGTCTGTTCCAGTGCTTCGATCTGCCCGGCGTGTCCCCCGCTTCAGCCATTCGCTGGTTGGCATCCACCAACGTTGGGAGGGGTCATGCTCGAACAGTACGGTCTTGTGCTCGCTTTGGTCTGTGCAGTAATTGCCATCCTCTACGGCATCATTTCGGCCCAGTGGATCCTGCGACAACCTGCCGGCAATGCCCGCATGCAGGAAATCGCCGCCGCCATCCAGGAAGGCGCCCGCGCCTATCTCAACCGCCAATACCTGACCATCGCCGTGGTCGGCGTGGTGCTGTTCGTATTGGTGGGCATTTTCCTCAGCTGGTATACGGCAATTGGCTTTGCGATAGGCGCCGTGCTGTCCGGCGCTGCCGGTTACATCGGCATGAACGTCTCGGTACGCGCCAACGTGCGCACCGCCGAGGCCGCCCGCAATGGCATGAGCGCGGCGATGGATGTTGCTTTCCGTGGTGGTGCGATCACCGGCATGCTGGTGGTGGGCCTGGGCCTGCTCGGTGTGGCCGGCTACTACCTGTTGCTGCAACGCATGGGCCTGAGCCAGGGCGACAACCTGCATGCGCTGGTCGGGCTGGCCTTCGGCAGCTCGCTGATCTCGATCTTCGCGCGACTGGGCGGCGGCATCTTCACCAAGGGTGCGGACGTCGGCGCCGACCTGGTCGGCAAGGTCGAAGCCGGCATACCCGAGGACGACCCGCGCAACCCGGCGGTGATCGCCGACAACGTCGGTGACAACGTCGGCGACTGCGCCGGCATGGCCGCTGACCTGTTCGAGACGTATGCGGTGACCGTGATCGCCACCATGCTGCTGGGCGGCATGATGATGGACGAGGTTGGCCGCAATGCGGTGCTCTACCCGCTGGTGCTGGGCGGCGTATCCATCATCGCCTCGATCATCGGCGCGTTCTTCGTCAAGGTGAAAGCCGGCGGCTCGATCATGGGCGCGCTGTACAAGGGCGTGATCGTGTCCGGCGTGCTGGCCGCCATCGCGTTCTGGCCGGTGACCACGCAGCTGATGGCCGACTCGCACCATGGCGCGACCAACCTCTACCTGTGCGCGCTGATCGGCCTGGTGCTGACCGGCCTGATCGTCTGGATCACCGAGTACTACACCGGCACCCAGTACAAGCCGGTGCAGCACGTGGCGCAGGCATCGACCACCGGCCACGGCACCAACATCATCGCCGGCCTCGGCGTATCGATGAAATCCACCGCGCTGCCAGTCATCGCGGTGTGCGTGGCGATCTGGGCGGCGTTCCACTTCGGTGGCCTGTATGGCATTGCCATTGCCGCCACGGCGATGCTGTCGATGGCCGGGATGATCGTCGCCCTCGACGCCTATGGGCCGATCACCGACAACGCCGGCGGCATTGCCGAGATGGCCGAACTACCATCGGACATCCGCGACATCACCGATCCGCTGGATGCGGTAGGCAACACCACCAAGGCCGTCACCAAGGGCTATGCGATCGGTTCGGCGGCATTGGCGGCGCTGGTGTTGTTTGCCGATTACACCCACAACCTGCAGATCGCGCATCCGGGTGAAACCTTCGCCTTCGACCTGTCCGACCACACGGTGATCATCGGCCTGCTGATCGGCGGATTGATCCCCTATCTGTTCGGTGCGATGGCGATGGAAGCTGTTGGCCGCGCGGCGGGCGCGGTAGTGGAAGAAGTGCGGCGCCAGTTCCGCGACATCCCCGGCATCATGCAGGGCACTGCCAAGCCGCAGTACCACAATGCGGTGGACATGCTGACCCGCTCGGCGATCAAGGAGATGATCCTGCCCTCCCTGCTGCCGGTGGTGGTGCCGGTGGTGGTGGGCCTGTTGCTGGGCCCGAAGGCGCTGGGCGGCCTGTTGATCGGCACCATCGTCACCGGACTGTTCGTGGCGATCTCGATGACCACCGGCGGCGGCGCCTGGGACAACGCCAAGAAGTACATCGAGGACGGTCACTTCGGCGGCAAGGGCAGCGAGGCGCACAAGGCGGCGGTAACCGGCGATACGGTCGGCGATCCCTACAAGGACACCGCCGGGCCCGCGATCAACCCGCTGATCAAGATCATCAATATCGTGGCCTTGCTGCTGGTGCCGTTGTTGTAATCGAAACCGGGCGCGCCCTGCCCCCCCTCTCCCCAACCCCTCTCCCGCAAGGGGAGAGGGGCT
>DKPB01000089.1:0-21224 GCA_002471015.1 Stenotrophomonas sp. UBA7346
AGGGGTTGGGGAGAGGGGGAGCACCACAGCCCTCAACTCACCCCTGCCCATCAACCACGCGCCGAATCGGCGGTGCCTCTTCCCAGCCCAGCCCCAACGCCTTCTGCAGGGCCACATAGCGCACCAGCAACTGCAGCTGCGCCTGCGCCAAGCTGTCCTCCGCACTGAGCTGTTGCCGCTGCACATCCAGCAGGTCGATCTGCGATGCCGCCCCAGCCTGGCGACGCTGTGTCATCAACGCGGCCGCACGCCCGGCGGAAGCCTGGGCACTGCCTGCTGACTGCAACTGCTCACGGGCCGAACCAAACCGTGCCAGCGCGCTGTTGGCATCCTGCAGCGCAGCCAATACCGTGCCTTCGTAGGCGGCCAGCCGCGCCTCATTGCCGGCGCGGGCCTGGGCGACGCGCGCCTTGTTGACCCCGAAATCGAATACCGACCAGCGCAGGAACGGCATGACGATGCTGGCTGCCGAATCGCTGTTCAGGTCCGACAAGGACGAGGCCCCCATGCCGATCGTGCCCAGCAGGTTCACCTGCGGGAAATACGCCGACAAGGCCTGTCCGATCTGCGCCGAGGACGCCGCCAGCTCGCCCTCGGCCTTGCGGATGTCCGGGCGCCGGCGGATCACCGCCGCCGCGTCATCCACCGGCACCTCCGGTGGTAGCGCAGGCAGGGGGCGGTCCTCGGCCAGCAGCGCATCCAGCGCACCGGGCTCGCGCCCGGTCATCAATGCCAGCTGATCCTTGGCCTCGGTGGCCTGCGCACGCAGGCCCGGCAACTGTGCGTGCTGCTGCTCGTACTGGGCACGGGCGCGTTCGACATGCAGGTCCGAATCCGCACCGCGCGCACGCCGCTGTCGCGTCAGTTCCAGCGATTCGGCCGCGGCCTGCAGGTTGCGTTCGGCCAGGCGGGTACGTTCGCGCGTGCCGCGGTAGCCCAGGTACACCTGCGCCACTTCGGCCGCCAACTGCACCTTGGCATCCGCCAAGGCGGCGATATCCGCATCGGCCTTGGCCGCCGCCTCCTGTGCGGCCCGGCGCTTGCGCCCGAACAGGTCCAACTCCCAACTGGCGTCGACACCGACGATGTACATGTCGGTGTCCAGATCGATGCGCGACATCTCCTCGCGCAACTGCGCAGCTTCCTGCGGGCGTCCGTTGTTCTCGGCCACGCGTGCGGCCCCCTCGCCTATCTGCCGCACCTGATCGACCATGGAATCGGGTGGACTGATGGCCGCATAGCCAGCCACCGCGCCGACGCTGGGCAACTGCTCGGCACGGCGCTGGCGCTGCAGCGCGCGCGAGGCCAGCACCTTGGCCTGCGCCGCGCGCAGGTTGGGACTGTCACGCAGCGCCTGGTCGATCAGTTGGTCCAGCAGCGGGTCATTGAGCGCCCGCCACCACTGGCTGGAGGGCGTCGCGGCAACCACCCCGGCATCGGCAGCGCGTACCAGCGCCGGTTGCCCCAGCGCCCCCTTGGCCACCTCGGGGCGCACGTGGTCCGGCCCCAGCATGCAACCAGCCACGGCCAGCGGCAGCGCCAGGCAGGTGAGGTTTCGCAACAGCAGGAAAGTAGGTTGTCGCATCAGTGCATCGCCAGAGGTACGCCCTTGGGCAAGGGCTTTAGCAGGAAGACCAGCGGCAGGGTCGCCACCACGATGATGCCGAAAATCCAGAACAGGTCGTTGTAGGCCATCACCAGCGCCTGCTGCTGCACGATCTGCGCAAGCATCGCCGTGCCCTGCATCGGATCGCCCATCTGCGTACCCAGCGCATGCAGATAGTCCTGCGCCACCGCCGAATTGGCGGTAGTGGCGGTACCGATGGCGTCGACATGAAAGCTGACGCGCCGCTCCTGGAAAGTGGAGATGATGGCCAGGCCAATCGAACCACCGAGGTTGCGTGCGGCATTGAACAGACCCGATGCATCCGACGCCAACTCCTTGGGTACCGAGGTGATCGCTGCCTGGTTCAGTGCCATCATCGCCAACGCAAGACCACAGCCCTGCAACAACTGGCCGATGACGAAGTGCATGCCAACGCTGTCGGGGGTGAGCCCCAGATTGACGAAACAGGCCAATGCGAAACACAGCATGCCGGTGAACACCATCACCCGCACATCGATGGTTTCCAGCATCTTCGGCATGAAGGGCATCAGCAGCACGGTCGGCACACCACCGAGCAGCAGTACGTAGCCGGCCTGCTCGGTGTTGTAGCCAGCGATCACCGCCAGGAACTGCGGGATCATGTACATCACCCCGAACAGGATCATGCCGACCGCACCAACCATCACGAACACCGCGCCAAAACTGCGCTGGAAAAGGATCTTCAGGCGTATCACCGGCTCGCTGCTGGTGAACTGCGACAGCGCCAGCAAGGCGAAGCCGGTAACCGATACCAGGCTGAGGATGAGGATGAACTCCGACTCGAACCAACGCTCGCGCTGGCCGTCCTCCAGCACCACCGTCAACGCCCCCAGCCCGGCGGTCATGCCGACGATGCCCAGCCAGTCCGCGCGCAGCAGCCCGCCCCAGTTCGATTTTTCATGCGGCAGGCCTAGCACCAGCAAGGCGATCAGGCCGGCGCAGATCGGCACGTTGATGAAGAAGGCGTAATGCCAGCTGACGTTCTCGGTCAGCCAGCCACCCAGCAATGGCCCAATGATGGGTCCGAGTATCACCGTCATGCCGAACAATGCCGTGCCCAACGTCTGCTGCGCCGGAGGCAGGCGGGTGGCAACGATGGTCAGCGCGGTGGGAATGAGCGCGCCGCCGGTGAAGCCCTGGCCAATACGGCCCAGGATCATCATGTCCAGGGTGCTGGACAGGCCGCACATCACCGAGAACGCGGTGAACAACGACGCGCAGATCAGCAGGAAGGTGCGCAGCCCCAGGGTGCGCACGAACCAGCCGGTCAGCGGAATCATGACGATTTCCGAGACCAGGAACGAGGTCGAGATCCAGGTGCCTTCGGTCCCGCTGGCCCCCACCTCACCCTGGATGGTAGGCAGGGCGGCATTGACGATGGAGATGTCCAGCGTCGCCATGAACGAGCCGATGGTGCCCGCCGCCACCGCCAGCCAGGCGCTGGCATCGGCTTTCTGCGGCACCGCGTTGGCGGCGGTGGTCGCCATCAGCGCTGATCAGCCCCGGGCGCGGCACCGGCGCCATCGCGGGTATCCACACTGACCTCCACCGACATGCCCGGCACCAACACCTTGCGCGTATCGGCATCGGCCTCGATGCGGATACGTACCGGCACGCGCTGCACCACCTTGGTGAAGTTGCCGGTGGCGTTCTGCGGCGGCAACAACGCAAACTGCGAGCCGGTGCCTGGCGAAATGCTCTCCACCGTGCCATGCAGCTTCCTGCCCGGCAAAGCGTCGACCTCGATCTCCGCCGGCTGCCCGGCACGCATGCGGCCGAGCTGGGTCTCCTTGAAGTTGGCTGCCAGGTACAAGGACTCCACCGGCACCACCGTCATCAGGCGTGTGCCGGCGGCCACGAACTGGCCCACCTGCACCGTCTTGTTGCCGATGCGGCCGTCGATGCGCGCGGTCAGCTGGGTGTCCTCGAAGGCCACATTGGCCTGGGCCGCGTCCGCTTGGGCCTGCTTGAGGCCAGCGCGCGCCTGTTCCAACTGCGCCTGCCCGGCCTCCACCTGACTCTGCGCCCCGGCAATCTGCGAACGCGCGGCGTCGTACTGCGCCTGCGCGCGTTCCAGATCGTGCTTCACGCTTTCGAAATGCTCATGGGTATCAGCGCCGGACGCGGCAAGCGGCCCGAAACGCGCCACTTCGGCACGCGCAAACCGCAGCGTCGCCTCCGCCGATCTGAGCTGGGTGCGAGCCTGCACCAGCTGCGACTGGTTGCCCTGCACGCCAGCGCTAGCCGCGGCGATATCCGCTTCGCGCACCGCAATGACCGCCTCGGCCTGATCCAGCGTGGCGCGGTAGGTGCGCGGATCGATCCTGACCAGCGCCTGCCCCGCTTTCACCCACTGGTTGTCCTGCACCAGCACCTCGGTGACATAACCGTTCACCCGGGGCGCCACCGCCACTGCGTCGGCCTGCAGATAGGCGTTGTTGGTGGACTGCTGGTACTTGCCCACGGTGAGGTAATACGCCAGCCACGCCACCAGCGCGACAAGCACCGCCACCCCGATCAGGGTCAGCGTCCAGCGCACTTTGGGGTTCTTCAATGGCGAAGGCTTGTCCGGCGCCGGGTCGGCATCGGCGGAGGTAGGACGGGACTGCTGGGGCTGTTCGCTCATGGGCTCGTCGCGGCTGTCGTCGGGAGGCCGGATCACCAAAACAGTGATCACGTACCTGACAGTACGGGAGCTGGGCGGGAGGTCAAGTGAACGCGTGCCGGATTTGGCCAAGCGCCGTACCGGAACCGCCCCCGGCCGCCGGATGGGGGACAAAAAAGAGCCCGCTTGCGCGGGCTCTTTTTCAAAGATGGAGGCCTGGGTCGGAATCGAACCGGCGTACGCGGATTTGCAATCCGCTGCATAACCACTCTGCTACCAGGCCATCAACTTGCAGCGCCGAAGCATTACTTCACCTCGACATGAAAAGACCCCGCGATGGGGGCCCATTCAACATTTGGAGCGGGAAACGAGACTCGAACTCGCGACCTCAACCTTGGCAAGGTTGCGCTCTACCAACTGAGCTATTCCCGCGGGGTGTGCCGCGCATGATACAGAGTTCACCCATCCTGCGCCAGCAGTTTTTAACAACTTCTTTCACATCGTCGCGGGCGCCATCGGCCGGCAGCCGACACACTGCCGGACAAGCGCCGGGCACGCAGGGGCCGGCGCTGGCGTACCATCTGCCCGCCCGACGCCCCCACTCCCCACCTGATGACCGAACCGCATCGCGTACAAGGCCTCAACAACGATGAGGTGGCCGCCGACTGGCCTGCCATCAGCACCGGCGAGCTGGCTTGGCTGAAAGGCCGCTATCTGCAGCTTGGCAGCAGCAACCAGTTGCGCTGGCACAGCCCGCGACCATTGTCGGCTGCCGCCATCGCCAGCGGCAGCGACGTGGATGTATTCATCAAGCGCCACCACCACAGCGTACGCAGCGCCGCCTGCCTGCAGGAAGAACACCGTTTCATGGCACACCTGCGCGCGGGCGGCATTCCCGTCAGCCAGGTACTGCCGGACCGTGACGGCAACACTGCGATCGAACACGGCGATTGGACCTATGAACTGCATGCTGTCGGCGAAGGCAGTGACCTGTATCGCGACGCCCCTTCCTGGACATTGCTGACCGACACCTACCAGGCCGCCGAAGCCGGGCGCATGCTGGCCAGACTGCACCAGGCGGCGGCCAGCTACCACGCACCGCAACGCAGCACCCACCTGCTGGTCGCCCGCGATGATCTGATCCGCAGCGCCGATCCCATAGCCGCACTGAAGCTGACGCTGCCGCAACGACCAGCGCTGGCCCGCTATCTGGCACGCATTCCATGGGAGGCCGAACTGCAGCGCCACGTGCTGCCCTGGCACCAGGGACTGGCTCAACGCCTGGCGCAGGAGCCCAGGCTGTGGGCACACAACGACTGGCATGTCTCCAACCTGTTGTGGACCCACGACGGCAGTAACCCGCACATCGGCACCGTAATGGACTTTGGCCTGACCTCGCCCACCAGCGCGCTGTTCGATCTGGCCACGGCGATCGAACGCAACGCGGTGGCCTGGCTGCAGTTGGAACAGGGGGCCCGCGCCGTGCGCACCGATATCGCCTTGGCGCTGCTGCAGGGCTACCGCCAGGTGCTGCCGCTATCGGCCGCGCGGGTTCACCTGCTGGCCGACCTGCTGCCGATGGTGCATTTCGATTTTGCCCTGTCCGAAGTCGAGTACTTCGAAGGCATTACCGGCTCCACCGCCAACGCCGACGTGGCCTGGCAACCGTTCATGCTCGGCCACCCCATCTGGTTCAGCAGCCCGCCGGGGCAATCACTGCTGCAGGCCCTGCACGCGGCAGCCTGAGCAGCGGATTCGCAAACCGCCGCCATTTGTAGTGAAATGAGCGCTGAAGCGGGGGTGCCTGGATCTGCCAGGCTGAGAGAGTCCCTTGGAACCTGATCCGGTTTGCACCGGCGTAGGGAGCTTTGAGCAGCAACCACCCCGCCCGCCGGCGGTTGTGCGCGCGCGCCGTCGCTTCGTCTCCCCTGTTGTCCGAAGACGAATCGAATGAACCGCTGCCTGCGCCCCACCCTGCTGACCCTCGCCCTGTGCGCCGCCCTGCCGCTGTATGCCAGCGAGGCAGGCACCGACACTGCCGAGCACTCCCCCACCGAGCTGGCCGCCGTGCGCGTGCAGGCCCGGCAACCCGTCCCGGCCAGCCGCATCAGCAGCTTCGGCAGCGGCGACTGGAAGAGCACGCCCGCCTCGATGAACATCGTGGACCGCGAGCAGCTGGACCACCTGCAGGTGCGCTCGCTGTCCGAACTGGCGCGCAGTGACGCCTCGCTCGGTGATGCCTATGCACCGGTGGGTTACTACCAGAACATCGCCATCCGCGGCTTCGCGCTGGACCCGGCCACCGGCTACCGCTTCAACGGCTTGTCCATTGCCGGCGAACAGCGCTTGGCACTGGAGAACATCGAATCGGTGCAGATCCTCAAGGGCGAGGCAGGCCTGGCCGCCGGCGTGATGGCGCCAGGCGGCATCATCAACTACGTCGGCAAGCGCCCCGCCGAGGTGCGCAACCTCACCCTGGGCACCGATTCGGAAGGTTCGCGCTACGCCGCCGTCGATGTCGGCCACTGGCTGACACCGCGCCTTGGCCTGCGCTTCAATGCGGCCTGGGACGCGAGCAACTCTTACATCGACCATGCCGACGGCCGCCGCAACTTCTACGCGCTGGCCGCCGACTGGCTGATCGGCGAGCGCAGCAAACTCGAAGTCGACGCCAATTACCAGACCAGCGCCCAGCGCTCGGCCTCCGGCTATCAATTGCTGGGTGGCAGCCTGCTGCCGGGCAAGGTGGATACCGACCGCATGCTCGGCTACCAGCCCTGGCAGCAGCCGGTTGGCATCGCCAGCACCAACATCACCGCTGCGCATACACACGACTTCAGCCCCACCTGGCAGTCGCGCATTGCCGTGGGCCACAGCCGCTCGGTGATCGATGACAACGTGGCATTTGCCTACGGCTGCTACTACGCCGCGCAATGCGCCGATGGCAGCGTGCCGGGCAACTACTTCGCGCCCAACGGCGACTACGACGTCTACGACTACCGCAGCCCGGACGATACCCGCCGCAACCAGGAACTGCGCGCAGAGCTGCGCGGCAATTTCCACACCGGCAACATCGGCCATCAACTGACCGTGGGCGTGGACGGCTTCCGTCGCACGGTCGACAAGCGTCGCAACGTCAACGAGTACGTGGGAACGGTCAACATCAACGACAGCCAGTCGCCGGTGTTCGCCCCCTCGCCGCTGCAACCCGGCGCCTCTGCGCGCCGCCTGGACAGCCGCCAGACCGCGCTGTTCGTACTTGACCGCGTAAGCGTTGGCGACAACTGGGAGTGGCTGCTGGGCGGCCGCCATGTGCGCCTGGACGAGCGCGCCTATGACAAGCGCGGCAATCCACAGCGGCACAGCCGGCTGTCGCAGTTCCTGCCGCAGACCGCATTACTGTGGAAGGCCAATGGCGCCCTGAATGTCTACGCCAGCTATGTGGAAGGCATCGCATTGGGCCAGGAAGCGCCGTTCTGGACGTCGAATGCCGACACCTTCCTGCCTTCGGTACAGTCTCGCCAGCTCGAAGCCGGCCTGAAGTACAGCCTGGCCCGCGACCTCCAGCTGGGCGCGGCGGTTTTCCGCACTACCCAGCCGTACCAGTACGCAAAGCCCGACGACAGCGACGTTGGCTACACCTTTGTCGAACAGGGCAAACAGGCCCACACCGGGCTGGAACTCAGCGCGAACGGGCACCTGACCGACGCCCTGCAGATCTTCGCCAGCGCCAGCGCACTGCAGGCCCGCGCCCGCGATACGGGCACCGCCAGCTATGAAGGCCACCAGTTGGTCAACATCCCCAAGCTGCGCGCCAGCGTGCACCTGGCCTATGCCCTGCCCTTTGCACAAGGCCTGGACGTGACCGGTGGTTGGCGCCATGCCTCCAGCAATATCGCCCGCGCCGATGGCGGCGCGCTCGCGCCGAGCTACAACGTGTTCGATGCCGGCCTGCGCTTCCAGCACCAGTTGCAGGGCCATGCCCTGCGCTGGAACCTGTCGGTGGACAATGTCTTCAACCACTTCTACTGGCGCGACACCGGCAGCAGCCTGGGTGATTACTACCTGTTCCCGGGCGCACCGCGCCAGGCTCGCGTGTCGGTGAGCATCGCACTGTGAGCAGCAGCCTGCTCGAGTGGTCGGCGGCGCTGTGCAGCATCTTCGGCGTGCTGTTGATGGCCCAGCGCCGCGTCGTGGCCTGGCCGGTGGGGCTGCTGTCGGTCGCGCTGTATGCCCTGGTCTTTGCCGAGGCCAAGCTGTATTCGGACACGCTGTTGCAGGTCGCCTTCGCCGGCTTCCTGACCTATGGCTGGATCAACTGGCACCGCCACGCCGCCGATGAAGGCGCCATCCGTATCGTGCCACTGTCGCGCAGCAAGCTGCTGCGCGACCTTGCCCTGGGCGTGGCTGGCGGCCTCGGCCTGGGGGCATGCATGCACCTGTTTACCGACGCCGCGCTGCCGTGGCTGGACGCCTTGCTGACAGGACTCAGCCTGGTGGCACAGTGGTGGCAGGCACGCCGCCATGTGGCCACCTGGTGGCTATGGATCGCAGTGGACGTGGTGTATGTGGGGGCCTATCTGTTCAAGTCACTGCACGTAACCGCAGCCTTGTACGTGTTCTTCCTGGGGCTGGCGGTGATTGGCCTGCGTGCCTGGAGCAAGGCCGCCAGCACCACTACCGCCGACAGCGCCACCGCAGCGGGCAACCCCTCAAGCTGAGCAGGAACGTCCAGCGCAGAAACACGGAAGGCCCCTTGCGGGGCCTTTCGGTCGATGGCGAAACAACTGCTTCGCGATCAGGATCTGGAGCGGGAAACGAGACTTGAACTCGCGACCTCAACCTTGGCAAGGTTGCGCTCTACCAACTGAGCTATTCCCGCATGTGGCGCGCATCGTGCCGAAGGGCTGGATGGGCCGTTGCGATATTCAAGACTGGAGCGGGAAACGAGACTCGAACTCGCGACCTCAACCTTGGCAAGGTTGCGCTCTACCAACTGAGCTATT
The DNA here is from genome assembly GCA_002471015.1 of Stenotrophomonas sp. UBA7346. Classification (GTDB taxonomy): domain Bacteria; phylum Pseudomonadota; class Gammaproteobacteria; order Xanthomonadales; family Xanthomonadaceae; genus Stenotrophomonas. The sequence goes on from DKPB01000089.1 coordinate 9,257, forward strand.
CCCGCAGGCTTGCAATATCTTTCTGGATAAACCCCGCAAAAAAGCGGAATTCATTTGAAACTGGAGCGGGAAACGAGACTCGAACTCGCGACCTCAACCTTGGCAAGGTTGCGCTCTACCAACTGAGCTATTCCCGCTTGGGAGGCGAAATTCTACATGCATTCGCCCCAGTGTCAACAGCCTGTTTATTTTTTGGCAGCTCCGCTACGCGCGGCTTTTTCGTCCTCGCGCAGGCTCGGCCACGCCGCACGCAGGTACTGCGCCGCCGATACCAGGGTGAGCAGCGCGGCAATGGCCAGCATCCAGTCACCAATATGGAAAACCGGCTCGCCCATCCAGATCGTGGTGAACGGGGTATTGGGCGAAACCGAGTACAGCAGGCACAACAGCGCGACCATCTGCGCGGTGGTCTTCACCTTGCCGATCATGGCGACCCGCACCTTGGCGCGCTGGCCGATCTCGGCCATCCATTCGCGCAATGCCGATACCGCGATCTCGCGCCCGACGATGACTGCCGCCCAGAACGCCATCCACGGTGTCGGGTGGCCCTGCACGATCAGGAACAGTGCCACCGCCACCATCAGCTTGTCCGCCACCGGGTCCAGGAACGCACCGAACGCCGAATGCTGTTCGTAACGCCGTGCAACCCAACCATCCAGCCAATCGGTGATCGCCGCCAGGCCGAAAATCGCCGCCGAGGCGAAGTTGGTCCAGGCATAGGGCAGATAGAACACCAGCACCAGCACCGGGATCATCAGGATCCGCAGCAGGGTCAGCCAGGTGGGGATGGTCAGTTTCATTACAGCATTACTCCGCTGCCGGATCGGGCACCGACAGACCGTGAAGGTTAGCGTAGATACGCGCGGCCAGGGCGTCGTTGATGCCCTCCACGCGGGCAATCTCGGCCTCGCCCGCCGCCTTGAGCCCGGCCATGCCACCAAAATGCTTGAGCAGGCTGGCGCGCCGGCGCGGCCCGATGCCGGGGATGTCCTCCAGCTTGCTGGTCATGCGCGCCTTCTGTCGGCGCCCGCGGTGGCCGGTGATCGCAAAGCGGTGGGCTTCGTCACGCACCTGCTGGATGAACTGCAGGGCCGGCGAGGCGGCGCCGGGACGCAGTTCACGGCCGTCCGGCATCACCAGTGCTTCATGGCCGGCACGCCGCTCCACACCCTTGGCTACGCCAACCAGCATCACCCCTTCCACGCCCAGGTCGGCCAGTGCTGCCTGCGCCTGCGCCAGCTGGCCGGCACCGCCGTCGATCAGCAGCACATCGGGCAATACCCCGCCCTCCTCCACCGCGCGCCGGAAGCGGCGATCGATGGCCTGGCGCATGGCCGCATAGTCATCGCCGGGCTCGATGCCGCTGATGTTGTAACGGCGGTACTGGGCGCGCACCGGGCCGGCGGCATCAAAGACCACGCAGGAGGCCACGGTCGCCTCACCCATGGTGTGGCTGATGTCGAAGCACTCCACGCGCTTGACCGGCTCGGCCAGCCCAAGCATCTCGCGCAGCGCCTCGCTGCGTGCATGCTGCGCACCGCGGCTGTCCATCTCCGCCACCAGGGTGACCTGCGCATTGCGGCTGGCCAGCTCCACGTAACCGGCACGCTCGCCACGCACGTTCCACTTCAACACTACCTTGCGCTCGGCCGAGGCGCTGAGCGCGGCCTCGATCAGTGCCGCATCGGGGATCTCGCGGTCCAGCAGGATCTCCGCCGGAGGCCCGTGCTCAACGTAGTACTGGGACACAAACGCAGCCAGCACTTCCTCGGCACTGTCCTCGCCATTGGTACGCGGGAAAAACGCGCGCGTGCCCAGGTTGCGACCATCACGGAAAGCCAGCAACAGCACGCAGGCACTGGCGCCCTGCATGGCGCAGGCCAGCACGTCCAGATCGGCGGCACGGCCATCCACGTATTGGCGGTTCTGCATGCTGCGCAGCGATGCCACCAGGTCACGCAGGCGCGCTGCGCGCTCGAACTCCAGCGCATCGCTGGCCTGCTGCATGCTGTCCATCAGCTCGGCCGCCAACTGGTCGCTCTTGCCTTCGAGGAACAGCGTCGCCTGGCGCACCGATTCGTCGTAGTCGCCCTGCGCCACCAGCTCCACGCACGGCGCACTGCAGCGGCCGATCTGGTACTGCAGGCACGGCCGCGTACGGTTGCGGAACACGCTGTCCTCGCAGCTGCGCAGCTTGAACAGCTTGTGCATCAGGTTGAGCGTCTCACGCACCGCACCGACGCCCGGATAGGGGCCGTAGTACCGACCCGGCAGCGAGCGCGGACCACGGTGCAGCGCAATGCGCGGCCACTGCTCGCGGGTCATCAGCACCTGCGGGTAGGTCTTGTCGTCGCGCAGGGAGACGTTATAGCGCGGCGTCAGCGACTTGATCAGCTGGTTTTCCAGCAGCAGCGCTTCGGCTTCGGTACGGGTGATGGTGACGTCCATGCGCGCCACCTGCGACAGCATCATCATGATCCGCCGGCTTTTGGGCGACCCGTTGAAATAGCTGCCCACGCGCTTGCGCAGCGCGCCGGCCTTGCCGACATACAGCAGGGTGTCGTCGGCGGCATACATCCGGTACACACCGGGCGCGGTACTCAGCGCGGCGGCGAAAGCCTTGCCATCAAACGCATTGGTTGCAGCGTCGGTCATCCGTCTATCGGCACTTCGCTCAATTCGCCACTGAGCGGATCAAACCGCAGCACGGCATGGGCGTCGGCTTCGGCGATCCAGATCGCGCCAGCGGCCACCGCCAGCGCAGCCGGCCCGTGCAGGCGCCGCGGCAGGTTGACCGTGGAAAGATCACCACCGCCCAGACGCAGGGTACGCAGCGAGCCGTTGCCGGCATCGGCAATCCACAGCAAGGGGGAGTCCGGCCCCATCGCCAGCGCCTGCGGATACTGCAGGCGTGCACGCAGGCGCGGGCCATCGACGTTGCCCGACTCCCACGGCCCCTGCCCCACCAGGGTCTGCACCAGATCATTGCGCAGCTGCACCGAGCGGATGGCCGAACCCAATGCGTCAGCGACGTACAAAGTGTGCTGCACGGCCACCACGCTGCACGGCTGGGCAAACGCGGCCAGGTGGCCACTACCGTCGCGCACCTCGACCGGGCCTGCGCCGGCGCGCCAGCGCAGCTCCTTGGCACCGAGGTCGTAGCTCCAGATGTGGTTGTCACCGGCCATCGCGACATAGATCTGGTTGTCGGCCACGGCCACGCCGACCGGATGGTTCAGCGCGGTATCCCACGGCTGCGCCAGCACGCCGGCGCTGGGCGCACCGACGCGACCATTCCCACACAAGGTGTCCACCTGGCCACTGGTCAGGTTGATGCGGCGCAGTGCGTGATTGCCGGTATCGGCCACGTACAGCACATCGCGCACCAGGGCCAGGCCCTGCGGGCGGTTGAATGCCGCTTCGCCCAGACCACCATTGATCAGATCGGCCGAGCCCAGGCCAAACTGGCGCAGGATGCGGCCGGCGTGGTTGCACTCAAGAATCCGGTGATGACCGGTATCGGCCACGTAAATTCGCTCGGCCGTAGCCACCAGCCCTGCCGGGAACAGCAGCGGCAGCCGCGGCTCGGCGTTGATCTCGCGCGCGTCGTCATCTTCCAGCGGGCGCGGCACGCCTTCACACAGGCTGTTCAAGGCGCGGTCCAGCTCGGCACCGGCACCCACCAGCCGCTCACGCTCCTGGCCATAGGCGTCCAGCAGCACCAAGGTCGGCCAGGATTGCACTTCGAACTGACGCCAGGTGTCCCAATGCGCATCCAGCACGATGGGGGCACTCACGCCGTGCCTGCGCAGCAACTTCAGCGATTGTTGCGGTTCGCGCTCGAATTCGAAACGCGGCACCTGCACCACCAGCAACTGCAGCCGGCCCGGGTTGCGCGCCTGCCAGCGCGCCACTTCCGCCACGCGTTGCATTGACCAGACCGAGGCGCCATTGACGAAGGCCAGCACTACCGGGCGGCCGCGCAGCTCCTGCAAGGTGGCAGGTGCGGCGTTGAGCCAGATACCGGACTTGGGCAGATCCACTGCGCGCTTTTCATTCATGGTTGGATTATGCCGGACTCGTGGTTACGCGTAAGACGTTGCACCGTACCGCGAGCAGCCGCATCCACCAATGCCCAGCTCTGCTCGAAGTCACTGTCCTGACCATAGTACGGATCGGGAATGGCCGCTGCCCCCTCCACCCCGGCCCAGGGCAACCACAGCACCGCGCGCTCCTGCAGCCCGGCCGGAGCCAACGCCCGTGCGTTGTCCAGGTTGGACCGGTCAGCACAGAGGATATGGTCGAAATCGTGGAAGTCCGCGGCTTTCAGCTGTCGCCCGCGCAGCCGGCTGATATCCACCCCATGGCGGCGGGCGCAGGCGACCGCGCGGCGGTCGGGCGGATCCCCGGCATGCCAGCCGGAGGTACCGGCCGAATCCACCGACACCCAGTTGTCCAGCCGTGCCTGGGCAATGCGCGCACGCAAGGCGCCTTCGCCCATCGGCGAGCGGCAGATGTTGCCCAGGCACACCACCAGCAACTTCATTGCCCGCCCCGCATGCGTGCATCGGCGCGCTGCAGATCCTCCGGGGTATCGATGCCCGGCGGGAACGGTGCCGGTGACAAGGCCACCGCGATGCGGTGCCCGGCCTCCAGCACGCGCAGCTGCTCCAGCGCCTCCACCTGCTCGAGGTTGCCCGGCGGCATGGCGGCGAACTGCTGCAGGAAGCCGGCGCGGTAACCATAGATACCGATGTGGCGCAGCCACTGTCCCGGCGGCAGGCTGTCGCGGCTACGGGCAAAAGCGTCGCGGTGCCAGGCGATGGGCGCGCGGCTGAAATACATGGCATCGCCATGCACGTTGCGCACCAGCTTGACCACATTGGGATCAAACAACGTGGGCGCATTTTCCACCGGCGTCGCCAGGGTCGACATCGGCGCACCACTGCTGGCCAGCGTGGTCGCCACCGCCTGGATGCCCTCCGCCGGTGCAAACGGCTCATCGCCCTGCAGGTTGACCACGATCACATCTTCCGACCAACCCGCCTGTCGCGCGCACTCGGCCAAGCGATCGGTGCCGGAGGCATGCGCCGGATCGGTCATCGCCACATGGATGCCCTCCAACCCTGACACCGCGGCGGCAATACGGGCGTCGTCGGTGGCCACCCACACTTCGCGCGCGCCTGCCTGCAATGCCCGCCGCGCCACATGCAACACCATCGGTTCGCCGGCAATCAGCGCCAACGGCTTGCCGGGCAGGCGGGTAGAGGCATAGCGGGCCGGGATGGCCACCACGAAATCCGGGATATCAGTCATTTCAACTCCTCACAGCCGCCGCTGCGGCCAACAAGTCTTCACCCGCCAACGGGGTGGATCAAGCGCGCGCCAGCTTGCCCAGGCGGTCCAGCAGCGCCACCCAGAATGCCGCCGGCAGCTCGGCCTGCAAAGGCACCGCGTAATGCCAGTCGGTGGCAAAACCCTGGCATTTGACGGCGTCCTTTTCGGTCATCAGTACCGGCAACTGGCTGCCGAAGGACAGATCCCCGGCCTGGTAGCGATGATGATCGGCAAACGCATGCGGCACCACGCCGATGCCGCGCGCGCGCAGCATCTGGAAGAAGCGCTGCGGGTTGGCGATACCGGCCACCGCGTGCACCCGCTGCCCGGCAAAGGCCTGCAAGGGCTTGGCCCTTCCCCCCGCGAGCGGAGTGGCGGTTTCGATCCGCAGGCGCATCGCCCACTCACCGAATCCGGTCCCGGCGGTCTCCGCCGGGGCATCGCTGGCCTGGCCAAGATTGACCACACGGAAGTCGCACAGCCTGGCCCGCGCCACCGGCTCACGCAGCGGGCCGGCCGGCATCAGCCGGCCATTGCCGTAGCGCCGTGCCGCGTCCACCACCTCGATCTCGATATCGCGCGCCAGCCGGTAATGCTGCAGTCCGTCGTCGCAGATGACGATGTCACAGCCGGCCGCCAGCAACGCCTTGGCCGCCGCGACCCGGTCCTTGTCCACGCGCACCGGCGCGCCGGTCTTCCAGGCAATCAACACAGGCTCGTCACCGCCCAGCCCCGGTGCCAGCTCGGGGGTCACCCAGCGCGGGGTGTCGGCCTCGTCACGGCCGTAACCGCGACTGGCCACGCCCGGCTTCCAGCCGGCCTCGCGCAGGCGGTTGACCAGTTCGATGGTCAGCGGCGTCTTGCCGGTACCGCCGGCGGTGATATTGCCCACCACGATCACCGGCACCGGCACCTGCCGCGCCCGCAACCAGCCACGCCGGTACAGGCCGCGGCGCAGGCCGGTCACGGCGCCATAGGCCGGCGCCAGCAGCCGTGCAAACCAGGGCACGGCGGCATCGCCGTACCAGTAGGCCGGCGTTTGCGGACCCTGCTTGCTCATCCGTCCTGCCTTTCGCGGAACTGCATGCTGTGCAGGTGTTCGTAGACACCACCCAGCGCCAGCAGCTCGTGATGGGTACCGCGTTCGACAATGCGCCCCTGATCCATCACCAGCACCTGATCGGCATGCTCGATGGTCGACAGGCGGTGCGCGATCACCAGCGTGGTGCGGTCAGGCATCAGCTTCTGCAGGGCGTCCTGCACCAGACGCTCGGATTCGTTGTCCAGAGCCGCGGTGGCTTCGTCCAGGATCAGGATGGGGGCATCCTTCAACATCGCGCGGGCAATGGCCAGGCGCTGGCGCTGGCCGCCGGACAGCTTGCCGCCCTTGGCCCCCACCGGCTCATCAACGCCGCGCGGCATCTGCTCGACGAACTCCGCCGCATTGGCGCCGACAATGGCGTGCTGCAACGCTTCCGGGCTGCGCCCTTGCAGTTCGCCATAGGCCACGTTCTGCGCGACGCTGCCGTTGAACAGGGTCACCTGCTGGCCCACCAGCGCAATCTGTCGGCGCAGATCTGCCAGCGGGTACTCCTGCAGCGGATGCCCATCCAGCAGGATCTGCCCGGATTCGATCTCATAGAAACGCGGAATGAGCTTGATCAGCGTGGACTTGCCGCTACCGGAACGACCGACGATCGCGGTGACCGTACCCGGCCTGGCAATGAAACTGACGTCCTGCAAGGCCGGCTTGGCCTGGCCTGCATAACGGGCAGTGACATTGCGGAACTCGATCAGGCCATTGGCACGCTGCAGCGGCCGTGTGCCGTGATCAGGCTCGTCCTCGGCATCAAGCACGCTGAACAGACGCTGCGCCGAGGCGATGCCGCGCTGGGTCATGTTCTGCACATTGGTCAGTTGCTTCAGGGCCGGGATGATTGCCAGCATCGCCATCAGCAACGCGACAAAGTCACCCACGGTCAACCGCCCTGCGGCGGCTTCGTGGCCGGCAATCAACAGCAGCGCCGCCAGGCCGACGGCACCGATCAGCTGCACCATGCTGGAGGAAATGCTGCGGGTGGATTCCACCTTCATCGCCAACCGCAGATTGGTGTTGGCCAGCCGTGTATAGCGCTCGAGCTCGGTGGGCTGGGCGCCGTAGACCTTGACCTCCTGCTGGCTGGACAAGGTCTGGTCGGCGGCCTGCAGCAGCTCGGCCCCGCTTTCCTGGATACGGTGGCTGATGCTGCGGTAACGCTTGGCCACCTTGTTCATCACCCACGCCAGCGGCGGTGCCAGCACGAAAATGGCCAGGGTCACCTGCCAGCTGTACCACAGCATCATCAGCAGCGCGCTCAAGGCTTGCAGTGACTGCTGCAGCACCACCTTCATGGCATCCACCGCGGCCTGTGCCACCTGGTCGCAGTCGGAGCCCAGCCGCACCAGCATCGACGGCACCGGCTCGGAATCGAACCGCTGCCCCGGCAGGCGCATGTATTTGTCCAGCACCTTGACGCGCAGGTCACGGGCGATGCTGCGCGCCGATTTGCCCATGCCGATGTCGGTCAGGTAGCCCGCGATGCCGCGCAGCAGGAACAGGCCGATCACCGCCAACGGCATCCACGGATTGATGTCCTCCGGGTTCACCAGGTTGTTGGTGATCGGGCTCATCAGCCACAGGAAGCCACTGCCGGCACCGGCTTCCACCAGCATGCCCAGCACCGCCAGGCCCAGCAGCACCCGGTAAGGCCGGGCAAAGCCAAGCAGGCGCTTGTAAACCTGCCATGCACCTGAATCGCTCATTGCTTCACTTCCGGGGCAGTGGCGATCGCGATGCGACGGAAACCCAACTGGCCCAGGGCATCCTGTGCGGTGACCACGGCCTGGTAGGGCGTGCGGGCATCGGCGCGCAGCAGCACGGTCTGTTCACGGTCCTGGCCGGCCAACTGGGCGATGGTCTGCTTCAGCGACTCGATATCCGGGCGCAGCACTTCCTGGTCATTGATGAAATAACGACCATCGGCATTGACCAGGACACTCAACGAGCGCGGCGGCGCGCTGCTGTTCTGGTCGCTGGCGGTCGGCAGCTGGATCTGCAGCGTCGAGCGCGCATCGAAGGTGGTGGTGACCACGAAGAAGATGATCAGCACCAGGATCACGTCGATCAGGGGTACCAGATCGATATGCGGCTCGTCCTGCTGGCGGTTGTCGCGGATACGCATCGTGGATCAGGCCTTGGCGGTACGGCGTGGTTCGGCTGTCTGGCCCTTGTTGGCGGCAGCCATTACCGCCGGGCGGCCATCCAGCGAATCCAGCAGTGCGCCGGCTTCCTGTTCCATCTCGATCACATAGCCGTCGATGCGGCCACGGAAGTAGCGGTGGAACATTAATGCCGGAATCGCCACGATCATGCCGGTGGCGGTGCACACCAGTGCCTTGCCGATACCACCCGCGAGCTGGTTCACGTCGCCGACGCCGTGATCGAGGATACCCAGGAACATCTGGATCATGCCCACCACGGTGCCGAGCAGGCCCAGCAACGGGCCGGCCGAGGCAATGGTGCCCAGCGCATTAAGGAAGCGGCCCATACGGTGCACCAGGTGACGACCGGTGTCTTCGATGCGTTCACGGATCTGCTCGCGCGGGCGGTTGCGCGCTTCCAGCGCCGCGGCCAGCAGCGCACCCAAGGGCGAGTTGGCGCGCAGCGATTCGATGTGCGAGGCATCCAGCTTGCCACGCGCCGCCCAGTTGCGGACTTCCTGCCCCAGGCCCGGCGGCAGCACTTCGTTACGCCGCAGGCTCCAGAAACGCTCCAGGACTATCGCCAAGGCCAGTACACCCAACAGCAACAACGGCACCATCGGCCAACCGCCGGCCTTGACCAGTTCCCACACGTTTCAACCCTCCGGCTCGACGGCCGTCTGTTCGATGGCCGATAGGATAGCAGCCACCCGCGCCCGCTCAGCGGCATCCCAGACCCTTGCACGCCATATTCTGCGCTCACGCAGTTGTAGGCCGTCCTTGCCCAACCATACCCTTACCGCCCCACTCTGTGCGCTGGTCAGCACTTCAGCCCCGGCGCGCTGCCAACGACGCACCACCTCCGCACGCGGATGGCCAAAACGATTGCCATGCCCGGCCGACACCAGCGCCAGCCGTGCCGCCGTTGCACGCACGAACGCGGGGCTGGATGAGCCTCCGCTACCGTGGTGTGCGACCACCACGACATCGGCCCGCAGCTTGGCTGGCATCCGTTTCAACAGCCCCCGTTCGATCACCTCACCAATATCGCCCGGCAACAGGGCGCTGCCGTATGCCCCGCTCACCCGCAGCACGCAACTGGACTCATTGCGCAAATAGGGGAACCCAGGGCCGGGATGCAGGAACTCGAACCGCACGCCATCCCATTGCCAAGCCTGTCCGGTGTTGCAGGCGTGCACCTGATCAAGCGGTGCAGCCGGGGGGGCCAGACTGAGCTGTGGTGGAAGTACGGCACGCAGCGCCGCCGCACCGCCAGCGTGATCGTGGTCGGCATGACTGAGCACCATCCGCTGCAAACGCCGCACCCCCAAGGCACGCAATGCCGGCACCACCACCCGTTCACCCGCGTCAAAGCCATCGCGCACGGCCGGGCCGGCGTCGTACAGCAACGCGTGCTCGCGGGTTCGCAGCAACACCGAAAGCCCCTGCCCGACATCCAGCATTACCAGCTCGAACTCGCCCCTGCGTGGCGCCTCCTGCCACGGCCATAGCAAGGGCAGCCACAACAGCAGCGCCAAGCCCTTGCCGGGCACACCGGCTGGCAACAGCAGCCACAGCGCCCCCAGCAGGCCAAGCGGCAGGGCAAACCACGCCGGTTCAGGCAACCACCACATCGCCAGCTCACTGCCACCCAGGGTGTCGAACATGGGCCACAGCAGGTCGAAGCTCCACGCCGCCGCCGTCCATGCCCAGCCGCCGGCACCTGTGTGCAGCGCCTCCAATGCGGTGCCAAGGATGGCCAAGGGCACCACCACCAGACTCCAGCTGGGAATGGCGACAAGATTGGCCAACGGCCCCACCAGCGATGCCTGGCCGAACAGCACCACCGTGAGCGGCAGCAAGCCCAAGGTTGCGACCCTCTGTGCGGAGAGAAAACCGGGCAACCAATGGCCACGCTCCGGCAGGCACCAGGCCAACCAGCCCACCCCGGCAAAACTCAACCAGAAGCCAGACGCCAGCACCGCCAGCGGCTCCACCAGCAGCAACAACAACGCCGCCTGCGCCAGGCAATCCAGCACCCCCACCGGCCGCCGCCCAAGCCGGGCCAACACCACCACCGCCACCATCAATACGGTCCGCACCGTAGGCAGGCCGAAGCCGGCCACGGCGGCGTACACCGCCGCCCCCACCAACGCACCCACTGCCATCGCCTGCGGTCGCGGCCACGCTCGCCCCCAGCGCGGCAATACCCACCATAGCAATGCCCCCATCCAGGCCACGACCACTGCCACCATGCCGACATGGAAACCGGAGATGGCGATCAAGTGGGTCAGGCCAGTGGCCCGCAGCACCTGCCAGTCCTGCTCCTGCAGGCCACGCGTATCCCCAAGCGCCAGCGCCTGCACATAGCGCGCCGATGGCGAAGCCACGTCGCGATGGATCCGCGCCGACATACGCTCGCGCCAAGCCTCCAGGCCCGTACCGACGTGCAGCCGGCGCGGTGCCGCCGAATCACGCACCATGGCCGACGCCACGATCCGCTGGGCGAGCGCATGCCGCTCGGCATCAAAACCACCGGGGTTGATCAGCCCACGCGGTGCACGCAGCCGCACCGTCAGTTGCCACTGCTCACCGGCACGCAGCTGCAGGCGCGGCCCCGGCACCGTGGCAGCGAAAGCGTCATACCAGCTGACCTGCAGTACACGCCCGTGCAGCGCGGCCGGCAGGTGTGGGCGGCTGTCTACGCGGAACTGGAAACGGGTACGTCGCAACTCGTGCTGCGGAAGGCTGACCACCACACCGGTGACAGTATGTTCACGCGACTCCAATGCCGCAGGCAGTTGTGCGGACAGCGTCCACAGCAGGTGCACGCCCGCCCAGCCAGCACCCAGCAGCATGGCGGCGGGCGCGCGCAAGCGGGGATGGCAGGCCCAGCCCACCGCTCCCAACAGCAGCGCGCAGGCGCTCACCCAGGCTGGCAACAGGACAGGCGCCCATACCGTGGCGCAGATGCCGGCCAACAGCCCTGACGCCACAGCCTTGCCGAAGCGGGCTTGTGGCGGAGGCAGACACACTCTGCCGCAGCGGAATCTGGCCATGTGCATCCTGAAACGGCTGACACGGCATCGTCAGGCCAGGGCGCTGTGCCCATCCATCGTCGAATGTTGGCGTTTGAAGTCGGGGAATGTCGGGTATTGGTTGACGCGGCTGGGACTTGGGGGCAAAAGCGCCCTCACCCCTACCCCTCTCCCGCAGGCGGAGAGGGGAAAGCGGGGCCAGCGGCTACCGGGAGGGGAACGTGCGTTGACGCGGTTGGGACTTGAGGGCAAAAGCGCCCTCACCCCTACCCCTCTCCCGCAGGCGGGAGAGGGGAAAGCGGGGCTGCCGGCTATCGGGAGGGAGACGTGCGTTGACGCGATTGGGAGGTGAG
>DKPB01000089.1:21438-21665 GCA_002471015.1 Stenotrophomonas sp. UBA7346
CGATTGGGAGGTGAGGGCAAAGGCGCCCTCACCCCTACCCCTCTCCCGCAGGCGGGAGAGGGGAAAGCGGGGCTGACGGCTATCGGGAGGGAGACGTGCTTTGACGCGATTGGGACTTGAGTGCTAAAGCGCCCTCACCCCTACCCCTCTCCCGCAGGCGGGAGAGGGGAAAGCGAGGCTGGCGACTGTCGGGAGGGGGACGTGCTTTGACGCGATTGGGAGGTGAG
>DKPB01000089.1:21943-29894 GCA_002471015.1 Stenotrophomonas sp. UBA7346
CGATTGGGAGGTGAGGGCAAAAGCACCCTCACCCCTACCCCTCTCCCGCAGGCGGGAGAGGGGAAAGCGGGGCCGACGGCTGTCGGGAGGGGAACGTGCGTTGACGCGGCTGGGACTTGAGGGCAAAGGCGCCCTCACCCCTCCCCCTCTCCCGCTTGCGGGAGAGGGGGAAGCTTGGCGCAGGGGCTTTGCCTGCCTTTTCACGCGCAAAAGAAAAGCGGGCACAAGGCCCGCTTTTCTTCTCAGCGATACAACACCGCAGCCTTATTCGGCCGGGGTGCCCTCGCCTTCTTCCACGGCCTTCATCGACAGGCGGATACGGCCCTGCTTGTCGACTTCCAGCACCTTGACCTTGACCACATCACCTTCCTTCAGCACGTCGCCAACCTTCTCGACGCGGTCGCTGGAGATCTGCGACACGTGGACCAGACCGTCCTTGCCCGGCAGGATCGTGACGAACGCACCGAAGTCCATGATCTTGGCGACCTTGCCTTCGTAGATGCGGCCCGGCTCGACGTCCGAGGTGATCTGCTCGATGCGGGCCTTGGCGGCCTGGGCAGCGGCATTGTTCACCGAGGCGATGGTGATGGTGCCATCGTCCTGGATGTCGATCTGGGTGCCGGTTTCCTTGGTGATGGCCTGGATGGTCGAGCCACCCTTGCCGATCACTTCGCGGATCTTGTCCGGGTGGATCTTGATGGTCAGCAGGCGCGGCGCGTAGTCCGACAGTTCGGCGCGCGGGGTGGTCAGGCCGTGGGCCATTTCACCCAGGATGTGCAGACGGCCAGCCTTGGCCTGCTGCAGTGCCTGCTTCATGATCTCTTCGGTGATGCCTTCGATCTTGATATCCATCTGCAGGGCGGAGATGCCCTCGGCGGTACCGGCGACCTTGAAGTCCATGTCGCCCAGGTGATCTTCGTCACCCAGGATGTCGGACAGGACGACGAAACGCTCGCCTTCCTTGACCAGGCCCATGGCGATACCGGCAACCGGCGACTTGACCGGCACGCCGGCGTCCATCAGGGCCAGCGAGGAGCCGCAGACCGAAGCCATCGACGAGGAACCGTTGGATTCGGTGATTTCCGACACAACGCGGATGGTGTACGGGAAGGCTTCCAGCGACGGCATTACAGCCAGCACGCCGCGCTTGGCCAGACGGCCGTGGCCGATTTCACGGCGCTTCGGCGCACCGAAACGACCGCACTCACCGACCGAGTAGGGCGGGAAGTTGTAATGGAACAGGAAGTTTTCCTTGTACTCGCCAGCAACGGCGTCGATGATCTGGCCGTCACGTGCGGTGCCCAGCGTGATGGTCACGATGGCCTGGGTTTCGCCGCGGGTGAACAGGGCCGAACCGTGGGTACGCGGCAGCACGCTGGTCTTCACTGCGATCGGGCGGACAGTGTCCAGCGCACGGCCATCGATGCGGACCTTGGTGTCCAGCACCGCGTTACGCATGGTGCTGTATTCCAGCTCGCCGAATTCCTTCGACAGCTCGGCCGGGTTCCAGCCTTCAGCGGCAACGCGGCCAGCCAGGGTTTCGGTGACATCCTTCTTGATCGCCGAGATGGCGTCGCGACGCTGCAGCTTGTCACGCACCTGGAAGGCTTCGCCCAGCTTGCCGCCGACGGCTTCCTGCAGTGCGCTGATCAGCGCGGTGTTCTTGGCCGGTGCAACCCAGTCGCTCGGCTTGGTGCCGGCTTCAACGGTCAGTTCGTTGATGGCGTTGATGACCTTCTGCATTTCGCGGTGGCCAAAGGTCACGGCGCCCAGCATCACGTCTTCAGACAGCAGCGCGGCTTCGGATTCCACCATCAGCACGGCATTGGCGGTACCAGCAACCACCAGCTCCAGCTGCGATTCCTTCAGCTCCGACACGGTCGGGTTGAGGATGTACTCGCCGTCCTTGTAACCGACCTTGGCAGCGCCGATCGGGCCCTTGAACGGGGTGCCGGCCAGCGACAGTGCAGCGGAGGCACCGATCAGCGCGGCGATATCGCCGTCCACTTCCGGGTTCAGCGACATCACCGTGGCGATGATCTGCACTTCGTTCTTGTAGTCTTCCGGGAACAGCGGACGGATCGGGCGATCGATCAGACGGGAGATCAGCGTCTCCTTCTCGGTCGCGCGGCCTTCACGCTTGAAGAAGCCACCCGGGATACGGCCACCGGCGTAGAACTTTTCCTGGTAATCGACGGTCAGCGGGAAGAAGTCCTGGCCTTCGCGCGCGCTCTTGGCGGCGACGGCAGTGACCAGCAACACGGTGTCGTCCATCTTGACGATGACTGCGCCGCCGGCCTGACGGGCGATCTCGCCGGTCTCAAGCGTGACGGTGTGTTTGCCGTACTGGAAGGTTTTGGTGATTTTTGCCACGGGGGATCCTTGAATTGCTTTCTTCGATTGGACCGTTGCCAACCCATGCCGGCAATGGTTGGCCGGGCGGTTCCGGCCGATCTACTACGATTTTGAAGCTCTAAAAACAAAACCGCGGCGCATCGCTGCGCCGCGGCGGGAAATCGATTAGCGGCGCAGGCCGAGCTTTTCGATCAGCGCTTTGTAGCGCGCAACGTCCTTCTTCTTCAGGTAGTCGAGCAGGCTACGACGGCGGTTGACCATCTGCAGCAGACCACGACGGCTGTGGTGGTCCTTCTTGTGTTCCTTGAAGTGGCCGGTCAGCAGTTCAATGCGAGCGGTCAGCAGGGCAACCTGGACTTCCGGGGAACCGGTGTCGGCAGCGCCGCGCTTGTTTTCTTCAATGACTTTCTGGGTGTCGATCGACATGATTTTTCTCTTCAGATGCGGGGCCCGCAGAAACGCCTCATTGACGTACCGCGCAGCTCGCCGATTAATAGGCTGCCCACCGGGGCGGACAGTTGCCCTTTCGAGGGCCGCAAAATTGTAACGGTCACAACCATCCGGGACAAGGCGGGCGTACTCCCAAAGGTACGGCTCCACCCTGCCTGTTCAGAGATTGAAGCGGCGCTGGGGGCCCAAGCGCCCGCCTTCCTCCACCTGGCCCAGGCCCAGCGGCTGGCCGCCGTCACCGTGTACCACCACCAGCCCAACCGGCCAGGCCGGATTGCGCAGCCGTTGCCCGAGGCAGAAGCGGACCGCCTGCGCTGCGTCCAGGTCCACCCGTGCGAACTGGCTCAAGCCCTGCTCGATCGGCAGCAACCAGCCCATCAGGGCCGCCTCATCGCCGGATTCGGCCACCGCACGCAGTTCATCCAGACCGATCATCTTCGGCGCCATGAACGGCTCCACCCACAGCCGCCGCAGCGCGGTGATATGGGCGCCGCAGCCCAGCATCTCGCCCAGGTCGCGGGCGATGCTGCGGATATAGGTGCCCGAGCCACAGGTAACGCGCAGCGACAGGCGCTCGCCTTCACGCGCCAGCACCTGGATGGATTGCACCTGCACCTCGCGCTCCGGCGCCTCGATGGCCTCGCCACGACGGGCCTTGGCATAAAGCGGCTCGCCGCCCTGCTTCAAGGCCGAATAGATCGGCGCGCGCTGACGGATGCTGCCGGTCAAGCTGGCCAGGGCGGCCTGCAGCTCGACATCAGTGAATGCGGGCACCGGCCGCTCGCGCAACACCACGCCATCGGCGTCATCGGTATCGGTGGTCGCACCCAGCCGCACCTCGGCGTCATAGGCCTTGGCCGAGCCCAGCAGCAGGCCGGCAATCTTGGTGGCCTCGCCAAAGCACAGCGGCAGCAGGCCGGTAGCCAGCGGATCCAGGCTGCCGGTATGACCGCCCTTCTCGGCACGGAACAGGCGACGTGCGACCTGCAAGGCCGTGTTGGAGCTCATGCCAGCCGGCTTGTCGAGCAGAACGATGCCGTCCAGACGGCGGAATTGGATTCGGGGGCGCATGCAACACCAGGGACAGGCCGGCGCGCCATCGGCGCCAGGCAAAAACGGGAAAGCCCGGCCGCGCCGCCATGCGCTGGCCAGACATGACAACAGCCCTTGCGGGCTGCTGCGGTCACTCTTCGTCAGCTTCGGCCTTGGGCGCCTGCGCCTCGGGCAGGTCGCGCAGCAACTTGTCGATGCGCTCACCGCGGTCCACCGAGTCGTCGTAGTGGAAATGCAGCTCCGGCACGTGCCGCAGCTTCATCGCCCGCGCCAGCGACATGCGCAGCTCCACAGCCAGTTCGCGCAGGCCCTTCACCGCTTCGGCCGAACGCTCCGGCATCAAGGCGGTAACAAATACCTTGGCATGGGCCATGTCACGGGTCACTTCCACGTCCGACACGCTGACCGAGGGCAGCCCGTATTCGCGCACGGCGGCATGCACCAGCGTGCCCAGATCACGACGGATCTGCGCGGAAACACGGTCGGTACGATGGAAAGTCTTAGGCATCAGGCAAGTATCAGCAATAAAAAGTGAATTTCAATCAAACCGGAGGGGCGCACCCGCTGCAGCCGCATTCACGGCCACAGCAGCTGATTCCCAACCCCGGCCGGCAGGGGATCCGTTCGCGGGACCCGCTTCAACGAATCCCGATTCCCGACTCCCCAATCCCAGCCGTCAGAGCGTGCGCGGCACTTCGATGCGCTCGAAGCACTCGATCTGGTCGCCGGCCTTGACGTCGTTGTAGGCCTTCACGCCGATACCGCACTCGGTACCGTTGCGAACTTCCTCGACGTTTTCCTTGAAGCGACGCAGCGATTCCAGCTCGCCCTCGAACACCACCACGCTGTCGCGCAGCACGCGGATCGGCTTGTTCCGCTTGACCACGCCCTCGACCACCATACAGCCAGCGACCGCACCGAACTTGGAGCTGCGGAACACGTCGCGGACTTCGGCGATACCGATGATCTCTTCGCGGATCTCCACACCCAGCAGACCGGAGGCTACCTGCTTCACCTGGTCGATCACGTCATAGATGATCGAGAAGTAACGCAGGTCCACGCCGTTGGATTCGATGATGCGACGTGCCGAGGCATCCGCACGCACGTTGAAGCCGATGACGGTGGCCTTGGAAGCCACGGCCGAGTTGGCGTCGGACTCGGTGATGCCGCCCACGCCGGAGTGGATCACATTGATGCGGATGTCGTCGTTGGACAGACCCACCAGCGACTGGCTCAGTGCCTGCACCGAACCCTGGACATCGGCCTTGATCAGCAGGTTCAACACCTGCTGGCCTTCGCCCTTGCCCATCTGCGCCATGATGTCTTCCATGCGGCTGCCCGCTGTGGCCACCAGGCGCGATTCGCGGCGCTTGGTTTCACGGGTCTGGGCAACGTCCTTGGCCAGGCGCTCGTCCTCGACCACGACGAAGTCATCGCCCGCTTCCGGCACGCCGGACAGACCCAGCACCTGCACCGGGATGGACGGGCCAGCCTCGGACACCTGGCTGCCGGTTTCATCAAACAGTGCACGCACGCGGCCGTACTGGATGCCGCACACCAGGTAGTCACCCTTCTTCAGGATGCCCTGCTGCACCAGCACCGTCGCGACCGGGCCACGGCCCTTGTCCAGCGAGGATTCGATGACCACGCCATTGGCGCGGCCGTCGGCGATGGCCTTCAGCTCCAGCACTTCGGCCTGCAGCGAAATCGCGTCCAGCAGGTCGTCGATACCCTGGCCGGTCTTGGCCGAGATCTCCACCATCTGCACGTCACCACCGAAGTCTTCGGCCACGACCTGCTCGGCGAGCAGTTCGTTCTTGACCCGCATCGGGTCGGCCGAGGACTTGTCGATCTTGTTGATCGCCACCACGATCGGCGCGTTCGCAGCGCGGGCGTGCTGGATGGCTTCCTTGGTCTGCGGCATCACGCCGTCGTCGGCGGCGACAACCACCACCACGATGTCGGTCAGCTGCGCGCCACGGGCACGCATCGAGGTGAACGCAGCGTGGCCCGGGGTATCCAGGAAGCTGATCACGCCCTTGGGCGTGGTCACGTGATACGCACCGATGTGCTGGGTAATGCCACCGGCTTCGCCATTGGCGACCTTGGTGCGGCGGATGTAATCCAGCAGCGAGGTCTTGCCGTGGTCGACGTGGCCCATGATGGTGACCACCGGCGCACGCGGCACGGCCACGCGCTCATCGGCATCGGTGATTGCCAGCAGTGCGTCTTCGGCGTCGTTGGCGTTGGCACGCACAACCTTGTGGCCGAGTTCTTCGGTCACCAGCGCGGCAGTGTCGTGATCGATGGACTGGGTGATGGTCGCCATGACGCCCATCTTGAACAGCGCCTTGACCACCTCGCCGCCCTTCAGGGCCAGCTTCTGGGCCAGATCAGCCACGGTGATGGTGTCGCCCACGGCGACTTCGCGCACCACCGGTGCGGTGGGACGCTCGAAGCCATGGCTGCCGCCACCGCTGCGCGAGACATCGTTGCCACGGCGGCCCTGCGGCGCACGCGCACCCGGGCGGCCACGCGAGTTGTTGTTGCTGTTGCCGCGACGGGCACGATCGGAAGCAGACAGGTGCAGCTGGCCGCCGAAGCGGTTGCCACCATCGCCTTCGCCACCGCGGGCCTTGCCAGGCTTGGCGTTGGCGCCGGCATTGCCACGGTCGTCACGGGCCGGGGCGCGCGACGGCGCAGCCGGTGCATGACGCGGGGCCCTGGCTACCGGTTCGTCGGCATCGGCCGTGGCCGGTGCAGGCTTGGCGGCCTTGGCCTTGGCGGCTTCCTCGGCGGCGACGCGCTCGGCCTCGACGCGGGCGCGCTCGGCTTCCTCCGCAGCCTTCTGTGCGGCGATGGTCTCGTCGCGCACGCGGTCCTTCTCGGCCAGCATGCGCTGCTCTTCGAGATTGCGCTGACGCGATTCCTCGAGCTTGCGCAGGATGTCCGCGCGCTCTTCGTCCGGCGTCATCGCAGCCTTGCCACCCTCCGGCTTGACGTAGGTGCGCTTCTGCCGCACTTCGACATTGACGGTGGTCTTGCTGCGACCGGCACTGACCGTCACTTCCTGATGCTTGCGGCGATTCAGGGTGATCTTCTTCGGTGCGGCCTCAGCCTCTTCAACCGGCTGCTCGTCCTTGCCGTGCGAGCGGCGAAGGAAGCCAAGCAACTTCACTTTCTCGGTACTGGTCACGACCTGGTCGGGACCGCTGAACTTCATCCCGGCCTGGGACAGCTGTTCAAGCAGTTTCTCGACCGGTGTGTTGACCAGTTCGGCGAGCTTGCGGATGGTGGTTTGCTGCGACATTCGGATCCTATGATCTTGTATGCGCCCCCTCGTCACGAACGAAGGCAGCGCGGAGTCTACGCCCTGAGCGGCTCAGGGCACTGTTCATCGCTGGCTCATTCGCCGCGCTCCAGGCGGGCGATCTCCTCGGCGCGGGCTGCCAGGACCAACGCCGCGGCGCGCTCCAGATCCATGCCCTCGATGCCGAACTCCAGGATCTCGTCGGCCGCCAGGTCCGACAGATCCTCACTCGTGCGCACGCCATTACCGGCCAGTGCATACGCGGTCGCTTCGTCCATGCCCTTCAGTGCCAGCAGGTCCGCGGCCGGTACGCCATCCTCGGCGCCTTCTTCCACTGCCAATGCTTCATTGAGCAGCGCGTCGCGGGCGCGGGCACGCAGTTCCTCGACGATGTCCTCGTCGAAGCCTTCCACCGCCAGCAGTTCGCCAACCGGAACGTAGGCGATTTCCTCGACGGTATTGAAACCCTCGGACACCAGGATGCCGGCGATTTCTTCGTCCACTTCCAGCTTGTCCATGAACAGCTGGCGGGCGACACCCTGCTCGGCTTCCGACTTGGCGGTCACCTGGTCCTGGGTCATCACGTTCAGCTGCCACCCGGTCAGGCGGCTGGCCAGGCGCACGTTCTGGCCGCCCTTGCCGATGGCCTGGGCCAGGCGGTCCTCTGCCACGGCCAGATCCATCGAATGCTTCTCTTCGTCGACGATGATCGACTGCACTTCAGCCGGCGCCATCGCGTTGATGACGAAGTTGGCCGGGTTTTCGTTCCACAGCACGATGTCC
>DKPB01000076.1 GCA_002471015.1 Stenotrophomonas sp. UBA7346
AGCATGGCTCGGCTCTACAGACCGCAGGTTTGACTCATGGCTCGCTTCGCACTAATGTATTAGCACGCTATTACATTGATACAAATGAAAACACGTCAGGAAACCGAACGAGACAAGGCCGCCGATGCTGCGCTGAAAGCGCTGGCACGGGCCTTTGCCGCCCTCGACAAGCCGCAGGAGGCGCAGGCCTTCCTGCGCGACCTGTGCACGCCCGCCGAGCTGGAAGCCATGGCCGACCGCTGGCGGGTGGTGCCCTTGCTGCGCAAGGGCGTTCCTTACCGTGAGATCTACGACCTGACCGGGGTGAGTGTCACCACCATCGGCCGGGTTGCGCGCTCGCTCGACCATGGTGCCGGTGGCTATGCCGCCGCCATCGACCGCCTCGCCACGCGCAAGTCCGAATCCAACTGAGATAAACCCATGAGTGCTTCAACCACCGCTCCGGCACGTGACCGGTTGCGTATCGCCATCCAGAAGAGCGGCCGCCTGGCCGATCCCGCGCGCAGCCTGCTGGCGGCCTGTGGCCTGAGCTGGCGGCAGAGCCGCGACAAGCTGTTCTGCTTCGGCGAATCGTTGCCGGTGGATCTGCTGCTGGTGCGTGACGATGACATCCCCGGGCTGATTGCCGACGGTGTCTGCGACCTCGGTGTGGTGGGCCTGAACGAACTGGACGAGCAGGCCAAGGCGCGCCGCCAGATCGGCTTGCCCGATGCCTACCAGCCGCTGCGCGGTCTGGGCTTCGGCTCCTGCCGGCTGATGATCGCGGTGCCGGAAGACTGGGATTGGCAGGGCGTGCAGATGCTGCAGGGCAAGCGCATCGCCACCAGCTACCCGGCCATCCTGGCCGCTTGGCTGAAAGAAAAAGGCGTGGATGCGCAGGTGGTGGAGCTGTCGGGGTCGGTGGAAATCGCGCCGAAGCTGGGCACCGCCGAATTGATCTGCGATCTGGTTTCCAGCGGTGCCACTCTGGCCGCCAACCAGCTCAAGCCGGTGGAGACGCTGCTGGAGAGTGAGGCGGTACTGGCCGGGCCGGTACACGAGTTGGACGACGCCCGCGCCGGCCTGATGGCGATGCTGCTGCGTCGCCTGGATGGCCTGAGCAAGGTGCAGGACCAGAAGCTGCTGATGTTCTCCGCTGGCGAAGACCGGGTGGACGAACTGGCGCGTCTGCTGCCCGACGCCGAGCCGCTGCTGCGGCTGCCGGGGCAGGGCGATGCGGTGCGCCTGCAGACCATGTGCAGCGGTGCACTCAGCTGGCAGCGGCTGGAAGAACTGGAACGCGCCGGTGCCCAGGGCTTGATGGTATTGGCGGTGGAGAAGTCGCTGGTATGAACATCCTCGATTGGAATGCGTTGGATGCAGACGCCCAGGCGCGCGCCCTGACCCGTCCGGTGCAGACCGTTGCCGCGCAGACGCGTGCTTCGGTTGCCGAACTGATCGACCAGGTACGCAGCCGCGGCGACGCGGCGTTGCGTGAGATCACCGAGCGTTTCGACGGCGTCGCGCCGGAGCGGTTTGAAGTGAGCGAAGCCGAGTTCGCTGCGGCCGAGCTGGCGGTGCCGGCGGCGCTGCGCATTGCCATGCAGCAGGCTGCTGATCGCATCGACCGCTTCCACCGCGCCGGTATGGCCCAACCTTACAGCGTTGAAACCGCGCCCGGCGTGGTCTGTGAAAAGGTCATCCGCCCGATCGCGCGGGTTGGCCTGTATGTGCCGGCAGGCAGCGCACCGCTGCCGTCGACGGCGCTGATGCTGGGTGTGCCGGCCAAGCTGGCAGGGTGCCGCGAAGTGGTGCTGTGCACGCCGCCGCGCAAGGACGGCAGCGCCGATCCGGCCGTTCTGGTGGCCGCACGCCTGACTGGTGTGCACCGTGTGTTCAAGATTGGCGGTGCGCAGGCGATTGCCGCCATGGCCTACGGCACCGAGACCCTGCCTTCCTGCGACAAGCTCTTCGGGCCGGGCAACAGCTTTGTGACCGAAGCCAAACAGCAGGTTGCGCAGGCTGGCGCCGCCGCCATCGACATGCCGGCGGGCCCCTCGGAAGTGCTGGTGATTGCCGATGCCGGTGCCAACCCGGCATTTGTCGCCGCCGATCTGCTGTCGCAGGCCGAGCACGGCCCGGATTCGCAGGTGCTGCTGCTCTGCGACGACGCGGCGATGATTGCCGCCGTACAGGACGAAGTGGAGGCCCAGGTTGCCCAGCTCGCCCGCAAGGCCATCGCACGGCAGGCGCTGGGCAGCTCCTTGCTGGTCAAGGTCGCATCGATTGCCCAGGCCTTCGAGATTTCCAACCGCTATGCGCCCGAGCACCTGATCCTGGCCCTGCGTGAGCCACGCCAGTGGCTGGACAAGGTGGAAGCGGCAGGTTCAGTTTTCCTCGGCGACTACACGCCCGAAGCGCTGGGCGATTACTGCTCCGGCACCAACCACGTGCTGCCCACCGCCGGTGCCGCGCGTGCCTATAGCGGCGTCAGCGTGGCCAGCTACCAGAACCAGATCAGCGTGCAGGCCGCCAGTCGTGAAGGCATTGCCGGTATAGGCCCCTGCGCCTTGACCCTTGCCCGCGCCGAAGGCCTGGGCGCCCATGCCAATGCCGTCGCGCTGCGACTGGGGGTTGCGCCGTGAGCACGGTGCTGGACCTGGTCCGCGACGATCTACGCGATTTCGGCGGCTACTCGTCGGCACGCACTGCCAAGCTGCAGGGCGAGATATGGCTCAATGCCAATGAATCGGCCTGGGCCAATCCCGGCGACCCGGCCGCCAGTTGCCGGCGTTACCCGGACCCGCAGCCACAGGCATTGCGTGAGCGCCTGGCCGGCCTGTACGGCTGCCAGCCCGAGCAGCTGTTGATCGGCCGCGGCAGCGATGAAGTCATCGACCTGCTGGTGCGCGCCCTGTGTGTGCCAGGCCGCGACGCAGTGCTGTACACACCGCCGGTATTTGGCATGTATGCGGTCAGTGCCCGCTTGCAGAATGCGCCGGCGCTGGAAGTGCCCTTGCTGGATACCGAGGCCGGGCTGGTGGTCGATGTCGACGCCATCATCGCCACCGCAAAACAGGGCAAGGCCAAGCTGGTCTTCCTGTGCTCGCCGTCCAACCCGGGTGGCCTGAGCATTCCGCTGCAGCAGGTGCAGGCCGTGGCCGAAGCGCTGCGTGGGCAGGCGCTGGTGGTGGTGGATGAGGCTTATGCCGAGTTTGCCGATGAGCCGTCCGCTACCAGCCTGATGGAACGCTTTGACAACATCGCGGTGTTGCGGACGCTGTCCAAGGCACATGCGCTGGCCGCTGCGCGCATAGGTTGCGTGATTGCCGATGCCGCCCTGATCGCGGTACTACGCCGCTGCCAGGCGCCGTACCCGATTCCCACCCCCTGTTCGGCACTTGCTCTTGCCGGCCTGGAGGATGCCGCGCTGGTGCAGACCCGCGCCCGCATCGCGATGGTGCGCAGCGAGCGCAACCGGCTGCGCATTGCCTTGTCGCTGCAGCGCTGTGTAAGCCATGTTTACGGCTCGGACGCGAACTTCCTGCTGGTCCGTTTCAACGACGCCGAGGCGGCCTTCCAGGCCTTGCTGAAGGCCGGCGTGGTGGTGCGCGACCAGCGCGCCGCGCCGCAATTGCACGATGCCCTGCGTATCACCCTGGGCACCCCTGAACAGAACGACCGCGTCCTGGACGCACTTGCCACGCTGGAGCTTGCCGCATGACCCCCATTCTGTTCGTCGATCGCGATGGCACCCTGATCGAGGAGCCGGCCGATTTCCAGATCGATGCCTACGAGAAGATCCGCTTCGTCAAGAACGTGATCCCGGCCATGCTCAAGCTGCGCGATGCGGGCTACCAGTTCGTCATCGTCTCCAACCAGGACGGCCTGGGCACGGAAGGCTATCCGCAGGCCAGTTTCGACGGCCCCAACGACTTGATGCTGCAGATCTTCGCCAGCCAGGGCATTACGTTCCGCGACGTGCTGATCGACCCCAGCTGGCCGCAGGACAACAGCCCCAACCGCAAGCCGGGCATCGGCATGATGGTTGGCTACCTGCAGGACCGCAACATCGACTGGGCGCGCTCGGGCATGGTCGGTGACCGCCCCACCGATATCCAGTTTGCCGACAACATGAAGATCCGTGGCTTCCAGCTGCGCACCGAACAGTTCGGCGGTGAGTGGGATTGGGATGCCATCGCCCACGAGCTGGCCGACGCACCGCGCCGCGCCACCGTGCAGCGCGACACCAAGGAAACCCAGATCCGCGTGTTCGTCGACCTGGACAAGGTGGCCAGCTCGAAGATCAACACCGGCCTGCCGTTCTTCGACCACATGCTGGACCAGATCGGCCGCCACGGCGGTTTTGCGCTGGAAGTGGAAGCCGAGGGCGACCTGCACATCGATGAGCACCACACCATCGAGGACACTGGCCTTGCGCTGGGCCAGGCGCTGCGTGAAGCGCTGGGTGACAAGCGCGGCATCGGCCGCTATGGCTTCACCTTGCCGATGGATGAAACCCTGGCCAGCGCCGCGCTGGATTTCAGCGGCCGCCCGTGCTTTGTGTTCGACGGCGATTTCAAGCGCGAGCGGGTGGGCGACATGCCGACCGAGCTGGTGCCGCATTTCTTCCGCTCGCTTTGCGATGCCAGCGGGCTGAACCTCAACCTCAAGGTGGAAGGCGACAACGACCATCACAAGGTGGAAGCCTGCTTCAAGGCGCTGGCCCGCGCCCTGCGCCAGGCCATCCGCAAGGAAGGCACCGAGCTGCCTTCGACCAAGGGGGCCTTGTGAGCACGGTAGGGCTGGTTGATGCCGGCGGCGCCAACCTGGGCTCGGTGCGCTATGCGCTGGAGCGCTTGCAGGTAGACGTGCAGATGGTGCGCGCCCCGGCCGACCTGGCCGGGCTGGAGCGGGTGATCCTGCCCGGCGTCGGCGCTGCTGCCGAAGGCATGAAGCGCCTGCACGCGCAGGGCCTGGTGCAGCCGCTGCGTGATCTGCAGGTGCCCTTGATGGGAATCTGCCTGGGCATGCAGCTGCTGTTCGAGCGATCGGAAGAGGGCGATGTGGAATGCCTGGGCCTGCTGCCCGGTATTGTCCGCCGCCTGCATCCCGGTGTCGGCGTGCGCGTGCCGCATATGGGCTGGAACAAGCTGTTGGCGCTGCGCGAGTCGCCCTTGCTTGCGGGCGTGCCGCTGGGTTCCAGTGCCTATTTCGTGCACAGCTACGCCGCACCGGTGACCTCGGACACGGTGGCCGCCTGTCATCACGGCGGGCTGTTCACCGCGGTGGTACAGCGTGGCCGCTTGTGTGGCGCGCAGTTCCATCCCGAGCGTTCGGCTGGGCCGGGCGCACGCATCCTGCAGAACTTTCTTGAGATTGCCGCATGAGTTTCACTGTCTACCCCGCGCTGGATATCCGTGATGGCCGCGTTGTGCGCCTGCTGCAGGGCGACTACGCCAAGCAGACCACCTACGGCGACGATGCCTTGCCGCGTGCGCAGGTGTTTGCCACCACCGGTGCCCGTTGGATGCACCTGGTCGATCTGGATGCGGCCAAGGCCGGTGGTTACACGCTGGCGCCATTGCTGCAGCAGATTGCCGCGACGACTGGCTTGAAGGTGCAGACCGGCGGCGGCGTGCGCGGCCGCGACGATGTCGCCCGCATTCTTGAAGCGGGTGCCAGCCGCGTGGTGATTGGCTCACTGGCGGTGCGCCAGCCCGAGCAGGTGCTGGAATGGCTGGCCGAGTTTGGCCCCGAGCAGCTGACCATCGCGCTGGATACGCGTCAGGGCGAGGACGGCGTGTGGCGTCTGCCGGTGCATGGCTGGACCGAAACCGCGGACGTGACCCTGGACGAACTGGCCAGTCGCTATGCGCAGGCCGGCATGCAGCATCTACTGTGCACCGATATTTCCCGCGATGGCATGCTGTCCGGCCCGAATATCGAGCTGTACGCACACCTGGCCGAGCTGCTGCCCGGCGTTGCCGTGCAGGCCTCGGGCGGCGTGCGTGATGCCGACGACATCCGCGCGGCCAAGGCTGCCGGTTGCGGCGGTGCGGTGCTGGGCAAGGCGCTGCTGGAAGGGCGCCTGCAACTGGACGAGGCCTTGTCATGCTGAGCCGCCGCATCATTCCCTGCCTGGACGTGCGCGAAGGCCGGGTGGTCAAGGGCGTCAAGTTCCGTGACCACATCGACATGGGCGATATCACCGAGCTGGCGCTGCGCTACCGTGACCACGGCGCCGACGAGCTGGTGTTCTATGACATCTCCGCCAGCCCGGAAGGGCGCTCGGTGGACCGCGCCTGGATCGAGCGCGTGGCGCGGCTGATCGATATTCCGTTCTGCGTGGCGGGCGGTATTCGTGATGTGGAGACTGCGCGTGCGGTGCTCCATTCCGGTGCTGACAAGATTTCCATCAACACCCCGGCCTTGGAGTGCCCACAGCTGATTGCCGAGTTGGCCGAAGCCTTCGGCCAACAGTGCGTGGTGGTCGGCATCGACTCCATCCGCGAGCCTGACGGGCAATGGCGGGTGCGCTCCTACACCGGCGACCCCAGCAAGACCCGCGCCGAAGCGAAACTTACCCTGGACTGGGTGCGTGAAGTCCAAGCCCACGGGGCAGGTGAAATAGTGCTGAACTGCATGGACAGCGATGGCGTGCGCAAGGGGTACGATATTGCGCAGTTACGCCAGGCCCGGGCGTTGTGCACGGTTCCGCTGATCGCCTCTGGCGGCGCGGGCACGCCGCAGCATTTTGCCGATGTGTTCGAACAGGCTGACGTTGACGGGGCTTTGGCCGCCAGTGTGTTCCACTCCGGCGCCATTGCCATTCCGGAACTGAAGCAGTTCCTGCGCGAACAACAGATCGAGGTTAGGGATGTCTACTGAATTCAAGCCGGTTGATCCGGCTGCACTGGACTGGGAAAAGGTCAACGGCCTGATCCCGGTCATCATCCAGGACGAAGCCACGCTGCGCGTGCTGATGCTGGGCTATATGGACCGCGAAGCGCTGGAAACGACCCGCAGCAGCGGCAAGGTCACCTTCTTCAGCCGCAGCAAGAAGCGCCTGTGGATGAAGGGCGAGACCTCCGGCAACCACCTGGATCTGGTGGACATCCGCAGCGACTGCGACAACGACACCTTGCTGGTGACCGTGCGCCCGCACGGGCCCACCTGCCATACCGGCAGCATCAGCTGCTTCAGCGCAGCCCCGGGCAACTTCCTGGGCGCGCTGGATGCGCTGGTGAAGCAACGCGAGCACGACCGCCCGCTCAACAGCTATACGACCAAGCTGTTCGAGAAGGGCGCGCGGCATATCGCGCAGAAGGTGGGCGAGGAAGGCGTGGAAACCGCGCTGGCCGGCGTGGTGCAGCGTGACGACGAGCTGTTGGGCGAATCGGCCGACCTGCTGTTCCACCTGATCGTGCTGCTGCGCGCACGCGGCCTGTCGCTGGACGACGCCACCGCCGTGCTCGAAGAGCGCCACGCCAAGGCCGCTGAAAAAGCCGCCAGCTAAGCAACTGTAGTGCCGAGCCAT
>DKPB01000013.1 GCA_002471015.1 Stenotrophomonas sp. UBA7346
TGGGGTGAGGGCAAGCTTCCAGCTGAAGATGCACGCTTCAAAAAGGCATCAGCAAATAACGCCCCCTCACAAGTAACCCCTGCAACCGTCCACCGGTTGCCAGCCATCCTCGGCTATCGTCAGCGGTCACTCCTCACCGAGCACTCCGATGACCGATCCGCAGTGGAAGCCTGAAACCATCGCCGTGCACGGCGGCTATTCCCCCGACCCGACCACCCGCGCGGTGGCGGTGCCGATCTACCAGACCGTTGCCTACGCCTTCGACGACACCCAGCACGGTGCCGACCTGTTCGACCTCAAGGTGCAGGGCAACATCTATACCCGCATCATGAACCCGACCACCGATGTGCTGGAAAAGCGCATCGCTGCGCTGGAAGGCGGCATCGGTGCGTTGGCGCTGGCCTCGGGCCAGGCCGCGATCACCTACGCCATCCAGACCATTGCCGAGGCCGGCGACAACATCCTGGCTTCCAGCGCGTTGTATGGCGGCACCTACAACCTGTTTGCGCACACACTGCCGCAGTTCGGCATCCAGACCCGCTTTGCCGACTACCGCGATCCGCAGGCCTTCGCGGCCTTGATTGATGAGCGCACCAAGGCGGTGTTCGTCGAATCCATCGGCAACCCGCGCGGCAATATCACCGATATCGAGGCCATCGCCAAAATCGCCCATGCCCATGGCGTGCCGGTGATCGTCGACAACACCGTGGCCACACCATATCTGCAGCGCTCCTTCGATTTTGGTGCGGATATCGTGGTGCACTCCTTGACCAAGTATCTCGGCGGCCACGGCACCAGTCTGGGCGGCGCCATCGTCGATTCCGGCCGCTTCCCGTGGGCCGAGCACAAGGCGCGCTTCCCGCGCCTCAATACGCCGGACGTCAGCTACCACGGCGTGGTCTATACCGAGGCATTGGGGCCGGCGGCTTTCATTGGTCGTGCCCGCGTGGTGCCGCTGCGCAACATGGGCGCAGCGATCTCACCGTTCAACGCCTTCCAGATCCTGCAGGGCATCGAGACGCTGGCGCTGCGCATGGATCGCATCAACAGCAATACGCTGGCCGTGGCCAACTACCTGCAGAAGCATGCAAAGGTCGCCTGGGTGAACTACGCGGCATTGCCGGACCATCCGGAACACGCGCTGGTGCAGAAGTACCTGCGTGGCCACGGCTCGGGCGTGCTGACCTTCGGTTTGCCGGGTGGGCGCGAGGCGGGCGCGCGCTTCCTGGATGCCTTGCAGCTGTTCACCCGGCTGGTGAACCTGGGCGATGCCAAGTCGCTGGCTACGCATCCGGCGTCCACCACCCATCGGCAGCTGGATGAGGCCGAGCTGGAAAAGGCCGGGGTGACGCTGGATACCGTGCGCCTGTCGGTAGGCATCGAGCATATCGACGACCTGCTGGCGGATCTGGAGCAGGCGTTGGCGAAGGCCTGATAGGCGAACAAGGCCTGCACAAGCAGAGCAACAGCTGCCCTCACCCCAACCCCTCTCCCGTAAACGGGAGAGGGGCTAGTGCACTGGCAGCTGGCGCGATCCCAACCCCTCTCCCGTTTACGGGAGAGGGGTTGGGGTGAGGGCAGCTTTCAGCTCTCGGCTTTTACCAGGCAACCGTAAACCGCTTGCCCACATGCTTCGGCGCTTCCAGTTCATCCACCACCGCCACCGCCAGATCAGCCGCACTGATCGTGCCCGGGCCATCACCGGTGCTCAGCGGGGTGTCGCTGCCCACCTGGTACTTGCCGGTGCGCTCGGTCGCGCTGCCCGGATGGAAGGCCACCGGCGGGCTCAACAGGGTCCAGGCCAGGCTGGTCTCATTGCGCAGTTCGCTCAACACGTCACGGGCGGCGCGGGCACCTTCATAGATCGCGGCGGGGAAGTCCGGTGCATCCACCAGCTGCGTGCCCTGCGGCGTATATAGGCTGCCAGCGCCACCGACCACGATATAGCGGCGAACCCCGGCGGCCTTGGTGCCGGAAACGATGGCGCGCGAGCCCTGGATGAAATCACGGTAGATGTCCGGGTTGGCCCAACCCGCATTGAAGGCACTGACCACGGCATCACTGCCGGTGACCGCGGCTTGTACCTGTGCCGGGTCCTGTACATCGGCGGCCAGTACCTTCAGGCCCGGACGGGCGCTGAGCTTTTCCGGATGGCGGGCCAGGGCGGTGACTTCATGGCCGCGCGCCAGCAGTTCTTCCAGCAGGGCCTTGCCGACGAAGCCGGTGGCACCGATCAATGCGACTTTCATGGGAAATCCTTGCGAGTGGGAATGGCGCCAGTTTCCGCCTCCGCGCGCCGCCGCGGCAGTCGCAAAAAATCACAAAGACCTTGAAGCTGTGCTTCACAATGGCCCGCAAGGAGGTGACCCATGGACAGCTTCAAGCGGATGGCCCTGTTTGCCCAGGTGGTGCAGCACGGCTCGATGAGCGCGGCGGCGCGGGCCCTGGGCATGAGTACCTCGGCGGTGAGCCAGCAACTGCGCGCGCTGGAGCAGGAGGCCGGGGTGGCGCTGTTGCACCGCTCCACCCGGCGGCTGGCCCTCACCGATGTGGGCAGCCGTTACTACGCGGCCTGCGCGCGCCTGCTGGATGCGGCCGGGGAGGCGGCGGCAGAACTGTCGGCCGCCCGCCAAGCCCCGAGCGGCGAACTGCGGCTGTCGGCGCCGCTGGGCATGGCCGCGCATATCGGGCCGGCGCTGGGGGCGTGGCTGCAGGACAACCCGCAGCTGCGCCTGCACCTGTTCTTCGACGACGGCTGGACCGACCTGTTGCAGGCGCGCATCGACCTGGCCCTGCGCTTTGGCCAGCTGCCGGACAGCGATTGGATGGCGCAGCGCCTGGGCAGCCTGCAGCGCTGGCCCTGCGCATCGCCGCAGTGGCTGCAGGTCCACGGCATGCCCACCGATCCCCTGCAGGTACCCGCCGCCGACTGGCTGGGTGTGCCGCAGGTGCCCGGCTTGGTCTGGCAACACCGCGACAGCGGCGAGGAACGGCTGGTGCCGGCGCATCCGCGCATCGCCAGCCAGAACCAGCCGGCGGTCCTGCAGCTATGCCAGGCCGGTTTGGGCGTGGCGGTGCTGACCAGCCTGGATGCGGCGCCGCTGTTGGCTGACGGCCACCTGCAGCGCCTGTTGCCGGATTGGGAAGTGCCAGCGTTGCCGGCCTGGGCGGTGACGCCACATCGCCAGACCCAACCGGCCAAGGTGCGCCAGGCCATCGCCTTGCTGCAGGACTATCTGGCGCGAATGCCTGCTGCCGGGCCGGCGCCTGCGCAAGATCGGAAACGCCAGCGCTGAGCAGGCGCGCTGCAATAGCCCCACTTCCACGGAGACGATGCAATGAAAGCCAATGCCGCACAGCTGCCACGCCTGGACCGGGTCATCGCCTGCCTGCAGCAGGCCGTCGATACCGGTGGCCCCTTGCCCGACCTGGAGGCGCTGGCGGCCATCGCCCATTACTCGCCGTTCCACTTCCACCGCGTTTACCGCGCGCTGACCGGTGAAACGGTAGGCCGCACGGTGCAGCGGCTGCGGGTGGTCAAGGCTCTGCAGCGTCTGGCGCATAGCGCGGCCAGTGTCACCGAGATCGCCTTGCTGGCCGGTTACGACACCCCGCAGGCCTTGGCCCGGGTGCTGCGCGAGAGCGTGGATGCCAGTGCCAGTGAGCTGCGCGGCGATCCGCAGCGACTGGCCGCCTGCATCGCCCAGCTGTCGCGGCCGCTGCCGGTGGCTGAAACTCCCGCGCCGCTGAGTGTGGAAGTGATCACCCTGGAGCCGTTCGAGGTGGTCGCGTTGCGTGCCCAGGGTGCCTTCGACGATCTGGATGGTGTGTTCGGCGAACTGTTCGGCTGGGCGGCCGAGCAGGGCCTGATCGAACAGCTGCAGCAGCTGATCGGCCTGCCGCTGGGTGACCACCGCGAGCTGCCTGCCGACGAGCTGCTGTTCGACTGCGCGCTGGCGCTGGATGCGGAGCTGCCGGCCTTGCCGGAATCACTGCAGCGCCTGCAGCTGGGGGGCGGGCGCATGGCGCGCCTGCATCATGTCGGCAGCTATTCTCTGCTCGAGGACGCCACCGACCGGTTGCTGCGTGACTGGTTGCCGGGCAGCGGCCATGCGCTGCGCGACGCGCCGCTGCACTATCACTTCCTGGACGACCCCGAGGACGTTCCCGAGGCCATCCTGCGCGCCGACATCTACGTGCCGCTGGCCGCCGGCTGAGGCACGTTGCGGCGCAGGCTGCGGTAGGGCGGGGTGGACATGATCATTTCCGCCAGCGAGTAGGCCAGCTCGCGCTCGGCCATCACCGTGCCGTCGGCGCCGTGCTCCAGCAGATGCTTGACCTCGGCATCGCTGTGGGCACGCGCCAACAGGGTCAGATTGGGGTTGATGGCGCGCAGCTTGGCCAGCACCTCACCGGATTCCAGCGGTTGCGGGATGGCCAGCACCGCGATGGTGGCGCGCTCGGGGTGCGCCTCGGCCAGCACCTTGTCCGAGGCGGCACTGCCGCGGATGCCGGGGATGCCGGCGGCGTGCGCGCGTTCCACGTGCTCGCGGTTGTCGTCGATCACCAGCACCGGTACGCCGCGGTCGCGCAGCACCTGCGCCAGCTCGCTGCCGACCCGGCCATAGCCGACCACGATGGCGTGGTCGTGCAGGTCCAGCGACGGACCCGGCGGGATGTCCGGCACTTCCGGCACCGGCGCGGTTTCCTTGTGGCGTGCCTGCCAGCGGTCGAGCAGGCCGAACACCACCGGGTTGAGCATGATCGAGACCAGTGCACCGGCCAGTACCAGTGATTGCCCGGTGGGCGGCAGGATCTTCAGCGCCACGCCCAGCCCGGCGATGATGAAGGCGAACTCGCCGATCTGCGCCAGCGAGGCGGAGATGGTCAGCGCGGTGCTCTTGGAGTGGCCGAAGGCGCGCACGATGAAGAAGGCGGCGGCCGACTTGCCGAACATGATGATCACCACCGTCGCCAGCACCTGCCAGGGGTGCTCGACGATGATCATCGGGTTGAACAACATGCCGACCGAGACGAAGAACAGCACCGCGAACGCATCGCGCAGCGGCAGCGAATCATGCGCGGCCTTGTGGCTGAGCTCGGACTCGTTGAGCATCATGCCGGCGAAGAACGCGCCCAGCGCGAACGAGACGCCGAACAGCGCCGCCGCACCAAACGCCACGCCCAGCGCGATGGCCAGCACGCACAGGGTGAACAGCTCGCGCGAGCCGGTGCCGGCAACGCGCTCCAGCACCCACGGGATCACCCGCCGGCCAACCACCAGCATTACTGCCACGAACAGGCCCAGTTGCACGAAGGTCCAGCCGATCGAGGCCAGCAGGCCGCCAATCGAAAGTGCCTTGCCGCTGGCCTCGGGGCCGAATACCTCGGCAATCACCGGCATCATCACCAGCGCCAGCACACAGGCCAGGTCTTCGACGATCAGCCAGCCCACCGCGATCTTGCCGCGCGTGGTTTCCAGCAGGCGGCGTTCCTCCATGGCCCGCAACAGCACCACGGTGGAGGCGGTGGCCAGCGAGAAGCCGAAGATCACCCCGTGCAGCGCCGGCCAGCCCATCAGCGTGGCTACGCCCCAGCCCAGCAGGGTGGCGACCAGGATCTGGCCGATGGCACCGGGGATGGCGATGGCCTTGACCGCCATCAGGTCCTTCAACGAGAAGTGCAGGCCGACGCCGAACATCAGCAGCATCACCCCGATCTCGGCCAGCTGGTTGGCCAGCGCCTGGTCGGCGACAAAGCCCGGGGTGAACGGCCCCACGATGACACCGGCAATCAGATAGCCCACCAGCGGCGACAGCCGCAGTTTGTTGGCCAGGGCGCCAAGCACGAAGGCCAAGCCCAGACCGATGGCAATCATGTTGATCAGGGCGGTGTCATGGTGCATCAGGGCTCGCAGCAGGGGGTGGGGTGCTTCGATTCTAAAGGCGATGCGCGGTTTGGTGCGGGGAAATGCATGAAAAATCTGGGTTTTTTTTATGGAACGAAGGTGGGGTGTGGGTTTTTGGTGCTTGCTGGTGAGGGGCAACAGCAAACGCCAGGGCACCCCTCCCCAACCCTCCCCTTCGCTGCGCGAAAGGGAGGGGGCCAAGGCCAAAGCCCGGTGAGCCCTGTCGTTCGCGTGGACTGCTCCCTCCCTTTCGCGCAGCGAAGGGGAGGGCTGGGGAGGGGTAAGCCTCTGCCGGGCCGGCAAAAGAAAATGCCCCGGGTCGCCCCGGGGCATCTTCCTTTCACGACGTCAAAACGGTCTTACCAGGTGTAGCTGATGCGGCCGTAGACATAGGCGCCGTTGAAGCCGAACGGCGAGTAGTTGCTGTACGGCATCATCCCGTAGGTGGAGTTCAGGGCGTTCTCGACGCGGTCCGGGTACTCGTTCAACAGGTTGTCGGCGCCGACGGTGAGCTTCCAGTTCTCGCCCGGCTTGAAGCTGGCCGAGGCATCGACGATCCACTTGGCACCGTAGGTCTGGTCACGGCTGGCGCTGGCCGAGTTGCGCACGGTGTAGCTGCCATAGCGGGTGGCCGACAGGCCCAGCTCCCAGCGGTCCGAACGCCAGGTGCCGCTGAGGATGCCCTTGTCGCTGGGGAAGCTGTCCTCGATGCGCCCGATCTCGTCGCGGCCGATCAGCGACTGGCTGATGCCCAAGGCCGAGAACACCGCCGGCGAGGCGCTGAACTTCTTCACTTCGGTTTCGTTGTAGCTGTAGGCGGCGGTCAGTTCCAGGCTGCTGGCGCTGAACGGCACGGTGTAGCTGGACACGAAATCGACGCCGCGGGTACGGGTATCCAGGCCATTGGTGAAGTAGGCGAACTGGGTGACCTGCGGCAGGCCCAGGCCCGACAGCAGCGCCGCGGCGGCCGGGGTGGTGTTGATGTTGGAGGACAGCACGATGCGGTCGTCGATGTCGATCTGGTAGGCATCGACGGTCACGTACAGACGGTCCACCGGCTGCAATACCAGGCCGACACTGTAGGACGTGGACGACTCGGCCTTCAGCGGGGCTGCGCCCAACGCCTGCGCGGCCAAGCTGGTGGTCGGGAAGGTGCCCTTTTCATAGAACACGCCATCGGTGATGGAACTGGTCACCGCCTGGTAGCTCTGCTGGGCCAGCGACGGGGCGCGGAAGCCGGTGGAGGCGGTGGCGCGCAGCGCGACCTTGTCGGTGAACGCATAGCGTGCCGACAGCTTGCCGGAGAACTTGTCGCCGAAGTCCGAGTAGTCCTCGTAGCGACCGGTCAGGCCGGCGGAGAACTTCTCGGTCAGGTCGGCTTCCAGGCCGGCATAGACGGCGTAGTTGTGGCGGTCGTTGTGCACTTCGTTGGTCGGGGTGAAACCGCCGAAGCCCTGTGCGCCGCTGCCGGTGTAGGAGTTCAGTTCGCCTGCGGTCTGCTCCCACTTCTCGCGACGGTATTCACCGCCGAAAGACAGGGTGACCGGATAGGCCAGGCCCCAGTCCAGCGCCTTGGTGATGTCGGCGTTGAAGATGTCCTGCTGGTACGTCAGCGTGCCGTCGTAGAACGAGGTCGGGCTGGCCGTGCCCAGGCTGTAGTTGAGGCTGTTGCGGGTGTGGAAATCCAGGGTGTTCTCGCCGTGGTTGACGCTGACGTCCCAGGTCCAGCCGCTCTCGGTGCTGCCCTTGACGCCGGCCACCAGCGAGCGGTCCTTGGAGTACTGGTTGATCTGCGGCACGAAGCCATTGGGGTAGAACTGCGCCAGCAGCGCGCTCTGGCCGCTGTGGTTGGGCGAGCGGTAGAACGCGAACGAGGTGATGTCGCGGTTGCTCAGCAGCGCGTTGGCATAGCCGGTGACGTTGTCGCTGAAATTGAAGTTCAGGTTGGCCGATGCCGCGGTGGCGTCCACGCGCGGGTCGCCGACGATGAAGGTCTTCTCGCCGATGTCCGGGAAATTGCCGGTGTTCGGGGTGGTGCCCTGGTAGGGGCCGGCGCGGTTGCTTTCGTCCTGCTGGCTGATCTGGCCGGCCAGGTGCAGGCTGCCGCGGCCGTCGGCAAAGCTGACGCCGGTATCGCCGGAGAGCTGGTACTTGTTGCCGTCGCCGGCCGAGTACTGGCCGTAATCCACGGCCAGGCTGCCGCCTTCGCCGCTGCCCTTGAGCACGATATTGACCACGCCGGCGATGGCGTCGGAGCCGTACTGGGCCGAGGCACCGTCACGCAGCACTTCCACGCGCTCGATGGCGGCGATCGGAATGGCGTTGATGTCCACCGCGGAGGAGCCACGGCCGATGCTGCCGTTGACGTTGATCATTGCCGAGGTGTGGCGGCGCTTGCCGTTGACCAGCACCAATACCTGGTCCGGGGACAGGCCGCGCAGCTGCGCCGGGCGGATGCCGCTGGTGCCGTCGGTCAGGGCCGGGCGCGGGAAGTTCAGCGAGGGCAGGGCGCGCGACAGCGCGGTGGCCAGCTCGGAGGTGCCGGTGGACTGCAGCGCTTCCGGGGTGATGATGTCGATCGGCGACTGCGACTCGGCGACGGTGCGGTCGGCCACGCGGGTACCGGTGACGATCACGGTATCCAGGGTGTTGGCGCTGGACTGGGCCAGGGCGGGGAGGGCCGGGGTGCCAAGGGCGATGGCAATGGCGACAGCGAGAGTACGGGACTTGCGGTTCATCAGATTGCAGCTCCGGTATTGAGTGGCGGCATCGGCGGCGCGTGGGGTTCGCGGCTGTTGCGGTGCGCCATCAACGAATTAATGGAATTTTTACCTCGTGTCAAACCGGACGATTCAGCTAAATTGTTGCTTTTGAAAGCTTTTTCAGTTCAGCAAGGGCGATTTGGCGATGCGAGTGCTTGAGTCCTGTAGGTAAACGCCGCGATGGAGCATGCGAGTACAGGAGGTGAGTCAAGTATTGGTTAACGTTAGAATTACGTCGCAGGAATGCTGCTCACATGCACATTCCGTTTCGTTATAACGGACCCATTCATGATTTCCCTTCGTAATTTCGCCCTCCGCCGGGGCGAGCGCCTGCTGTTGTCCAACGTAGACCTCACCCTGCATGCCGGCTATCGCGTAGGCGTGGTGGGGCGTAATGGCGCAGGCAAATCCAGCCTGTTCGCCGCCGTACGCGGTGAACTGGAAGCCGACAAGGGCGACGTGTCGCTGCCCGGCAAGATCCGTATCGCCGATGTGGCCCAGGAAACCCCGGCGCTGCCCGACCGCGCCATCGACTTCGTGCTCGGTGGTGACGATGTGGTCGCCGCCGTGCTGGCTGAAGAAGCCGCAGCGGCTGAGCGCGAGGACTGGGAAGCAGTGGCCAATGCGCACCAGAAGATGGCCGAGCTGGGCGCGTATGACGCCGAAGCCCGTGCCGGCAAGCTGCTGCACGGCTTGGGCTTCCCGGCCGAGACGCACGACCGCCCGGTGTCGGCGTTCTCCGGTGGCTGGCGCGCACGTTTGAACCTGGCGCGCGCGCTGATGATGCCCAGCGACCTGCTGCTGCTCGACGAACCGACCAACCACCTGGATCTGGATGCGGTGTACTGGCTGGAACAGTGGTTGCTGAAGTATCCGGGCACCTTGCTGCTGATCTCGCATGACCGCGAGTTCCTCGACAACGTCGCCACCCACACCCTGCACCTGCACGGTGGCAGCGCCAAGCTCTACCCGGGCGGCTATACCGATTTCGAGCGCCAGCGTGCCGAGCACCTGCGCCAGCAGCAGATCGCGCACGAGAAGGAACAGGCCGAGCGCGCGCATCTGCAGAGCTTCATCGATCGCTTCAAGGCGCAGGCCAGCAAGGCCACCCAGGCACAGAGCCGGATGAAGCGCCTGGCCAAGATGGCCGGCACCGAAGCGGTGCGCGCCGAGCGCGAGTTCCGCATCGAGTTCTCGCCGCCGGCCAAGCTGCCGTTCTCGCTGATCCGCCTCAACGACGTCACCGCCGGTTACGGCCCGGACGCGGTGATCCTGGACAACGTCGGCTTCGGCCTGGAGGCCGGCCAGCGCGTCGGTCTGCTCGGGCCGAACGGTGCGGGTAAGACCACGCTGGTGAAGTCGCTGGTCGGCGACCTGCCGTTGCTTGGCGGTGACCGCATGGCCCACCCGGACCTGCAGATCGGTTACTTCGCCCAGCACACGGTGGAATCGCTGCACGCCGGCATGACGCCGATGGATCACTTCCGCGAGATTTCGCCGGATGGCGTGAACCAGTCGTTCCGTGATTTCCTCGGCAAGTGGAATTTCCCGGGCGACCGTGCGTTCGAGACCGTGGATGGTTTCTCCGGTGGCGAGCGTGCGCGTCTGGCGCTGGCGCTGATCGCCTGGCAGCAGCCAAACGTGCTGCTGCTCG
Organism: Stenotrophomonas sp. UBA7346; assembly: GCA_002471015.1. Lineage (GTDB taxonomy): Bacteria > Pseudomonadota > Gammaproteobacteria > Xanthomonadales > Xanthomonadaceae > Stenotrophomonas. The sequence continues at coordinate 10,325 of DKPB01000013.1, forward strand.
ACGAACCGACCAACCACCTTGACCTGGAAATGCGCGAAGCGCTGGCCGAAGCGCTGGCCTTGTTTGAAGGCGCCATCGTGATGGTGTCGCATGATCGCCACCTGATCGGCCTGGTCTGCGACACGTTCTGGCGCGTGGCCGACGGCGTGGTTGAGCCGTTTGCCGGTGACCTGGACGAGTACGCGCAGTGGCTGCGTACCCGCGCCAGCGCGCAGGGCTCACGCAACAAGAGCGACCGTCAGGAAAAGCCGGCACCCGCACCGGTGGCGCAGGTGGCCCCGGCCAAGCCGGCTTCCAACAAGAAGCCGGTGAACCCGCACAAGCTGGAAGCAGCCGAGAAGAAGGTCGAGCAGCTCGGCGCATCGCTGGCGGCGGTGGACGCGCAACTGGCGAATTCGGCCAACTACGCCGACGCGGCCAAGATGGCCAAGCTGGGCAGCGAGCGTGAAGTGCTTGCTCAGCAGCTGGAGCAGGCCGAGGCAGCGTGGATGGAGATGCTGGAGGACTGAGCCAAGCAGGCGCGGCCCAAGCCGTGCAGCGATGAGCGATGCCACTGTAGAGCCGAGCCATGCTCGGCTGGGGGTTTACCGGTGATGCCCCTTGCCGAGCATGGCTCGGCACTACAGGTGAGGCGCTTGCCGAGCATGGCTCGGCACTACTGGTCCAATCCTTCCTGTGCCAGCAACCACAGGCGGAAGCGCCGTAGCGGTTCGCGCTCCTGCCGCGAACGCAGCCGCGTCAGCCAATAGCGTCCCAGCGACAGGGTAGGTGCGAACGGCTGCAGCAGCCGCCCTTCGGCCAGATCCTGCTCGAACATGCGCAGCGGCAACAATGCCACCCCTGCACCTGCTGCCGCCGCGCTGGCCAGGGTCAGCGAGGAATCAAACACCGCACCGCGCGCTTCCACCCCACTGACCCCGGCCAGTTGCAGCCAGCGGGGCCACTCGTCATTGCGGTAGGAGCGCAGCAACGGCACGTTGCCAAGATCACGCGGCTGCCGCAGCTTGCGCGCCACGGCCGGTGCGCACAGCGGTGCGAACAAGGTATCGACAATGGCGGTGCAATCCTGGCCTTGCCAGTCGCCCTCACCGAAACGGATGGCCAGATCCAGTCCCTCGCCGGCCAGGTCGATGCGGTTGTTGTGGGTCTGCACGCGCAACTCGATATCCGGATGGGCGGCCTCGAAACCGGGCAGGCGCGGCAGCAGCCAGCCGGTGGCAAAGGTGCCGACCACGCCCACCGTCAGCACCTCGCGGAAGCGGCCGCCGGTGAAGCGGTCCAGCGCGATCGCCATGCGGTCGAAACTCTCGGTCAGCACCGGGTACAACGCCGCGCCCTCATCGGTGAGGGCAACGCCGCGCGGCAGCCGGTGGAACAGGCTGACCTGCAGGCGGTCCTCCAGGCCGCGGATCTGGTGGCTCAGCGCGGCCTGGCTGACACACAGTTCCAGCGCCGCGCGGGTGAAGTTCAGGTGCCGGGCCGCGGCCTCGAAGGCACGCAGGGCATTGAGCGGCAGTTGCGGGCGGATCATGCGCAGTCATGATGAAAGTTGATGGTCGCCGGCATTATTTCCCTTATCGGGCGGAAAATGCGGCCTAAGGCGCAAGAAAAACTAATGGCTCCCGCTGATTCTTTGCGTTGGTCCGGGCCCTTCGTGGTCGGCAAGATCGGCGGAACCATCTTTCTGGAGAGTCGCCATGCTTGCCCGCCGCCAGTTTCTTGCCCTCGGTTCCGCTGCCCTGGCCACGGCCGTGTTGCCGGCGGCGTTGGCCCGCAACGCCGAGGCGCCAAGGCCCGGCGGCGTGGTCAGCAATGCCGACTTTGCCGCGCTGGAGCAGCGCAGCGGTGGCCGCCTGGGTGTCTGCCTGTGGAACCCGGCGACCGGCGAGCGCCATGGCCACCGCATGGATGAGCGCTTCCCGATGTGCAGCACCGTCAAGTTCCCGCTGGCAGCGGCCATCCTGCAGCGCGCCGAGGCCGGTCAGTTGTCGCTGGACCAGCGCGTGCCGGTGCGGGCGAGCGACATCCTTGACCATTCGCCGTTCACTGAGCGCCACGTGGGCAAGGACATGACCGTGCGCGACCTGTGCCGGGCCACGATGATCGTCAGCGACAATGCCGCAGCCAACCTGCTGCTGCCGCTGCTCGGCGGGCCGGCCGGGCTCACCGCCTTCCTGCGTGCACACGGCGACCGCATCACCGTGAGCGCGCGCAACGAGCCCGAACTCAACCGCTATGCCGAGGGCGACCCACGCGACACCACCAGCCCGGCGGCGATGGCCGGCAATCTGCAGCGTTTCGTGCTCGGCGATGTGCTGGGCCCGGCCGCGCGCCAGCAGCTGGCCGATTGGCTGATCGACAACCAGACCGGCGATGCGCGCCTGCGCGCCGGGCTGCCACAGGGCTGGCGGGTGGGCGACAAGACTGGCAGCAATGGCAGCGACACCACCAATGACATCGCGGTGTTGTGGCCCCTGCAAGGTGGGACGCCGTGGCTGCTGGTGAGCTATCTGCAGGGTTCTGCACTGGATGATGACGGCCGCAATGGCATCCTGCGCGGCGTGGGGGAACTTGCCAGTGCCCGGTTGCGTTGACGGATAGCCGTCCGCGCAGGCTGGCCGGTGTCGCCTTGCACTACCGGTCCAGAGGAAACAGGTGTCATGAGCAAGGAACTGATCTATCTGCTGCTGATCTTCGCGCTGCTGGTCATCCCGCGCGCGCTGCAGCGCTTCAATCTGCCGGCGCCGCTGACCTGCCTGGTGTTCGGCATCGGCGCGATGCTATGGCTGGGCGACGGCTCGCATGATCCGGTCGTCAGCCTGCTGGCCACGCTGGGCATCTCTTCCTTGTTCCTGTTCGCCGGTCTGGAAGTGGATGTGGCCGACCTGCGCAAGGGGATGTGGCCGTTGCTGGCGCATCTGCTGATCCGCAGCGGCACCTTGGCCGGGATGGCGTGGCTGGCCTGGCATTACGCTGGCCTGCCGTGGCAGGCGGCTGCGCTGCTGGCGCTGGCCCTGCTGACGCCGTCCACCGGCTTCATCATGGATTCGCTGTCGCAGCTGGGGCTGGATGATGCCGAGCGCTTCTGGGTCAGCAGCAAGGCCATTGCCGGTGAACTGCTGGCGCTGGCGGCCTTGTTCGTGGTGCTGCAGGCGGGCGATCCGGTGCATATGGCGCTGTCGAGCATGGCCTTGCTCGCGATGATGGTCGGCCTGCCGTTGCTGTTCATCGGCCTGGGCCGCTGGGTGGCACCGCATGCACCGGGCTCTGAGTTCTCGCTGCTGGTGATGGTGGGCATGCTGGCCGCCTACATCACCTATGCGCTGGGCGTGTACTACCTGGTGGGTGCGTTCATCGCCGGCCTGGTCGCGCGCCTGTTGCAGCAGCGCATGCCATCGTTGGCCTCGCATGAAAACCTGCATGCGCTGCGGCTGTTTGCGTCCTTCTTCGTGCCGTTCTATTTCTTCAATGCCGGCACCAAGGTGCCGGCCGAAGCGCTGAGCTTCGAGGCGCTGGGCCTGGGCGTGGTGATCACCCTGGTGGTGCTGCCGCTGCGTATCGCGGTGGTTTGGCTGCAGCGGCGGCTGATGTTCGGGGAGAGCTTCCGTTCCAGTCTGCGTGTGGCCCTGGCGTTGTCGCCGACATTGATCTTCACTCTGGTGCTGGCTGCGATCATGCGCGAGCGCTTTGATATTTCGCCCGTGCTGTTCGGTGCGCTGCTGCTGTATGCCGCGCTGACCACGTTGCTGCCATCGTTGGTGTTCCGCCGGCCGATGGATGTGGATCCGTTGCAGAACGAGGCGCCGGAAACCGTGGTGGAGCAAGCATCGGTCGTAAGAGACGAAGTCCGCGACGTGAGTGCGGCGTGCGCAGCGTCGGACAAGCCAACATTGCCGGCGACGTAAGAACCTCTTACGCCGCAACGCACCGTTATCATCGCTCATCGAGGGCGCCGCAAGCGTGCCCGTATGCAGGGGGCATGAGTGGATCGGGAAAGCTGGCGACAGGTGCGGGAGCTGTTCGATGCCGTGTGCGATACCGACCCTGCGCACTGGCACAGCGAGCTGACGCGGCTTAGCGCCGACCCGGCAGTCATCGCCGAAACGCTGGAACTGCTGCGCGCGCAGACCCGTGAGCTTGGCAGCGCGCAGGAACCGCTGGAGCGCATGTTTGGTGGGGCGTTGGAGTCGGAGCTGGTCGAAGGTGACCAGGTGGGGCCATGGCGCCTGTGCCAGCGGCTTGCCAGTGGCGGGATGGGCGTGGTGTTCCGTGCCGAGCGTGCCGATGGTCTGTATGCCCAGGATGTTGCGATCAAGTTCCTGCAAGGCAAGCCTGGCGTGCGCGCAGGTGAGCGCCTGGCCGAGGAGCGGCGCATCCTGGCCAGCCTGCAACACCCCAATATCGCGCGCCTGTACGACGGCGGTACCACCCCGGCAGGCAATCCCTACCTGGTGATGGAATACATCGATGGCAGTCCGCTGGATGTGCATTGCACACGCAATGCGCTGGATCTGCGTCAGCGTATTGGTTTGTTCCTGAAAGTCTGCAGCGCGGTGCAGGCTGCGCATGCGCGGCTGGTGCTGCATTGCGACCTCAAACCCTCCAACATCCTGGTGCGCGCCGATGGCGAGCCGGTGCTGCTGGATTTCGGCGTGTCCCGCCTGCTCGATGCGGGGGGCGAAACCTCGCGCGGCGGGTTCTTCACCCCGGCCTATGCTGCACCGGAACTGCAGGCCGGTGAGACCAGCGGTGTTGCCAGCGATGTGTTCAGCCTGGGCGCCTTGCTCGGCGAGCTGCTGGCCGGCAAGAGCGGGCGCCGTGATGGCAGTGATGCCGGCAAGGCGGTGGTTGCACCCAGCATTCGCGCGGGTGCCGATTGCGCCTGGCGCAAGGCATTGCGTGGGGACGTCGATGCCATCGTGGTGCGTGCCGGTGCACGGGAGCCTGAGCAACGCTATCCCTCGGTGGAGGCGATGGCTACGGATCTGCAACGCTACCAGCAGCGTCGTCCGGTACAGGCGCGCAAGGGTGGGCGCCTGTACCGCACCGGCCGCTGGTTGCAGCGCAACTGGAAAGGGGCCGGGATGCTGCTGCTCATGCTGTTGTTGGCGGCGTGGTTTGTGTGGCGTTTGGAGCAGGCGCGGGCACAGGCGCAGCGCGAAGCGCAGGTGGCGGAGGAGGTCACGGAATTTCTGGTGTCCGCCTTTGACGCGGCCAACCCACGCAAGGGGCAGATGCGCGGTAGCAACGAAGTCACCGCGCGCGAGGTGCTGGTAGCCAGCAGTGAGCGTATCGAACAGCAGCGGTGGACCTCGCCGCTGGTCAAGGCCAGGTTGCAGTCGGTACTGGCGCAGGCTTTCCAGAACGTCGGTGAGAGCAATGCCGCCGAGCCGTTGTACAGGGCATCCATTCCCGTATTGCAGGCGGCAGGTGCGGGCAGTCGCGATATCACTGCCGTGTCACTCAACGAGTTGTCCACCTTGCTGGCCAATGCGCAGCGGGGCGAGGAGTCGGAGCGGTTCGCGCGGCAATCGCTGGCCCTGCGATCACCGGCACCGGCGCCGCTGCGGCTTGCCCAGGCCTATAACTCGCTGGGCCTGGCCTTGAGTACGCAACGGCGCTTCGATGAATCGGCGCAGGCATTCGATCAGGCGCTGGCCCAGCATCAGCACCTGGGCAGCGGGCCCTTGCGTGTGGCCACGGTCATCCAGAACAAGGCCCTGATGCTGATCGAAAAGGGCGACTACGCGCAGGCCGAGCAGATGCTGGGGCAGTCTGCCGAGCTGCGGCGGCCATGGGGGACGCGTACCTCCGAATGGTGGGGCGGGCAGTTCGCGCTGATGCGTGCGCAGGCGGCACAGGGCCGTTACCAGCAAGCGCTGGCCACCAGTGACGAAGTGCTGGAACTGGCGCGCTACCTGTTTGGGGAGATCAACGGCAATGTCGCCGCCATCTACAATGAGCGCGGCGGACTGCAGCAGGATCTGGGCAATTACCTTGGCGGGGCCGAGGCCTATCGCAGGGCGTTGGACCAATATGCCGGGCTGGGCGAGACGCAGACCATGGATGCGGCCATTACCCTCAACAACCTGGCGGGCCTGGAACAGCGGCGCGGGGATGCGGCGGCTGCACGCGGCCTGTTCGAGCACAGCCTGCAGATCCGGCGCAAGGTGGTGGGCAATGACGCGCCGCAGGTGTGGGTGGTGGAGGCCAATCTTGCGCGTCTGCTGATCGAGCAGGGCGAGCTGCAGCAGGCCCTGCCGCTGATCGCGCATGCGCGTGCGGGCTGGGCAGGGCAGGTGGCGCCGGGACAGCCGCGGCGCCTGCTGGCCGAGGCCATCTGGGCCCAGCTGCAGGTGGCGCGCGGTGACCTGGCCGCCGCCGACAACGCCCTTGCCGCCATCAAGCTGCATCTGCAGGGCAATGATATCCGCGTGCAGCGGCGCTACCTGGAGGTGCTGGCACAACGCCAGCGCAAGGCAGGTGAGGCTGCCGCAGCGGCGTCCAGCTTGCAGGCGCTGGTCAGGATCTATGAGACCGAAGTAGGCGAGGACTCGGTGGAGGCTGCGCAGCAACGTGTCGCCTACGCCGATGCACTGGCGGCGGCCGGGCAGTGTGATCAGGCCAGGGCCGAGCTGCGCCGTGCATGGCCCGCGCTGGAACGGCAGTTGCTGCCCGCCAGTGGTATCAGGCAGCGCGCGCTGGCGATGCTGGCCGCGAACAACTGCCGGGTGGCGGTCAGCCACTAGTTGCTACCTTCTGGCTTTGCAGGCGAATACGGGCGGCCGGGTTGCAGGGGCAGGCGGGCTTGCCGGCAAGAGAGGCAGCGGCTACGGTCGCTGCATGAACCTCAGATCGATTCCAGCACTTCCATTGGCGCTGCTTGCTGCAGCGCTGCATCTTTCGCCGTCGACCGCCGGGGCGGCCCAGGCGCCGGCCGACGACTTCATGGCGGCGCTGGCGCGCCACTGCGGGCAGGCATTTGCCGGGCGCATCGTCGCCAACCAGCCTGCCAGCAACACACCCGATCCTTTCGAGGGCAAGCCGCTGATCATGCACGTGCGTGGCTGCGATGCGCCGGCCGAGGAGCTGCGGGTGCCGTTCCACGTGGGCGATGACCATTCGCGGACCTGGGTGTTGACCCGTACCGATAGCGGGCTGCGACTCAAGCACGACCACCGCCACGCCGATGGCACGCCCGATGCGGTGACCCTGTACGGCGGTGACACGGTGGCGGCAGGCAGTGCGCTGCGCCAGCAGTTTCCGGTGGATGCGGCGTCGCTGGCGATGTTCAAGGCGCAGGCGATGACCGCGTCGCTCAGCAACACCTGGGCGATGGAAGTCGAACCGGGCCAGCGCTTCCTGTACGAACTGTCACGCCCGGATGGGCGCTTGTTCCAGGTGGAGTTCGACCTGACCCAGCCGGTGGACCTGCCGCCGCCGCCGTGGGGCGCACAGACCAATGAAAAGGGCGCCTGAAGGCGCCCTTTTCGCTGTTGCCGGGGGGGCGGCCTCAGCGGCTGCCAAAACGCGCGCGGCAACCACCGTTCACCCAGATGCTGTTGCCGTTGTAGCCCCAGTTGCGGCCTTCCAGGCAGCGCGTGTCCGAGACCTGCTGGATGATCACCGGGCGGCCACGGCGGCGGTCCCAGTTGCAGGTGTTCAAGCGATTGCTGTTGCTGTGGCAATCGACAAAGTAGTTGTTGTTGTTGCCGCCCCAGCCGCCTCGGCCTTGGGTGAACTCGGCGCGGCAGCCGCCGCTGACCCAGACACTGCCGTTGTTGCTGCCCCAGTTGCGGCCTTCGATGCAGCGGGTGTCGGAGATCTGCCGCAACAGCATGGCGCTGCGCCAGCCGGTGTTGCAGACCTGGTGACGGTTGTTGTTGCTGTCGCAGCGGACGGTGCCATTGTTGTTCCAGCCGCCCTGGCCATTGCCGTTGCCCCAGCCATTGCCGCGGCCTTGGGCGAACTCGGCACGGCAGCCGCCGCTGACCCAGACGCTGCCATTGCTGCTGCCCCAGTTGCGGCCTTCGACGCAGCGGGTGTCCGAGACCTGGCGCACCAGCACCGCACTGCGCCAGCCCGTATGACAGACCTGCTGGCGGTTGTTGTTGCTGTCACAGCGGAGGGTGCCGGTGTTGTTCCAGCCGCCTTGTCCCTGGCCGTGCCCGCCCCCCCAGCCGCCACGGCCTTCGGCGAACTCGGCGCGGCAGCCGTTGCTGACCCACACCGCGCCATTGCTGCTGCCCCAACTGCGTCCTTCCACGCAGTCGCCGCGCGATAACTGGCGCACCAGTACCGCGCTGCGCCAGTCGGTACGGCAGACCCGCTGGCGCTGGTCCACGCTTTCACAGCGGATGGTGTTGGCTTGCTGGCCATAGCTCTGCGCAGCCGCAGGGGCGATGGTCATGGCCAGTGGCAGCAGGGTTGCCAGGCCGGCAAACAGGATGGAACGGTACATGGCGGCTTCCCTGTTCAGGTTTGGTGGGCGAACTATAGGTGGAATCCCACTTAAGGGGGCGTGACTGGGCCGCGGATTTGCTCCAGCCCCCGCTCAGCGCCAAAATACGGGGCTACCCGGCGCCGTTTCGTGCCGGGCCCCCCTGCGGAGCTTCCCATGCGTACCCATTTCTGCGGCCTGGTCGATGAGACCCTGATCGGCCAAACCGTGACCCTCGCCGGCTGGACTGACGTTGCCCGTAACCTCGGCGGCGTCTGCTTCATCGATCTGCGCGACCACGAAGGCATCGTCCAGGTCACCGTCGAGCCCGACAACGCTGAAGTCTTTGCCGTTGCCGCCAGCCTGGGTTACGAGGACGTGCTGCAGGTGGAAGGCGTGGTGCGTGCCCGCCATGCGGTCAACGACAAGATCCGCAGTGGCAAGGTGGAAGTGATCGCCACCCGCATCACCCTCCTCAACAAGGCTGCGCCGCTGCCGTTCCACGCGCATGAGAACCCGGGCGAAGACACCCGCCTGAAGTACCGCTACCTGGACCTGCGCCGCCCGGAAATGCAGCGCATGCAGCGCACCCGCATCAAGCTGGTGCAGGCCCTGCGCCGTCACCTTGACGAGCGCGGCTTCCAGGACATCGAAACCCCGATCCTGACCAAGGCCACCCCGGAAGGCGCGCGCGACTTCCTGGTGCCGGCGCGCATGCACCCGGGTGAGTTCTACGCGTTGCCGCAGAGCCCGCAGCTGTTCAAGCAGATCCTGATGGTGGCCGGCTTTGACCGTTACTACCAGGTGGCACGTTGCTTCCGCGACGAGGCCCTGCGTGCCGACCGCCAGCTGGAGTTCACCCAGCTGGACATGGAGTTCGCCTTCGTCCGCGAGCGCGACATCCAGGATTTCGTCGAGAACATGATCCGCGCCATCTTCAAGGAAGTGGTGGACGTTGACCTGGCCGCACAGTTCCCGCGCATGACGTGGGCCGAGGCGATGCGTCGCTACGGCTCGGACAAGCCGGACCTGCGCATCGCACTGGAACTGGTGGACGTGGCTGAACTGGTCAAGACCAGCGAGTTCCCCGTGTTCACTGCCGCGGCCAATGACGCCGACGGCCGCGTGGCCGCGCTGCGCATCCCGGGCGGCGCCAGCCTCAGCCGCAAGCAGATCGACGAATACGCCGCCCACGCCGCCAAATACGGCGCCAAGGGCCTGGCCTACATCAAGATCGCCGACAACGGCGAGGTCAGCTCGCCGATCCAGAAGTTCTTCGGCGAAGACGCCTTTGCCGCGCTGCTCAAGCACATTGGTGCCGGCAATGGCGACATCGTGTTCTTCGGCGCCGGTGGCTACAACAAGGTCTCCGACTTCATGGGCGCGCTGCGCCTGAAGGCCGGCAAGGACTTCGGCCTGGTCGCCGAGGGCTGGGCGCCGCTGTGGGTCACCGACTTCCCGATGTTCGAATGGGACGAGGAAGAGCAGCGCTACGTCGCCCTGCATCACCCCTTCACCGCGCCGGCGGTGGACGACGTCGCCGACCTGCGCGCGCACGCCAGGACTGCGGTATCGCGTGGTTACGACATGGTGCTCAACGGCAATGAAATCGGTGGCGGCTCCATCCGTATCCACCGCCCGGAAATGCAGAGTGCGGTGTTCGAGCTGCTCGGCATTGGTGCCGAAGAGGCACGTGCCAAGTTCGGCTTCCTGCTGGATGCATTGAACTACGGCGCACCGCCGCACGGCGGCATCGCCTTCGGCATCGACCGCATCGCCGCGCTGATGGCCGGCACCGAGTCGATCCGCGACGTGATCCCGTTCCCGAAGACCACCGGCGCACAGTGCCTGATGACCGATGCGCCGTCGCCGATCGCCGACGCGCAGCTGGCTGAAGTGCACGTGCAGGTGCGTCCGCGCGCCGACAAGGCCTGAGCCTTGGCCGCAGCCGCCAGCATCCGCCGTGCCACGCCCGAGGATGCCGGCGTGCTGTGCGCGCTGGCCGAGCGTACCTTCGTGGAGACGTTCGGCCATCTGTACCCGCCACAAGACCTGGCCGATTACCTGGCCACCGCCTATCCGCTGGAACTGCAGCGCCAGCAGCTGCAGTCCGGCGATTACGCGGCCTGGTTGCTTGAACAGGACGGCGCGGCGGTTGGCTTTGCCTTCGCCGGTCCCTGCGGTCTGCCGCATGCACAGGTGCAGGCCGGGGATGGCGAGCTGAAACGCTTGTACGTGCTGCGCAGCCACCAGAGCGGTGGCCACGGCGGGCGCCTGTTTGCCGCTGCGCTGGACTGGCTGCAGACCCCCGGGCGCACGCTTTGGATCGGCGTCTGGTCCGAGAACTTCGGCGCGCAGCGCTTCTATGCACGGCATGGTTTCGTGCAGGCCGGTGCCTACGAATTTCCGGTGGGCGCTACCCGCGACCGGGAATTCATCCTGCGGCGGCAGCCGGGCTGAGCCCAGCCGCTGCCGTTCACCGGTACAGCTGGATCTGCTGACCGTCGTTGCGGTTGGATATGCGGTAAGCGGCGTGCAAGGCGTCGAGGAAACCTGCGGTGTCGTTGCTGTGGAACACCCCGCTGATCTTCAGCTGGCGCAGGGTGGCATCATCCACGTGGATCGGCGTGCCGCCGTAGCGGTTGAACTCGGCCACGGCCTGGTCCAACGGCTGCTCATCGAACACCAGCTGACCACGTGTCCATGCCGGACTGTCGGCCAGGCTGACGTCGTGCACCTGCACGGCGCTGCCGCTGACCTGCGCGCGCTGGCCAGGCGTCAGCTCGCCGATGACCTTGCCGTCGGCACCGGTCTGGCGCAACTGCACCTTGCCCTCGAACAACGCGACAGACAGCGAGCCGTCGTGGCGGTCCACCTCGAACCGGGTGCCGATGGCGCGCACGCTGCCGCTGTCGGTGTCCACGCTGAGTGGGCGTTGCGGATCCTTGGCCACGCGGAAGAACGCACGGCCCTGCTGCAGGGTGATGCGGCGCTCTTTCGCGTCGTAATGCACCAGCAGGCGACTGGCGGTATCCAGGTCTACCCGGGTGCCGTCGTCCAGGCTGAAGCTGCGTTGTTGGCCCGGCGCGGTGGCGTACTGCTGCTGGGCAGGTGGCATCAGCATTTTCCAGCCGATCGCCACCCCGACAAGGGCGGCGGCACTGGCGGCCAGCCAGCGCAGCCGGTGGCGGGGGCGGCGGGTGGTGTTGCGTGTGGGCGCCAGTGCCGCGGGGGGCACGGGCGCGGCTGCTGCAGGTTGCGCCGAAGGCACGCTGGCAGGCATGCGTGCGTCGACCTCGGCACTGGCGGCAAAGTCGCCCAGCATCGTCCAGAGCTGTTGCATGCGCTGGTAGGCCGCACGGTGTTCGGGCGCGGCCGCCAGCCAGGCATCGGCCTGTTGCCGGTCATCGGCACTGACATCTTCGGCACGCAGGCGCGCGAACCAGCTGGCCGCCTGTGCCTGGACCGGATCGGGCGCTTCGTCGTGGTCGTCGTGCATGGGGTCGAGCAGATCGTCGTTGTTCATGGCAGTTCCAGGCGCGTGCTGAAATGCAGCAGGGCGCGCATCATTTGCTTTTCCACAGCGCTGACACTGATGCCCAGCTGGCCGGCGATCGCGCTGTAGGTCAGGCCTTCATAGCGGTTCAACAGGAATACCTGTTGGCAGCGCGGTGACAGTTCATCCAGGTGCTTGACGAAGGTACGCAGTCGTTCGCGATCCTGGTACACGCGTTCGCCGCTGACGGTCTCCGTTGGCCATCCTTCAACCGACTCATCGAGGGGCACATGTTGGCTGACGTGGCGGGTACGGTCGCGGCGGAACCGGTCGCGCAGCAGGTTGCCCGCTATCGTCATCAGGTACGCTTCGATGTTGCTCACCCGCTCGGCCTGAGGATCGCGCATCATGCGCACCAGGGTTTCCTGCGCCATATCCTCGGCATCATCGGGGGTGTTCAGGTGGTTCCTGAAGTAGCGCACCAGGCGCGGACGGTATTGCTGTGCCGTGGCGATGGCGTCCCGGGTTCCCTCAGGTTCCTGCTTGGTTGGCGGCGGCACAGTCATTTTCTGCGAAGTTGGGGTATGTGGCACGGTCAGCTTGAGGCACAGCCGGGGGAAGTGCCAGATGAGGGATTTTCGCGGTAGTGCGTCTGGGCAGGCACTGGAAGGATAGCCATGGCGTCAGCGGACGGGTGCGGAAAGCAGGGCATGAGCGTTTGGCGGGCACGCGCCGGCGCCGCCGTGGGTGGCTGCCTGCAGCGCGCGCTATGGCTGGGGTGGCTGCTGATGGCACCGCTGCTGGCAAACGCGCAACCCCGCGCATTGCAGTTGCAGGCACAGCCCTTGGCGCGGTCGTTGACCGAACTGGCCAGGGTGTTGGATCTGCAGATCCTGGTTCCCCCCGAGCTCACCCAGGGCAGGCAGGCGCCCGCGCTGCAGGGGCAGTACACCCCGGCCCAGGCCCTGCAACGTTTGCTGGCCGGCACCGGCCTGAGCTACCGGCAAGGCGATACCGGCGTCATCACCATCATCGCCTTGCCGGCTGCCGCCCCGCGCGTTGCCGGTACAGCAGCGATGGCACCGGCCACCGCCACCTTGCCGGCCCTGTTGACCTCGCTGGCGCCAGTGCAGGTGACCGGCTCGCATATTCCGCGCAGCGTGCTGCAGGCCGCGGCGCCGGTAACGGTGATAAGTGCGCAGCAGATCGAACGCGAAGGCCACCGCAGCCTGGCCGAGGCGCTGGCCACGCATGGGGTAAGCGACTATGGCGCGGAGTCCGAGGGCGCCGGTGGCCGCTTCTCGGCCAATGCCCAACCCTTGAACCTGAAAGGATTGGGGCCGGGACGGGCGTTGATCCTGGTCGATGGCAGGCGGGTGCCGGATTACCCGTTTCCATCGGCCGGGCGCAGCAATTTCCAGAGTCTGGGCAGCATTCCCTTGGCCAGCGTCGAGCGGGTCGAGGTGATGACGGGGGGGGCATCGGCCATCTACGGTGCCGACGCCATCGCCGGTGTGGTCAATATCGTGCTCAAGCGTGGGCGGACGGGGGCGCAGTTGCGCCTGCGCACCGGCAGCAGCAGCCAAGGCGGTGGCAACCAGCTGGACCTGCAATGGGCCCATGGCCATGGCGGCGAAGACTGGGGTGTGGACTACGCGTTGCAGTACACCCGCAGCGGCATGTTGCGCGGCAATCAGCGTGACCTGCATCGCCCGGCGCAAGTTGCTGCGCAACCGGCATTGGCACTTGCCATCGGGCAGCGACCAGATCCCGCCAATATACCGCTCGCGCCGTTGTTGGCAGGTGCATGTGCGCCCTGGCAAGGGCAGTTCACGCAGTGGAACTACCGGCCTGTGCCCGGCACGCTACCACTGCAGGGCGACAGCTGCGGCAGTTGGGACGGCCCTGGCTACGCTTCGCTCAGCGACGGCGTGCAGGCGTTGTCGGGGCAATTGCACGGGCAATGGCAGCTGTCCGCGGCTACCGGGCTGTGGCTGTCCGCGCAGTATTGGCGGTCGCGCAGCAGGCTGTCCGATGGCATGGAAGTGATCACCGGCCCGCATCTGCGGGCAACCGGCAAGGTCGATCAGTTCCAGGACCCGCGCTTTGGCGTGATCGCACCCTGGCGGGTGCTGACCCCCCAGGAAGTGGGTGGGCTGGCTGCCATGGATGATCGCTACCGCGAGTGGATGCTGGACCTTGCCACGGGCCTGCGCGGCCAGTACGGCTCACATTGGAACTGGAATTTCAGCCTCAGCCATACCGACTACGTCGCCCACCGTGCGCGTCGTCGCCTGCTCGGTGACAAAGTCGATGCGTTCTTCTTCGGCCCGTCCTTGGGGACGACAAGCACCGGGATGCCGATCCGGCAGTTGGACCTGGCGCACTGGTTGCAGCCCATCACGCCGGAAGACTATGCCGCGCTGTCCAGCGTGGTGGACTACAACGCGCAGACCCACACCGATGCGCTGAGCTACAGGGTGAATGGCCGCGTGATGGCGTTGCCCGCCGGCGCGCTGGAAGCGGCCCTGATAATGGAAGCCAACCGCCAGCGTTACCGACTGCGCAGCACCCCCTCGGTGCTGCCCCTGCAACTGGATCTGTATGACCTCACCGGCAGCGTGGGTGATGGCGTCCGTGACCGGCTGGCACTTGGGGGGGAAGTCCGGGTGCCGTTGACCTCCGCGCTGACCGCCAGCCTTGCCGGGCGTCTGGATGACTACCGCGATGGCACCGGCTTGCCGGTGGCACGGACCTGGAATGCTGGCCTGGAATGGCGCCCGCTGGCAGGCGTGCTGCTGCGGGCCAGCCACGCCACCAGCTTCAAGGCACCGGACATGCATTGGATATTCACCGACGGCGGCGGGAGCTTTGGCACCGCGGTGGATGCCACGGCCTGTATCAACGCTGGCGCCAACCCGCGCTGCGCGGGTTACAGCTACGAGTTCCTCACCCGTACCTACCGCAACCCCGCCCTGCAGGCCGAGACGGGGCGATCAACGACCGCTGGTATGGTCTGGGATGCCAGCCCCGCGCTGACCCTGAGCGTGGACTATTGGGATGTGCGCAACCAGGGCGGCATCGGCCGGGTGTCGCCGGCACAGCTGCTGCGTGACGAGGCCGAATGCATGACCGGGCTGACGCTGGATGGGCGCCCGGTTACGGTGGATACGCAGTCGATGGAATGCCGCAAGGCACGGATGCGGGTGACTCGCAGCGGGGCCAACGGCGGTGGCCAGGTGCTGATGGTCGAGTCGATGCCGATCAACCAATCCTGGCGCCATCTGCGCGGGGTCGATGCCACGCTGGACTGGCGCCAAACCACCGGGCTGGGGGATTTCAGCGCCAACCTGCTATGGTCGCATACCTTCTGGGCGCAGCGGCGGATGCGTGCGCCAGGCACCCTGCACGATGTGTGGCGCGATGCCAGCGACAACCTGGCGTTCCGCAGCAACCTGCGCGGCAGCTTCGGTTGGCAAGGGCAAGGGGGCTGGTCGGCCAATCTGTTCGGTGTGCGCCATGGCAGCTTGCCGCGTGCCGATGGAAGTGGGCGCCTGCCTGCGCAGCTGCTGTGGAACGCCAATCTCGGCCGACGCATCTCCGACCATGCCGCGCTGACCCTGTTCGTCAACAATCTGCTGGATGCCGCGCCACCACAGGACAGCAGCAATACGGTGTATCCGTATTACTACGCTGAGGTCTACAGCGCGATGGGGCGCGAGTTTGCGCTGCAGCTGGATTACAACTTCGACTGAAGTCCAATCCGCGGCCCATTGTTCTGGCGGACACGGATGGCCGACACTGCCGGCATGTACCTGCACCACCGCCAACCCGAGCGCGTGCTGATCCTGCACGGCATCTGGAATACCCGCTCCTGGCTGCTGCCGCTGGCCTGGCGGCTGCGCAGCCAGGGCTTTGTGGTGGATACCTTTGGCTACCCCAGTGTGTTTGGCGGGCCCGACGTCGCCGTGCCGCAGCTGCTGCAGCGCCTGCGGGGGCGCGGCCCGGTGTCGCTGGTCGGGCACAGCCTGGGGGGGCTGGTGGCACTGGAAGCGCTGCGTCAGGCGCCGCAACTGGAGGTCCCGCGGGTGGTCTGCCTGGGTTCGCCGCTGTGCGGCAGCGGCACTGCACGGGTGATGGCCGACCACGGCTGGGCAGTGGCCCTGGGCCGTAGTGGGGGTCTGCTGCGGCATGGGCTGCCGGACTGGCAGGGGCCAGCCGAGGTGGGGCTGATCGCCGGTTCGGTGGCACATGGTCTGGGCGCACTGATGGGGGCGCTGGAGGGGGAATCCGATGGCACCGTGGGCCTGGCCGAGACCCGTTTGCCCGGCTTGGCCGACCATTGTGTGGTGCCGGTAAGCCATAGCGGGCTGGTGCTGTCACCGCAGGTGGCGGCGCTGACGGCCGGGTTCCTGCGCCAAGGGCGCTTTCCCACCCAGGCGGCTGCAGCGGCGGGCTGACAGGCAAGGGCAGGGGATCGGGTAGAATTACCGTCCTGTTCCTGACAGATGTACGGTATTCCCATGGGTCGAGGTCCTTCCATCGAAGGCCGCAAAAACGCGAATGACGCGAAGCGCGGCAAGATTTTCACCAAGATCATCCGTGAGATCAGCGTTGCTGCTCGCGGTGGTGGGGGCGACCCAAACAACAACCCGCGCCTGCGCGTGGCCATGGACAAGGGCCTGAGCGCGAACATGACCAAGGATGTCATCGAGCGCGCGATCAAAAAGGCCACCGGTGAACTGGAAGGCGTGGAATACGAGGAAGTGCGCTACGAGGGCTATGCCCCGGGCGGCATTGCGGTGATCGTCGACTGCCTGACCGACAACCGCGTGCGCACCGTGGCCGACGTGCGCCATGCCTTCAGCAAGTGCGGCGGCAACATGGGCACCGAAGGCTCGGTGTCGTTCATGTTCAAGCGCCTGGGGGTGCTGAGCTTTGCCCCCGGTGCCGACGAGGAGGCCATCACCGAGGCAGCGATCGAGGCCGGTGCCGATGACATCGTGGTCTATCCGGAAGACGGTGCCATTGACGTGCTGACCGCGCCGGAAGCCTTCCAGTCGGTGAAGGACGCAATGGAGGCTGCCAAGCTGGTCGCCGACCATGCCGAGATCACCTTCCGCGCCGACAACGACATCGCGGTGGATGCCGATACCGCCGTGCAGGTGCGCAAGCTGCTGGACATGCTGGAGGACCTGGACGACGTGCAGGACGTGTATTCCAACGTCGACCAGGCCAGCCTGGAGCGGGCCTGACGGCCCGCCCGGTCCCACCGGGTGAGACGGCGCACGGCCATGCTGTGCGCCGTTTTTTACTGGTAGGCCAGCTATGACCCGCATCCTTGGCATCGACCCCGGCTCGCAACGCACCGGGGTGGGCATCATCGACATCGACGCCAACGGCCGTGCCCGCCACGTCCATCATTGCCCGCTGGTACTGCTGGGCGCTGCCGATTTCCCGCAGCGCCTGAAGGTGCTGGTGCAGGGGCTACACGCGCTGATCGAGGAGTTCCAGCCACAGGAAGTGGCGATCGAGAAGGTGTTCATGGCCAAGAACGCCGACTCGGCGCTCAAGCTGGGGCAGGCGCGCGGGGCGGCGGTGAGCGCGGTGGTGATGCGCGACCTGCCGGTCAGCGAGTACGCCGCCACCGAGATCAAACTGGCGGTGGTAGGGCGCGGTGGTGCGGAAAAGCAGCAGGTACAACATATGGTTGGGCTGATGCTCAACCTGCAGGGCAAATTGCAGGCCGATGCCGCCGATGCGCTGGCGGTGGCCATCACCCACGCGCATGTGCGCGCCACCGCCAACCGGCTGGGCGTGGACGTGCGTCAGGCTTGGAGTCGCAAATGATCGGGCGTAGGGAGTTGGAAATGGAGAATGGGAAAGGCATCAGCAAAGGCAAGGCAAAGCCGGGTGCGTACGCGTTTGTAACCGCGCGCCGGGAGTCGCTTGTCGATTCCCAAAGCCCCATTCCCCATTCCCCTGTCCAGAGGGCAACCCCATGATCGGTCGACTGCGCGGCATCCTGGCCTACAAGGCCCCGCCGTGGCTGGTGATCGACGTCAATGGCGTCGGTTATGAGCTGGAGGCGCCGATGAGCACCTTCTATGACCTCCCCGATGTCGGCCGCGAGGTCATCCTGTTCACCCATTACGCGCAGAAGGAAGACAGCGTCTCGCTGTATGGCTTCCTGCGCGAGGGCGAGCGGCGGCTGTTCCGCGATGTGCAGAAGGTATCCGGCATCGGCGCCAAGATCGCGCTGGCGGTGCTGTCCGGGGTCAGCGTGGACGAGTTCGCGCGGATGATCCAGGCCGGCGACATCACCGCGCTGACCCGCATTCCGGGCATCGGCAAGAAGACCGCCGAGCGCATGGTGGTGGAACTGCGCGACCGCGCGGCCAACTTCTCCGGCGGCGGCGCGCCCATCACCGGGCAGTTGGGCAACGACCCGGTGTCCGAGGCCACGGTGGCCTTGCAGCAGTTGGGTTACAAACCGGCAGAAGCGGCCAAGATGGCGCGCGATGCGGCGGGCGAGGGCGATGATGTCGCCACCGTCATCCGCAAGGCGTTGCAATCAGCGCTGCGTTGACACTCCCTTACGGCCACATGACGGCAACCTGAGAACGCCATGTCCCATGCTTCCTCCTCGTCCGAGTCCCACGGGCACAACCACGGCCAAGGTGCCGCCGGTGGCCTGGCCCTTGTCGTGGGTGCCATCGGTGTCGTCTTCGGCGACATCGGTACCAGCCCGCTGTACACCCTGAAGGAGGCGTTCTCGCCGCACTACGGGCTCAACAGCGACCACGACACCGTGCTGGGCGTGCTGTCGCTGGCGTTCTGGGCCTTGAACATGGTGGTCACACTCAAGTACGTGACCATGATCATGCGCGCCGACAACGACGGCGAGGGCGGCATCATGGCGCTGATGGCGCTGGCCCAGCGCACCCTGCGCAATGGCTCGCGTTCGGCCTATGTGGTGGGCATTCTGGGTATCTTCGGGGCCTCGCTGTTCTTCGGTGACGGCGTGATCACCCCGGCCATTTCGGTGCTGGGCGCGGTCGAGGGCCTGGAGGTGGCAGCGCCGGGGCTGGGCCACTTCGTAGTGCCGATCACCCTGGTGGTGCTGGCGGCGGTGTTTGCCGCGCAACGCTTTGGTACGGAGAAGGTCGGCAAGGTGTTCGGGCCGGTGATGAGCCTGTGGTTCCTGTCATTGGCGGCAATCGGCATCTGGAACGTGATCGCCGCGCCGGAAGTGCTCAAGGCCTTCAACCCGATGTGGGCGGCACGCTTCTTCATGGAGCATGGCTGGCACGGCATCTTCATCCTTGGTGCGGTGGTGCTGGCCGTCACCGGTGGCGAGGCGCTGTACGCGGACATGGGCCACTTCGGTGCGCCGCCGATCCGCCACGCCTGGTATTTCTTCGTGCTGCCGTGCCTGGTGCTCAACTACCTGGGGCAGGGCGCGCTGGTGCTGCAGCGGCCCGACGCGGTGGCCAATCCGTTCTTCGAGGCGGTGCCGCAGTGGGCGCTGATCCCGATGATCCTGCTGGCGACGGCGGCGGCGGTGATCGCCAGCCAGTCGGTGATCACCGGTGCGTTCTCGGTCTCGCGCCAGGCCATGCAGCTGGGTTACATCCCGCGCATGCGCATCCTGCATACCTCGCACGACACCATTGGCCAGATCTATATCCCGGGCATCAACTGGGGCCTGGCGGTGATGGTGTTCGGGCTGGTGCTGGCCTTCCGCAGCTCCAGCAACCTGGCGGTGGCCTACGGCATCTCGGTATCCGGCACCATGCTGATCGATACCCTGCTGCTGGCGCTGGTGGCCCGCGTGCTGTGGCCGCGCGCGCGCCACGCCATCATCGCGCTGTGCGTGGTGTTCCTGGTGATCGACCTGGGCTTCGTCATCGCCAATGGCGCCAAGCTGCTGCAGGGCGCCTGGTTCCCGCTGGTGCTGGGCCTGCTGCTGTTCACCATGATGCGCACCTGGCGGCGTGGCCGCGAGCTGCTGCGTGACGAGATCCGCAAGGACGGCATCCGCCTGGATACGTTCTTGCCCGGGCTGATGCTGGCGCCGCCGGTGCGGGTGCCGGGCACGGCGGTGTTCCTGACCGCCGACCCTGCCGTCGTGCCGCATGCGCTGATGCACAACCTCAAACACAACAAGGTGCTGCACGAGCGCAATGTGTTCCTGCATGTGGAGACCTTGAACATCCCCTATGCGGCGGAGGGCCAGCGCCTGCGCATCGATTCGGTGGGTGATGAGTTCTACCGGGTACAGGTGCGCTACGGCTTCATGGAAACGCCGGACATTCCGCTGGCGCTGATGCGCTCCTGCGATCACGGCGGCATCTATTTCGACCCGATGGACACCACCTTCTTTGCCAGCCGCGAGACCATCGTGGCCAGCGCCAACCGTGGCATGCCGATCTGGCGCGACAAGCTGTTCGCCTTCATGCACCGCAATGCGGCGCCGGCCACCGGCTTCTTCCGGATCCCCGGTAACCGGCTTGTCGAGTTGGGGGCGCAGGTGGAAATCTGAAGGCAGGAGTGAGTGAAGAGGAGTGAGCAGCGAGAAAGGGCTGGAGCACGCCCTTTCTGTTGCTGCCGGGTTTGCGCGCAGGGTGGCGACAACGCCTTGGAAAGCATGGGCAGACCATTGCAGCCCGCTTTCTTTTGCTTTTCACTCTTCTTCACTCACTTCTCGTCTCTCCTCCTCCCAAACAAACTCCTATTTCCGCATGGCTGGACGTAACATAGGCGGATGACTGACGACCGCATCATCGGCGCCGGCGCCACCCGCGAGGATGACGCTGCCGACGCCAGCATCCGCCCGCGCAGCCTGGCCGACTACCTCGGCCAGGCTCCGGTGCGCGAGCAGATGGATATCTACATCCAGGCTGCCAAGGCACGCCATGAGGCGCTCGACCATGTGCTGATCTTCGGCCCGCCCGGGCTGGGCAAGACCACGCTGAGCCATGTCATCGCCAACGAGCTCGGGGTGGCGCTGCGCGTCACCTCCGGGCCGGTGATCGAGAAGGCGGGCGACCTGGCTGCGCTGCTGACCAACCTGCAGCCACACGATGTGTTGTTCATCGACGAAATCCACCGTCTTTCGCCCGTGGTCGAGGAAGTGCTGTACCCGGCGATGGAGGATTTCCAGATCGATATCATGATCGGCGACGGCCCTGCCGCGCGCTCGATCAAGCTCGACCTGCCACCGTTCACCCTGATCGGCGCCACCACCCGCGCCGGCCTGTTGACCGCGCCGCTGCGTGACCGCTTCGGTATCGTGCAGCGGCTGGAGTTCTATTCGGCCGACGAGCTGACCCGCATCGTGCGGCGTTCGGCAGGCATCCTCGGCATTGATTGCAGCGCCGAAGGTGCTGGCGAGATCGCCCGCCGTTCGCGTGGCACCCCGCGTATCGCCAACCGCCTGCTGCGACGCGTGCGCGATTACGCGCAGGTCAAGGCCGGCGGGCATATCGACCAGACGGTGGCCCAGGCCGCCATGCAGATGCTCAAGGTTGATCCGGAAGGCTTCGACGAACTGGACAGGCGCATGCTGCGCACCCTGGTGGAATATTTTGATGGTGGCCCGGTCGGCGTGGAGTCGATGGCCGCAGCCCTGTCCGAGGAGCGTGGCACGCTGGAAGACGTGGTCGAGCCCTTCCTGATCCAGCAGGGCTTCCTGGTACGCACCGCGCGTGGCCGCATGGCCACCAGCAAGGCCTACCGCCACCTGGGGCTCAAGCCCAAGGCCGCCCCGGCTTCGGCCGATCTGTTTGCGGAGCAGCGCGATGACGATTGAGGCCCGGTTCAGTTGGCCGACACGCATTTACTGGGAAGATACCGACGCTGGTGGCGTGGTCTACCACGCTCGCTATGTGGCTTTCATGGAAAGGGCCCGGACTGAATGGATGCGCGCGCTGGGTTATGGGCAGGAGTCCATGCGCTGTGGTGACGGGCAGGTATTCGTGGTCCGCTCCATGCACCTGGATTTCATCAAGCCGGCCAAACTGGACGATGCGCTGACCACCACGGTGGAACTGCTGCAATGCCGGCGCGCCAGCCTGCTGATGGCGCAGACGGTGGAACGCGATGGCCAGGTGCTGGCTGCCGCACAGGTACGCCTGGCCGCCGTCGGTGCCCGCGATTTCCGCCCGCAGGCCATTGACGACACGCTGTACGCAACGCTTAAACCCCTTCAAACACAAACCGCTTAAGCAATACTGAGGAAGATCGGATGATCGCTTTGCTTCTGGCCCTGCAGGCCACCGTGACCGAGGCCCTGCCGGCCGATGTCAGCGCCGCTGCCGCGCAGACCGTGGCGCAGGCCAGCCATGGCGGCGGCATCAATTACCTGGACCTGATGCTCAAGGCCAGTATCCCGGTCAAGCTGATCGTGCTGCTGCTGCTGGCCGGCTCGTTCATCAGCTGGGTGATCATTTTCCGCAAGGCGCGCGTGTTCAAGGCCGCCGACCGTGAAGCCAGCGATTTCGAGAACCGCTTCTGGTCCGGTGCCGACCTGGGCAAGCTGTATGCCTCGGCCACCGACCGCAACCGTCAGGTGGATGGCCTGGAAGCCATCTTCGAGTCCGGTTTCCGCGAGTACACCCGCCTGCAGGGCCGCCGCGCTTTCGATGGGCGCACCCAGCTGGAAGGCGCCCAGCGCGCCATGCGCACCACCTACGCCCGTGAAGTCGATGGCCTGGAGCGCAACCTGGAACTGCTGGCCAACATCGGTTCCACCGCCCCCTACGTGGGCCTGGTCGGCACCGTGTTCGGCATCATGGTGACCATGCACGACATGATCAGCAGCGGTGAGCAGGCCGGTATCGCCTCGGTGGCCCCGGGTATTTCCGAAGCCCTGTTCGCCACCGCCATTGGCCTGTTCGTGGCCATCCCGGCGGTGTGGGCCTACAACCGTTTCACCACCCGCGTCGAGCGGCTGTCGGTGCGCTATGAAACCTTCGCCGAGGAGTTCAGCTCCATCCTGCAGCGCCAGAGCGGCGGCGAAGAGTAAGTGCGCCAGCGCCTTCCTCTGACCGCAGGAGCCCAACCATGACTGCCGCCATTCCCCGTCGCAAGCGTCGCAAGCTCAAGTCCGAGATCAACGTCGTGCCTTACATCGACGTGATGCTCGTGCTGCTGATCATCTTCATGGTGACCGCGCCGCTGCTGACCCTCAGTTTTGAAGTAGACCTGCCCAGTTCCACCGCCAAGGCGCTGGAAAGCAAGCAGGATCCGATCATCGTCTCGGTGCGTGCCGACGGCCAGATGAGCCTGAAGCTGCCCGAAGCCAAGGACCCGCAGGCCATGGATGCGGGCGCGTTGCAGGCGCAGCTGGGCGCGTTGGCGTCGCAGAACAAGGAGCTGCGCGTGATCGTGGCTGCCGACAAGAGCGTGGCCTATGAAAAGGTCATGGACGCGATGGACGTGATCAAGGCTGCGAAGATTGAAAAGGTGGGTCTGGCGACCGATGCACGCTGACGCACTGCCACCGCCGCACGACGACCGCAACGAGTGGGGCCTGCCGGTCGTACTGGCCCTGCTGGTGCACCTGCTGGTGGCGGCGATCTTCATCTTTGCCTGGCTGTGGTCGCCTGCGCGCAATACCGAGGCGGCGGCTGGCGATCCCGCGCTGGAAGCCAATATGCAGCTGTCCGCCGCCGAAGCCTCGGCCGCGCGGCAGGCCCTGCGTGCCTCCGAGAAACTGCCGGACCTGCCCGAGCCGGTGGAAGAAGCCCCGCCCGAGCCGGTGCCGGAAGACACCGTGCCGCCGCCGCAGCCCATCCCCGAGCCCAAGCCACAGGACGCGCCGACCCCGCAGCAGCACAACGCCCAGGAGCGCATTGCCCAGCCGGATACGGTTGACCAGGAGCGGGTCAGCGCACTGGCCATCTCGCAGGAGAAGGCCAGGCAGGAGCAGGAAGCCAAGCGCCGCCAGGAGCAGATCGACCTGACCGAGCGCAAGCGCGTGGAAGAGGCCGAGCAGAAATTGCGCCTGGCCAAGCAGCAGGAAGAGGCCGATCGCCAGAAGAAGCTGGCCGACCAGCAGCGCCAGG
>DKPB01000083.1:0-93766 GCA_002471015.1 Stenotrophomonas sp. UBA7346
CCTTTGGCGCAGCCAAGGGGAAGGCCGGGAGGGGGTAGCTGTTGCTATTGGCTTGAGCTGAAGCAAAGCGCTTGAAAGCACCGCTCCCCAGCCCTCCCCTTCGCTGCGCGAAAGGGAGGAGGAACTCCCGCTTCGCTCCTCCCCTTTGGCGTAGCGAAGGGGAGAGGCCGGGAGGGGGTAGCTGTTGCTGTTGGCGTGAGCCGACCGCTTATTCGCCCTGGTACTGCTTCTCTTCGACCAGTGCCGAACCGGCAACGCGGTTGATCTCGTTCTTCACCACGATGCGTTCGCCATTGGTACCGTAGACGCCACGCGCCAGGGTGATGAACTCGGCACCAAAATCCTGCGCGGCTTCTTTCTCGCGTAGCCGGTCCTGAATCTCCCACATGCGCTCGTTGATGGCCTTGAGCTGGTCCTTGAGCGCGCTCAGCGCGGGGCGGGTCTGCTGCTGCCCCAGCCACAACGGCCACAATCCATCCAGCTCGGTGCGCACGTTGGCCAGCTTGGTGGCGTCGGTGATGCGCTCGGCCTTGATTTCAAGGATGGTGATCTTGTCGATCAACTCGCCGATCGATACCGGGGTGAGTAGGGTCTGCATGCTGTAGCCGTGGTTGATGCCTGTAGTGGCGGCAATGATAGCGCCGCCGGCGCGGGCAACGGTTGCCGATGCATCGGTATTGGCGCCAGGGCCCTGCCATTGCGCACAATGCGGCCCCGATCCGAATTGGAGTTGCCGATGCTGCTGCGTTCTCTAGCCACCGCGGTAGTGCTGCTGGCCGCGGCCAGCGCGCAGGCCACCGATGGCCTGCAAGGTGCCTGGCAGTTGCAGGGCGGTGAGTTCATCAACCCGCAAGGTGCGGTGGTGGATTACGCCAGCCAGAAACTGGCCGGCAACAAGGTGCTGGCCGATGGCCACTTCGCCTTCACCACCACCAGCGATGGCAAGTTCTGGGCGGGGGGCTCGGGTACCTACCGCAGCGACGCCGGGCAGTACGTGGAAACGCCGTCGATGGCGTCATATCCGCTGGAAAATGGCGGCAGCTACAGCTTCCGTTACACGCTGGACGGCGATGTGTGGACGCTGGAGCGCTGGGACGGCGAGCGTCGGGTGGAACGTGAGGTGTGGAAGCGCGTGCGCTGAGCGCACGCGCCTCCTGCTGCCGGCAGTGGGCGGCGGCTCAGGTCGCCGGAAAGCCGGCTTCGTCCAGCGCCTTGGTGAATTTTTCGACAGGCTGGCTGGATTCGATCTTCACTTCCTTGCTGGCCAGGTCGATGTCGACCGTGGCCGCCGGGTCCACGTCCTTGACGGTGGCCGTTACGCTGCGTGCGCAGCCGCCGCAGGTCATGCTTTCGATATGCAGTTTCATCTGGTTTCTCCGTTGCGGGGTAGACAGTCTGAACCTTCCCATGATGGTAAGGTCAAGCCACTAAATGGTGCTTGACCCTCCCATCGTTGGAAGCTTTAAGGTGCCTGCAACCCATGACATGGAGACCCCCATGAGCAGCAGCGCCAGCCCGGGAACCCCCGCCCCCGGCCTCCACAGTGAAGATCTGCTGATCGAAGGCATGACCTGCGCCTCCTGCGTGGGCCGTGTCGAGCGCGCCCTGAAGGCCGTGCCCGGCGTCAGCCAGGCCAGCGTCAACCTGGCGACCGAACGCGCCAGCGTGCAGACCGACGGCAGCGTGCCGCGCGAGGCCTTGTTGCAGGCCGTGCGCAAGGCCGGTTACGAGATAACCGCACCGGCCGCGCAGGAACTGCTGATCGAAGGCATGACCTGTGCGTCCTGCGTCGGCCGGGTGGAGCGCGCGCTGAAGGCCGTGCCCGGCGTGCAGTCGGCCAGCGTCAACCTGGCCACCGAGCGCGCCAGCGTGCAGGGCAGCGCCGATCGCGCCGCGCTGCTGGCGGCGGTCAGCAAGGCCGGCTATTCCGCCAGCGTGGTCGAGGACAGCGGCAGCAGCGAGGACCAGCAGGCGCAGCGGCATGCAGATGAGCTGCGCGTGCTCAAGCGCGACCTGTGGCTGGCCGCCGCACTGACCTTGCCGGTGTTCGTGCTGGAGATGGGGGCGCACCTGGTGCCGGCCTTCCACCATGTTATCGCGGCAAGCCTGGGCACCCGCAACAGCTGGCTGCTGCAGTTCGTGCTGACCACGCTGGTGCTGGTATTCCCTGGCCGGCGCTTCTACCAGAAGGGCATCCCGGCCCTGCTGCGTGCCGCGCCGGACATGAACTCGCTGGTGGCGGTAGGCACGCTGGCTGCCTATGGCTTCTCGCTGGTGGCGACCTTCCTGCCGCGGCTGCTACCGGCCGGCACGGTCAATGTGTATTACGAAGCCGCGGCGGTGATCGTCACCCTCATCCTGCTTGGCCGCGTGCTCGAGGCCAAGGCCAAGGGCCGTACCTCCGAGGCGATCAAGCGCCTGCTCAAGCTGCAGGCCAAGACCGCGCGCGTGCGCCGCGAGGGCACGGTGGTGGAGTTGCCGTTGGCGCAGATCGCCAGCGGCGATGTGATCGAAGTGCGCCCGGGCGAACGCATCGCGGTGGATGGCGAGGTGATCGACGGCGACAGCTACGTCGACGAATCGATGATCAGCGGCGAGCCGGTGCCGGTGCAGAAGGCGCCGGGCAGCAGCGTCATCGGCGGCACCGTCAACCAGACCGGTGCGCTAGGCGTGCGCGCCACCGCGGTGGGCGGGGCGACGGTGCTGGCGCAGATCATCCGTCTGGTCGAGCAGGCGCAGAGCGCCAAACTGCCGATCCAGACTTTGGTGGATCGCATCACCCTGTGGTTCGTGCCGATCGTGATGGGTCTGGCGGCGCTGACCTTCGTGGTCTGGCTGCTGTTTGGCCCGGACCCGGCGCTGACCTTTGGCTTGGTCAACGCGGTGGCGGTGCTGATCATTGCCTGCCCGTGTGCGATGGGCCTGGCCACGCCGACCTCGATCATGGTCGGTACCGGGCGTGGTGCCGAGCTGGGGGTGCTGTTCCGCAAGGGCGAGGCCCTGCAGCTGTTGAAGGAGGCGCAGGTAGTGGCGGTGGACAAGACCGGCACGCTGACCGAGGGCCGCCCGGTACTGACCGACCTGCAGCTGGCCACCGGCTTCCAGCGCAGTGAGGTGCTGGCGCGCGTGGCCGCAGTGGAAGACCGCTCCGAGCATCCGATTGCCCGCGCCATCGTCACTGCCGCGCAGCAGGAGAACCTGCCACTGCCGGCGGTTGCTGTCTTCGAATCGGTGACCGGTTACGGCGTGCGAGCAGATGTGGAGGGTGTGCGTGTGGAAGTGGGCGCGGATCGCTTCATGCAGAAACTTGGCCTGGATGTGGCGATGTTCGCCGACGTCGCGCAGCGGCTGGGCGAGGAGGGCAAGAGCCCGCTGTACGCAGCCCTGGATGGTCGCCTGGCGGCGATCATCGCCGTATCCGATCCGATCAAGTCCGATACCCGCGCCGCCATTGCCCGCCTGCACGGCCTGGGGCTGAAGGTGGCGATGATCACCGGCGACAACCGCCGCACCGCCGACGCCATCGCCCGCCAGCTCGGCATCGACGAGGTGGTGGCCGAAGTACTGCCGGAAGGCAAGGTCGATGCGGTGCGCCGGCTCAAGGCCGCGCATGGGCAACTGGCCTATGTCGGCGATGGCATCAATGACGCACCGGCGCTGGCCGAGGCCGATGTCGGCCTGGCCATCGGCACCGGCACCGATGTGGCGATCGAAGCGGCCGATGTGGTGCTGATGTCCGGCAGCCTGCAAGGAGTGCCCAATGCCATCGCGCTGAGCAAGGCCACCATGGGCAATATCCGCCAGAACCTGTTCTGGGCCTTCGCCTACAACACGGCGCTGATCCCGGTGGCTGCCGGCGTGTTGTACCCGCTGTGGGGCATCCTGCTGTCGCCGGTATTCGCCGCCGGGGCGATGGCCCTGTCCTCGGTATTCGTGCTGGGCAATGCGCTGCGGCTGAAGCGCTTCAATCCGGAACAGGGCTGAGGAGCATGCAGATGGAAGAGGGTATGAACATCGGCCAGGCAGCCAAGGCCAGCGGCATCTCGGCCAAGATGATCCGCTACTACGAGGACACCGGCCTGATCGGGCCGGTGGCGCGCACCGACGCCGGCTATCGCGTCTACGGCCCGCGCGACATCCACACCCTGGGTTTCATCAAGCGCTCGCGGGACATGGGTTTCAGCATCGAGCGCATCGCCGAATTGCTGGAGCTGTGGCGCGACCGCACACGCCACAGCGCCGATGTGAAACGCATGGCGCTGGAGCATGTGCAGGTGCTGCAGCAACGCATCGCCGAGCTGCAGGACATGGTGCAGACCGTGCAGGCATTGGCCAACTGCTGCGCCGGTGACGATCGCCCGGATTGTCCGATCCTGAGTGACATCGAGACTGGCGTACCGCTGCATGGCGCCGCCTTGCCCACCACCTTTGGTGGCATCGGCGCAGGTAGACGGCACCGCTGATTATTGTGCGGTTTTGCCAAAATGAATGGGAAGCAAGGTGCGCGCGCAACGCGCGTGCCAGAAATCGCCTGAATAAAGGCAAAAAATCGACGTTTTATTGCAGGCGGATTTTCAGGGTTTGTTGGGGCGGCTAACGGAAAACTTACATCCGGACGCAGACAGCTGTTTGCTGTCGTGCCATCAAGTCAGTAATGCAGAGGTAGTACCCATGAAGAGTTCGTTGATTGCCCTGGCGCTGGTTGCCGCCCTTCCGTTCGCCGCTTCCGCCGCTGACGGTCTGTCCTACAACTACGTCGAAGGCGACTACGCCAAGACCGATGCTGCCGGTGGCGACGCCGACGGTTGGGGCCTGAAGGGTTCCTACGCTTTCCACCCGAACTTCCACGCCTTCGGCGAATACACCCGCCAGGAAACCGACCTGAACAAGGTTGACCTGGACCAGTGGCGCGTGGGTGCCGGTTTCAACAAGGAAATCGCCCCGAGCACCGACTTCGTTGCCCGCGTGGCCTACGAAAAGTTCGACCCGAAGCACGTGAAGGCTGCCGACTTCGAAGGCTACAGCGCTGAAGCCGGCATCCGCACCGCATTCGGCAACCATGCTGAAGTCTATGCAATGGCTGGCTACGAAGATTTCACCAAGAAGCACGGCATCAATCCGGAAGGCGAGTTCTACGGCCGCCTGGGTGGCCAGGTGAAGTTGAACCAGAACTGGGGCATCAATGGCGACATCAAGATGAACCGTGATGGCGACAAGCAGTGGACCGTTGGCCCGCGTTTCAGCTGGTAATACGCGCTGACGCCCTGGCGTCATGTTGCGAACAAGGCCCGGCTCTGCCGGGCCTTTCTTTTTTTCCAACGCCTGGGTTTGAGGTTTCCAGCCAGCCTGCTTTCAGCCCAGCCCAGCCCATTCCAGCCCCGCGACCCGACCCGACCCGACCCTTGCGCTGGCGCTAGGTCGTGCGAATGGCTGCGAACCTTTGCTTCGCAAACAGCCTGCTCACTTCGCGCGAGGGAGAACGGTCAGTGCACTGCGAGCGCACGCGAGACGAGCCCCTCTCCCGCCTGCGGGAGAGGGGTAGGGGTGAGGGCAGCCTTCGGCTGTAACAACACTGCAACCAAACTGCAGCAAAGTGCGACGCAACCGGCACCGGCCGGAAGGATCGCCACGAATGAAAACCCGTCTGCTGCTTGCCGCTGCCCTGCTGTTGATCACGCCACTGGCGTGGAGCCAACAGCACGCTTACGTGCCGCTGGAGAACCGCCTCAGCGCCGAGCAGCTGCAGCAGGTGGGCTTGAGCGCGCAGCAGCTGCAGCTGCTCAACCGCATGCTCAGCGCAACCGAAGCGGCCACGCCAACGTCAACGCCAAGCTCGGCCGGTGTTGTGCCGGCCCCGATGCAGATCGGTCTGGAAGAAGGCCCGGTGCACAGCCGCGTGCAGGGCGAGGTGACCGGCTGGGAGCCGGGCACGGTATTCGTGCTGGAAAACGGCCAGCAGTGGAAGGTGCTCAAGGGCCAGATGCGCCTGCGCAACCGCCTGCAGGCGCCTGAAATCGAGGTGATCCCCGGCATTGCCGGGCGCTGGTTCCTGCAGGTGGACGAAGACCTGCCCAAGGCCCGCGTCTACCGCATCCTGTGAACCGCCTACGCTGGGCGTGGCAGCGCCGCGCGCTTTGCCTGCCGGCTCAGGCCGCCGGGCGTACCCGCTGGGTCAGGCCCTTGAGGAAGGCGCGCAGCAGCTGGTCACCGCACTCGCGGTAGTTCTTGTGGTCCGGCTGACGGAACAGCGCCGACAGCTCCGGCTTGGACACCGGAAAGCCTGCGCTCTCGAAGATCGCATGCATGTCCACGTCCTTCAGCTCGAAGGCCACGCGCAGCTTCTTCAGCACGATGTTGTTGGTGATGCGCTTTTCCGGCGGACGCTGCGGCTGCGATTCGTCGCGGCCACGGAAGTGGTAGATCAGGCCGTCCAGAAAGCGTGCCAGCACGGCGTCCGGGCAGGTTTCAAACAGCGGCTCGCCGTCCTTGCGCAGGAAATCGTGCACCTGTGCCGGGTCCACGTTGAACGCGGGGTCGGCCAGAAGAATGGTATCCACCACCATGCCATCGCTGAGATCGAGCATGTAGCGGACGCTGCGCAGTACGTCGTTGTTGATCATTGCCACTCCAGGACCACCGCGGCGGAACTGCCCGGTGGCCGCATAGTGTAACGCTGCCGCATCGCAGCCCCCCTACAATGCCCCGCTGGATTACCGGAAATACCGCCCCATGCGCACCCCTGCCTATGCCGCGCTGTCGGCCAGCACCCCGCTGCAGCCGCTGACCATCGACCGCCGTGCACTGCGTGCCGACGACGTCGCCATCGACATCCTGTATTGCGGGGTCTGCCACTCCGACCTGCACCAGGCCCGCAACGACTGGGGGTCGGCGCGCTACCCGATGGTGCCCGGGCACGAGATCATCGGCCGGGTCAGCGCGGTGGGTCCGGCAGTGACCAGCATCCAGGTCGGCGACGCAGTTGGCGTCGGGTGCATGGCCGACAGCTGCCGCGACTGCGACCAGTGCAACCAGGGCGAGGAGCAGTTCTGCCGGCACGGCGTGACCATGACCTACAACGGCCGCGACCGGGTCAGCGGCGAGTTGACCCTGGGCGGCTATTCACGCGCCATCGTGGTGCGCGAGGCCTTTGTCATCGCGCTGTCGCCCACGCTGGACCTGGCCCGCGCCGCGCCGCTGCTGTGCGCGGGCATCACCAGCTGGGCACCCTTGCGCCAGTATGGGGCGGGCCCCGGCACCCGGCTTGGGGTGATCGGGCTGGGCGGTCTTGGACATATGGCGGTCAAGCTGGGCGCCGCGCTGGGTTGCGAGGTGACCCTGATCACCGGCAGCGCCGACAAGACCGCCGATGCGCTCGCGCTCGGCGCGCAGCAGGTGCTGGTGTCGCGCGACGCCGAGGCCATGCGCGCTGCAGCGTCGTCATTGGACCTGATCATCGACACCGTGCCGGTGGCCCATGCGTTGGCACCCTACGTGAAGTTGCTGGATGTGGGCGGAAGGTTGGTGCTGGTGGGGGCACTGGAGGAGATGCCGCCGCTGGATGCCGGCCTGCTGGTGCGCGGCCGCAAGCAGGTGTCCGGTTCGCTGATCGGTGGCATCGCGCAGACCCGCGAGCTGCTGGCGTTCTGCGCACACAAGGGCATCTACCCGGAATGCGAGCAGATCCGGATGCAGGACATCAACCTGGCCTTCGAGCGCATGCTGCGCTCGGACGTGAAATACCGCTTCGTGATCGACATGGCCTCGCTGGACGCTCCAGCCGCATGAGCCTGCGCGCGATCCTGCACCTGTGCCTGCACATCGCGGTGCCGGCGCTGCTGGCCTGGCTGTTCTGGCGGCCGCAGTTCGGCAAGGCGTGGTTGTTGCTGTTGCTGGGCTGGATCATCGACCTGGACCACCTGCTGGCAGACCCGATCTATGCACCCAACCGCTGCAGCGTGGGCTTCCATCCGCTGCATACCGCGCCGGCGGTCCTGCTGTATGCCGGGCTTACCGTGCCCAGGCGCACGCGCCTGTTCGGTATCGGTCTACTGCTGCACATCGCGCTGGATGCGGTGGATTGCGTGTGGATGCGGGCGACTGCCTGAGCCGGGCGATTACCAGCCACCCCAAGGGCCGGGGCCGTAGCCACCATAGGGGCCATAAGGACCAATCCCGTCGCCCTTGCTGACGTGGATGTTCACGTCGACACGGTGGGTATTGCCTTCGTCGGTGGTGTAGTTCTTGCCCAGGTTCAGGTCCACCGCACTCCAGTGGCTGTTGCCGAAGGCCTTGGAGTAACCGATGCCGGTACTGACCGCCCCGTGTACCTGCAGCTTGTCGTCGACCACCACCGGGGCGTCATCGGCGACGCGCTTGCGCGGCAGGCCGCGCCCGCTGTGGTCGCCGTAGTAGGTGCCCGGGGCATCCTGCTGCAGGCTCGGGTCACCGAGGTAGCGCACCGGCGCCTGCGGCACGCTCAGGTCCAGCGCGGCCGCGCTGGGGGTGGCTTCGTCAGCCAGTGCCGGCAACGGGGCCAGCAGCACGGTGGCAAGCAGCAGGTGTCGAATCTTCACGGGACCGCTCCAAAGCGCCAGCGCCGGTATGGCGGGCCATCTGAACGCTACCAGAAACGGCTTGAATGCGGCCTGTCGCCGTTGCCGCCAGCTCAGCCCAGCCGCTGGAAGCCGAACAGCTCCGCCAACGGGTGGCGGCGGCGCTCGATGGCCGCGCACAACAGGCTGGCGCCGATCGTCGAATAGGTGATGCCATTGCCGCCGTAGGCCATGGCGAACTGCACCCGTGGCCCCCATTGCCGGTGGGTGCCGAAGAAGGGCAGACCATCGGCGGTTTCGGCAAAGGTGCCGGCCCAGGCAAAGGTAGGTTGCAGCGGCCGCCCACCGAGCAGCCTGCCGGCCTTGGTGGCCAGTCGCCGCGCTTTGCGGTCGACCAGTGCGTCGCGGCGCGCGGGTATGTCCACTGCGTTGTCTTCGCCGCCGACCAGCAGCCGGTGGTCGGCGGTGCTGCGCAGGTACAGGTAGGGGCGTGCAGTCTCCCACAGCAGGGTGTCGCGGGCTGCGCCCAGTGCCTCGGGCGGCAGTGGGTCGGTGACGAAGGCGTAGCTGCTGCGATTGCGCGCGACCCGTTGGCGCAGCCAGTGCTGGCTGGCATAACCTGCGGCGACGACCAGCTGTTGGCAATGGATATGCACGCCATCGCTGGTCCGTGCGACCACTTTGCGGGGGCCAGCGGTGAGATGGTCGATGGTGGTGCGGTCGAACACCTGCCCACCCTGCGCGAGCAGCCGCGCCAGCAGCCGGTAGGTCATCCGATACGGGTCCATGCGCGCGGCCTGATGGCTGAGGATGGCGCCGGGCGCGGCAATGCCATAGTGCGCCTGCACGCCTGCGGCGTCATACCAGTCCACCGCGAAGCCATGGCGCTGGCGCAGCTCGAATTCCTCGATCAGCGGGCCAAGATCGCGGCGCCGGCTGGCGTAGTACAGGCTGTCGGCATTCTCGAAATCCACGCCGTGCAGCTCGCCAGCCAGCGTGGCCAAGGTGTCGATGGCGTGGTCACAGGCGCGGTAGGCCAGCAGGGCGGCTTCCAATCCGTACCGACGGGCGAGCTCACCCAAGGGCGTATCGATCTCGTACTGCAGCAGGGCCGTGCTGGCCGCGGTTGAGCCCCAGCCGATATCACGTTGTTCCACCACCGCAACGTCGTGGCCGTGTGCGGCCAGGTGGTCGGCGATGAGCGCACCGGTGATGCCGCCGCCCAGAACCAGCACCTCGCAGTGCAGATCGGCCTGCAAGGCCGGAAAAGCCTGCATCAGGCCATTGCGTACCGCCCAGAACGGATAGCCGCTTTTCAGGTCCATGCGTGCTCAGCCTGCGGTCGGGTGGCCGGTATGCGGGGTGTGGATCAACTGGTCCACGTCGAACCCCTGCTGGCGGGCGTAGGCGATGTAGTGCCGACGGGTGGTTGCATCCATCTGCGGCAGTCGTGCCAGCAGCCACAGATGGCGGCGGTCCGGGCTGCCGACCAGGGTGGTGGTATAGCCGGCGTCGAGCTGCATCACCCAGTAGTCGCCACGGGTGAACGGCACCCAGCGCAGGGCATTGGCGGTGAAGGTCACCTGCAGCTTGCTGTTGCTGGCATCGATCGGGGTGGCCTGGCCTACCGACTCATACAGCGTGCCCTGCTGCAGGCAGCGGTTGTGCACCCGCACGCTGCCATCGGGGTTGAGCGAATAGTGGGCGCTGACGTCGGTGGCGGCCTCCGGCTCCTGGCGTGCCGGCAGGCGTTCGATCTCATACCAGCTGCCCAGGTAGCGCTGCAGGTCGACCGCGGACACGGTGGCAAGGGGCGGGTGCGGACGCATTGCAGGCCTCGATCAGCGCAGACAGGAGATACCGGGCACCAGCTATAGGACAAGCGCGGTGAAGGACTCGTGGCCGTTGCCGAGGGTGTACTCGGGGCACGCTGAACCGGTACCGGCGTGCACGCGCAGGCCGTCGCACCGGCGTGCGCGTGCTGCGCTAGGCTGGTGCCATCCGTAGACGGGAGATATCCATGTTTATCGTGATCCTGCTCAAAGGGCAGAACCGCTACGCGCGCGAGCGCTGGGAAAAACTGCCGGAAGTGGTCGATTACGACGGCCACGGGTTTTCGCTGCGGGCCGGCCCCCGCCAACCACTGCCCACCACCCAGCAGTGGGATCCGGTGGCGGTGTATGCCCCGGACGAACTGACTGAAGAAGAGTTCCAGGAAATCTACGAGCTCAACCGCCACCACATCACAGAACTGGGCTTGAAATACTGAGCCCGTGCGCCGGGTTCGCATGCAGCCCACATCGGCTGGCTTATAGTTCGTGGCAGGCGCGGTGGTCCGCGCAAGCCGGTGCGTCGCTTTGTCTGCCCAACGCCTGATCCAGCCGCTGCGTGCGGTGCTGCTTGTGTTCCTGTTGTCGGCCGGCACGGTCTGGGCAGCCCCTGACGGCAATGCCGAGCTGACCCCGCAGGTGCGCATCGAACAGGCCTCGCGAGCGTTTGACGCGGTCAAGCGCGCAGTTACTGATGCCGATGCGCCGGAAACCCTCAAGACCCTGGCCGAGCGTGCCACCCAGGCCCAGCGCGACGCCGAGGCGGCGGTGCAGGCACTGCAGCCGGAGCTGACCCAGCTTGATGCCCGCATCGAGCAACTGGGGCCCGCACCGGAGGGCGGCGAGGACGCCGGCATCGCCCGCCAACGCAAGCTGTTGGGCCAGCAGCGCAGCCAGGTGGACGCCGACATCAAGCGCGGCAAACTGCTGGCCGAGGACGCCAAGCAGGCCAGCGAATCGATCGAGAAGATGCGCGCGCAGCAGTTTGGTGAGCAGCTCGGGCGCAAGGTTGGCTCGCCGCTGTCACCGGCGCTGTGGCGCGAATTCGCCCAGCATCTGCCGGACGACCTGGGGCGTGTCCACTCGCTGTATCTGCAGGCCAGCAAAGGACTGCTGCAAGCCGCTGCCAAGCAGGGTTGGGGTACGCCCTTGCTGGGCGCTGCGCTGGCGCTGGTACTGCT
Organism: Stenotrophomonas sp. UBA7346; assembly: GCA_002471015.1. Classification (GTDB taxonomy): domain Bacteria; phylum Pseudomonadota; class Gammaproteobacteria; order Xanthomonadales; family Xanthomonadaceae; genus Stenotrophomonas. The sequence continues at coordinate 11,563 of DKPB01000083.1, forward strand.
GTTTCCGCTGCGCCTGTGGCTGCGCCACCTGGGGCGCCGCTATGCCGCGTCCGAACGCGCACCTGCCGGTCGCCTGCGGCGCACCGGCCTGGCGGTGTGGCTGCTGCTGGTAGGCACCCTGTTGCCGGGTCTGGCGGCATGGGTACTGGTCAGCAGCCTGCGCGCGATCTCGGCGATCGCGCCACGCCTGGAATCGGTGGCCGATACCTTCGTGATGGCCACCTTCGTGGCGGCCTTCATCAGTGCGCTGGCAGCAGCGCTGCTGGTGCCCAAGCGCCCGTCATGGCGACTGCTCGACATCGATGACCTGGCCGCCGGGCGCCTGCGTCGCTTCGCCTGGGGTGCTGCGGGCCTGACCTGGCTGACCATGCTGCTGCGCGAGATAAACCGCTCGGCGCGCACCTCGGCGGTCAGCACCATCACCCTGGATGGCCTGATCGCGCTGACCTATGTGGTGCTTATCATGCTGATGCTGGCCACGCTGGCCGGCCTGCACCGGCGTCGCGCGGCGGCAGCGGCGCAGGCCGAGCGCGATGCCGGCGGCGGGCATACGCCCAGGGCGCCGCGCAGCGGCTGGCTGGTGATCGCGCGGCTGGGTGGCTACCTGACGATCTGTGCGGCGCTGGTCGCCACCTTGATGGGCTATCTCAACTTCGCCATGTTCACCGCCCAGCAGATGGTCTGGATCACGGTGGTGGTGTTGGCGACCACCTTGCTGATGCGCTTTGCCGATGACTTCGCGTTGTGGCTGCTGGCCCCGGACAGCACCATGGGACGCATGCTGCGGCTGTCCACCGGCCTGCCCGCGGCGCGCATGGAACAGGGCGGGGTGCTGCTGTCGGCAGCATTGCGGGTGGGCCTGGTGTTACTGGGGATCACCGCCGTGGTGGCGCCATTTGGCAACGTCAGCGTGTTGTACGGCTGGCTGGAGCGGCTGGCCGCCGGCATCAAGATCGGCGACAGCCTGCTGACCCCGGCCTCGATCTTCAGCGCGGTGCTGGTGCTGGTGCTGGGCCTGGCGCTGATGCGCGTGCTGCAGCAATGGCTGGTGGAGACCTATCTGCCCAAGACCGACCTGGATACCGGTGCGCGCAATTCGATCAGCACCGTGGCGCATTATCTGGGCATCGTGCTGGCCGGGCTGTGGGCACTGGCAGCGCTGGGTATCGGTTTCGAGAAGGTGGCGTTGCTGGCCAGTGCGCTGTCGGTAGGTATTGGTTTCGGCCTGCAGGCGATCACCCAGAACTTTGTTTCCGGCCTGATCCTGCTGGCCGAGCGACCGGTCAAGATTGGTGACTGGATCAAGATCGGCGATCAGGAGGGCGACATACGGCGCATATCGGTACGTTCCACCGAGATCCAGGTCGGCGACCGTTCAACCCTGATCGTGCCCAATTCGGAGCTGATCACCAAGACCATCCGCAACATGACCATGGCCAATGCACTGGGCCGCATCCAGGTGCAGTTCTCGGTGCCGCTGGGCACCGACGTGGGCAAGCTGCGGACCTTGTTGCTGGCGATCTATGCCGCCAATGAAACCATCCTGGATGACCCGGCACCGTCGTTCTTCATCGACTCGATCAGCGGCGGCCAGGTAGCGGTGAACAGCTTTGCCTATGTGTCGTCCTCGCGCAGTGTCTACGGCACCCGCAGCGAGGTGTTGTTTGAGCTGCTGCAGCAGAGTGCGGCCAATGGCATTGCCCTGGTCACCCCGACCGACATCCATCTGGTGCGTGATCCAGACGAAGCCAGGTAAGGGCGGGTGTTGTATGCGTAATGCCGAGCCATGCTCGGCAGGGGCTTTCCAAGCCAAGGTCAAAAGCTACCCCTCCCTAGCCCTCCCCTTGGCTTCGCCAAAGGGAGGGGGCGTAGTGCCGAGCCATGCTCGGCAGGGGCTTTCCCGGCCAAGCTGAAAGCGACCCCTCCCCAGCCCTCCCTTTGGCGAAGCCAAAGGGAGGGGGTGTGCCGAGCATGGCTCGGCACTACAGGATGCGGGTTACGAGCGCGGGTGCTCGGTCTTCATCGGCAGCAGCGCGTAGTCGTCCACGGCAAGCTGCTCGGCATGGTTCAGCCATGCACGGATCTCGAGATCGTCGATCGCGTGATCCAGGCCTACCGGCATGCGGATGCGGCCGTCGGCATCCGCCTGCACCCATTGCTGGGCAACCACCACCTTGCGCTTGGACGACACGGCTTCCACCCAGAACGCCCGCTGCGGGCGCTGCGCCGCATACAGTTCCAGGATGTACTGGCCGGGGCCGGTGTGGCGCGGCTGGCGGCTGATCATGCGCGACTGGCGCACGTTCGGGCGCTGGCCGTTGAAGGCCTGCAATGGCGCATCCACGGCCACGCCACGGCGCAGCTGGTTGTCGCGATACATGCGCATGCCCTGTTTCTCATCCACCAGCAGGGCACACCATTGGCCATCGGCCGAGCCGTCCTCGAAAGCGGTGCAGCGGTCGACATAGGCCAGGCGGTGGTGCGGATCGGCTTCCTCGAACTTGCGTGAGGTGTTCTCCAGGTACATCGACTTCAACGCCCACTGCTCGTCGTACTCCAGCAGCACCGGTGGTTGCACCTTCTGCACGCCGACCAGCACCTGGTCGTCCTCCAGGCGCAGCATGCGGGTTTGTTCACCCAGCCACAGCGAACGCGCGAAGGCGCGATAGCGGGCGTAATCACGCTGATCGGTCTGCAAGGCGGCGTAGCTGGCGCTGGTGGCGGCCGGTGGGGTCAGCAGCGAGCGGCCAAAGCCGATGGCATGGATGGCGGGATCGATGAGGTGCAGTGCGGTGGCACCGGAGTCCAGCGTGGTGCCAGCACGGGCCACGATCTGCCGCGGCTGCACGTCCTTGCCCAGGAACAGCAGCAGGTTCTCGCGGTGCTGTTTTTCCAGCACATCGCTCAGGTCATTGGGCATGGCCAGGTGATCGGAGGCGATCACGATCAGGGTGTTGTCGGCAAACGCGCTGTCGCGGATGCGCTGCACCAGCTGCGAGATCAACCGGTCGCTGCACTTGAGCGCGTTGAGCAGGCCGATGTTGCCGTACTGGCTGCGGTAGCGCGTGTTCCTGCAGGCCACCGGCAGGTGGCCGGCCGGGTGGTGGGTATCCATGGTCAAGGTGGTCAGCATGAACGGTGTGCCGGCCTGCGACAGCTCGGTGAAGCGCGCATAGGCCTGCTCCAGCAGCACATCGTCGTGGACGCCCCAGGGCGAGAAATGCTTCTTGCCAATGTCCTGTTGCTGGAACCACTCCAGATCGCGCACATCGTCGAAGCCATGGCTGCGCAGGAAGTCGGCCTTGGCTGCGAACTGGCCGTTGGCGCCGCCCATGTAGTGGTTGCTGTAGCCCTGCTGCTTCAGGTAATCACCCAGACAGAAGGCTTCGGGCAGGAACTGGCCCAACCGGCCCATGCTGTTCTCATCGCCCTGTGCGGTGGTCAACGGCACGCCGCACATCGACGACACCAGCCCGGCGATGGTCCAGCCGCTGCCATCGGCCGAGGCGATGTTGCGGAAATCCAGGGCCTCGCCGGCAAGACGCGCGATGTTTGGCATCAAGCCCGGGAACACGGCCTCGTTCAGGTAGGTGCGCTCCAGGCTTTCACCGTAGATCCAGACGATGTTGGGCCGCTTGGCCAATGGCTGTGATGGCAGCAGGTATTCGGGGGCGACGGCGCTGTAATCCACCGGCTGCATCTGCTGGTAGACGCGCCGACCATCGGCGTACAGCGGACTGAGGGCGACCGTCGCCACCAGTGCCGCGGCGAAGCCGGCAAACACCGCTCCGCCATGGCGGGGCAGTTGCAGGCGGCGCACGCGCAGCAATGCAAAGGGCAGCAGGGAGATCAGCATCAGGCCGATGAAGCCGGCGATATACCCGCCAAAATCGGCGACACCGGCGCCTTCCATGTCGCTGCGCAGGTGATAGAGGGTGGCGGAGTTGATGCCGTCACCACTGAGCTTGTCGATCAGCCACCAGCTACTCAACAACAACGACAGCAGGCAGAGCAGGGCGGCCTTGGTGCGGGCCAGTACGGGGGAGAGCAGCAGCAGCACAACGAGCGCGGCCAGGCACAGCCAGATGATCCAATGCATGCGGTCACTTGCGGTAGCGGAGGAGGTAGCAGCGGCCGCGGCCGCCGTCGCCTACCACCACGCCATGACATGCGGGTGACGGAAGGGACGCCCGGATGGTGCCAAGCCAAACCTGACTGAAATGTTTTTTGGTGACGGGGGCAGGAAAACCCCTATTCATCTTCCCATCACACATCCGCAGGCACAGTACACACCTGCGGAAGGGATGCGGGCGATCACTGCCCGGGACCGCCGCGATTGCCGCAGCGCTTGGCTGCCACTGGCATCGCCTTCAGGACACGCATGGACACCACCACCCGTATGCCGGCGTTGTTCGCTGGCCACGACAGTATTGCGCGCGCTTCAGCCACCACCGCCGTAAGACGGTGCTGGCAGGATGTGGCGGCGCATTTCCCGCAACCGCGTGCCGTTGTCTGCGTGGCGGCGCAATGGCAGACCGAGGGCATCTGCATCAGCATCGCTCCGGAGCACGAAAGCCCGCATGTATTGCAGACCGTGTCGGCGCGCGTGGCACGCCGCATAAATGGTTTGCTGGACCTGCCGGGCGCGCGCCTGGACAGCAGCCATGCCCTCAACGACGAGGTCGTCGCCCTGGTGCAGGGCCTGTATCCGCACGCTTCGATCCCGGTCGTGCAGGTCAGTCTGGACACCGCCTTGTCGCCATTGGAACACGCGGCGCTGGGTGCGTGGCTGCGGCCTCTGCGCGAGCAGGGCATCCTGATCCTGGGCATCGGCAGCATGGTTGCCGGCAATCGCACGGCTTATGCCGCGCAACTTCGCGAGCTGGTCGGCCACGGCAACATCGCTGCCCTGGCCGAGCTGCAGGCGCTGCAGCACGACGCTGCCGCGTTCCTGCCTTTGCTGTACACCCTGGCGGTGCGCGCGGACGGCGACAGCGTGCAGTTGTTCGATGAGGTCTGCGAGGGTACCCCCAGCACCTCGGTGCTGCTGCGGCCGGATCCGCTGCCGCGCTGCTAACGGTGGCTGCGCTCCTCGCGTTCGCGTGCGCGTGTGCGGCGGTCGAACAGTAACGAACTGACGATCAGGCCCATGCCGATCACCACGCCCAGGATGAACAGCACGATGGCGAAGGTCGGGTAGCCCAGCAGCGTCCAGCGCGAAGGCACCCGCATCAGCAGCGCCGAGGACAGCAGCAGCGCGGCGGTGATCAGGCCGGCGGCGATGCGGTTGGCCACCTTCTGGATGTTTTCCATCAGGCGTGACTCTTCCAGGCCGGTGACCTTCATTTGCAGGCGATTCTCGGCCAGTAGGCTGAGGATGTCGGACATGCGCCGCGGCCCGGTACGCAGCAGCTGCTGCAGTTCCATCGCCTCGCTGGCCAGGTTGGCGGCCGACAGCGATTTGCGGAAGTGCGCGCGCATCACGTGCTGCAGTTGCTTCTCCACCACGCGGCGGGTGTCCAGCTCCGGTGCAAGCACGCGGCACACGCCTTCCAGGTTGAGCAGGGCCTTGCCGAGCAGGCTCAGTTCCGGTGGCGTGCGCAGGTTGGCGGCGGTGGCGGTGCGCACGATCTCCAGCACCACATGGCCTTCGGACAGGGTGCCGTTGGCCGCATAGCGGGCGATCATCTGCCCGGTTTCGCGCAGGTAGCGTTCCTCGTCGTAGTCCTCCAGGCGGGTACTGATGCCGATGATCTCGTCGGCCACCTCCTCGCCACGGCCATCGACGGCGGCAAACAGCACCTTGAGCAGGCGCTCGCGCAGCCGCGGCGGGACGTGCGCCACCATGCCCAGGTCGAAGATCGCCAGCTGCCCCTGCGGGGTGACGCGCAGGTTGCCTGGGTGTGGGTCGGCGTGGATCTCGCCGTGGACGAAGATCTGGTCCAGGTAGCCGCGCACCAGTGCCGCGGCCAGCGGCTCCATCGATTGCTCGGTGCGGCGCACCGGCGGTATGGCGTCCACGCGCACGCCCTGCACCAGTTCCATCGTCAGCACCCGGCGGCTGGACAGGTCCCAGACCGGCTGTGGTATCCACAGCTCGGGGTAGGGCTGCAGGTGCTGGCCGAAGCGGGCCAGGTTGGCGGCCTCGGTCTGGTAGTCCAGTTCCATCCGCAGGGTCTTGGCGAACTCGTCCAGCCAGTCGGAGAAGCGCACCTTGCGGCCTACCCGGGTCAGGTGGTCGGCGGCGGTGGCAAAGCTGCGCAGCACGCCGATGTCCGATCGCAGCTGGGTGGCGATGTCCGGCTTCTGTACCTTCACCGCCACCTGGCGGCCGTCGTGCAGCTCGGCCTGGTGAACCTGGGCAATGGATGCGCAGCCCAGGGGCTCGGGGTCGAACCAGGCGAAGATCTTGTCGACCGGCGCTCCCAGCTCCTCTTCGACCACCGCGCGGATCTGTGCCACCGGGATCGCTGCGACCTGCTCCTGCATGCGCTCCAGCGCGGTGACGTATTCCGGCGGAATCATGTCCGGGCGGGTGGACAGCACCTGCCCCAGCTTGACGAAGGTAGTGCCCAGGGCCTCCAGGTCGGAGACGAACTGGGTGGGGTCGCCGGCGGTCGGTGCCTTGCCCAGGCGTGGTATCTCGCCATCCAGGGAGATGCCGGAGAACACGCCGGAGTGGCGGTAGCGCAGCAGCAGCCGCACGATCTGCTGGCGGCGGCTCATGCCACCGATGGTCGAGGGACTGTCGTTGCTGATCGGCTCGCTCACTGCTTGCTCCTCGTGGCCAGACCCGCAGTGTCGCCGTTGCCGGGTTGGCGGTGGGTGAATACGGCATCACTACGCATTGGCGGGTGAATCGGTGAGAATCCCGCTTCCCCATACCAACGGTGCCCCATGGCTGGAGCCAGCCTGTTTGCCCTGCTCGACGATATCGCCACGCTGCTGGACGACGTCTCCATCCTCACCAAGGTTGCCGCCAAGAAGACCGCCGGCGTACTGGGCGATGACCTGGCCTTGAACGCGCAGCAGGTGACCGGGGTCAGCGCCAACCGCGAACTGCCGGTAGTGTGGGCGGTAGCCAAGGGCTCGCTGCTCAACAAGGCCATCCTGGTGCCGGCGGCGCTGGCCATCAGTGCCTGGCTGCCGTGGGCGATCACCCCGCTGATGATGCTTGGCGGCGCTTTCCTCTGCTATGAAGGCGTGGAGAAGCTGGCGCACAAGTTCCTGCATTCCAAGGAAGAGGACGCCGCCCACAAGGCCGAACTCAACCGCGCATTGGCCGATGACAGGACCGATGTGGTGGCGTGGGAGAAGGACAAGATCAAGGGTGCGGTGCGCACCGATTTCATCCTCTCGGCCGAGATCATCGTGCTGTCGCTGGGAGTGATCTCCGACGCGCCGTTCGGGCAGCAGGTGGCGGCTTTGATCGCCATCGCCATCGGCATGACCGTGTTCGTCTACGGGCTGGTGGCCGGCATCGTCAAGCTGGATGACCTGGGGGCATGGCTGCTGGACAAGGGGCGTGCGCTGGCCGCATTGGGTCGGGGCATTCTGCATGCCACGCCATGGCTGATGCGCGGCCTGTCCATTGCCGGTACAGCGGCAATGTTCCTGGTGGGCGGTGGCATCCTGGTTCATGCCATCCCGGCGCTGCACCACTTCGTGCTGGGGCTGGCGCCGGACAACTTGGCATGGCTGGCCAACGCCCTGGGCAGCGTGGTGGTGGGCATCCTGATTGGTGCGCTAGTGCTTGCCGGGGTGACCTTGTTCCAGCGCATGCGCGGCGCCAAGCCCGCACATTGATGCCCGCACGGCGGGAGCGGCGCCGTTGCCTGCGTTGCGGATAGCTGACGCAGGACGGCTGCGCGCCTGGTGCGGATCGTGCAGTTGCAGCAGCGATTACTTCTGGCCCTGCTGCAGCTCCTGCAGGTACTGCTGCGCGCGTGCCAGCGATTGACCGGAAAGGCTGTCCAGCAGCCGCTGCCAGCGATGGTCGGCAGGCAGGCGCTGCAGCACCCGCCGCGCCGCCAGCATGCTGCCGACCATCATGACCGCACCGAAGCCAAGACTGCCGAGGAACCAGGCCGGTGCCATCGTGTAGAGGTCCAGGCCCAGCCACTGGACGCAGGCCCATTGCAGCGCCAGCAGCCACAGGCAGAACCACGGCAGGCCCAGCGCCAGTTCGCTGAGCGCGGTGAAGCGGCGCAACCGCGCCAGCCGCAGCTGCTGGGCCAGCACCGGTGCGTCGCTGGCATCCAGGTGCAGGGCAAGCAGGGCACGGGTGATCGAAACCCAGATGGCGGCGATGCCATAGACGTGGAATGCCAGGCCGGTCAGCAACAGCTGCGGAACCTGCCGGTGCGCGAACCAGAAACCGGCGGCCAAGGCGGTGACCACGATCCACACCAGCAACCACAGCAGCTGCAGGCCGCTGAAGCAGCGCAGGCGCAGCCGCAAGGCCTGCCTGCGGGGCTGCTGCCAGGCCTGCAGGGCCTGGGCTTCCAGTTGATCGATACGCTGGGCCTGCACGGCCCAGGCGGCTTTCAGTTCTTCCAGTTCCATGGGCTCAACCTCGCGGTGGGGTGGCGGCGGCAAACTGCTGGCGCAGTTGCAGCTTGATGCGGTGCAGGCGGGTGGCGGCGTTGCTGGCACTGATGCCCAGCACCTCGCCGATCTGACGGTGGCTGCAGTCGTCCAGGTACAGCAGCAACAGGGCCCGGTCCAGTGGTGGCAGGGCATGGATGATCGTATGCAGCTGGGACAGCTGCAGTGCCTGCTCGGCGCTGTCGGCAAGGCCGGGAAGGTTGTCGACGTCCTCGCCTTCGGCGTGGTGGCGCTGGCGCACCCGCACCGCGCGCACCCGCGAAATGGCCACGTTCAAGGCGATGCGATACAGCCAGGTACTGAACTGGGCGCGTGCACTGTCGAAGCCGGGGAAGGCCTGCCAGGCCTGGATGCTGATTTCCTGCAGCAGATCCTTGCGGTCCTCGGGATCGCGGCAGTAGCTGCGCGCGACCTTGAGGGCGATGCCCTGGTGCTGTTGCAGCAACGTGGCAAAGGACCTGCGCAGTTGCTCGGCGGCGGCTGTAAGAGTGTCCATGCCCGGGTTGTTCGCGGCAACAGGCGGAATATCACAGATCCCCGTCGAGCGTGCTCAACCGGCGCTGTCGACCCGGTCGCGGCCGGCCTGTTTGGCCGCATACAGGGCGCGGTCGGCGCGTTGCAGCAGGCTGTCGGCGCTTTCGCCCGGCCGCCACTGCGCCACCCCGGCACTGAAGCGCACATGCACGCGCTGCTCCTCGTGCAGGAACGGGCGCTGCGCCAGTGACTCCTGCAGCCGCCGCAGCTGTGCTTCGGCCTGGGCCAGCGGCATGTCGGTGAGGATCAGCACGAACTCATCCCCGCCCAGCCGTGCGATCTGACCGTTGTTGCCCAGCCGGGTCTGGGCCGTTGCCACCAGGTGGCGCAGGGCCCGATCACCGCCGGCATGGCCGTAGCTGGCATTGGTGTGGCCGAAGTGGTCCAGGTCGAGCATGGCGATGCTCAATGCGCCCTGTGTCGCGGCCATGGCGGCCGCCAGTTCCGCGTCCAGGCCACGCCGGTTGAGGGCGCCGGTGAGGGGGTCGGTGCGCAGTTGGCTGCCCACCTCCTCCAGTTCCCTTTCCAGCTGCTGCACGCGCAGTTCGGCGGCCTTGGCCTCGGCACGTGCGTTGGCCAGGTGGTCGCGGGCACGTGCGGCCTGTTCCTGCACACGTGCGGTGTCCTGCAGCACGTCCTGCAGCAGGTGGTTCAGGTCGGCGATGCTGCGCGCCTGACGCACGGCGATGGCGTAACTGGCAATGCGGTCGTGGTACTCGCCGGTTTCGGTGGCCATGCCGTCCACCTGCTGGACGAAGTCGACCATCAGGTCCTTCATCGCCTGCTTGGATTCGCCGATGCCCTGGCGCAACAGGCCTTGCCGGTAGATCACCTCGCGCAGCTCGTTGCGGGCCTGTTCCAGCGAGGCGCTGTCCAACGGTCCGGCCAGGACCTCACGCACGGTGCGCACCTGGCCGTGCAACCAGCTCTGCTCGTCCAGCAGCTCGGTGATGTTGTCCAGCAGCAGCGCGAACAGCTTGAGCAGCAGTTCGTGCTGTTCCTGCAGGCTGGCACTGCGCACGCCCACCTGGTGGCACAGCTCGCGCAGGTGGGTGGCGATCGGTTGCAGGGATTGGCCACTGCGCCAGGCGTGCAGTTCTTCGCTCATGCGCTGGGCCTGCTGGCCCAGCGCCGGGGCCTGCTGCAGCAGGCTGGCCAGCACCGCGTCCAGGGTGCCGCGCAGCAGGTCGCGCAGCTGCGCCGACTCGCTGCCGGCGGTGAGTGGGGTTTCCTGGTCGATGGTGCGGATGTATTTGTCGATCAATTGCCGCAGCAGCCGCCCGTAGCGTTCCCAGTCCTGCCCGGCATGGGCGCTGTGCAGGCGCTGGCCCATGTCGCCCAGTTCGCCGGGCAAGGTGCACAGCCCCTGGGCAAACGCTCCCAGCAGCGGTTCGGGTGCATCGGCACCGACAAACAGCCGTTGCAGCATCGCCATGCCGGCACTGCCATTGCCCAGCAGTGTGGCGGTGTTGCTGGCGTTGTTGCTGCTGGCCGCACGCCGGGACAGGATGCGCCCCAGCCCGCTGCCGCGGGTGTGGGAGGTATCGTCGGGGCTGTCAGCCATGTGCCGGGTCCGCAGGGTTGGGGGTGCGCGGGGCGCACCACGGGGGTGGTATCCAAGCCCCATTATCGGCAAGGTGTGGGCCTGCTTGAACGGCAACCGGTCACGGGAGGGATGCCATGCGGGTTCTTTTGGCCGGCGCCACCGGCCTGGTGGGGGCACAGGTGCTGCAGCGTCTGCTGGTGGACACGCGCTGCACGTCGGTGCTGGCGCCCAGCCGCCGCGCGCTGGGCGTGCAGCACGCGCGGCTGCGCAATCCGGTGCTGGATTTCGAACAACTGCCGCAACATGGCGACGATTGGCAGGTGGATGCGGCCATCTGCGCACTGGGCTCGACCATGAAACAGGCCGGGTCGCGGCAAGCCTTCCATCGCATCGACCATGACTATCCGCTGGCCATCGCCCGCCTGGTGCGGGCGCAGGGCTGCACGGTGTTCGCGCTCAACTCGGCGGCCGGTGCCAACCCCCGCGCGTGGGTGTTCTACAGCCGGGTCAAGGGCGAACTGGAGCGTGACCTGCAGGCACTGGACTTCGCCTCGTTGACGCTGGTGCGACCGGGCCTTATCGGTGGAGAACGCAGCGAATACCGTGCTGGCGAGCAGTTGGCCGGCAAGGTGCTGGGGGCGTTGGCGCCGGTGTTGCCGCGTGCCTGGCGGATCAACCCGGCCAGCAACATCGCTGCGGCGCTGGTGGAGGCCGCGCTGGCACCACAGCCGGGTGTGCGGGTAGTCGGCGCAGCTGCGCTGGCCTGAGTGCAGCCTTGCCCGCAGCGGCGCCTATCGGGTTGGGGACCATGCGGTGGTGTTCTGTAGTGCCGAGCAATGCTCGGCAAGCGGCCGCGTGGGCGGCCGGTGCGCCTGTGGCCTGGTGGCCTAGGCCGCACCTGCGGGGAGAGACTGGCCGCCGTCCACTGCCAGGATCTGGCCGGTGATCCAGCGTGCCTGCGGTGAGCACAGGAACAGTGCGGCATCGGCGACATCCTCGGCATTGCCGAAGCCGCCGAACGGGATGCGCTCGCGGATCTGTGCATACAGGGCCGGGTCTTCGCTGCGGCGGCGGTCCCACAGGCCGCCCGGGAACTCGATGGAGCCGGGCGCGATCGCATTGACGCGGATGCGCTCGCAGGCCAGTTCGGTGGCCAGGCTCACCGTGTAGTAGTTCAGCGCCGCCTTGGCCGTGGAATAGGCTGCTGCGCGTGGCGTGGGCACCGATGCATTGATGGAGCTGACGTTGAGGATGGCCGGCTGCGTGCTCCGCCGCAGATGGGGCAGGGCCTGCCGGTTGGTGCGCACCGCCGCCATCAGGTCCACCTCAAAGCCTGCCTGCCAACTGGCATCGTCGCTGCCATTGCCAAAACCCGACGCATTGTTGACGACGATATCGATGCCACCCAGCGCCTGCGCGGCGGTGTCCACCCAGTGCGCGATCTGATCGGCATCGGCAAGATCGCAGGCCTGCTGATGTACGCGTGCCGCGCCGCATGCCTGCAGCCCGGCGGCGGCCTGCGCCAGCACCTGCACGTCACGCGCGCAGATGCTCACGCCGGCACCGGCGGTGGCGAATGCCCGGGCGATGGCCAGGCCAATACCCCGGCTGCCACCGGCCACCAGTACGCGTACGTTGGAGAAGGACGGATCAGGTCGCATGCGGCAATCCAGCGGGTTACGGAGTACCCATTATCCGCATGGCGGGCAGGCCGCGTCGCTGCTCAGGGCAGGCCCGGCACGTTCAAGCTGGCAAACAGTTCGTTCTGCGCCTTCTTTGCCATCGAACGCGGCAGTTTGGCGATGAAGCTGTCACCGCTCAGCGCGATGTCCGCCTTGACCAGAAGGCCGTTGATGCGGGTATAGCTCCTGCACACGTAGCGACGGCCTTGCTGGCTGACCTGCAGGAACATGGGGGCGGTCAGGATGTTGTGGCCCTTGCGGTACAGGCGGGTGCCGGCATTGTTCGCTACCAGACGGTAGCCATGGGCCTGTGCCCAGTCATCGATCCTGGCGATGACGTTGTGGTCGGAGGTGAAACTGGTCAGGTCATGCGGCCGGCTGTTGCGCTTGGCGACCCAGGCCAGCAGGTTGATGCCGATAAAGCCGCCAAAGGCGCCCGCTATCATCCCGCTCAGCACTCCCATGCAGTTCACTCCTTGAAGGTTCCGACTGCCAATTGGGCCATGCCATGGCGGAGCATGGGGTGAAGAGCGGCTAGGCCCAGTTGCTGGGCGGAGGCCCGTGGTCCGGATCACGCATGTGCACGATGCAGAAGCGGTGGCCGGTGGGGGCTTCCATCACCCACCAGCGTTTGACGAAGCCGATGCGGCGTGCGCCCAGCGCTTCCAGGCGGTCGGCCTCGGCGTCGATGTCATCGGCCTCGATGTCCAGGTGCACGCGCGGGGCATGGCTGACCCGTTGCACCTCCACATGCAGGTTGGCCGGTGCGCCGAGCAGCTCGCTGTATTGTGCGCCGTCGTCCTCGGTGTACCCCGGCGCTGCGCGAAGGCCAAGTGCAGCGCTCCAGAAGGCGGCGGCACTGTCGCTGTCGGTGTCCTGGCAATCGATGATGAAACCGGCAAGACGGCTGCGGTGGGCCATGGCGGTGCTCCGTTGCAGGAATGTGCAGGGTAGCGCGTTGCACGGGCGACGGCCGCGAAGGCCCGCCGATTCAGTGGTTGGACAGGAACAGCTCCACCTTGCCGCAGTTGGGGCAGGCATGCAGGTCGAACTCTTCGCGGTTGACGAACAGCTCGCCCAGGTTGCCGAGCAGGAAGGGTAATGCCTGCGAGCCCTCGTGGAAGCGGCGGCGGCCGATGAACTGCATGCGCATGCCGGGGCAGCGTTGGCAATCGATCAGGCGCGGTGGTTGCATCCACTGTGGCCCATCGACGCGCTGCTCGTGGATGTCGGCCGGGCTGCCATCGGCATGGCTGCCGCATTTCCAGCAGCGATCGAATGGGTCTTCGTTTACTTCCTTGCAGGTGGTGCAGATCCAGGTGCCCATGGCGATGCGTGCTGGTGTTGTGGGTTGCCTGCATCGTAGCGCCGAACCTGCTGCGTGTTGTGACAGTGTGCAGCGGGCGGCAGGCAAAAAGAGGCCCGCATTGCTGCGGGCCTGAAGTCTTGCTGCAACTGGGAGGAAACCTGGATCAGCTGGCCAGTGCCAGGTCGTCGATCAGCACGCGCAGGAAGCGCGCAGCTTCGCCGCCGGTGCAGGCGCGGTGATCGAAGGTGACCGACAACGGGATGACCTTGTGGGTCTCGATGCCGCCCATCACCGGGGTGACCTGGAAGCGGGCACGGCCGGCGGCGACGATGGCCACGCACGGCGGTACGACCACCGGGGTGGCGTAGCGGCCGGCGAACATGCCGAAGTTGGACAGGCTGATGGTGTAGCCGCTCAGTTCCGAGGGTGCGATCGAGCGGTCTTCGACCTGCTGGCGCAGGCGGTTGATGCCCTCGCGCACGCCACGTGCATCCAGCATGTCGGCATTGCGCAGGGCCGGCACGAACAGGCCGTCGTCGGTGTCCACGGCAATGCCGATGTCGACCTGTGCGTGCAGGGTGCGGGTGAGGTTGTCACCGTCGAACCAGGCGTTCATTGCCGGCACCGCCTGGCAGGCGCTGACGATGGCGCGGACCAGGCGCGAGGTCATGTCGTTGCCCGGCGACCAGGCATGGATGTCGGCGTCGTCGCTCAGCGTGGTCGGCACCACCTTGCTGTGCGCATCAGCCATCACCCGTGCCATGTTGCGGCGCACGCCCTTGAGTGGCTCCGGCTGGCCCTTGGCGACCACGCCCGGCGGGGCGGTGCGCATCGGCTTGCCTGCTGCAGACAGCGGCGTGCGGCTTGAGCCCCTCTCCCCCTGGGAGAGGGGTTGGGGTGAGGGTGCGGCAGCTGCGATGGAGGTCGGACCCTCACCCCCAGCCCCTCTCCCGGTGGGAGAGGGGAGCAACGCTGAGGGATTTGCCGCCGCCTGCTTCACATCATTCATCGTCACCGCGCCTTCGGCGCCGGTGGCGCGTACGCGGGCCAGGTCCACGCCCAGCTTGCGCGCCATCGCGCGCACCGCCGGTACCGCCTTGACCCCGCCGACGGCCACGGCCTGTTCGGTGTGCACGGCATTGGAGCTGACCATCGCACCGACCACGGTGCCTTCGTCGGCACGTTCGGCGGCAGCGGCGGCTACCGGGTCCGGCGCAGCGGCCGGTGCCGGTGCGGCTTCGGCCGGGGCGCCGTGGTGGTGGCCGGTGTCCTGGCCTTCGGCACGCTGCGGCAGGTTGGGGTCCAGCTCGAAGCTGGCCAGCACGTGGCCGGTGACCACGATGTCGCCAGGCGCACCGGCCAGCTTCAGCACCTTGCCGGAAACCGGCGAGGGCACTTCGACCACGGCCTTGGCGGTCTCCATCGATACCAGCGGCTCGTCGAGCCTGATCACGTCGCCTTCCTTGACGAACCACTCCACGATGGTCGCGTCCGGCAGGCCTTCGCCCAGGTCAGGCAGGTTGAAATTCTTGGTCTGGCTCATGTGCAGTTCTCTTCCAGCAATTCAAGTTCGCGTGCCGGCAGCCAGCCCTGCGCGCCATCGGCGCGTTCGGACCACCACCAGCCGCCATGTTCGTGATGCAGCCGCACCTGCTCGCCGCGGTCGACGTCCAGCTCGCGCGCGCTGTAGTCGCGCAGCGCTTCGGCGCGGCCGTCGTCGAGCACCCGCAACCAGGCCACCGGCGCCCAGCCGGCACTGCCTGCCTCGGTTTTCACCCAGGCGAAGGCAGGCCATTCCTCGTCACGCACGCCAAGCTCGACGATCTGCCCGGTGCGGAACTGCAGGGGATTGCGGTACTGGCTGCGGTAGCTGCCAATCAGGCGTGCCAGCATGTCAGCCCGCCGCGACCGCGCGCTTGGCGGCGGTCACAATCCGCTCAACGCTCGGCAGGTACTTCATCTCCAGGCGGAACAGCGGGATGTGGGTGTCATAGCCGGTGACGCGTTCGACCGGTGCCACCAGGTCATACATCGACTCCTCGGCCAGGCGCGCGGCGATCTCGGCACCAAAGCCGGCGGTCTTGGGCGCTTCCTGCACGATCACGCAGCGGCCGGTCTTGGCCACCGACTCGGCGATGGTGGCGAAGTCCAGCGGACGCAGCGTGGCCACGTCGATGACTTCGGCGCTGATGCCTTCGCCAGCCAGCTTGTCGGCTGCTTCCAGTGCTTCCTTGACCTGTGCACCCCAGGTGACCAGGGTTACGTCGGTGCCGTCACGCAGCACGAAGCAGACGTCCAGTGGCAGTGCTTCGCCGTCGTTGGCGACCACTTCCTTGTACTGGCGGTAGATGCGCTTGGGCTCCATGTAGATCACCGGATCCGGCTCGCGGATCGCGGCCAGCAGCAGGCCGTAGGCGCGCTGCGGGCTGGACGGCAGCACCACGCGCATGCCCGGTACATTGGTGAAGATGGCTTCGTTGGCTTCGCTGTGGTGTTCCGGCGCGCGGATGCCACCGCCCCACGGCACGCGCAGCACCATCGGGCAATGCAGGCGGCCACGGGTGCGGTTGCGCAGGCGCGCGGCATGGCAGATCAGGTGATCGACCATCGGGTAGACGAAGCCGTCGAACTGGGCTTCGGCCACCGGCTTCATGCCCTGTGCGGCCAGGCCGACGGTGAGGCCGGCAATGGTGGTTTCATCCAGCGGGGTGTCGAGCACACGCTGCGGGCCGAACTGCTGCTGCAGGCCGGCGGTGGCGCGGAACACGCCGCCGTTGACGCCCACGTCCTCGCCCAGCACCAGCACCGAGGGGTCGTGCTCCATTTCCCAGGCCAGCGCCTGGGTGACGGCTTCGATGAGGGTGATCGGGGTGGCGGTCATCGGGTTGTCTCCGCTGTTGCTCGCCGCGCTGTGCGCGACGCCGTGATCGTGGCTGGCCGGGGTGACAGAGGCGTTGCGCTTGATGTCATCCATGGCGCTGCTCCAGGGCGATGGCGGCGGCACGCTGCGCCAGCAGGTCCGGCGGCGGATCGGCGTACAGGTAATCGAACATCGCCTCGACTGGCTGTACCGGGCAGTTGAGGTAGGCATTGACCTCCTCGTCGACGCGGGTGCCGCACTCGGCGATCCAGTTCTTTTCTTCTTCCTCGCTCCACACGCCGTGCGCGGTCAGGTACTTGCGCAGGCGGATCAGCGGTTCCTTCAGCCAGGCCGATTTCACTTCGGCGTCGTCGCGGTAGCGGCGCGCGTCGTCGGCGGTGGTGTGGTCGGACAGGCGGTAGGTGAGGAATTCCAGCACCGTGCCGCCCTGGCCGGACAGGGCGCGTTCGCGTGCCTGTTCCATCGCGGCCAGTACGGCGATCAGGTCGTTGCCGTCCACCTGCAGGCAGAACAGGCCGCCGGCCAGGCCCTTCTGGGCCAGGGTTTCGGCGCCGGTCTGGGCCGAGCGGGGCACCGAGATGGCCCAGCCGTTGTTCACCACGCACAGGATCAGCGGCAGCTTGTACGCGCCGGCCGAGTTCACTGCGGCGTAGAAGTCGGTCTTGGAACTGCCGCCGTCACCGCAGACGCTGACCGCGACCTGCGGCAGGTTGCGCAGCTTGAACGACAGCGCCGAGCCGGCCGCATGCAGGCACTGGGTGGAGATCGGTACGCAGATCGGGAAATCGCGCACCGCATCGCTGCTGCGGTCGTAGTCGCTGCCGCGCTCGTCGCCGCCCCAGTACATCAGCACGTCGCGCGGGCGCACGCCGCGCATGAACATGGCGCCGTACTCGCGGTAGCTGGGGGCGAACACGTCGCCGCTCTTCATGGCCGCGCCGATGCCGACGTGGGCCGCTTCATGGCCCAGGCAGGAGGCAAAGGTGCCGAGCTTGCCGGTGCGCTGCAGCGCCACGGCCTTGGTGTCGAACACCCGCGTGGCCAGCATCTGCTTGAACATCGGCAGCAGCGAGCGCGGATCGCGCAGCGAGGCGGGGAGATCGTCACGTACCAGGTTGCCGTCGGCATCCAGGTACTGCAGGTAATCGATTTGGAACTGGGCGGAAACCGTCATTGCAGCAACACCTTGAACAGATGGTTTCAAATGATAGGAATTACACATGGTAAGGACTCAGGCTGAAAAAGCCGTCCTGCGCCGCAGCACGATTGACCGGACACAGCGCGCATTGGTTCCGCGGCCGGTGCCGGGAGGGCGAGATATCAACGTATTCAGTCTGTAGCCGCAGGTGCGGCACATTCTCCCCCTGGGCGGAATTGGATGTGTTTCGATTCCGTTTGCGCGGGGGCAGTACGCCCGATCCCTTGGCCGCAGGCCAAGGGGAGCGCTGGGAGGGGTGCTTTTGGGGTTGGCTGGGGAAGCCCCTGCTACACGCCCCCTCCCTTTGGCGAAGCCAAGGGAAGGGCTGGGGAGGGGGGCTTTGGGGCTTGGCTGGGGAAGCCCCTGCCGAGCATGGCTCGGCACTACCTGGTGGACTGCAATCGAAAGGGAGGGGGCAGATGGCCCGGGCTGCGTTACCCTTGCCGCCCCATCTGATGGCCAGGCCGATGACCGTAGAAAAGAACCAGCGTGAGCTCGAAGCCGGTATCCATACCGACCTGCAGGGCCGGCTCACCTACGGCGGCTACCTGCGCCTGGACCAGCTGCTGTCGGCCCAGCAGCCGCTGTCCAGCCCACCGCACCACGACGAAATGCTGTTCATCATCCAGCACCAGACCTCGGAGCTGTGGCTCAAGCTGCTGGCCCACGAGCTGCGCGCCGCGCGCGGCCACATGCAGCGTGACGAGGTCTGGCAGTGCCGCAAGGTGCTGGCCCGGGCCAAGCAGGTGCTGCGCCTGCTGACCGAGCAGTGGGCGGTGCTGGAAACCCTCACCCCTTCCGAATACATGGGCTTCCGCGACGTGCTGGGCCCGTCCTCGGGCTTCCAGTCGCTGCAATACCGTTACATCGAGTTCCTGCTGGGCAACAAGAATGCCGACATGCTGGCGGTGTTCGCCTATGACCCGGCCGGGCAGGCGCAGCTGCGCGAGGTGCTGGAAGCCCCCAGCCTGTACGAGGAGTTCCTGGCCTACCTGTCGCGCTTCGGCCATGCCATCCCGGCAACCTATGAAGGCCATGACTGGACCCAGTCGCATATCAGCGACCCGGCCCTGCGCCAGGTGTTCGAGAACATCTACCAGGACACCGACCGTTACTGGCGCGAGTACTCGCTGTGCGAGGACCTTGTGGACCTGGAAACCCAGTTCCAGCTGTGGCGCTTCCGCCATATGCGCACGGTGATGCGGGTGATCGGCTTCAAGCGCGGCACCGGCGGTTCCAGTGGCGTGGGCTTTCTCAAGCAGGCGCTGGAGTTGACCTTCTTCCCGGAACTGTTCGAAGTGCGCACCAGCATCCGGGCCGACGCCTGAGTTCCTGCCCGGGACTGAAACCTCAACCTATTCAGGGGCTTGTGCTGGGCGCGCAGGTACCGGAGGGGGGCGTTTGTGCGGCAATCTCCGGTGCTTGCCTGCGGCGGTATCCATTTGACGCGGTACAGCTGCTTCGGTGATCCTCGCCCGTCGCGCCGGTTCCGGCCGACTTTTTCGTACTTGCCCAATCATTCCAGGGGACACCCGCATGAGCGCTGCCGCGCCGAACTCAACACCCACCCCGGCGCCCGTGCCGGAGTTCACCAACCTGCTCGGTCACCCGCGTCCGCTGTGGATGCTGTTCATGACCGAGTTCTTCGAGCGATTTGCGTTCTACGGTATCCGCTGGGCGTTGACGCTGTACATCGTGGCCCAGTTCTCCGAGAGCCAGGCCGGTGCCAGCAAGCTCTACGGCGCCTATCTGGCGCTGGTGTATGCGGCGGCCCTGTTCGGCGGCTTCGTCGCCGACCGGATCATCGGTTACCAGCGTTCCATCCTGATCGGCGCGGCGGTGATGTCGCTGGGCCTGTTCCTGATCGCCATCCCCAATGACCAGGTGTTCCGTATCGGCCTGGCCACGGTGATCGCGGGCAACGGCCTGTTCAAGCCGAACATCTCCAGCATGGTCGGGCAGTTGTACGGCATCAACGACTCGCGGCGTGATTCGGGCTTCACCATCTTCTATATGGGCATCAACGCCGGTGCGCTGGTTGCCCCGGTGCTGACCGGCATCCTGGCCGAGAATGTGTTCGGCACCGAAGCCATGCCGGCTTACAAGTACGTGTTCATCGCCTCGGGCGTCGGCATGCTGATCAGCCTGGTGTGGTTCTGGTTTGGCCGTCGCCAGCTCGGCGAAATCGGCAAGCCGCCGGCCGGTGGTGAAGGCATGGGCCGCACCATCGCCGTGCTGGTGGGTTCGCTGGTGGCGGTGCCGGTTGCCTATGCGCTGCTGTCCATCGATGCCGGCATCCTTGGCTGGATCCTGGGCGGCCTGTTCACCGCACTGTGCGTGATGATCCTGGTCGAGGGCATCCGCGAGGGCAAGGTGGCGCGTGACCGTGCCATCGCCATGCTGATCATCTTCGTGTTCAACGTGCTGTTCTTCATGTTCTTCGAACAGGCAGGCAGCTCGTTCAACTTCCTGGCGCAGAACATCGTCAACCGTGACCTGGGTGGCTGGACCTTCCCGATTGGCTGGTTCCAATCGGTCAACTCGGTCGCCATCCTGGCCCTTGGCCCGATCTTCGTCTGGCTGTGGACCGCGCTGGGCAAGGCCAACCCGTCCATCCCGCGCAAGTTCGGCCTGGGGCTGATCTTCAACGGCTTGGCCTTCCTGCTGCTGATGTACGCGCTGTCCTCGCTGGTCGACGGCGCTGGCAAGATCCCGTTCTGGACCCTGTTCATGGTCTACGTGATCCAGACCGTCGGTGAGCTGTGCCTGTCGCCGATTGGCCTGTCGATGACCACCAAGCTGGCCCCGCTCAAGGTGGTGGGCCTGGCGATGGGCGGCTGGTTCCTGTCCACCGCCATCGGCAACAACCTGTCGGGCATCTTCGCCGCGGTGGTCAGTGGCGAGAGCGGCATGACGGTGGAGTCGGCCCTGAAGGGCTATACGTTCGGCTTCTGGTCGCTGCTGGGTGCAGGCGTGCTGCTGTTCCTGATCGCCCCGCTGGTGCAGAAGCTCATGCACGGTGTGAAGTAAGGAGTCTGCGATGAAACCGCTGTTCGGAATGGTTCCCCTGTTGCTCACCGTCGCGTTGGCGGGCTGCAATCAACCGCCTGCCGCCCAACCCGAGAAAGTGCAGCCGCTGGATACTTCCGAGCAGAAGGCACCGGTGGCTGACACCAGCCAGCCGGTGGCCTCGGGCAATACCCCCACCGCCGCGGACATCGCGGCGGTGGCCGGGCTCAACGCGCAGTTCGACCCCGCCCGCGATCCGGTCGCGGATCTGGAAACGGCCAAGGTCGAGGCCCAGCGTGGCGGCAAGCGGATCATGCTGGACGTGGGCGGCGAGTGGTGCTCCTGGTGCCACCTGCTGGACGCCTTCATGGAAGGCGATTCGGAGCTGCGCCGTTTCCGCGATGCCAACTATGTGTGGATGAAGGTCAACTACAGCGAGAACAACGAGAACGCTGCCTTCCTGTCGCGCTTCCCGGAGATCAAGGGCTATCCGCACCTGTTCGTGCTGGATGCAGAAGGTCAGCTGCTGCATTCGCAGTTCACTGGCGATCTGGAGAAGGGCAAGGGTTACGACCGCGCCAAGTTCGATGCCTTCCTGAAAGCATGGGCACCGCCGGCGAAGTAAGCCTGCGATGTGCTTGAACGAAAACGGCGCCGGAAGGCGCCTTTTTCTTGCCCCCTCCCTTGCGCATAGCGCAGGGGAGGGGGCAAAGCAACAGCCGCCATCTTCATTTTGTTCGCCCGCGGCCGCTAACGAAGCAATCCCCCTGCATCCGGCTCATCGCCCTCTTTCCCCATGCAGCCAGCTGCCAGCCCCGATTCCAGCCCCGCGACCACCGTACAGGACCTGTCTGGCACCAGCCTGCCCACGGTGGAGGAACTGCTGGACGAAAGCGCAGCACCGGAAGAGCCCGCACCGCCGGCGCACTACCGGCTGCCGCAGGCGGCGGTGCCGCCCAACATCATGCTGCAGTCGGCGGTGACGCGACTGGTGGAACAGAAGGAGCAGATCGACCAGGTCGCGCGTAATGGTCTGCTCGCAGGCCTGCTGCCGAGCGAATGGAGCAGCAGCCCCGGCAACGAACTGCGTGCCTTCGTTGCCTCGGTGGTGCCGTTTGCCTCGGACGCCGCGCGCGGTGAGACCACTGCCGCGCGGGTGCCGCTGAAGTTCCTGCTGGGGCATTCACAGCGCTGGGGCGTCCGGGATGTGGCCGAGCCCAGATCGTTGTCGGCCTATCTGGCCAGTGATGACCGCGCCAACAGTGGCAGCCCGGAGCATGCCGAGGTGATGTTGTTGGCACCGCTGGGGCTGGCCTGGGCGCACAGTGGCCGCAGCCGCGTGGGCTTTCTGCGCAGCATGGGCGTCGAGTCGATGGCGGCGCGGGTCACTGCCTTGCCGTATCCGACGGCGGCGCAGCTGGCGCTGTACCAGGTCCACTGCGATGGCCTGCCGCAGGTGTGGTGCGTGCTGGACAAGCGCAAGCTGCGCGCGCTGTCCGCGCCGGCGTTGACCCTGCCGTTGTTGACCGCCTATGGAGTGGACGCGCCACAGTCATGGCCATCCAACTGGCCCGATCCGTCCGAGGTTGGCGCGGAGTTGGCATTGGCGCGTACCGGCAAGACTGTCGCCGAGGTCGACCTGGTCAAGCTGGTGGACAAAATTGGACGCAGCCGGGCCGGCGAGGCCTGGGCCGGCGCCAGTCTGATGCAGCTGCACACCTGGGTACCACGCTGGCGCTTCTTCCTGGCCTCGTTCATCGGTCTGCCGGCAGGCCTGTTGTTGCTGGCCGCGCTGGCCCTGCCGGGGCGGGTGGAAGCAGCGGCCGTGGCGGCCGCACTTGGCTTTGCCGGCGGTGCCATCGCCGCATTGGCCGCGCCGTGGATCTACGCGCAGCGCAAGCACCTGAGCTGATCGTCGGCGACGATCAGCCTTCGGTCATGCGCTGCAGGCCGGCATCTGCCAGACGCGTGATCAGGCGTTCCAGCACCTGTTCTTCTTCCTCGCTGAGCGCCGACATCAGGCGGCGTTCCATCTCGATCACCATCGGTGCGATGGTCTCGTAGACCTCGAAGCCGGCGGCCGACAGTGCCAGCACCGAGCGCCGGCGGTCATCGCCATGGGTCTCGCGTTTGATGAAACCGCGTTCCAGCAGGCGCGCCACGGCGCGGCTGACGGCCACCTTGTCCATCGCCGTGCGCTCGGACACTTCGCTGGCCGAGGAGCCCGGGTACAGCGCCAGGATGGTGATCACCCGCCATTCGGGAATGGCCAGGCCATAGCGCTCGCCGTACAGCCGGGCGATGTTGCCGCTCACCCGGTTGGACAACACGCTGATGCGGTAAGGCAGGAACTGCTCAAGATCCAGCAACACGTGCGAGGCGCGGATGCTGGTGGACTTGCTGTAATCGGAAGAGCTCATGCTGCAGTGCACCTTGATGGTGGTTTCATGTGAAACTATAACCTTCGGTCCAGACCCGCTTTTTGGCGAGTCTTCCTGTTTTCATCGCCGGCACCCCGGCGACCGCCATGCTTCCGGAGGCAACCCATGAATACCCCAACCGCATCCAACGCGCCCAACCTGGGCATGCAGGTCACCACCTTTGAAAACCCGATGGGCATCGATGGTTTTGAGTTCGTCGAGTTCGCCGCACCGGCGGGGCAGGCTGCCCAGCTGCACGACTACTTCAAGAACATGGGGTTCACGGCCGTCCTCCGCCACCGGCAGCGTGCTATTACCGTCTACCGTCAAGGCGGCGTCAACTTTCTTGTGAACGAGGAGCCCAACTCGTTCGCCGCCGACTTCGCCGCCAAGCATGGGCCGAGCGCCTGCGGCTTCGCCATCCGCTTCCAGAAGCCGGCCGCCGAAGTACTGTCGGCGGCCCTGGGCAACGGTGCCGAGGAAGTGGACCTGCTGGCCGAAACCCGCGCGGTACCGGCACCGGTGATCAAGGGCATCGGTGATTGCATGCTGTACCTGGTGGACCGCTACGGTACGACCGGCAGCATCTACGATGCCGACTACGAGGTCATCGACGGTGCCGAGCAGAACCCGGTCGGCTTCGGCCTGACCTTCATCGACCACCTGACCCACAATCTGTACCTGGGCAACATGCAGCAGTGGTCGGACTATTACGAGCGCCTGTTCAACTTCCGCGAGATCCGCTACTTCGACATCAAGGGCGCAAAGACCGGCCTGGTGTCCAAGGCGATGACCGCACCGGACGGCGTCGTGCGCATCCCGCTCAACGAGTCCTCCGACCCGAAGAGCCAGATCAACGAATACCTCGACGCCTACAAGGGCGAGGGCATCCAGCACATCGCCTGCTTCACCGACAACATCTACGACACCGTCGAGGCGATGCGCGCGCAGGGCATTGAGTTCCTGGACACGCCGGACACCTACTTCGATGTGGTCGACCTGCGCATTCCGAACAATGGCGAAGATGTCGAGCGCCTGCGCAGGAACAAGATCCTGATAGACGCCGACCCGGAAACCAAGCAGCGCAAGCTGCTGCAGATCTTCACCAAGAACTGCATCGGCCCGATCTTCTTCGAGATCATCCAGCGCAAGGGCAATGAAGGGTTTGGCGAAGGCAACTTCCAGGCCTTGTTTGAAAGCATCGAGCGCGACCAGATGGATCGTGGCGTGCTGTAAGACGCAACGCGCTATAGGACATAGCCCCTCTCCCGCCGGGAGAGGGGTTGGGGTGAGGGCGAAGCTGCTAAAGATCACGGAAGGCGCAAGGAGGCCGTTTCATGAGCTACAGCAGCAAACCGCCATTACCCACGGTTACTCTGGGCCGCGCCCGCAGGCTTCGCCGTAACCAGAACGACGCCGAGCGCAAGCTCTGGAACAGGTTGAGGAGCGGCCAGCTGTGCGGCTTGAAGTTTCGCAGGCAGCATCCGGTTCCGCCGTACATCGTGGATTTTTACTGTGAGGCCAAACGGCTGGTGGTGGAGCTCGATGGCTCACAGCACAATGAAGACATTGATCGCGTACGCACTCGATTCCTGGAACAGCAAGGTTTGACCGTATTGCGCTTCTGGGACAACGATGTGCTGCTGCAGGTGGATGCGGTGCTGGAAGCCATTCTGATGATGGCTGAAAGCCTTACCCTCACCCCAACCCCTCTCCCGGAGGGAGAGGGGCTTTAAGCGGCATTGCTTCAGCTCTTACCCTCACCCCAACCTCTCTCCCGGAAGGGTGGGGCTTTGAACGCAACAACACAGGCAGGTTCGTGATGGTCAGCAACGCTTATCAATCCGGCTTCGGCAATGAGTTCGCCACCGAGGCTGTGCCCGGCACCTTGCCGGTAGGTCGCAATTCGCCGCAGCAGGTGGCGCACGGGCTGTATGCCGAACAGCTGACCGGCACCGCCTTCACCGCGCCGCGCGGCAGCAACCGCCGCAGCTGGCTGTACCGCATCCGCCCGGCGGCGATGCACGGTGAATTCACCTCGTTCGAGCAGCCGCACCTGCACAGCGATTTCAGCCATGCGGCCGCTTCGCCCAACCAGCTGCGCTGGGACCCGCTGCCGCTGCCCACCACGCCCACCGATTTCGTCGAGGGCCTGTACACGATGGGCGGCAACGGCTCGGCCGAAGCCCATAGCGGCGCAGGCATCCACCTGTATGCGGCCAACGCCGACATGCGCGGGCGCTACTTCTACAACGCCGATGGCGAGCTGTTGATCGTGCCGCAGCTCGGCCGCCTGCGCCTGCGCACCGAGCTGGGCGTGATCGAGATCGAACCGCAGCAGATCGCGGTGATCCCGCGCGGCGTGCGCTTCGCGGTGGAACTGCCGGATGGCCAGGCGCGTGGCTATGTCTGCGAGAACTTCGGCGCGCTGCTGAAGCTGCCCGACCTCGGCCCGATCGGCAGCAATGGCCTGGCCAACCCGCGCGACTTCGAAACCCCGGTCGCCGCCTTCGAAAACCTCGACGGCCAGTTCGAGCTGGTGGCCAAGTTCCAGGGCCGCCTGTGGCGCGCCGACATCGGCCACTCGCCGCTGGACGTGGTCGGCTGGCACGGCAACTACGCGCCGTACCGCTACGACCTGCGCCACTTCAACACCATCGGCTCGATCAGCTACGACCACCCGGATCCATCGATCTTTCTGGTGCTGCATTCGGCCAGCGATACCCCGGGCACCAGCAACCTGGATTTCGTGATCTTCCCGCCGCGCTGGCTGGTGGCGCAGAACACCTTCCGCCCGCCGTGGTTCCACCGCAACATCGCCAGCGAGTTCATGGGCCTGATCCACGGTGCCTACGACGCCAAGGCCGAGGGCTTCGTGCCCGGCGGTGCGTCGATGCACAACTGCATGACCGGCCACGGCCCGGATGCGGCCACCTTCGACAAGGCCTCGCAGGCCGACCTGTCCAAGCCCGACGTGATCACCGACACCATGGCCTTCATGTTCGAGACCCGTGGCGTGATCCGCCCGACCGAACAGGCCATGCAGGCCGCGCACCGCCAGCGTGGCTACCAAGCCTGCTGGAGCGGGCTGCGCAACAACTTCGCGCCGCCGAAGAACTGAGTCAGGCTGGCAGCGGTGCCAGCACCGCTGCCAGATGTGCCTCCGGCAATACTTCCTGCAGGCGCCCGCGGACCCGCTGGGTGTAGCCATCGGAGGTCATTGCCGGCAGGTGGCTCAGCGCCAGCTTCAGCGCGCTGACGGTATCGGCCTCCGCGCGCGCGGCCTGCAGCAGCTTGTGCAGCTGGGCAGCGGTGGGGTTGCGCTGCAGTGCCAGGATGTCCAGTACATAGATGCGTGCGGCCACCATCGAGCGTCGCCGCTCCACCGGTGCAGCGGCCACGGGCGCAGCGGGTGCCGTGCTTGTGGCGGCAGCATCCTCGGCCAGTACATAGCCCTCGCGCTGAAGCTGCGCGATCAGCGCCGCCGCGTCGTCCCCCAGCATGCCGCCGAGCTCGGCCAGGCTGCGTTTGCCATCACACAGGATCAGCGCCCTGCGTTGGCGCAGGTCCAGCGCGTTGCCGTGCGTCTGCAGCACGGTGCGGCCACGTTCGGTCTTGAGCGGGTGCATGGGGATGGGAGCAGGCGGGGTGAGTGCCCAGACTGTCGCCTGCAGGTGAAATCACGATGACAAAGGTGTCTTCGCGCGTGCTAGGCACGGTTGCGGCTAGACTCCACCGCGGACCCCGCTGGAGTCACCGCATGAAGCGCATCGCCTTGCCGTTATCCCTGTTGGCCATGCTGCTGGCAGCCTGCCAACGCACGCCACCGGCCGAGCCTGTGGCAACTGGACCCGCCGCCGCACCGGCAGCGCAGGCCACGCCCGCACTCCCCGCCACGGCGGTGGTGGCGGGTGACGCGGATTGGCAGGGCTATGGGCCCGCACAGTTGGGCATCGATGTGGAACAGCTGCGCGTGGCCTGGGGGGAGGAACTGCAGGGCGACGCGGCCGCTGATGGCGGCTGCTACTACCTCTCGTCGCCGGCGAACACCCCGGCAGGGCCTTTCTTCATGCTCGAAGGCAACCAGTTCCTCCGCTATGACGTGCGTGGGGGCGACGTCCCGGCGCCGGGTGGGGGTCGGATAGGCATGGATCTGGCGCAGCTGCAGGCGCTGTACCCGCAGGCTGAGGCGCCCCAGCCCCACAAATACGTGGATGGCGGCAAAGTGCTGCGGGTGCCGGCCAGCGATGGCAGCCAGAGCTGGCTGGTGTTCGAGCTCGGCGCCGATGGCAGGGCCAGTGCCTGGCGGGTAGGCGTGCCGCCGCAGGTGGATTACGTCGAAGGCTGCGGCTGATACGCTGCTGCCCGCAACAGGCGGCCCCGGGTCGCCGCCATCCACGCCGGGAGAAACGAAGGATGTTTGAAGCGATCGCATGGTTTGTACTGGGTCTGGTGCTGTTGGCCCTGGGCGGTGACTCCATCGTCAAGGCCGCCTCCGGCCTGGCCCAGCGTTTCGGCGCCTCGCCTTTTGTTGCCGGCTTGCTGCTGGTGGCCTTCGGTACCTCGCTGCCGGAGCTGGTGGTCAACGCCCGCGCGTTTGCCGTAGGGGCGCAGGAGCTGGCCCTGGGCAATGCGGTAGGCAGCAACATCGTCAATGTCGGTTTGACCCTGGCGCTGGCGGCCCTGGCCTATCCGTTGCTGGTGCGCACCCGTCTGCTGTCGCCGCTGCTGGTGCTGCTGGCGGTGGCCAGCCTGGCCCTGATCGTGTTCGGCCTGGATGGTGCCATCAGCCGCATCGAAGGCATCGTGCTGCTGCTGGGCTTCGTGGGGATGCTGGCGTTCATGCTGCGCCGTGCGCGGCAGGAACCGGCGGCGCTGCAGGAGGCAATTGCCGACTACGCCACCACCCGCACCGTGCTTGGCTTGAACCTGATCCGCCTGGTCATCGCCGCGGTGGTGCTGTACTACGGTGCGCGCTTTGTCGTGCAGTCCGCGCCGGTGATTGGTGCAGCCTGGGGCATGTCGCCGCTGTTGACCGGCCTGTTGCCGGTGGCCATTGGCACCGCGCTGCCGGAGGTGGCAGCCGCCATTGCCGCGGCACGCCGCGGGCAGGGCGACATGGTGGTGGGCCACGTGATCGGCTCCAGCCTGTTCAATGTGCTGGTGGTTATCGGCGGCATGGCGGCCCTGCGGCCGATGCCCTTGCCGGCCTCGTTCGTACGCCTGGAGCTGCCAGCGGCGATCGTGTTCGTGCTGATGCTGTACCCGATGCTGCGCGGCGACCTGAAGATCAGCCGTGGCGAAGGCGCGGTGTTGTTCGTCGCGTTCCTGGCGTGGGTAGGCCTGGAGTTGGCGCTGTTCACCTTGTAAGAGCGGCGTAAGCCGTGAAACTGACAAGAACCAAGACGCCGGATTGAATGCATCTCCCTGCTGCGTTGCCCCTGCTGCTGCGGTGGCTGCGCTGCTGACGCCGGTTCCACAGGTTGGGTGGCGCCGTTGTCCCTTGCATTCAATGCCCGTGCTCGGCTTGAATCAGCGGCTCCAAGCTGACAAGGAGTCGAGCATGCGTAGGTTTATGTTGATGGTTGTGGCGTGCATGGGTTTGGCTGGATGTGCGCATGTCGGCCGTAGCAGCACATGGCTGGATCCTTCCATGGCGGTGCAGTTGGCGGCTGCCGCTGGGCCGCAGCGCGGGGTGGATGGGGTGTTTGCGCTGACGGTGCGTGCCAGTGGCAATGCCGATGGCAGGTTGTACCTGAACTCCCAGTCGGATTACCGCGATCCGCGCAATCTGAGCATCAGCATCGGCCCCGGTGCAGTTCAGGAGTTGGTGGCTCAATATGGGGCGGATCCTGGCACAGCCTTGAAGGGACGCGCGATTCTGGTGCGGGGTACGGCGCGGATGGTGCGTATCGGGTTCGTTGCTGATGGCGGGCGCGTCAGCGACAAGTATTACTACCAGACACATGTGCGGGTAGATGACGCCACGCAGCTGCAGCTGCGCTGAAGCGGGCCTGTAATGCCGGGTCATGCTCGGTAGCGGCGTTACTGGGAAGGCCTCATGCCGAGCATGGCTCGGCACTACAGGAGGAACTGCTCGGTATTACTCTTTTGGCGGCTCCGGCCGGCTTTCCATCATCAGCGACAGCGCGGCCTTGGCCATCAGGTGGGCGCTGATCGGAGCGGTGATGAACAGGAACACGGTGATCAGCAGCTCGCGCGGCTGCGGGTCCTGGCCGAGGAAGATGTGGTACGCCACCGAACACACCAGCACGCAGCCCACGCCCAGCGTGCTGGCCTTGGTCGGTGCGTGCAGGCGTTTGAAGAAATCGGAGAAACGCACCAGGCCGAGTGCACCGACCAGGATGAAGAAGCAGCCAAAGGCCAGCAGCGCCGACAATGCGATCTGCAGAAAGGTGATCATTCGACGATATCCCTGCGCAGCACGAACTTGCTCAGCACAACCGTGCTGCAGAAGCCCAGCATGGCGATGATCAGTGCGGCCTCGAAGTAGATGGCCGAGTCCAGGTACATGCCGAACAGCATCAGCTCGGCGATGGCGGTGACCGACAAGGTGTCCAGCGCCAGGATCCGGTCCGGCACGGTCGGGCCGCGCAGCAGCCGCCACAGCGCCAGCAGCATGGCGATGCCGACCACGTGCATGCACACCACCAGGGTGGTTTCGAATATCTGGTAACCGTTCACGGGAAGATCTCCATCAGCGGCGCTTCGTAGCGGCTCTTGATCTCGTTGATCAGGGCGGTGGGGTCCTCAAGGTGCAGCACGTGCACCAGCAGGTGGCGGCGGTCCTCCGACAATGCCGCCGACACCGTGCCCGGGGTGAGGGTGATGAAGCTGGTCAGCGCGGCGATACCGTGGATGTTGGCGATGTCCAGCGGCACCCAGATGAAACCCGGCTTGAGTTTCTCTTCGCGGCCCAGCACCTGCGCGGCCACGCGCAGGTTGGACACCAGGATGTCCCATAGCACCACCGCCAGCAGCTTGGGGATGGGCCGCAATGAGCCCAGGCGGGCGAACTCGCGGTCCAGGCGCGCGGCGAACAGCGGGATCACCACGCCCAGCACCAGGCCCAGTACCAGTTGGCCCAGGTCGAAGCTGGAGGACATCACCATCCAGAACGCAACCACGGTGAAAGACAGCACCGGCGAGGGGAATATCCTGCGCAGCAGGGGGCGACGGTCACTCATGGCTGCCTCACCTGCGGCGTGGTGCCGCGTACGTCCTGGAGATACCGGTCCGGCGCCAGCAACTGGTCGGCGATGGCGTCGGTCTGGCGCATCAACGGTGCGGCAAACACGCTCATCAGCACGGCATAGCCCAGCAGCAGGCAGGCGGCGGCGGTCTCGAAGGGCCGCGCCGGGGCCTCGGCGACGTCCGCCTCGGGCGGCGCGTCGTCATCGCCGTGCACGTGCCAGAACAGGCGGATGCCGGTACGCACCAGACCCATGATGACCAGCAGGCTGGTGCCCAGCACCACGCCCCAGACCACGCCGGTATGCGCTGCGGGCACCGCCTGCAGCAGCGCGGCCTTGGCCAGGAAGCCGGCCATTGGCGGCAGCCCGGCCACCGCCACGGCAGCCAGCAGATACAGCAGGCCGGGGATGGTCTTGCCCGGCAATACCGTCCCCGGCTCATGCGCATGGCGGCGGTCGGCCTGCAGGCGCCGCCGCCGCATCAGGTCGGCGATCAGGAACAGCGCGGCGGCCACGAAGGTGCTGTGTGGCAGGTAATACAGGCCGGCCGAGATCGTGCCGGCATTGCCCAGCGCAAAGGCGATGAACAGCGTCGCCGCCGACACCACCACCAGATAGGCCACCAGCACGCTCATGCGGGTAGCCGCCAGCGCGCCCAGCGCCGCCACCACCAGGGTGGCGATGCCGGCCCACAACAACCAATCGCTGCCGTAGCCGCTCATCGCCCCCGCATCGGCATCGAACCACAGCGAGCTGACCCGCAGCACCGAATACAGGCCGACCTTGGTCATGATCACGAACAGTGCGGCAACTGCCGCCGGCGCACGCGCATAGGACTCGGGCAGCCACAGGTACATCGGCAGCAGCGCGGCCTTGGAGCAGAACACCAGCAGCAGCAAGCCCAGGGCAGCCTTGGCCAACTTCAGGTGCGAGGGTGGCAACTCGACGATGCGCTGGCTGATCTCGGCCAGGTTCAAGGAACCCAGGGTGGCGTAGAGCATGCCCAGTGCGATCAGGAACAGGGTCGAGGCGGTGACGTTGAACACCACGTAGTGCAGGCCGATGCGCATGCGCAGGCCGCGCCCGCCCGAGAGCAGCAGGCCATAGGAGGCGATCAGCATCACCTCGAAGAAGACGAACAGGTTGAAGATGTCGCCGGTCAGGAAGGCGCCGTTGAGGCCAACCAGCTGGAACTGGAACAGCGCATGGAAGTGCGGTGCGCGCCGGTCCCAGCCGGTGCAGGCATACAGCAGGCAGGCGATGGCCAGCAGCAGGGTGGTGCCCAGCATCCAGCCGGCCAGGCCGTCGGCGACCAGCGCGATGCCCAACCGTGCCGGCCAGTCGCCGAGCAGGTAGGCCGAGATCTGGCCCTGGCTGGTCTGTGCAAACAACAGCGCCACGGCCACCGCCAGCGCGGCTATGCTGGCCCAGGCCACCGTGCGCTGCACCTTAGGGCCATAGCGGCGGTGTTCGATGAACAGCGATAGCGCGGCGCCCAGCAACGGGATCAGGATCGGCAGGATCACCAGATGGTTCATGCGCCGCCCTCCGCCTTGGCGGCATCGGCCGTCGGCAGCTCGGGCTCATGCGCGTCCACGTGGTCGCTGTGGTTGTCGCTGCGGCTGCGCATGGCCAGCACGATGCTCACCGCGGTCATCGCGAAGGCAATCACGATGGCGGTCAGTACCAGTGCCTGCGGCAACGGGTCGGTGTAATGCACCAGGCTGGTGGCCACGCCGTCCTTGAGCACTGGTGCCTTGCCGGTCACCGGCCGCCCTGCGCTGAAGATCAGCAGGTTGGTGGCGTAGGACAGGAAGGTCATGCCCAGGATCACATCAAAGCTGCGCGCACGCAGCAGCAGGTAGATGCCGATGCCGGCCAGTACGCCGATGGCGCTTGCCAGTGCCAGTTCCATCAGTGCATCTCCCCGGTGCGTGCCGAACGGCGGTGGATATCGATTTCGCCGTTGCGGGCATTGCGGGTGCGCGAGGGCTTGATGGTGCCCATCATCGACAGGATCAGCATCACCCCGCCAAACACCACCAGGTAGACGCCGGTGTCAAAACCGATGGCGCTGGCCAGCGGCACCTCGCCGATCAGCGGCAGGTGCAGGTCCAGGTGGCCGCTGGTCAGGAACGGCACGCCGAACAGCATCGACGCCGCGCCGCTGAGCAGGGCGATCAACAGGCCCAGGCCGATGCAGCGGATGTAGTCGAAGCCGAAGCGCGACTCCACCGACGCCGTGCCCTGGATCACGTACTGGATCAGCAGCGGCACCGCCAGCACCAGGCCGGCGATGAAGCCGCCGCCGGGCGCGTTGTGGCCGCGCAGGAACAGGAAGATCGATACCGTCAATGTCAGCGGGAACATGATCTGGGCAAGATCGGCCGGCACCGGCAGCTTGATCGGCGGCCCGGGCATGATCTGTTCCGGTGCCATCCGCGTACGCCGCAGCATGGCGTGTACCACCAGCGCGGCGATACCGAACACGGTGATTTCGCCAAAGGTATCGAAGCCACGGAAGTCGACCAGGATCACGTTGACCACGTTGTGGCCATAGGCCTCGGGCAGCGAGCGCAGCAGCATCTCGCCGGCCATGGTGTTGGGCGGCAAGGTCATCAGCGAGTAGGCCAGCGCGGCGATGCCGCCGCCGGCGATGATGGCGATCAGCGCATCACGACGTTTGCGCCAGCGTGCGTGCTCCGGCGGCGACTGTGCGGGCAGGTAGTTCATGCCGAGCAGCATCAGCACCAGGGTCACCATCTCCACCATCAGCTGGGTCAGGGCCAGGTCGGGTGCGGACAGGAACACGAAGGTCAGCGCCACCATCAGGCCGGTGCCGCCCATCACGATCACCGCCAGCAGGCGCTGCTGGTACAGGAACAAACCGGCGAAGGCGCAGGCCAGCATCACCAGCCACAGCGTCCAGCCCAGCAACGGCATCGCCTGCGGGGCCGGCCACACCGGCAGCGAGGGGTTGGCGACATAGGGCGCGGCGGCGACGATCACCGCTACCAGCACCAGCGCGAACAGCATGCGCTGCAGGCTGCCATTGGCCAGTGCGGCGGTCACGCTGTGGGCGAAGCCGAACAGCGCATCCAGGGCCAGGTGGAACAGATTGCGGCCGGTGGGGCGGTTGCGCGCGGCATATAGATCGGTGAAACGACGCAGGCCGAAGTACAGGGCGATACCGCCCACCACGCCAATCGCGCTCATCGCCAGCGGCAGGTTGAAGCCGTGCCAGACCGACAGGCTGTACTGCGGCATCGCGGCGCCGAGAATGGATGCGGCGGCGGCGTGCAGCACCGGTGCGATGGTCAGCGCCGGGGCGATGCCGACGGCCAGGCAGATCACCACCAGCACTTCCACCGGCACCTTCATCCAGCGCGGCGGCTCATGTGGCACCACCTCGATGTCGACCGGGCCCTTGCCGAAGAAGGTGTCGTGGACGAAGCGCAGGCTGTAGGCCACGCCGAGGATGCCGGCCAGCAGCGCGGCAACGCTGATCGCCGAGCGCATCCAGTCCGGGCCCTGGGTGGCCAGGGCCTCGGCAAACAGCATTTCCTTGGACAGGAAGCCGTTGAGCAGCGGGATGCCGGCCATCGCCAGCGAGGCGACAATGGCCAGGGCGCTGGTGATCGGCATCAAGCGGCGCAGGCCACCCAGGCGGCGCATGTCGCGGGTGCCGGTCTCGTGATCGATGATGCCGGCGGCCATGAACAGCGAGGCCTTGAAGGTGGCGTGGTTGAGGATGTGGAACACGCCGGCCACCACCGCCATCGGCGTGGACAGGCCGAACAGCAGGGTGATCAGGCCCAGGTGCGAAATCGTCGAATAGGCCAGCAGGCCTTTGAGGTCGTGCTGGAAGATCGCATTCCAGGCGCCGATCAACAGGGTGATCGCACCGATGCCGCTGACCACGTAGAAGAACAGCTCGGTGCCGGCCAGGGCCGGGTGCAGGCGCGCCAGCAGGAACACACCGGCCTTCACCATGGTGGCCGAGTGCAGGTAGGCCGACACCGGGGTGGGCGCGGCCATCGCATGCGGCAACCAGAACTGGAACGGGAACTGCGCGCTCTTGGTGAAGATGCCGGCCAGCACCAGCAACAGTGCCCAAGGGTAGAGCGCGCTGCTGCGGATCAGCTCGCCCGAGGCCAGCACCACATCCAGGTCGAAGCTGCCGACGATGCGGCCGATCAGCAGCACGCCGGCCAGCAGCGCCAGACCGCCGCCGCCGGTGACGATCAAGGCCATGCGCGCGCCCTCGCGGGCGTCCTTGCGGTGCGACCAGAAACCGATCAGCAGGAACGAACTGATGCTGGTCAGCTCCCAGAACACCATCAGCAGCAACAGGTTGCCGGCCAGCACCATGCCCAGCATCGCGCCCATGAACAGCAGCAGGTAGCTGTAGAAGCGGCGCGCGCTGTCCTGCGGGGACAGGTAGTAATGCGCGTACAGCACCACCAGCGCGCCGATGCCCAGCACCAGCCCGCCGAACATCCAGGCCAGGCCATCCAGGCGCAGGCTTAAGTCCAGGCCGATCTGCGGCAGCCACTGCCAGCTGTTGCGGACGATCTCGCCGTCGAGCACGGCCGGGGTGACGCTGCCCAGCAGGGCCAGCCCCAACACCGGTGCCGCGCCCGCCAGGCATGCGGCTGCGCCACGTGACAGGCGGCCTGTCAGGGCGATGGCCGCTGCCAGCAGAAAGGGCAGCGCAAGCAGCAGCAACAGGACGGGCGTCATGTAGGGGCGCGGTTCAGAAACGGGGTTTTGCAGTCTAACAGGCGATTTTTTTGATCCGCGACTTTTTCTGAATGATCCGTTCGGGTTGGATCGGCGGAGCCAGTACTGCCAGTGGCTGCGGGCGGAAAACGAGGAAACTTTGGCCCATCGCTAGCTCCTGGGGGCCTGCCCCGATCAGCTGCAGTGGACCGTCTTTGGTCGGTATGGCAGCGGCGATCAGGTAGCCCGGGTAAGCGCAGCGCACCGGGGAGCGCAAGGTATTGCCCGATGAGAAGGACCGCGCGACCGATATTGGCAACCATCGCCCCCCGCTCCCCCGGTGCGCTGCGTTTACCCGGGCTACATCATGGGCGAGCAGGCGGGGCGTCGGTGGGCGTGGCGTGAGCCGCGAAGCTGGCGAATCATCCGCTGGCAAAGATGCCCAGCGTGTCAGCAATGTCAGCTTCGCTGTTTACACCGCTGCTGCGACAGCCGGCCCCGCAGTTCGCACCGAGCAAGGCCAACTCCCGGTGGCGGCTGCGGAATCGGGCCTGCTTCGCCTATCCTTCCGCGCATGGAGAACGATATTCACAGCGCAGCGGTCGCTGGCCGCGCGCTGGTATTTGGTGGCAGTGGCCAGATTGGCGAACCCTTGTTGGCGCAGCTGCTGGCAGCTGGCTGGGAGGTGACGGCGGTGTCACGCCAAGCCCACGCCGACACACCGGGTGTCCACTGGGTGCAGGCCGATCTTTACGGCTTCTGGCGCGATGGACAGGCCTTCGACGCGGTGATCAGCTGCGGTCCCTTGGACAATTTCGCTCGCTGGTATGCCGGATCGGATATCCACAGCCCGCGGGTGGTGGCGTTCGGCTCGACCAGTGCCGAGGTCAAGCAGGACTCGGCCGAACCGGCCGAAAGGGACGTCGCCCGCCGGCTGCGGGAAGCGGAGCAGCTGCTGTTCGCCACCGCCGCCGAACGCGGGGTGGCTGCCACCGTACTGCGCCCGACCCTGATTTACGGTGCCGGGCGCGACAAAACCCTTACCTCGATTGCGCGTATGGCCCAGCGCACGCGCCTGCTGGTATTGCCAACCTGCGCCAAGGGCATGCGGCAACCAGTGCATGTGCAGGACCTTGCCAAGTCGGTGTTGCAGGTGCTCCCTGCAGCCGCCAGCCATGGCCGGGCCTATGCGGTGGGGGGGGGGGAGGTACTGCCCTACAACCAGATGGTGCGGCGGGTCTTGGCCACGTTGCGACCGCGCCCGCTGCTGCTGCGGGTACCCACGCCGCTCTTCGTGTGGGCGTTGCGCAAGGCGCACGGCAAGGGACGGTTGCTCGGCATGAACGAGGCGGTGCTGGAACGCATGCGTGATCCGCTGGCGTTCGACATCGAGCCGGCGCGGCGTGATTTCGGCTATGCACCGCGGGCCTTCCTGGTGCAGAGGGGAATGTTTGTCGGCATCAACGAGGGTGCCGAGGAAACCTTGCCGGAGCACTGAACCGTGGTGGCCTGCTGCCTCAATAACGCCAGCCGAACTGCCGGAACAGCTTGGCCAGCACCCAGATCGGGCCGATCAGCAGGTAGGTCAGGTCGGTGAGGAAACTCGGCCGGCGGCCTTCGATCTTGTGGCCGATGAACTGCGCTATCCATGCCACCACGAACACACCGATGGCGATGTACAGCAGCATCTGGATGCCAAGCCGGTCTTCCAGCAGCCGGCAGATGCAGCCGAACACGAAGAAGATGATCAGCATGCCGATGCCCAGCGGGCGCGACAGCCGGTTGTAATAGGCCCAGGTGCCGAACATGGCGAACGCCGCCCAGATGCCATGCTGGAACCACGGCACGAGCGGCGGGATGCACCACAGCAGGGCGATGACTGACCACAGGATCGCGGGCACCGCGATGACGTGGATGGCCTGGTTGGTGTGGTTGACGTGATCGCCGGAGTAGCTGGCGAAATAACGATCCACCGGTCGCGCAATACTCATTCCACGTTCCCTCCCGGGTTGACTGGCAGAGCATAGCGCGGCTTCCCTACGGATGCGCACGGTGGCCGTGCGCATCCGTGACCGGTACTGCAGGAATCAGTCGACGCTGATGCCGGCCAGCTTGTCCAGCGCTTCGGCGTACTTGGCGCGGGTGCGTTCGATCACCTCGGCCGGCAGGGCGGGGCCCGGCGCGGTCTTGTCCCAGTCCAGCGTCTCCAGGTAGTCGCGCACGAACTGCTTGTCGTAGCTGGGCGGGCTGATGCCCACCTGGTATTCGTCGGCCGGCCAGTAACGCGAGGAGTCCGGGGTCAGCATCTCGTCCATGATGTACAGACGGCCATCGGCATCAGTGCCGAACTCGAACTTGGTGTCGGCCAGCAGGATGCCGCGTTCGGCCGCGTATTCGGCGGCGAACTTGTAGATGCGCAGGGTCGCGTCACGCACCTTCTCGGCCATGTCGGCGCCAACCGCCTTGACCATCGCGTCGAAGTCGATGTTCTCGTCGTGGTCGCCCACTGCCGCCTTGGTCGACGGGGTGAAGATGGCCTCGGGCAGCTTTTCGGCCTGCTGCAGGCCGTCGGGCAGGGCGATGCCGCTGATCTTGCCGGTGCGCTGGTAGTCCTTCCAGCCGCTGCCGATCACGTAGCCGCGGGCAATGGCTTCCACCGGTACCGGCTTGAGCTTCTTGGTCACTACCGCACGCTTGGCGTACAGCGCCGGGTCCACGCCTTCGGGCAGCACGCTGGCCACGTCGATGCCGGTCAGGTGGTTGGGCATCAGGTGCGCGGTCTTGGCGAACCAGAAGTTGGATACCTGGCACAGCATCTCGCCCTTGCCCGGGATCGGGTCGGGCAGCACCACGTCGAATGCCGACAGGCGGTCGGTGGCAACCATCAACAGGTATTCGCCCGGGGGTGTTCCGGCTGGCAGACGTTCGCGCGGGATATCAAACACATCACGCACCTTGCCGCGATGGCGCAAGGGCAGGCCGGGAAGATCGGATTGCAACAGCGTGGTCGGCACGGGCACTCCTGGGACTTGGCAATGAATGCCGCCGGCGTGGAGGACCCGGGTCTGGAGGACCCGCAGGGCCCGCGGCTGGTCGGCGGGCGGCCTAGTGTACGGCGGGATTGGGCCGCTGTGGCATAAAATGCACGTCTTGATTGTCCTCAGGCCATTCGCCCACCCATGCGCTGGTACGGAAAACTGTTCGGTTTCATTGCCGGGGCCCTGCTTTTCAGGCCCAACCCCTTGTTTGGCGGGATAATTGGCCTGTTGCTGGGGCATGCCTTCGACAGCGACTGGTTCAAGCTGGGCAAAGACCTGCCGTACCGTGAGCTGGGGGTCCCCCGCGACGCCACCGACGCCGAGATCGACCTGGCCTACCGCCGCCTGATGTCCCAGTACCACCCCGACAAAGTGGCCGGCGCCGCCCCCGAGCTGCGCGCCCAGGCTGAAAAGAAGGCCCGGCAGATCAACGCCGCCTACGACCGCATCAAAACCCTGCGCAAGCGCTGAAAGGCTCCGTCATGTCCAACTGCATCATCGCGCCGTCCATTCTCTCGGCCAATTTCGCCAAGCTCGGCGAGGAGGTCGACAACGTGTTGGCCGCCGGCGCCGACTGGGTCCATTTCGACGTGATGGACAACCATTACGTGCCCAACCTGACCATCGGCCCGATGGTCTGCCAGGCGCTGCGCAAGCATGGCGTCACCGCGCCCATCGACGTGCACCTGATGGTGGAGCCGGTGGACCGCATCGTGCCGGACTTCGCCGAGGCTGGCGCCAGCATCATCAGCTTCCACCCGGAAGCCAGCCGCCACGTCCACCGCACCATCCAGCTGATCAAGTCGCATGGCTGCAAGGCCGGGCTGGTGCTGAACCCGGCCACCCCGGTCGAAGTGCTGGACTGGGTGCTGGAAGACCTGGACCTGGTGCTGCTGATGTCGGTCAACCCGGGCTTCGGCGGCCAGGCCTTCATCCCGTCGACGCTGGACAAGCTACGCGCGGTGCGGGCGATGATCGACAAGCTCGGCAAGCCGGTGCTGCTGGAAGTGGACGGCGGGGTCAAGGCCGACAACATCGGCGAGATCGCTGCTGCCGGTGCCGATGCCTTCGTTGCCGGTTCGGCCATCTTCAACGCGCCCGACTACGCTGAGATGATCAGCAAGATGCGCGGCAATGTCGCTGCGGCGCGAGGCTGAGCGATGAGCGCGGCTGAAGTGCAGATCCGTCCGGCCATCGCCGATGACGCAGGCCTGATCCTGCACTTCATCCGCGAGTTGGCCATCTACGAGAAAGCCGAATCCTCGGTGCAGACCGACGAGGCCGGCATTCGTGCCAGCCTGTTTGCTGCCGATGCCAAGGCACAGGCCCTGATCTGCGAGCGCGGCGGTCAGGCCATCGGTTACGCGGTGTTCTTCTACAACTACTCGACCTGGTTGGGTCGCAATGGCATCTACCTGGAAGACCTGTACGTCAGCCCCGATGCGCGCGGCAGCGGGGCCGGCAAGGCTCTGCTGCAGCACATTGCCAAGCTGGCGGTGGAGCAGGGCTGCGGCCGCTTCGAATGGTCGGTGCTGGACTGGAACACCCCGGCCATCGATTTCTACAAGGCCGCCGGCGCGGTAGCGCAGGACGAATGGACGGTCTACCGCCTGCAAGGCGAAGCGCTGCAGAAATTCGCCAAAGGCGGCTGAACCGTAGTGCCGAGCCATGCTCGGCAGAGGCTTCACCGACAATGCCAAGGTAGTGCCGAGCCATGCTCGGCAGGGGCTTCACCTGTGATCTTTGGAATTCCCCGGTAATGCCCCAGCCGAGCATGGCTCGGCTCTACAGGTGAAGCAAAAAAAAGCCGCAACGTTGCCGTTGCGGCCGGGGAATCATCGGAGGCTGATCCTGCCTCCATCCATCGTCCTTGCTATGGCCTTTCATTCTCCGGATGCGCTGTGACAACACAGTGACATTCACCCGCCTGCTGCAATCCCCTTGCTAGGCTGCGCGCCTTTCCTGGAGATCCGCATGCAAGCAGCACCCTGGTACCTGATCCTCAATGGCAAATCCGCTGGCGACGATGGCGTGCGCGATGCAGTGACGCAGGTCCGTGAAAAAGGGCAGCGTCTGCAGGTGCGGGTGACCTGGGAAGCCGGCGACGCCGAGCGCTATGTGCGCGAAGCCATCGCCGCGCAGGCGCAGCTGCTGATTGCAGGCGGCGGCGACGGCACCTTGAGCGAAGTCGCCGAGGCGCTGGCGCACACGGGGCAGGATGCGGCGCGATTGCCGGCCTTGGCCTTGCTGCCATTGGGCACCGCCAACGACTTCGCCACGGCTGCGGGCATTCCGTTCGAACCGTTGCCGGCATTGCAGCTGCCAGCACATACACAGGCGCGCACCATCGATCTGCTGCGCGTGGAGGGCGATGGCAAGGTCCACTGGTGTGCCAACCTGGCCAGCGGCGGCTTTGGCACCGAAGTGACGGTGGAAACCCATGAAGGCCTGAAGAAGATGCTCGGTGGCCTGGCTTACGTGATCACCGGGATCGGCAAGCTCGGGCGGATCGAGCCGATCCAGGCACGCATCCGTGGCGAGGATTTCGAATGGCAGGGCGGTTTCATTGCACTTGGTATCGGCAATGGCCGCCAGGCCGGTG
Source organism: Stenotrophomonas sp. UBA7346 (assembly GCA_002471015.1). Taxonomy (GTDB): domain Bacteria; phylum Pseudomonadota; class Gammaproteobacteria; order Xanthomonadales; family Xanthomonadaceae; genus Stenotrophomonas. Next base: position 52,325 of record DKPB01000083.1, read on the forward strand.
GCGGCCAGCAGCTATGCCCCGATGCGCTGTTGGATGACGGCTTGCTGGACCTGACCATCATTCCAGAGCTGTCCGGCGAACTGATGACCACCCTCGGCACCTTGTTCAGCGAAGGCAAGCATGCGGCGTTGGAGCAGGTGGCTGAACGTGCACGGCTGCGCGAGCTGTGGATCGAGGCCGAGCAACCGCTGACCCTGAACCTGGATGGCGAACCCCTGCAGGCCCGGCGCTTCCACGTCCAGTGTGTAGCGGGGCGGGTGCGCATGCATCTGCCGGCCGCAACCCCCTTGCTGCGCGGTTGAATCGTTGCCGCTGCAAGCAAATCGCCATGCTGCGGATGCACACCGGGCATCAATCTTGCGGTAGAGTTGGCCGGTGCCCATTCTGACGACCAAGCGTTCCCTTTCTTCCGCTCGCCGCTGGTGGCGATGGTGGCCCGTTGCCGTCGTCCGTACCGCCACCGTCGATTCCCGGAAGGAAAGCCGTCTTGATCACGCAAGAGCAGTTCCAGCAGCTGGCCGCTGAAGGCCACAGCGCACACCCGCATAATTTCGTCCCCGTCGTCCGTGAAGTGCTGTCCGACCTGGACACGCCGCTTTCGGTCTATCTGAAACTCGCCGACGGCCCGTATACCTACCTGTTTGAATCGGTCGAAGGCGGCGAACGTTTCGGGCGCTATTCCATCATCGGCCTGCCTGCGCGCCGCATTTACAGCTTCCGCGGGCATACGCTGGAAGTCAGCGAGCTGGGCGAAGTGGTCGAGCGCCGTGAAGTGGCCGATCCGCTGGCCGAGGTGGAAGTGCTGCGCAAGCAGTATTCGGTGCCGCAGCTGGACGGCCTGCCGGGCTTCACCGGCGGCCTGGTTGGCTGGTTCGGCTTCGAGTGCATCCAGTACATCGAGCCGCACCTGGGCGCGGGCGAAAAGCCTGATGAGCTGGGTACGCCCGACATCCTGCTGATGCTGTCCGAAGAGCTGGCGGTGTTCGACAACCTCAAGGGCCGCCTGTACCTGATCGTGCACGCCGACCCGGCGCAGCCGCAGGCCTGGGCGCGCGCCAACCGTCGCCTCGATGAGCTGGCCCACCGCCTGCGTCAGGGCGGCGCCGGTTACCCGCAGTCGCAGGTGTCCGACGCCATCGACGAGCAGGATTTCCAGTCCTCGTTCACCCGCGAGGAATACCATGCGGTGGTGCGCAAGGCGCAGGAATACGTGCGTGCCGGCGATATCTTCCAGGTCGTGCCCAGCCAGCGCCTGCGCGTGCCGTTCCGCGCGCGGCCGATCGATGTGTACCGCGCGCTGCGTGCGTTGAACCCGTCGCCGTACATGTATTTCATCGATGTTGGCGGCACCCAGGTGGTCGGCTCCTCGCCGGAGATCCTGGCGCGCCTGCGCGATGGCATCGTCACCGTGCGTCCCATCGCGGGCACCCGTCCACGCGGCGCCACGCCGGAACTGGACAAGGCACTGGAAGTCGAGCTGCTGGCCGACCCCAAGGAGCGTGCCGAGCATGTGATGCTGATCGACCTCGGCCGCAATGACGTGGGCCGCGTCGCCGAACCGGGCACGGTCAAGGTCGGCGAGCAGTTCGTGATCGAACGCTACAGCCACGTCATGCATATCGTCAGCGAGGTCACCGGCACCTTGAAGGCCGGCCTGAGCTACAGCGATGTGATGCGCGCGACCTTCCCGGCTGGCACCGTCAGCGGTGCGCCGAAGATCCGTGCGCTGGAGATCATCCGCGAGCTGGAGCCGGTCAAGCGCAATGTCTATTCCGGCGCAGTCGGCTACATCGGCTGGAACGGCGATGCCGATACCGCCATCGCGATTCGCACTGCGGTGATCCAGGACGGTTACCTGTACGTGCAGGCCGGCGGCGGCGTGGTCTATGACTCCGATCCCGATGCCGAATGGCAGGAAACCATGAACAAGGGCCGCGCGCTGTTCCGTGCGGTGGCGCAGGCAGCGAAGGGGCTGTAAGCGGCCCGTGACTGTACCGTAGTGATCTCCCCGTTGTCCCTCTCATCATGACAAGGAGTGCCGCATGAAGCTGTCGAACATGTTGCTGTGGTCATCGTTGCTGCTGGCGATTGTTCCAAGTGCCTGGGGGCAGGCCAGTGCCATTCCGTCGCAGCCGCATCTATTGGTGAAGGGGGAGGCTGAGCGCGAAGTCATGCCGGATCGGTTCGGTATCAGTATCACCCTGCGCTCGATAGACAAGGATCCTGGAATTGCCCGCGAGAGGGCTCAGGCCAATGCCACGAAGATTCTGGCGGCGTTCAAGGCACAGCATGCGCTGCCTGACAGTGTGCAGGCGTCGGCGCTGAGCATCACCCCGGAATACAGGTATGAAGACCGGACGCAGGTGTTCTCGGGTACGCGGGTGCAGCGCTCGTTGGTTGCCCGTTTCAAATCACTCGAGGATGTAAGACGGCTGCTCGCAGGCCTGCAGACCAGCGAGGAATTGCAGGTGTCCGGCCTTACTACCAGCTATAGCGACGAGTCTGCGGTGCGCGCGGAACTCAAGCGGCAAGCGGCGCAGCAGACGCGTGAAGCGGCACGTCGTCTTGCCGATGCCTATGGTGTCCGGCTGGGCGGCCTTTACACCATCACCGAAGTCGCACCGAATTTCAGCTATGGCATACAGGCCGGGCGTTGGCCGGGGTTGCCTGCGCCACCGCCTGTTCCCCTGATTGATGCGCCCGAGCCGCGGCCAACCGATGTGGCATCCGAAGCCCTCGAGGCCGGCAGCCTCACCCTTTCCGAAAACATCTACGCGGTCTTCCTGATCGCCCAATGAGTTCCTGACCATGCTGTTGATGATCGACAACTACGACAGCTTCACCTTCAACCTCGTGCAATACCTGCAGATGCTGGGTGCCGAGGTGAAGGTGGTGCGCAATGACGCGATGAGCGTCGCCGAGATCGCCGCGCTCAAGCCTTCGCACATCGTGGTATCGCCCGGCCCGAAGACGCCGAACGAAGCCGGTGTGTCGCTGGAGGTGATCCGCCAGCTCGGCCCGAGCATTCCACTGTTCGGTGTGTGCCTGGGCCATCAGGCCATCGGCCAGATCTATGGCGGTGACGTGATACGTGCCAGCAACATCATGCATGGCAAGGTCTCGCCGATCCGCCATGAAGGCAAGGGCGTGTTCGCCGGCCTGCCGGACCGCTATGAGGCCACCCGCTACCACTCGCTGGTGGTGGACAAGAACACGCTGCCGGCAGCGCTGGAAATCACCGCCTGGACCGAGAATCCGGACGGCTCGATGGAAGAGATCATGGGCCTGCGCCACCGCGAATATCCGGTTGAAGGCGTGCAGTTCCACCCCGAATCCATCCTCACCCAGCACGGCCACGCGCTGATGAAGAACTTCCTGGACCGCACATGTTGATCGAGCCGAGCCAGTTGCTGTTGTTCATGCTCGCAGGCTGGTTGTTGAACCTCACACCGGGCCCGGATGTGCTGTACATCATCAGCCGCTCGCTGCGCGGTGGCCGCCGCGCTGGCGTTGCCGCGATCGCCGGCATCAGTGCCGGCTGCCTGGTGCATGTGGCCCTGGCCTCGCTGGGACTGGGCGTGCTGCTGGCGACGTCGGCCACCTTGTTCACCGTGATCAAGTGGATCGGCGCAGCCTACCTGTTGTGGGTGGGCGTGCGATTGCTGCGCAACACCGGCGAATCGACCCTGCAGGCCGATATCGCCGCCAGCAGCGGCAGTGCCGGTTCGTTCTGGCAGGTGTTTGCCGGTGGCTTCCTGACCAATGTGCTGAACCCGAAGGTGGTGCTGTTCTTCCTCGCCTTCCTGCCGCAGTTCATTGCGCCGTCGGTGCAGAACAAGGCCTTGGCATTCGCCGTGCTCGGGCTGGTGTTCACCGTCAACGCGCTGCCGATCAATGCCGCCTACGTGCTGGCCGCCGACCGCGTGCGCAGCAGCCGCTGGGCCGCGCGTGGCATGCAGTGGCTGGACAAGTTGGCCGGCGTGCTGTTCATCGGCTTCGGCCTGCGCCTGGCACTGACCGCAAGGCCGACGCCGTGAGCCTGGAAGACCTGCGCCTGTTCGTGGTGATGCTGGGTGGCCGCCATGCGCGTGCCAATACCGAGGTGCATGACGTGGTGTTTGCCGTTGGCGCGGACATCAAGCAGACCTACCCGCAGCTGCGCCAGCAGTGGTTTGGCGAAACGACCGGCCTGCACCTGGATTCGTGGATGACGGTGGACGGTGTCGATGACTGGCAGGTACGCATTTCCGATGACGCGCCTGCCGCCGATGCGCCGACGCTGTTCTTCGTCAATCTCGGCGGTTACGTCGATGGCCAGTTCGGCGAGGACCACCGTTATCTGCTGGTGGTTGCCGCCGATGCGGTCGAGGCCAAGCGCAAGGCGCTGGCACAGGCCGCCGCGCAGTGGATCAAGCCGCACCGCGATGCCTTGCTGGAAGTGGACAGCTGCCTGCCGGTAGGCCCGATCGGCGGCCTGCACGTACAGCTGCGTCACGGCGCGCATGCCGGCATCCACAGCCAAAGCGACTACATCGTTATTTCCTGATTTTGGAGTTGTCATGACCATCACCGCGCAGGAAGCCCTGCAACGCACCATCGAGCACCGCGAGATCTTCTTCGACGAGATGGTCGACCTGATGCGGCAGATCATGCGTGGCGAGATCTCGCCGACCATGACCGCCGCCATCCTCACCGGCTTGCGGGTCAAGAAGGAAACCGTGGGCGAGATTGCCGGTGCCGCCACGGTGATGCGCGAGTTCGCACGCCCGGTGCAGGTGGCCGACAAGACCCACCTGGTCGACATCGTCGGCACCGGCGGCGATGGCTCGCATACCTTCAACATCTCCACCTGCTCGATGTTCGTGGTGGCCGCGGCCGGTGCCAAGGTGGCCAAGCACGGCAACCGCAGCGTCTCCTCCAAGTCCGGCAGCGCCGACGCGGTGGAAGCGTTGGGTGCGGTGATCGAACTGCAGCCCGAGCAGGTGGCACAAGCCATCGAGCAGACCGGCATCGGTTTCATGTTCGCGCCCATGCACCACCCGGCGATGAAAGTGGTCGCGCCGGTACGCCGTGAAATGGGCGTGCGCACCATCTTCAACATCCTGGGCCCGCTGACCAATCCAGTCGGTGCCACCAATATCCTGATGGGCGTGTTCCACCCCGACCTGGTCGGCATCCAGGCGCGCGTGCTGCGCGAGCTGGGCGCTGAGCGTGCACTGGTGGTGTGGGGCCGCGACAACATGGACGAGATCTCGCTCGGCGCCGGCACCCTGGTGGGTGAGCTGCGCGACGGCAAGGTGCGCGAGTATGAAATCCATCCGGAGGATTTCGGCATCGCCATGTCGGCCAGTCGCAACCTCAAGGTCGAAAACCCCGAGCAATCCATCGCCATGCTGCGCGCCGTGCTGGACAACCAGCCGGGCCCGGCCAACGATATCGTCGCCCTCAACGCCGGCGCCGCCCTGTATGTGGCCGGTGTGGCCGACAGCATCGCCGACGGCCTGGCCCGCGCCCGTGCGGTCATCGCCGATGGCAGTGCGCGTGCGCGCCTGCAGCAGTATGTCGATGCCAGCCGTGCGCTGGCCGCCACGGCCTGAAACCCTTGCCTTAACGTTCCGTCCCGATCACCCGCGTCCGCAACGCCCGTTACCAGGAAGCAGAACCATGAGCGACATCCTCAACACCATCCTTGCCCGCAAAGCGCAGGAGGTGGCCGAGCGCAGCGCCCGCGTGCCGCTGGCCGAGTTGCAGGCGCGGCTGGCCGATGCGCCGCCTGTACGGGGCTTTGCCAATGCGCTGAACGCGGCCATCGCCAACGGCGACCCGGCGGTGATTGCCGAGGTCAAGAAGGCCAGCCCGTCCAAGGGCGTGATCCGCCCGGACTTCCATCCGGCCGATATCGCGGTGAGCTACGAGTTCGGCGGCGCCAGCTGCCTGTCGGTGCTGACCGACGTGGATTTCTTCCAGGGTGCCGATCTCTACCTGCAGCAGGCCCGCGAGGCCTGCACGCTGCCGGTGCTGCGCAAGGACTTCGTCATCGACCCGTACCAGATCTACGAGGCGCGCGTGCTGGGTGCGGACTGCATCCTGTTGATCGTGTCGGCGCTGGACGACCAGCAGCTGGCCGATCTGTCCAACCTGGCACTGCAGCTGGGCATGGACGTGCTGGTGGAAGTGCACGATATCGACGAACTGGAGCGCGCCATCCAGGTGCCGGTGCCGCTGGTCGGCATCAACAACCGCAACCTGCGCACCTTCGAGGTGTCGCTGGACAATACGCTGTCGATGAAGGACGCAGTGCCGCGCGACCGCCTGCTGGTCACCGAGAGCGGCATCATGGGCCCAGCCGACGTCAAGCTGATGCGCGACGCCGGGGTCAATGCCTTCCTGGTCGGTGAGACCTTCATGCGCGTCGAAGAGCCGGGTGAGGGCCTGCGTCAGCTATTCTTCCCGGCATGACTGATCCCTATCCGAATCCGCGCGACGACGCGCAACTGGTCGTCTTCGACTTCGATCACACGCTGTACGACGGCGATTCCGGCAGCCACCTGTTCGCCTGGCTGATCAAGCGCAATCCCCTGCGGCTGCTGGTCGCCATCCTCGCCACGCCGCTGCTGGGGCCGCTGGTGGCGATGCTGCCGACCCGGCGCTTCGGCATTTCCGGCTATGTCTGGATCGCCACCTTCGGCCTGCACCAGGCACGTGATTTCAACAAGGTGATTGACCAGTACGTGCTCAAGCACGAGGACGAGATCCGCCAGCACCTGCTGCCACATGCCCTGCAGGTATTCGCCGCGCACCGCCGCGCTGGCGACCGGGTAATCGTTGCCACCGGCGCGCCGCCGGAGTTGGCCCGCGCCATCCTCGCCTTCGTGGCCGAGCAGGGCGTGCCGGTGATCGGTAGCGAAGTGGGGCCGCGGCTGGGCGCGATGGGTGCCACCCGTCACTGCCACAACGAAGAAAAGATGCGCATGCTGCGTGAACGCGGTTACGGCGATATCGCCATTGCCTACTCGGACAGCACCGCCGACCTGCCGCTGCTCAAGGCCGCCAAGGCACCGGTGGTGGTGAACCCCAAGCATTCGCGGGTGGCGTATTTCGGCAAGGTACTGCCGGCCGGCACCCCGATCCTCAACTGGGGCTGCCCGGGCCGCGGCGGTGAACCGCTGCGGCAGTAATCTAGCCGGAGCCAGCATCCCTTCTCCCGCAAGCGGGAGAAGGTGCCCGGAGAGCCTGCCCCCGCGAAGGCGGGGGGCGGATGAGGGGGCTTTTGACTTGCTCGGGGGCCTACGCGTGAAGCAGGTGGGGAGCTTTTAACGAGCTCCAAGCCAGTATCAAAATCAAAAGCTCCCCTCACCCCAACCCCTCTCCCGTGAACGGGAGAGGGGCTATTGAGAGCAACATCGCCTCACGCCCCTCAAGCCCCGCGCAGCTTCATCACCGCCATGCCGATCTGGAACAGGCTGATCGACAGCACCAGCACGCCGACCGCGATCAACACCCAGCGCTCCTTGACCCGCTTCACCAGCAGTGCGGCCACCGGCGCGGCCATCATTCCGCCCACCAGCAGCCCGGCCACGATGGACAGGTGCTGCAGGCCCATCGACAGCAGGAAGGTCGCCGAGATCGACAGGGTCACCACGAACTCGGCCGCATTGACCGAGCCAATAGTGGTGCGTGCCTGGCCGCCACGGGCCAGCAGGGTGGAGGTGGCCACCGGACCCCAGCCGCCACCGCCCGTAGCATCCAGCAGGCCGGCAAAGAAGCCCAGCACGGGCACCCGTTTCACTTCCTGTTTGGCCACGAACCGGCCCGCCGCACGGGCCAGGATGAAGATCGCCAGTACCAGCAGGTAGAGATAGATGAAGGGGCGGACCACGTCGCCGGGCAGCTGGGTCAGCACATACGCGCCAATCGCGCCGCCGATCGCGCCGGGTATCGCCAGCCGAAAGAACAGTCGCTTGTCCACATTGCCGGCCACCAGATGCGAGACCCCGGACGCACCGGTGGTGAACACCTCGGCGGTGTGGATGCTGGCACTGACCGCCGCTGGCGGCAGGCCCATGCTGAGCAGCACCGAGGAGGAGATAAGCCCGAATGCCATGCCCAGCGCGCCGTCCACCAGCTGTGCGCCCAGGCCGATCAGGATGAACCAGTAAAACTCGCTTCCGAATTCCATGCCCGCAGCCTGCGGGCAGAGCCGGAGCAGGTCAAGGAAAGTGACGGTGGATACCAATGCGTCGCTTGTTGCAATGCGTCAACCTGAACGACGGAAGTCTCAAAAACGAGGATTGCCACCGGACGGCGCACGCCCAAATGCGCCAATGGCGGCGGCGGGTCGGGGTCGCGATGGTTCGCGGGATTCCAGGGGGGCGTAAATGCTCCGGGGCCTGCCCGGCTCTGCGGTTGCGTATCCGGGACCTGCTGCGGATACGCAACCAGCGGTTGCCACGTCTACCGGTATCAACGCGTCCCGTAAAGGACGACGGTCTTGCCGCGGGCGTGCAGCAGCCCGTCGGCCTGCAGCTTCTTCAGCACGCGGCCGGCCATTTCCCGCGAACAGCCCACCAGGCGGGCGATTTCCTGCCGCGAGACGCGCAGCTGGGTGCCCTGCGGGTGGCTCATCGATTCCGGTTCCTTGGACAGGTCGTGCAGGGTCCGGACGATGCGGTCGGTCACATCCAGGAAGGCCAGGCGGCTGGCCTTGCGGCTGGTGTGCAGCAGGCGGCGGGAGATCTGCGAGCCGATGGCATACAGCAGCCTGGGGGCGTCGGTGGACAGCGGCCCCAGGAACAGCTGGTGCAGGCGCTCGTAGCTGATCTCGGCCAGCTCACAGGGGGTACGGGTGCGCAGGATGACTTCACGCTTTTCCGACTCGATGAACAGGCCCATCTCGCCGACGAACTCGCCCGCGCCGAAGTAGCCAAGGACCAGTTCGCGGTCGTCATCTTCCTCGGCAATGATGCTGACCGAGCCGCTGATCACGTAATACATGGTGCCGGCGGGGTCGCCCGGGCGGAACACGTCGGTCCGGGCGGGGTAGCGGCGGCGGTGGCTGTGGGCCAGAAAGCGGTCGATTGTTGCGATGTCCAGCGCCAGCGGGCTGGAGGCGAGACGCACGTTGGACACGGTGGTGGCGTTCCCTGGGCTCATGATGGCGTTCACAGTTTGGATGAACTTGCTTAATGGGCAAGCTTAACCACGCAGATCATAAGGGGCAAACCGGCATAACGGTGCACGTATCACAGGGGGGAACTTTGCCCCATAATTCCCCCTTTCCCACCATCTACAGGATCGACCGCCGTGGTCAAGCCGTTGCCTCGCCTGAGGTTGCAAGGATTCAACAACCTCACCAAGGCCTTGAGCTTCAACATCTACGACGTCTGTTATGCGCGTACCGAAGAGGAGCGCCAGCGTTACATCGAGTACATCGACGAGGAATACAACGCCGATCGACTCACGCAGATCCTCACCGATGTGGCTGAAATCATCGGTGCGAACATCCTGAACATCGCGCGTCAGGATTACGACCCGCAGGGTGCCTCGGTCACAATCCTCATTTCCGAGGAGCCGGTGATCGACAAGAAGGCCGCTGGCAAGGAGCTGATCTCCGACGCCGTGGTCGCGCACATGGACAAGTCGCACATCACCGTGCACACCTACCCGGAGACCCATCCGCAGGAAGGTATCGCCACGTTCCGTGCCGACATCGATGTGGCCACCTGTGGCGTGATCTCGCCGTTGAAGGCGCTGAACTACCTGATCGAGAGTCTGGAATCGGACATCGTGATCATGGACTACCGCGTGCGCGGCTTCACCCGCGACGTGAAGGGCAAGAAGCACTTCATCGACCACAAGATCAACTCGATCCAGAACTTCCTGGCCAAGAACATCAAGTCGCGTTACGAGATGTTCGACGTCAACGTCTATCAGGAAAACATCTTCCACACCAAGATGCACCTGAAGGACTTCGACCTGGACCAGTACCTGTTCGAAGAGAAGGCCAAGAACCTGTCGTTCAAGGAACGCATGAAGATCGAGGCGCTGCTGCGCCGCGAGATCGAAGAGCTGTTCCACGGTCGCAACCTGGCCGAATAAGCACTGCCTGCGCAGCGCCGGCGTGCCGGTTCTGCGCAACAACAGGCGGGACGGCCCGCCCTGCAGTGATGCAGACGTTTGTCGACGGCGGCTCGGTGCTCACGCACCGGGCCGTTGCCGTTTCATGTAAAGGAAGTTGGCGATGCCCTGGATCTACCTGCTGCTGGCGGGCCTGTTCGAGATCGGTTTTGCGCTGGGCCTGAAGTACAGCGAAGGTTTCACCCGGCTCTGGCCGAGTGCGTTCACCGTGGTGTTTGCCGGCATCAGCCTGTGGTTGCTGACCCAGGCATTGCGCACGATCCCGGTCGGCACCGGTTATGCGGTCTGGACCGGGATAGGCGCCGTTGGTGTGGCCATTGCCGGTCTGATCCTGTTTGGCGACAGCGCCAGCTGGCCACGGCTGCTGTGCATCGGCCTGATCGTGACCGGCGTGATCGGCCTGAAGCTGGTCAGCTGAGGCCAGGATTGAGGTAGTGCCGAGCCATGCTCGGCAGCGGCGTTTGGCAAAAAATCCACCCCATGTAGTGCCGAGCCATGCTCGGCAGAGGCGTTCCCGGTAAGGCCCCAGCCGAGCATGGCTCGGCTCTACAGGGGGAGCGTTCTCCAGCCGGGCATGGCTCGGCTCTACAGGTGAAGCGCTCCCCCAGCCGGGCATGGTTCGGCTCTACAGGTGGCGGGTTACATCCGGTAGGCCACGGCCTTCATCGCCTTGGAGGCCAAGGCCATCACCGACGGGATCGGGAACGGCAGCTTGCGCGCGCCGGCATGTTCGGCGTGCTCGGCGTGGCGCGCCTCGTCGAGCTTCATCACCTTGAGAATCTCGCGGCTGCGCTGGTCGGCCGCCGGCAGGGTCTGCAGGTGCTCGTCCAGGTGCGCTTCCACCTGGCGCTCGGTCTCCACCACGAAGCCCAGGTTCCAGCCGTCGCCGCGCAGGCCGGCGAGGGTGCCGATGGTGTAGCTGCCGGCATACCAGAGCGGGTTGAACAGGCTGGGGCGGCTGTCCAGTTCGCGCAGGCGGTCGGCGCACCAGCTCAGGTGGTCGGTCTCTTCCTGTGCGGCATCAAGCAGGTGCGCGCGGGTGGCCGGGTCACGGGCGACTGCTGCCTGGCCGAAATACAGGCCCTGGGCGCAGACTTCGCCCACATGGTTGATCCGCATCAGCCCCGCCGCATGGCGGACCTCGTCCGGCTCCAGCACCACCTCGGGGGTGTCGCCGGCCGGGTTGGGGCGGGCGGCCGGTGGGTTGCCGAAGACCGTATCCAGGGCGCGCTGGGCTTCGGTCAGCAGGTGGTCCAGGGGCGTCTGTACGCGGGTGGGGGTCATGGCGGGGCGTTGCAGTGGGGTAGGCTCGATTCTCGCCGCTGGCCTGCGGCCTGCCAAGGCCGGGGCAGGGTGCCGTTCAGGGGCTGAGTTGCGCCAGGCGCCTGCGGCCAGTACAATCCCGCCTCTTCTGTTTCACCTTCACAACGCGTGGCAAAGTTCCGGTGGTTCATCTCGCCGCAATCAGCCCGACCTACCTGAGTTCTTTATGAGCACTTTCACTGCAAAGAACGAGACCGTCCAGCGCGACTGGTACCTCGTTGACGCCGCCGGCAAGACGCTGGGCCGTCTGTCCACCGAGCTGGCTCGCCGCCTGCGTGGCAAGCACAAGCCGGTCTACACCCCGCATGTTGACACCGGTGATTACCTGGTCGTCATCAATGCCGACAAGATTGCCGTAACCGGCAAGAAGCTGAAGGACAAGAAGTACCATCGCTTCACCGGCTACATCGGTAACCTGAAGACCGAATCCCTGGAGCAGGCGCTGGAGCGTCACCCGGAGCGCGTGATCGAGATCGCCGTCAAGGGCATGCTGCCGAAGGGCCCGCTGGGTCGTCAGATGTACCGCAAGCTCAAGGTCTACGCTGGCACTGAGCATCCGCACGCCGCACAGCAGCCGCAGGTTCTGGATATCTAATCATGGCTATCACTCAAAACTACGGCACTGGCCGCCGCAAGTCCTCCACTGCTCGCGTGTTCCTGCGCAAGGGCACCGGCAACATCACCGTCAATGGCCGTCCGCTGGACGAGTTCTTTGGCCGTGAGACCGCACGCATGATCGTGCGTCAGCCGCTGGAACTGACCCAGAACACCGAAAGCTTTGACATCCTGGTCACTGCTGCCGGCGGCGGCACCACCGGCCAGGCCGGTGCGATCCGTCTGGGCATCGCCCGTGCGCTGGTCGAGTACGACGAAACCCTGAAGTCCGAGCTGCGCAAGGCTGGCTTCATGACCCGTGACGCCCGTGAAGTCGAGCGCAAGAAGGTCGGCCTGCACAAGGCACGTCGCGCCACCCAGTTCTCCAAGCGTTAATTGCTTCGGAGTGGGGTTCTTCGGAATCCCACTGGGAAGGCAAAAGCCCGGCCTTGGCCGGGCTTTTGTCGTTTTGGGGGTTGGGGATTGGGATTGGGGGTTCTGCGGGGCAAAAGCCGGGGCTGAGGCCAAAGCCAAAGCCCAAAGTCAGAGCCAAAGGTCAGAGCCAAAGCCAAAGCACCCCTCCCCAGCCCTCCCCTGCGCTGTGCGCAAGGGAGGGAGTAAGTGCTGCGCTTTCTCGCCGAATACCCGGCAATCTGCTCCCTCCCTTGCGCGCAGCGCAGGGGAGGGCTGGGGAGGGGGGGCTTGGCTTTTGATCTTTGCTTCGGCTTCGGCGAATCCCCAATCCCCAATCCCGCCCAAAAGAAAAGACCCGATCTTTCGATCGGGTCTTTGGTGTCTGGCAGCCCCGGAAGGATTCGAACCTCCGAATGTCTGAGTCAGAGTCAGATGCCTTACCGCTTGGCGACGGGGCTATGGTGCAGGCGGATTATCGCACATCCGGCCGTTGGTTGGCCCGGGGTGTGATCAGGTGATGCAGAAAGGGCCTGATCTTTCGATCAGGCCCTTTTGTGTCTGGCAGCCCCGGAAGGATTCGAACCTCCGAATGTCTGAGTCAGAGTCAGATGCCTTACCGCTTGGCGACGGGGCTGTAGTGCAGGTCAAACCTGCGTCCCATGGTGGCTATGGGTGGACTCGAACCACCGACCCCAGCATTATGAGTGCTGTGCTCTAACCGGCTGAGCTACATAGCCTTGGGAGCCGGTAATTCTGGTGGCGCCGCGCCATTCTGTCAATACTTTTTTTCCGAGCTTGTGGCCCAGCAGCGGCCATGGCAGAGTCCTCGACAGTAGAAATATTAGGAGTCCGCATCGTGATCGATCCGGACGGCTATCGACCGAATGTCGGTATCGTGCTGATGCGCGAAGACGGGCAGGTGTTCTGGGCACGACGCGTGCGCCGGGATGGCTGGCAGTTTCCGCAGGGCGGCATGAATACCGACGAGACACCCGTCGAAGCCATGTATCGCGAGTTGCAGGAAGAAACCGGGCTGCTGCCCGAACACGTCGAAGTGCTGGGGGCTACCCCTGGCTGGCTTCGCTATAGGCTGCCCAGCCGGGCCATCCGCCGTACCGAGAAACAGGTCTGCATCGGCCAGAAGCAGGTATGGTTCCTGCTGCGCCTTACCGGCGATGAGGCCCATGTGCGGCTGGATCACACCGACAGCCCGGAGTTCGACCATTGGCGCTGGGTGGACTTCTGGTACCCGGTGGAGCATGTGGTCATCTTCAAGCGCGGCGTCTATGCGCGTGCCCTGCGCCACCTGGCGCCGCTGGCACGCGGCATTGCCGGCCCGGGCGTGCAGGCAATGCCCGCGTCCGCATTGGAGGCATGGCTGCCCGGCAACACCGCCGGCCATGACCGTCCGCGCAAGCGGCAGCGGCGGCAGGGGCCGTGGCGGAAGAAGATTAATAATGATTAACGCCGGAAATTGACAACCATTCGCATTTGCGATTGAATGCCATCCAGCCAATCAAGGCTGCTCGAAGGGCATCACCGTGTACGTCTGCATCTGCAATGGAGTCACTGATCACCAGATCCGCGAAGCCGCGATTGCCGGCTGTGACACTGTGGCCGAGCTGACGATGCGTACCGGTTGCGGTTCCAATTGCGGGTCCTGCCTGGACATGGCCGCCGGCCTGCTGGAGCAGGCACGGGCCACGCGCGAACTGCCCCTGCCGATGTTGCGGGCGGCCTGAGCCTGCTGACCCGTTGCCGTGTTTGACGGCACGGGCTAATGATCACGATTCGCGTTCCTTCATGCCGCCGCAAAGGCGGTTAAAGTGCGTCCGTTCTCTCTAGGAGCCCGCGCAATGAAAGGCGACGCCAAGGTCATCGAATTCCTCAACAAGGTCCTCTACAACGAGCTGACCGCCATCAACCAGTACTTCCTGCACGCCAAGATGCTGAAGAACTGGGGCCTGAAGGAATTGGCCGAACATGAGTACAAGGAATCGATCGAGGAGATGAAGCATGCCGATGCGCTCTCCGACCGCATCCTGTTCCTCGAAGGGCTGCCCAACTTCCAGGCGCTGGGCAAGCTGCGCATCGGTGAAAACCCCACCGAGATACTCAAGTGCGATCTGGCGCTGGAAAACGAAGCGGCACTGGTACTGCGTGATGCGGTGGCTTACGCCGAGTCGATCAGCGACTACGTCAGCCGCGCGCTGTTCGTGAAGATCCTCGATGCGGAGGAAGAGCACATCGACTGGCTGGAAACCCAGCTGGACCTGATCGAGCGCATTGGCGAGCCCAATTACCTGCTCACCAAGATCGAGGACTGAGCCGCGTCGCGGTTCAGCCCTGTGCTGTGCTGATGCCCAGGTTGGCCTGGTAGCTGGCCAGCGCTGTGCGGGCGCGGGCGAACTCGGCCACGATCACCGCCGCGATCACCGTTGGCCGTTGCACGGTGCCCATGCGCGCATCGTGCTCCAGCCGGCGAGCGGCCTCGGACAGGGCCAGCACGCCGACGTTGGCGCTGGATGATTTCAGGCTGTGCGCCAGCTCGCCCAGGCGTTGGTTATTGGCCGTGCTGGCTGCTTCCTGCAGCTGCTGCACCAGCGCCGGTGTCTCCTCCAGGAACATCGCGATGATGGCGTTGATCTCGTCACCGGCAATCTCGTAGAGCTCATCCAGCACGCTGCGCGCCAGCACCGGGGCGGTGATCGGCGGCAGCGCCGGTGCGGGGGCGGCGGGTGGGGCGGTATCAATGGACATGTCGGGTGCCTTGGCAGCTGGCGTTGCGGGCATGTAAGCCTGCAGGCAGGTCTGCAACTGGTTGCGGGAAATGGGTTTGGAAAGATAGTCGTCCATGCCGGCGTCCAGGCAGCGCTGCCTGTCGCCGGCCATCGCGTTGGCGGTCATGGCGATGATGGGCAGGCGCGGCAGTCGGTTGTCGGCCTCATGCTGGCGCCAGCGCCGCGTGGCGGCATAACCGTCCAGCACCGGCATCTGGCAGTCCATCAACACCGCGTCGTACGGGCCGCGGCTCTGCAGCTTGTCCAGCGCGATGGCGCCGTTCTCTGCGGCGTCGGCGGTGCAGCCGATGACCTTGAGCAGCTTCTGCGCCACCAGCAGGTTGACGGGGTTGTCTTCAACCAGCAACACACGCATGCCAGCCAGGTGGGTGTCAGCACCGGTAATCGCAGGTTTGGTGGCAGCCGGGATGGCGGCGATGCCTGCCGCGGGAATTGCGGCGTCGGTGGCCAACGCGGTCTCGACCGGGACCAGGGCCACCGGTGCGATGGCGTTCGGTTCGGCGGGCACGCCAGCTGCGGGAGCCCTGGTTGGGGCAGTCGCGTTGCGGCGGACATTGGCCGCGGCAATGTCCGCCAGCGCGTCACGCAGCTGTGCGTCGGGCAGCTGCCGCGGCAATACCGTGGCAGCGTCCATCAGCTCCGGGGCAACCGGGCTGTCGCCATACAGCCACAGCAGGCGCGGCGCATCGTCCATCCTGTTTATCGCGCGTTGCAGGGCGCCCGCGCTGTGCTGCAGCGGGTCCAAGTCACCAATTACCGCGTGCAGGGGGGCGGCCGGGTTGCGCAGCATCTCCAGTGCCTCCTGCAGGTTGTTGGCGCGCTTGGGGTGATAGCCCCAGGTTGCGAGAGTGCGCTCCAGGCGTTGCCGCAGGCGCGGCTCAGGGGCCAGCAGCAGCACGTTGCGGGCGTTACGCAGGTGTTCGGGGCGCTGCAGGTCGCCTATGACCTTCAGCAGCGGTATCTCGAACCAGAATGTTGAACCGCGGCCTGGCGTCGACTCCACGCCGATGCTGCCGTGCATCAGGTCGATGATGCGCTTGCAGATTGCCAGCCCAAGGCCGGTGCCGCCATACAGGCGGGTGGTAGAGGCATCGGCCTGGGTGAAGGCGTTGAACAGGCGCTGTTGTTGCGCGCTGTCCAGGCCGATGCCGGTGTCGCGTACCTCGAAGCGCAGCTGGTGCTGGGCCGGGGTTTCGCCCAGGCGGGTCACCTCGATGTGGATGCTGCCGCGCGCGGTGAACTTGATGGCATTGACCAGCAGGTTGCCCAGTACCTGCCGCAGCCGCACCGGGTCGCCACGCACCGGCAGACGTACCGCCGGGTCGATATGCAGGGACAGTTGCAGGCCCTTGTGCTCGCCGGCGCGCTGCATCAGCGCCAGCATGCCCTCCAGGGTTTCGCGCAGGTTGAAGGTGGTGACCTCCAGTTCCAGCCGGTTCGCTTCCAGCTTGGAGTAATCCAGGATGTCGTCAACGATGCGGAACAGCTGGCGCGAGCTTTCGGTGGCGGTGGCCAGCATCCTGCGCTGCTCGCCATCCAGTGGCCCCTGCGCGATCAATTCCAGCATCGGCAGGATGCCATTGAGCGGCGTGCGGATCTCGTGGCTCATCGTGGCCAGGAACTCACCCTTGGCCAGGGTGGCGGCCTCGGCCGCTTTCTTGGCCTGCAGCAGCTCGGTCTGCAACTGGTCGTGCAACTGCCCGGCAAGGCGCAGCTGGCGCGCTTCCAGGGCGAGTTCCTCGCTGCGCAACTGCAGTGCATGTGCTTGGCGGGCCACGCGGTGTGCAGCCAGCAGCGCCAGCAATGCGGCCAGGGTGGCAGCACCGGCAAGCACGGGCGTGACCATGCCTGGCAGCTGTGGCAGCCACGTAGTAGTGGCCGCTGCAGCGGCAAACAGGGCTGCCAGTGCTGCGCAGACGCGGCTGGCACCGGCGCCGGCCAGGCTCATAGCACGGCGTTCTGGAAGTCGAAGTTGAGCTCGCTACCGGCGCGCTGCACCACGTTGCCCTGGATGAAATCCACCCCGCCCATCCACATGGCGGCGGCGGCCTGGGGATCCTCGATCTGCTGGCCGATGATCTGCACGTTGGCACGGTGCGCCAGATCGATGGTGGTGCGCAGTTCGTCGCGCAGCTTCTGGCTGGTGTGGCTGCCGGCAAAGCGGCTGGACATGCGTGCATAGCTCAGCGGCAGCTGGGTCAGCAGGGCATTGGCTTCGGTACTGGGCTCGAACTGGCTGAGGCAGAACTGCACGCCGGCCGGCATCAACTGGGCGCAGAACTGCTGCAGGCTGACCGCATGCACCAGGGCATCGGACAGGCGCACATCGATGACCAGGCCATTGCCGGCCACCTGGCGCTCCTGCAGCGCCTTGAGCAGCCAGCCGCCATAGGCGCTGCGCGACAGCGTGCGCAGCGACTGCGACACGAACAGGCGCATCGGCGGCTGCGCGAACTGGTACAGGTGCAGCAGCCCCAATGCATGTTCCACCACCTGCTGGTCCAGGTCGGCAATGCGCCCGGCGGCTTCGGCAGCGGGGATCACCTGGCCGGCGGAGAGCAGGGTGCCATTGCCCTGGCGCAGCCGCAGCAGCACCTGGTACTGCGCGGTGTCGCCGCCGGCGACGGCGACGATCGGCTGATAGGCCAGTTCCAGTTGGCCCTCCAGCAGGGCCAGTTGTTCCTGGTTGCCAGTATTTTCCTCGGCGCGGTAGATCGCCACGCCATCAGTGTCCAGGCGCGCCTGCAGGGCGGTGCGCTCCACGGCTTCCAGGGCCGCGTCGGCATCGGCGAACGCCTGCGGCAGGGCCGCAAGGCCGACCACGCAGCGCAGGAACACCGCCTCCTGCTCGCGGATGGCGAAAGTCTGCGCTGACAGACCCATGCGGATGCGGCGGGCAATTGCCGGCAGGGTCTCGGCGGCCGCATCACGGACCAGCAGCAGGAAGCTGTTGTCGTTCAGCCGTGCCAGCAGGTGCGGCTGCATCTGCTCTGCAATGCGCTGCCCGGCCTGCACCATCAGGCGCTCGAAGCTGGCATAGCCATAGCGCTCGCGCAGCCCAAGGGCGCTGGCGATCTCGATGAACATCACCCCGCCGGGCTGGGCACCGGTGATGCTGGCCTGCAGCTGCTGCATCACGTTGTGGCGCGTAGGCAGGCCGGTTTCCGGGTTGTGCAGCAGCGGGGTGTTGTCCGCGCTGCCCGGCACCTGCATGCGGTTGCGGCGGATGCGGTTGGCTACCGCCGCCACCAGGTGACGTGGGCGGATAGGCTTGACCAGTACGTCGTCGGCACCGCAATCGAGTACTTCGAACTGGCGGTCCGGATCGGCCTCACCGGTGAGGAAGACGATTGGCAGCAATTGTTGGTTCGGGTGCGAGCGGATCATTGCGGTCAGCCGCATGCCGTCCAGCCCGGGCATGTGCAGGTCCATCAGGATCAGGTCCGGGCGATGCTCGCTGATCGCCTGCTGCACGCCCTCCACTTCCATCTGCACGAAGGCCTGCATGCCGGCACCGTGCAGCACGCTCTGCGCGAACAGGGCCTGCGAACGGTTGTCCTCGACGATCAGCACGCGGTAGGGCGTGTCCTCGCCGGCATTGATCCCGGCGGCAACCGGCGCGCTGGCCTGCTCGGAACGGATCTGCGCCTGTACCACCTCGGCCGGCGCAGCGTTGGCCACGCTCCAGCGTTGCCAGTAGTCGGCAGGCGGGGTTTCCGCATACAGCGGGCGGGCAACGGTGGAGGTTTCGGAACTGGCCATCGGCGGGATTATGCGTTCAAGGAGCGGGGGGCAGCGACTGTTCGCTGGACGTGGGCGCGCGGCTGCTGGCCGCGGGTGCGGCGAACATGCGCTTGAGGCCACGCCACAACATGCGCCAAACCAGCCACACGATCAATGCGCCGGCGATGCTGGCGCCCAGCACGAAGATCAACGCCAGCCAGGGATGCGCCAGGGCCAGGGCCAGGCCGCCGATCACCACGCTGTCCTCGGCCACCGAGGCGACCCAGTTGCTGGCGGGCTCGGGCGAGGTATTGAGCAGGGCGCGGGTGCCGGCCTTCAGGCCGTGGCTGGCCAGCGCAACGCCGGCGCCAGCCGCCAGCACACCGGTGCTGAGATCGCCATCGGGCGACAATGTGGCGGCGGCCAGGAAGGCGCCGGCAGGCACACGTGCCAGGGTCTGCAGCAGATCCCAGATCGAATCCACGCCGGGGATCTTGTCGGCAAAGAACTCGGCCACGGCCAAGGCGCCGGAGGTGCCCAGCACCCACCAGGACTCGGTGGCCTGCAGCGCCGGGGGCAGGTCCACCCAGCCCATGACGCCGGCCAGGCCAACGCCGAACACGGTCAGGTAGACGCGGATACCGGCCAGCCAGGCCAGCAGGATGCCGATGACGAATACGTGGGCTTCGGTCATGGGAGGGGTCCGGCAGGGAACTGTGAGCAGGATCGCAACTATCGAGCATGACTGCAGCGATTGCCAGACGTGGGCGCCACCCCGCGCTTGCGTCGGCGTCGTTTACACTGGCACGTCGTTTCAGACGGAGCATAGGCCCAGTCCCTCGCCGGGGCGGGCCGGAGCCTGCCATGACTCCCCGACCTTCACGTTTCCAGATCACCCCGCGGGGCACCGCCAGCGCGCGCCCGGGCTGGGTGCCCATTGCCATTGTCGTTGCCGCCTGGCTGCTGTCGCTGCTGTTGGTGGGCTGGCTGGTGGCGCGCTATGCCTCGCCGGACACCGGCGGGCTGCGCACCAAGCTGCGGCAGAGCGAACAGCAGCTGCAGCTGCAGCGCGGCCAGCTGGAAGAGCTGCGCCAACGCCAGGCCACCCTGGAGGCGTCGGACAAGATCAGCCGCGCCGCCAACACCGAGGTGCAGACCTCGCTGGCCGAGCGCGACGAAGAAATTGCCGGGCTGCGCGCCGACGTGGCGTTCTATGAACGCCTGGTGGGCTCGACCAGCCAGCGCAAAGGTCTGAATGCGCATTCGGTTGAGTTCAGCCCGGAGGCCGCTGGCACGTGGCACTACAGCGTGGTGCTGACTCAGAATCTCAACCGCGGGGCAATCAGCCAGGGCCAGATGCGGTTTTCCGTGGAGGGGGTGAAGGACGGAAAGCTGACAACCGTCAGCTGGGACGACCTACACCAGCGTAAAAGCGTGCCGGGCCAGGATTATTCGTTCCGCTATTTCCAGCAGCTGGACGGTAGCGTGATGCTGCCCCGGGATTTCACGCCGCAACGTGTGCGAGTCTCCCTGTCCGGGCCTGGGGGAGGCGCGACGCAGACTTTTGATTGGAAACTCGCCGGTAGCGGCAGAGGGGAATGAACATGTTCGGTAACAAGTCCAACCGCGACAGCCATCTGGTCGTGGACGCCCTGATCGGGCCGCAGGTGGTGATCCGTGGCGACGTGGTGTTCAGCGGCGGCCTGTACGTGGAAGGCCGCATCCTGGGCAAGGTAGTTGCCGAAGAGGGGGCCAACGCGGTGCTGACGCTTGCCGAACAGGGGCATGTCGAAGGCGAGGTGCGGGCCTCGGTGGTGGTGCTCAGTGGCCGCATGGACGGCGATGTGCACGCCAGTGAGCGGGTCGAACTGACCCCGACCGCGCGCGTGACCGGCAACGTTCACTATTCGGTGGTGGAGATGAACGCCGGTGCCCAGCTCAATGGTCGCCTGGTCCACTCGGCCGCAGTTGCCGCGTTGCCGGCCCCGGAGGAAAAGAGCGGCGGCAAGTCGCGCAAGGCTGAAGTCGCCGAGGCTTGAAAGCGCCTGCATGCGCCCCCATGCTGGGCGCATGAGTACGCTGATTTCCCTGCCCGGCGCCCAGCCGGCGCCTGATTACCAGTCCCTGGACCGCCCGCTGAACTTCACCCCGGCGGCGGCGGCCAAGGTGCGTGAGCTGATCCAGGACGAGGGCAATGACGCGCTCGCCCTGCGGGTCTACATCCAGGGCGGTGGCTGTTCCGGTTTCCAGTACGGTTTTGAGTTCGATGAGAACCGCGCCGAGGACGATCTGGCGGTGGTGACCGAGGGCGTGACCCTGCTGGTGGATCCGCTGAGCCTGCAGTACCTGATGGGGGCCGAGGTCGATTACAGCGAAAGCCTGACCGGTGCCCAGTTCGTCATCCGCAATCCCAACGCCCGCACCACCTGCGGCTGCGGTAGCAGTTTCTCGGTCTGAGTTGCATGGAGGCGGGCATTGCTCGCAGGCGGTGGCTTGCGAAGGCTGCGCTTTGGCGGCAGGCTCTTGCCGATGGTAAACGCTGAATACAAGTTTTCCGGGTACGCTTTCGCCGCGACCGCACTGGATCGGGGTGACACGCTGCGTGCTGACGCCGATGCGCTGGCGGCCCTGTGGCCACAGGCGCGGGTACTGGTGCTGGATACCGATGGCCGCGCATTGGCCAATGCCGACGAGCAGCCCTTCCTGCCCCTGGGCAGCGACCTGGGCGGCGGCCCCGGCACGGCGATCTATCTGGGCAAGGGCGCGGACACGGCCTGGTTCGTGGTCGAGGCCGGCAATGTCACCGTGCAGGCCCCCGGCCGCGTGGACCTGCGCCAGGCCGCCACGATCTGGCCGGCCGAGGTGGTCAATATCTTTTCCTATGCCCGCGGCATGTCGTATTGGCATTCGCGCAACCGCTATTGCGGTGTGTGTGGCGCGGCTATCCAGTTTGGTCGCGCCGGCTTCATCGGCCATTGCCGGCAATGCGGCACCGAGCACTATCCGCGGGTAGACCCGGCGATCATCGTGGCCGTGGAAAACAACGGCCGCCTGCTGCTGGGCCGCCAGGCCAACTGGGCGCCGCGGCGCTACTCGGTGCTGGCCGGCTTTGTCGAACCCGGGGAAACCTTCGAGCAGACTGTGGCGCGCGAGGTCTATGAGGAAACCCGGGTGCGGGTGATCGCGTCGCGCTACCTGGGCAGCCAGCCCTGGCCCTTCCCCGGTGCCTTGATGGTCGGCTTCGCCGCCACTGCGCATGACGATGTACCCACCGTCGACGGGGAGCTGGAGGACGCGCGCTGGTGCAGCCGTGAAGAAGTGGCCGCGGCCCTGCAGCGTGAGCTGTCCGATGACGGACAGGGCCTGCTGTTGCCGGCGAAGATATCGATCGCGCGCAGCCTGGTGGAGCATTGGTACCGCCAGCAGCCCGGGACCCGCCCGGATCATGGGTAAGCCGCGGCGCCAGCGCCTACAATCGCAGGCCGGAGGAAGCGCATGTTCACGACCCTGGTAGCTGTCATCGCCGCACTCGTGCTGGGCCACCTGGCCCCGGCGCTGCTGTCCGCCGTGCGTGATTGGCGCTGGTTTGGCCGGTGGCTGGCCTGGTTGCAGGGCCAGGGCGATGCCGAGCAGGGCCGCCCCTATCTGCTGGTGCTGGCCATCGCCCCGTTGGTGTTGCTGGTGGCACTGCTGCAGTGGAGTCTGGATGGGCGGCTGTATGGCCTGCCAGCGTTGTTGTTCGGGGTGCTGATGCTGGCGCTGTGCTGGGGCCCGCGCGACCTCGACCGTGATGTGGAAGCAGTGATCGATGCCGATGATGGCAGTCGCCGAGAGGTTGCCTTGTCACACCTGCAATCGGCCGGTGGCAGCGTGCGTGAGGACATGCCCAGCCTGGTCGAGGCCACTGCGGTCAATGCCCTGCGCCGCTGGTTTGCGCCGCTGTTCTGGTTCCTGCTGCTGGGCCCGGCCGGTGTGCTGCTGTACCGCCTGTTGGCGCAGGCCACGCAAGGCGCGCAATCAAGCCAGTTGGCCCTGCCTGCACGCAATGCCGGTGACTGGGCCTTGGCGGTGCTGGAATGGCCGGTGGCGCAGTTGATGACGCTGTCGATGGCGCTGGTTGCTAATTTCGACACGGTGTTTTCAGCATGGCGGCGCGCTGGCGGCAATCGCTGGACACTGCAGAACGGCTTCCTGGCCGAGGCAGCACGCGCCAGTGTTGGCGCGGAACTGGTGGAAGAAGCTGAGGCTGCAGAGCTGGCGGGCCATCTGCCGGCCGATGAGCGCTACCCCGAGTTGCGCGATGCGATGAGCGTGGTCTGGCGCATGCTGCTGCTGTGGATGGCGCTGGTGGCAATGCTGGTGATCGCCGGTTGGGTTGGCTGAGCCTGAAGGCAGCGTAGCCGGTAAGCGCAGCGCACGCGGGGATCGGAGTCCCTGTGGGGATCGAGCTGTCCGCCACGTGCCTGGGTGCGCTGCGCTTGCCCGGGCTACGGGCCGAACATTCCATCGGTCGTGGCTGGCCATGCATTACCCTGCAGGCGCGCAGGCCGACAGGTGCCGCCGAGCGCTGCCGCAGTGGAATGCTCTCAGGTGGGCGCGAGCAGGGTAAAGGGGAACCAGGGAAGGTTGCGTGCTATCCAGTAGGTCGGCAATAACACCAGCCACAGACGCGGCTCCATTGCCACGCGCATGAAAGGCTGCAGCCAGCGCGGTTGCCAGCCGGCCGACCACAGCATCATCAGCGGCACTACCGCCAGTGTGACGAGACCGAGAGGGTTCAAGGAAAACGCCCGCACCACATCGCCGTGGACCAGTGCATGCAACGCCCGGGTCAAGCCGCAGCCAATGCAATAGTGCCCGGTGAAGGCGTAGAACATGCAGGGGGGGAACGGATTGCCTGCAGCGTTGGGGTCGAACTTCCACAGCAGCCAGACGCCGGCCGGGACGGCAACCGCCATCCCGGCCAACAGGACTTTCTGGGTACGTGAGAACGTCAGTGCCAAGGTCTTACTGGTACTGCTGCAGCATTTCCATGTAACCGGCGCTACCCACGGTGGCGAAATAGATGATGTTGATCACCAGGCCGAGGATGGCCAGCCCGGTGGTGACCCAGCACCAGGTTTTGGCGGTGTTGGACGCACGCCGCGCACCGTCGATGTCACCCTGCGCCAGCAGCGAATTCACCTTGGTGGAAAACACGATACCGACAATGCCCAGCAGGCCCAGCGGGCAACACAGGCAGGTAGCCAGGACCGTGGAGATGATCGACCACGCGAGGTAGTTGGGAATGCTGTTGCTGGTGTTGACGGTGTTCATCCATATCTCCGATTTGGGCAGCAGGGGGTTAACGTGATTTGCAGGTATTGGCCGCGATCAACGGCGAAATGATCATGGTCGCGACCCAGCATAGTGGCCAGGTGATGAAGCCGATGAAGACAAAGCACAGCAGGAAGTTGACGAAAGCCAGCGCCCAGTAGCCGAACATGAAGAGCAGGCCGGTCACCACGTTGCCGGCATACATGTGGCCGATGCCAAAGACCTGGAACAGGCCCGGTATCACCTCCAGCAACGCGGCGACGCCGCCCGACTTGTGCGGGTGGTAGTAGTGGTGCACCTGCTGCACGTTGCCCGTGGGCCCGGTTACAACAGGGGGTGTGTTGTTATGCGTGGTCTGGTCCATGACTCCCCTTGGCGCTGCACCGCATGGTGTACCCATACGAGTGTGCCTTGCGGCGTAGGGTAGCCAGAACGAAGACGTCTGGAAAGCAACTATTCCTATGCTTGATCACCACGAAGCCTGAGCACTGCCGCTTCCAGGGCCGCGGCGCTGGTGTTTTCCCCCTTCACCGGCGGCCCGGCTACCACCTCGATATGGGCACGGAACCTGCGCGGTACGCGCATGCGTCCCAAGCGGGTATCGCGGCGGCTCCACATGCTGGCCCACATGCCTTTCAGCGCCATCGGCACGACCGGCACCGGGCGCCGTGCGAGGATCTTCTCCACCCCGGATTTGAAGGCGGCAATCTCGCCGTCCTTGGTCAGGGCGCCTTCGGGGAAGATGCAGACCAGCTCGCCCTCGGCCAGCGCCGCATCCACCTCGTCGAAGGCGCGTTGCATCAGTGCGGCATCTTCCCTGGGGCTGGCGATGGGGATGGCCTTGGCGGTCTTGAAGATCCAGCGCATCACCGGAATGTTGAAGATGCGGTAATACATGACGAAGCGGGCCGGGCGCGGGATCACCGCCGACAGGATCAGTGCGTCCATGTAGCTGACATGGTTGCAGACGATCAGCGCAGCGCCCTCGTCCGGCACATTGGCTTCCACCCCCTTGACCCGCAGCCGGTACAGTGAGCGCACCATCACCCAGCTGAGGAAGCGCATCAGGAACTCGGGCACGATGCTGAAGATGTAGATCGCCACCACGATGTTGGCGATGGCAAGTGCCAGGAACACCTGCGGGATGCTCCAGCCCAGCAGACGCTGGCTGAGCAGGCCCAGCACCGCGGCCAGCACGATGAAGCCGGAGTTCTGGATGTTGAGCGCGGCGAACACCCGCGACATTTCCGATTTCGGCGTGCGGCTCTGGATCAGCGCGAACAGCGGCACCACGAAGAAGCCGGTGAACAGGCCGATGCCGAGCAGGTCGATGATGATGCGCCAGCTGCCGGGCTGCTGGACGAAGCCGGCCACGTCCAGGCCCGATACGGTCACCGCACCGGTACGGGCGAAGTACAGGTCCAGCAGGAAGGCGCTCATGCCGAAGGCGCCCAGCGGTACCAGGCCGATCTCGACGATGCGCCCGGACAGCTTCTCGCACAGCAGCGAGCCCACGCCGGTGCCCAGCGAAAACAATGCCAGCGCGAAGATGTACAGCACCTCGTCGCCGCCCAGGTTGACCACCGCATAAGTCGGCAGCTGCGAGGTGAGGACGGTGCCGAAGAACCAGAACCACGACACCCCGAGGATGGCATTGCGCACCGCCTTCTGCTTCTTGGCCAGGCGCAGCACCGCCAGCGATTCGCTGATCGGGTTCCAGTTGATCTTCAGGTCCGGCGCGCCGGCATCCACGCGGGGGATCATGCGGGCGGTGAAGTTGCCGATCAGCGCCAGCGCGATGATGGCAACGGCGGCGACGATTGGCCCATGGGTGCCCGCCAGCGCAAAGATCATGCCGCCGGCAATCATGCCGGTGAGGATGGAGATGGACGTGCCCATTTCCACCAGGCCATTGCCGCCGGTCAGTTCCTCGGGCTTGAGGATGGACGGCAGCACCGAGTATTTGACCGGGCCGAACAGGGTGGACTGCAGACCGGTGCAGAACAGCGCAACCAGCAGCACCGGCATGTTCTGGGTAAGGAAGCCGACCGCCGCCAGTGACATCACCACGATCTCCATGGTGGTGGTGATGACGATGAGCTTCTGCTTTTCCAGCTTCTCGGCGATCTGCCCGGCAAGTGCCGAGAACAGGAAATAGGGCAGGATGAACAGTGCCGGCGCCAGGTTGGTGTACAGCGTGCGTTCTTCGCTGCTGACGCCCAGGTAGAACAGCAGGCCGATGATCGCCTGGCGGTAGATGTTGTCGTTGAAGGCGCCCAGCGCCTGGACGATGAAGAACGGGAGGAAGCGGCGCTGCGTGAGCAGGGCGAACTGGTTGTGGCCGGACATCGTGACTCCTCGGTGCTGCGCGGCACATTAGCAGACCGCCCGGCAGGTATTGGCGAAGGCGGCTCAGGCCGCAGGGTTGGGCAACAGCGCCAGCAACGCACGTGCGGCAGGGGTAGGGTCCTGCCGCCATACCGCGCAGGTGCGGAAGCGGAAGGCCTCGCGCAATGGCCGCACCACGGTGCGCTGCATGCGCGTGGCCATGCTGTCGGGCACCACCGCCACCGCCAGCCCGGCCGCGACCAGCTGCTGCTGCAGCTCGCTGTGGGTCACCTCGTACTGCAGCTGAGCCTGGATGCCACGCTCGCGTAGTGCATCGTCCAGCATGCGGCGGACGCCAGCACCCGGGACCAGTGCGGCCAGGGGCAGCCCCTGCAAAGCCTGCAACGGCACGCTGGCGGCGGCGGCCAGTGCATGCCCGACCGGCATCACCAGCGACAGCCCTTCCTCATGCAGCAAGCGGTGCTGGGGGGGCAGGCTGACCTGGGGGCCGACGCCGACCAGGGCCAGGTCCAGCTGGCCCAGTTCCAGTTCGGCCAGCAGGGCATCGCTCATGCCGGCTTTCAGGTGCACTTCCACGGCAGGGTGTGCATTGCGGAAGGCGGCCAGCAGGGCCGGCACGTCGACCACGTTGAGCGAGGTGATCTGGCCGATGTTGATACGTCCACGCACGGTGCCCAGAGCGAGCGCCATTTCTTCCTGCAGGCGCGCGGCGGCCTGCAGGGTGAGCCGCGCATGGAGCAGGAACACATCGCCAGCAGCGGTTGGCCGTACATGGCGGGCACCGCGCTCGAACAGGCGGGTACCCAGCGCCTCCTCCAGTCGTGCGATCTGGTGGCTCAAGGCCGACTGCACGGTGTGGCAGCGGCTGGCGGCAGCGGTGAAGCCGCCTTCCTCGGCAACCGCGACGACGAACTCAAGCTGGCGCAGGGTGAACATGCCATCACTGAAACAGATGGGTTGGATGAAAACAATACATTTGTGTCATCGCGCAGGGCCGCGCAGACTGGCCCCCGCTTTCCCACAGGTTCCCCCGATGAGCGCTGCTGCCCCCTCCCTCCATCGCCCGCTGAGCCAGGCCCAGGTCCTGCTGCTGGCCGCCGCCACTGGCTTGATCGTGGCCGGCAACTACTACGCGCAGCCGTTGTTGCAACTGGTTGCCGAGGCCTTCGCCATCGACCCCGGGCAGGCCGGCTGGGTGGTGACGGTGGCGCAGCTGGCGTATGCCGCCGGCCTGTTGCTGATCGTGCCGCTGGGCGACCGGCTGGAACGCCGGCGGCTGATCGTTGGGCTGTTCGTGCTGGCGGCGGTGGGCCTGGCCATCAGCGCCACCGCCACGCATTTCGCCCAGCTATTGGCCGGCACAGCGCTGGCCGGACTGAGCGCGGTGGCGGCGCAGGTGATCGTTGCCCATGCCGCCGGGCTGGCCACGCCGGAACACCGCGGGCGGGTGGTGGGCACCATCATGGCCGGCTTGCTGCTGGGCATCCTGCTGGCGCGCACCGCCTCGGGCCTGCTGGCCGGGTTGGGTTCCTGGCACACCATCTACTGGGTGGCCTGCGCGGCCTTGCTGCTACTGGCGGTGGTGCTGGCACGGGTGCTGCCGGCCCACCAGCCCAGCGCCAGCCTGTCCTATCCGCGCCTGCTCGGCTCGGTGCTTGCGCTGCTGCGCGATGAACCGCTGCTGCGCCAGCGCTCGTTGCTGGGGGCGCTGTTGTTCGCCGGCTTCAGCGTGTTCTGGACGCCGCTGGCCTTCCTGTTGTCCGGCCCGGCCTATCACTACTCCATTGCCAGCATCGGCCTGTTTGGCTTGATAGGTGCAGCCGGTGCGCTGGCCGCAAGCAGTGCCGGCAAGCTCACCGATCGCGGCCATGGCCGTGCGGTTGCGCTCGGCGGCCTGCTGATGATGCTGCTGTCGTGGCTGTTGCTGGCGTTCGCGCCGGTATCGTTGAGCGCCTTGATTGCCGGTGTACTGCTGCTGGATATCGCCGTGCAGGCGGTCCACATCAACAACCAGAGTGTGATCTACCAGTTGGATGAAGGCGCGCGCAGCCGCATCACCTCGGCGTATATGACCTGCTACTTCATCGGCGGCGCCAGCGGTTCGGTGCTGAGCACGATGGCGTGGACGCATTATGGTTGGACTGGGGTCTGTGTCTTGGGCGGTGTGTTCGCGGTGATCGGGCTGCTGGTGTACTTCATGCCGGTGCGTCGTGCTGCCGTGGGAGCGGCGTAAGCCGCGAAGCGGGTGATGGCTCCGCTTGCGGGTTGCTCACGATTTGAGCGCGGCAAGAGGAGCATTCCTGGTGGTAATGCCAAAGGCAGAATCAACGGCACCCCTCCCCAACCCTCCCCTGCGCTCCGCGCAAGGGAGGGGGTAACAGCAACTACGCCGGCGACATCGCTTCTTCCGCCGACGCCCTCAGCTTCGGCAACAGTCGCAGCATCAAGGCCAGCTGGGTACGCACCAGTCGCGACTTCTCATCGATCTCGTCCGGCATCTGCTCCAGCGCATCGGCCAGTGCGATCTCGTCTTCCTGCGGGTCTGCCGGCTGGCGCTTGCCCAAGGCTTCAGACAATGCAGCCAAGGACTGCTGCAGCTGCCGATGCCCACCTGCAACCAGGGCATCTTCATTGACTGCATCCGCCTGTGCACGATGCGCCCCCAACGCTGACAGATAGCCAAGCAAGGTGTTGGACAGGGCGAGGAAGCGGAAGCCCGCATCCAGATTGCCGCGTGCATAACCGGGTTCGCGCAGCATGTTCGACAAGGCCACCGACAAGGCGACGTCGGCGTTGTGCATGTCGCGGCGGGCGATGCGGTAGGGCAGGTCGTCGCGCATGCCGCTGCGGTACTGGCCCAGCACCTCGTCCAGATAGGCGGCGCCGGTGGCAACCACCTGCGCCATCACCTTGTGCAGGCGCCGGCCTTCCCAGTCGGGCAGGATCAACAGCGAGGCGATGGCGGCGATGACGCAGCCGATCAAGGTGTCGAGGAAGCGCGGCCAGATCAGCACGAAACCATTGCCGATCAGGTTGAAGCACAGCAAGGCCATCACCGTGATCGCGGCGGTCGCCAACAGATATCTATCGGTGCGGGTGATGAAGAACAGCAGGGCCGCTGCCAGCGCCAGCAACAGTTGCAGGCCGGTGCCGGGGAACAGCTGCATCAATGCCCAGGTCACGCCCAGGCCGAGCAGGGTGCCGGCGATACGTTGCACCAGCCGCAGGCGGGTGGCGCCAAAATTGGGCCGGCAGACGAAGACGATGGTCAGCAGGATCCAGTAACCGTTCTCCGGGTGCACCAGCTTCAGCAGGGCATAGCCGGCAATCAGCGCCAGACCGATACGGACGCCATGGCGGAACAGCAGCGAGCCTGGCGTCAGGGCCTGGCGCAGGCGGGTGCCCATTTCGCGCAGTGTGTGCGGCGAGGAATCGCGCAGGCGGGTGTCGATGCCTTCCAGCGGGGTATCCGCCAGTGCGGCTTCGGACAGCTGCCGCTCGATGCTGGTCAGGTTGGCGGCCAGCAGTTGCAGCGAGCCCAGCAGGCGCGTCCACTGCGGATTGCGCTGCTCACGCAGGTACTGCAGGGAAGACTGCAGGTCCTGGCCGGCGACGCGGGTGCGTTCGCCATAGTCGAACGGCTGGCGCAGGCGGATGGCCTCTCCCAGCGTCTGGCAGGCCTTGCCCTGCAGTGACAGCAGACGCCGACAGCGGAACAGCACGTCGCTGTGGAAGAAGGCCTCGGCCAGGGCTTCATACGGATAGTGCGAGGAGCTGGCGCGCTCGTGGAAGTCCTGCGCCATGTAATACAGGCGGAAGTACAGGCCTGACTGCACGCCGGGCCGGCCGGAGCGGCCGAAGCGACTGAGGATGGCGGTCTTGGCGATGTTCAGTGCCTGCACCACGCGCACGTTTTGCTCGGCCAGCGCCAGTCGGCGTGCTTCCAGATTGCCGTGCCGCACCGGCTCGAACAGGTCGGCCTTGAGCTGCAGGTAATGGCCAAGTTCGAAGAACAGCCGCGCCAGCCGTTCGCGTACCGGGCGGTTGGCGAACATCGCCGTCCACAGGATCGACAGCAGGCCGTACCAGGCGGCGCCAACCAGCAGCGGGATCACCTCGCGCAGTGCCTGCTGCTGGCTGACGTTGTGGTGCTGGTCCATCGCGATCATCGCGTAGATCGCCAGCGTCACCGTGGCCTGACCGATGGAGGCATAGCGCTCGCCCAGGGCGCCGAGCAGGGTCAGGCCGAAGGCGGTCAGTGCCAACGCGCTGATGAAGGGAACCGGGTAGGGGAACAGCGCGATGACCGCCGCCGCAGCAGCGGCAAAGCACAGCAACGACAACAGCACGGATTTTGTACGGCCCAACCAGTTGTCATCGGTCTCGGCGATGGCGCTGGCGATGATGCCCAGGAACAGGCCGGGGATGGCTTCGATGTGGCCGTCGTACCAGCCATAGGCGATGGCGGCGGTGAGGGCGATGAACACGCGCAACCCGTAGCTGGCTTTTTCGTGGGCCCAGAGTTGGCCGAGGTGACGGTCGAGGCGGCGCATGCCGGAAGCGTGGACTCGCGGGGATCAGGTTGTCAGCTTGCGGTGCCGTGGCGATGCAGGCAAGCGCGAACCGTCTGCAAGTGTGCAGGGCTCAGCCTGCGGCATTGGCCGCGCGCATGAAATCGAGGAACACGCGCAGCTTGGGTGCCAGTTGTTCGCGCGAGGGGTAATAGAGATGGAAGCCGGGATAGGGCGGTTGCCAGTCATCGAGCAGTCCATGCACGCGACCCGCGTCGATGTCGGCGCGGGCGATGGCTTCGAATATCTGCAGCAGGCCAAGTCCGTCGCGCGCTGCCTGCAAGGCCAGCGTGCTGTCGTTGAGCAGCAGAGGCCCGCTGACATCGAGGGTGAAGTCGCGGTGATCACGGCTGAACTCCCAGGGCATCACCCGGCCATTGCTGTTGCGGTGACGGATGCAGGCATGGCCGATCAGTTCTTCCGGTGTTTGCGGTGTGCCATGCCGCTGCAGATACGCCGGCGCGGCGACCACGGTCCAGCGCATGGGTGGCCCCAACGGCACCGCGATCATGCCATCGGCCAGCGCCTCGCCCAGGCGGATGCCGGCATCGAAGCCTTCGCCGACCACATCGACCAGTGCCGCCTGCATCGACAGCTCCACTTCCACCTGCGGGTAGGCGGCGTGGAAGGCGGGCAGGTGTGGCAGCAGCAGGTGCTCGATGGCGAAACGCGGCGCGGTGATGCGCAACTGGCCGGTGGCGACATCACGGTTGGCTTCCACCGCATGCAGGGCCTCGCCGATCCGGGCCAGCGCCGGCGCGGTGTCCAGCAACAGGCGCTGGCCGGCCTCGGTCAGGCCAACCCGGCGGGTGGTTCGTTGCAACAGGCGGGTGCCGAGCCGGCGCTCCAGGTTGCGGATGGTCTGCGACAAAGCCGACGGCGAAACCGCCAGTTCGATGGCTGCCTGGCGGAAGCTGGCATGCCTGGCCACGCAGGCGAAGGCCGCCAGGGCCGGCAACAGGGCGGGATCTACTGTGAAGTCAGGCTTCATGGTCAATGCGGAGTATCCGCCTTTATTGACATAGTGGCGAGGGCCTACAGTTGCCTCCGTCCTTTCCCCCCGTTGGAGTCGCCGATGAAAACCCGAGTTCTGGGCCGCAATGGTCCTGTTGTTTCCGCACTTGGCCTGGGCTGCATGGGCATGAGTGCGTTCTACGGCGGCCGTGGTGATGACGCCGCCTCGATTGCGGTGATCCACCGCGCGCTGGAGCGTGGCGTGACGCTGCTGGATACCGCCGACATGTACGGCCCGCATACCAACGAGGTGCTGGTCGGCAAGGCGATTGCCGACCGTCGCGCGCAGGTGTTCCTGGCCACCAAGTTCGGCGTGCGGCTGGACGCCAAGGACCCGCAGGCGCGTGGCGTGGATGGTCGCCCGGAATATGTGCAGGCCGCCTGCGAGGCCAGCCTGCAGCGGCTTGGCGTGGATCACATCGACCTGTACTACCAGCACCGTGTTGATCCGCAGGTGCCGATCGAGGACACGGTGGGGGCGATGGCGCGGCTGGTCGAGCAGGGCAAGGTGCGTTACCTGGGTCTGTCCGAGGCCGCGCCGGAAACCATCCGTCGCGCGCATGCGGTGCATCCGATCACCGCGCTGCAGACCGAGTACTCGCTGTGGTCACGCGAGCCGGAGCAGAACGATGTGCTGGCCACGGTGCGTGAATTGGGTATTGGTTTCGTGCCGTACTCGCCGCTGGGGCGTGGTTTCCTGACCGGCGCGATCCGCAGCCCGGCCGATTTCGAGGACGGCGATTACCGCCGCAACTCGCCGCGCTTCCAGGGCGAGAACTTCGATAGGAATCTGGCTTTGGTTGAGCAGGTCAATGCGATCGCTGCCGACAAGGGTGTGACGCCGGGGCAGTTGGCATTGGCCTGGGTATTGGCGCAGGGCGATGACCTGGTGCCGATTCCGGGCACCAAGCGTCTGCCGTACCTGGAAGAGAACCTGGGCGCGCTGGAGGTGGTTCTGAGTGCCGAGGACCTGGCGCGGATCGACGCGGTGTTCCCGGTGGATGCAGCGGCGGGCCTGCGTTATCCGGCGGCGAGCATCGGTAGCGTGCATCGGTAAAACCGAGCTCTGCTTCACATGTAGAGCCGAGCCATGCTCGGCTGAGGCTTCAGGTGTAGAGCCGAGCCATGCTCGGCTGAGGCTTCAGATGTAGAGCCGAGCCATGCTCGGCTGAGGCATTACCGGTAGAGCCTTTGCCGAGCATGGCTCGGCACTACATTTCTGCTCCCTCCCTTGCACGCAGTGCAGGGGAGGGTTGGGGAGGGGTGAGCCTCCGCTTACTGCTGCTCGCGCGCGATCGCGCGCCAGCCAATGTCGTTGCGGTGGAACTCATTGGCCCAGTGGATCTTGCCAACGCCGGCATACGCATGCTGCTGCGCATCGCCAACGCTGTCGCCCAATGCGGCCACACACAGCACGCGGCCGCCGGCACTGACCACATTACCGTCGGCATCCAGCGCGGTGCCGGCATGGAAGACCTTGGCACTGGCCGGCACATCGCCCAGGCCGCTGATCACATCCCCGGTGATCGGGGTTTCCGGGTAGGGCTTGGCGGCCAGCACGACACCGAGCGACGGGCGCGGGTCCCATTGCGCTTCCACGCCGGCCAGCGCGCCATCAATGGCGGCTTCGACCAGATCCACCAGATCCGACTGCAGGCGCAGCATCACCGGCTGGGTTTCCGGGTCGCCAAAGCGCACGTTGAACTCGATCACCCTGGGCGCGCCGCTGGCATCGATCATCAGGCCGGCATAGAGGAAGCCGGTGAACGGCACGCCGTCGGCGATCATGCCGGCCACGGTCGGCTCCACCACCTCGCGCATCACCCGGGCATGCACGTCCGGGGTCACCACCGGTGCTGGCGAATAAGCGCCCATGCCGCCGGTATTGGGGCCGGTATCGCCATCACCCACGCGCTTGTGGTCCTGGCTGGTGGCCATCGGCAATGCGATGCGGCCGTCGACCATCGAGATGAAGCTGGCTTCCTCGCCTTCGAGGAACTCCTCGATCACCACGCGTGCGCCGGCATCGCCGAAGGCATTGCCGCTGAGCATGTCGTGCACGGCGGCTTCGGCTTCTTCCATCGTCATCGCCACGATCACGCCCTTGCCAGCGGCGAGCCCGTCGGCCTTGATCACGATGGGCGCGCCCTTTTCATGCAGGTAGGCCAGCGCGGAATCCACTTCCGTATGCACGGCGTAGTACGCGGTGGGAATGCCGTGGCGGGCAAGGAAATCCTTGGCAAAGGCCTTGCTGCCTTCCAGCTGCGCGGCAGCCGCGGTTGGGCCGAAGATGCGCAGGCCGGCTTCGCGGAAGCGATCGACCACACCCAGTACCAGCGGCACTTCCGGGCCTACCACGGTCAGGCCCACGGCCTCGTCCTGCGCCAGTTTCAGCAGGCCATCGATGTCGTTGACCTTGATCGCGACATTGCGGCACTTGCCTTCGGTGGCGCTGCCGGCGTTGCCGGGGGCGACGATCACTTCGCTCACGCGCGGCGATTGCGCCAGCTTCCAGGCAAGTGCGTGTTCGCGGCCGCCAGAGCCGATGACGAGGATTTTCATGGGGTCAGTTCCTGTGGGGCATCAATGGGGGGTGCAATGCTTGGCTTTCAGCTCGACTTCAAAGAACACCGCGCCGTTGGCATCCACGAAGCGGCGGCGGACACCACCACCTGCTGCATAGACCGGGGCCAATGCCGGTTCCATGCACAGCTCGGTGATGGCCTCGTCCTCGTCACGGCGCAATGCTTCGACCACGTCGGGCTTGGCCTTGGCCATGGCCACGCTGGCGTCGGGGAAGCTCACCACGAATACGATGTCCTCGCCATGGCGATGTGCCGAGGTGGTGATCAGTCCATCGCGGTAGGGCGCCGGCAATTGCTTGCCGAGCGTGGCGAGTGCGGTGTGCTGGGCGTCGGTCAGCGTGCTGCTGCCGCAGCCGGCGAGCAGCGCTGCACAAAGGCTGGCCGCGACTGCGAGAAGGGCATAACGCATCAGTTGCAAGCCTCCAGCTGCATGGTGGAAGGAATCAGGTAGCGCGATTGCGTAGTGTCGTAAGCGATGCTGTGGCTCTTGTTCACTGCACCTGCACAGCCCCGGCCTTTCTCCTGCACGCGCAGCGGCCAGTAAGCAAGCTGCGGCTGGCTGTTGTCGGGTGCCGCGTCGAAGTTCAGGTCCAGGCGCCCATGCGAACAGTGGCCGGAGCCATTGCAGTCGATCGCATTGCGATCATCCAGATGGCTGCGCAGCCAGCCTGCGCTGGACAAGGTCTTGCCGCCATCGAACACGTACCAGGCGCGATTGCGCATTGCTGCGCCAACCACCACCAGTTCGTCGTCAACCTGGAAGCCCCAGGCATTTGCGCCCATTTGCAGCGTGTTGACGGTGCCCGGCTTGCCGCCGGTGCCGCTGCCCTGGCCGAGCAGTTCGGCGGCGACGCTGACGCCGTCATCGGCGGCGCGGTGAAGGATGATGAAATCGGTGCTGCCCAGTTCGATCGGGCTGGCGTTGTCGTACGTGGTGCAGATCGCCAGCATGCGGTAGTTGCCGTTCTGCACGCTGATGCTCTGGTCGGCGCAGATGTCGCGGTGCACCTGGCGGGCCTGCCCCAGATCGGCATCACTCAGTTGCTGCGTCCATTGCCCCTGCAACTGCACGGCATTGCCATAGCGCTCCTGCAGCACCGCCATCACCCCGGCCTCGTAGCTGAGTTTGGGCTTCGCTGCAGCAGCGTCGTTCTGTGCGGGCGCGCCCTGCTGGCACGCAGCCAGCAGGGCGACGGCGAGCAGGGAAATCAAACGCGGGAAAACCCTGGTCGCCATGTGCCAGCTCTCTGTGACGGAATCAGTGACGGAAGTGGCGCACGCCGGTGAACACCATCGCGATGCCATGTTCGTCGGCAGCGGCGATCACTTCGTTGTCACGCATCGAACCACCCGGCTGGATCACCGCGGTGATGCCGGCTTCGGCGGCGGCGTCCAGGCCGTCGCGGAACGGGAAGAACGCATCCGATGCCATCACCGAGCCCGGTACTACCAGGCCTGCGTCGGCGGCCTTGATGCCGGCGATGCGGGCCGAGTAGACACGGCTCATCTGGCCAGCGCCCACACCAATCGTGCGCTCGTCCTTGGCGTAGACAATCGCGTTGGACTTGACGTACTTGGCTACGCGCCAGGCGAACAGCAGATCGCGCGTTTCAGCGGCAGTCGGCGCGCGCTGGGTGACGGTCTTCAGTTCGTCGGCGCGCATGCCGCGGTTGTCGGCGCTCTGGATCAGCAGGCCGGAGCCGATGCGCTTGGTGTCGTAGTTGTTGCGTGCGTCACCGGCCGGGATGCGCAGCACGCGCACGTTCGCCTTCTTGGTGGCGTAGTCCAGCGCGGCCGGCTCGTAATCCGGGGCGATCAGCACTTCGACGAACTGGCGGTCGAGGATGGTCTTGGCGGTGGCCGCGTCCAGCGTGCGGTTGAAGGCGAGGATGCCGCCAAAGGCGCTGGTCGGGTCGGTGTTGTAGGCCATCTCGTAGGCGGCGCCGACATCGGCAGCCACGGCCACGCCGCACGGGTTGGCGTGCTTGACGATGACGCAGGCCGGCACCTCGAACTGACGCACACATTCCCATGCGGCATCGGCGTCGGCCAGGTTGTTGTAGCTCAGTTCCTTGCCCTGCAGCTGCACGAAGGTGGCCAGGGTGCCCGGCACCGGGTACAGGTCGCGGTAGAACACGCCGCTCTGGTGCGGGTTCTCGCCGTAACGCAGGTCCATGACCTTGATGAAAGAGGAGTTCATCTGCGCCGGGTATTCGTTGCGCACCGGCACCGCAGCGCTGGTGTCGGTCACGGCCGACAGGTAGTTGCTGATCGCCGCGTCGTACTGGGCAACGCGGTTGAACGCGGCCACCGACAGTTCGAAGCGCTTGGCGGCGGACAGCTTGCCGTCGTTGCTGGCCAGCTCGGCCAGCAGTGCGTCGTACTGGTCCGGGCTGGTCGCCACGGCGACGCGGGCGAAGTTCTTGGCCGCGCTGCGCAGCATGGCCGGGCCGCCGATGTCGATGTTCTCCACCGCGTCGGCGAGCGTGCAGTCGGCCTTGGCGGTAACCGATTCGAACGGGTACAGGTTCAGCACCAGCAGGTCGATCGGGGCGATGCCGTGCTCGGCCATCACCGCGTCATCGGTGCCGGCGCGGCCGAGCAGGCCGCCGTGCACCATCGGGTGCAGGGTCTTGACCCGGCCGTCCATCATTTCCGGGAAGCCGGTGACATCGGACACGTCCTTGACCGGCAGGCCGGCCTCACGGATTGCCTTGGCGGTGCCGCCGGTGGACAGCAGCTCGACGTTGCGGGCGGCCAGGGCACGGGCCAGTTCGACCAGACCGGTCTTGTCGGAAACGGACAGCAGGGCCCGGCGGACGGGCAGCAGATCAGCAGACATGGGGAGGCAGGGGAAGCGGAAGCGGGCCCGTATTGTAGCCGCGCGGTCACATCCGTGGCCGGGAGATACCAGTTGTAACCCTGGGATGCCCAACCGTAGTGCCGAGCCATGCTCGGCAGGGGCCTTCCCAGCAATGCACGACGGCGGGGATTACCTGTAGCGCCTCAGCCGAGCATGGCTCGGCTCTACAGTTGGAGCGGCGGCTTTACGCCAGCCCGTATTCCTTCAGTTTCTTGCGCAGGGTGGCGCGGTGGATGCCCAGCAGCGCCGCGGCGCGGCTCTGGTTGCCTTCACAGTGGTTCAGTACTTCCACGAACAACGGGATTTCCATCTCGCGCAGCACGATCTCGTACACATCGTCGGCGTCACAGCCATCAAGATCGCGCAGATAGCGCCGTACGGACTGGGCGACATGTTCACGAAGCGGCGGCTTCGGAGCGCCACGACTGATGTCAGGACGGGTGGGGGCAGCGTTCAAGGGAGTTCCCGCAAGTTCGACGATGCCGGGCGTTAGCTGGTCCGGCGTGGGGGAGGGAGTCTAGCGCGTGGGCGGCCGCCCTGCCACGCCAGCGACCCGCTGTTACTGGAATTCGAAGCTGTAGGCGACCGTGGCGGCGGCCGGCTCACGTAGCCGGAACGACACCTGCGCGCTCTGTCCTGGCTCCAGCCGTGCCTGTGGATCGGCACCGGCGCCAAGGTATTGTGCCGGTTGCAGGGTGCGGCGGCCAATGACCCGGCCGTCGGCGTCGGACAGCGACAGCCGCAGCGCCGGCCACGCCTGTGCCCAGCGGGCGTCGTTGCGGAAGCTGGCCTGGACCTGCAGCGCACCGGCTTGGCCGGGCACCGGGCGGATGTCACGGCTGAGCATGCTGAATGCCGCCGGCTCATGCCAGGGTGGCAGGCTGCAGCGCAGCACGGTGCACAGGCCGGCCACCCATGGCCGGGTACCGGCATCGGCGGCCAGGCGGGCACGGTCGGCAATCACTACCTGCACGCCCAGCAACAGCACCAGCCCGGCGACCAGACCCCATTGCCAGCGCGGTGTGGCCGGCGCGGGTGCCTTGGCGGCGGTGGCGGTGCGCAGGAAACTGGGGGCGGTGGTCGCCTGGGTGGTGGCGGTAGGTGCATCCGCAGCCGGGTGCTCGCCATCCTGATCGGCGTAGCCCTGCGCCGCGGGTTCGTCGTCGGCCAGCGGTTTGGCCAGCGGCAGTTCCAACGTGGCTTCTGCTGCAGGCTCCACGATGGTTGGCGCCGGCACGGCGTCGGCCGCCGCCGCTGCGCCGGTGGGCTTGGGCGCAGCTTGCAGGAAGGTGGCCAGCGAAGGGCGCGAGGGCGTGGTTTCGTCAGTCATGGCAGCACAGGCCGAGGCACTGCCCCCATTCAAGCACGGCGCACGCCGGTGATGCGCATCCAGTCGCCATCCTGGGTGGCCTCCAGTTGGTCAAACCACGCCGCGTAACGCTGAAGTAGTTCATCTTCCTGACCATGCAGGATGCCGGACAGGGCGATCCGGCCGCCGGCTGCCACGCGGGCGGCCAGCAGTTCGGCAAGCGCGTCCAGTGCCGAGGCCAGGATGTTGGCCACCACCACCGGGTAGGTGGCGACCGGCTCGTCTTCCGGCAGGTAGGCGGCAATATGCACGCCATTGCGCTCACCGTTGTCGTGGGTGGCGATCAATGCCTGCGGGTCGTTGTCCACGCCCACCGCGGCGGCGGCGCCGAGCTTCAGCGCGGCCAGCGCCAGGATGCCGGAGCCACAGCCGAAATCGAGTACGGTCTTGCCGGCCAGCTCGCCGTCGGCCGAGAGCTGGTCCAGCCAGCGCAGGCACAGCGCGGTGGTCGGGTGGGTGCCCGAGCCGAAGGCCAGGCCCGGGTCCAGCCGCACGATGGCGGCGTCGGCGGCCTGTGCGGCTTCCGGCAGGTCGTGGTTCCACGGCACGATCCAGGTGCGCTGGCCGAACTGCATGGGCTGGAACTGGTCCAGCCAGGCGCGTTCCCAGTCTTCGTCCTGCACGGCGCGGAAGCTGGCGTGGGTCCAGTCCAGGCCCGGATCGAAGGCTTCCAGTGCGGCCAGCAGGGCCAGTGCGTTGGTATCGGCCGGGAACAGCGCGCTCAGGGTCAGCTCGTTCCACAGCGGGGTTTCGCCCACGCCCGGCTCCAGGATCGCGCGCTCATTGCTGGTATCGGCGTCGGCGTCGAGCATGGTCACCGCCAGCGCGCCGACGTCGTCGAGGGCGTTCTCGTAACGGGGCTGGGTGGTTTCGGTGCAGCGCAGGGTCAATTCGAGGAAGGGCATGGCGGCAGTGCAGCAACAGCGGGACAGGGCACGCATCCTAGACGAGCCGGGCAACGATTGCGCGGGTGGGCCGTTGAAACCGCGGGTATTGCTACACTTGACGTTGTTCCCCTACCCATCCCAATTGGCTTTGCTGATGTTTTCTTTGCTGGCCAGAAAACCCAGGTACTTGCTCCTGTTGC
The DNA here is from genome assembly GCA_002471015.1 of Stenotrophomonas sp. UBA7346. Classification (GTDB taxonomy): domain Bacteria; phylum Pseudomonadota; class Gammaproteobacteria; order Xanthomonadales; family Xanthomonadaceae; genus Stenotrophomonas. The sequence continues at coordinate 92,471 of DKPB01000083.1, forward strand.
CACTGGCGGTACTGGCCGCGGCGATGGGCTGGCGCAGTGCTGGCGCTGGGCTGGGGGCGGAGGGAGAAGAAATGGCACCGGAGTCGGGCGGCAACGCGCCGCTGATGGCGGTAGTCACGCCGTCCCCCCCGCTGCCGGAACATGCCGACAGCAGCAGGGTGGGGCCTGGGCTTGCGTTGGACCCACGCGCCGGCTTTGAGCGCGGGCAAGGCCTGTTCAGCTATGCCCGCCAGTTGCGCACCGCTGCAGCCACGGGTGATGCGGATGCCACCTGGATGCTCAGCCGCATCTACGACTATTGCGGTGCCTATGCGATGGATCCCTTGGCATACGCTGCGGACGCGCCCCTTCTGGCCTCGCTCAAGCTTGATGCCGCACCGGGCTTGCTGGCGGCGCGGGAGCGGGTGCGCCAGGGCTGCGAGGGATTCACTGCCGCCGACGGCCTGGGCAGCGCTTTGTCGGCCCAGCAGCGGCAGGCGGCAGCCAAGGCTGGCAGCTTGGCCGCCGAGGCCGCGTTGCTGGCGATGGGGCAGCCGCTGCAGGCGGACGCGGACTACCAGCGGGGATTGGTGGAGCGGGTGCTGAACGCGCAGGACCCGGAAGCATTTCTGGCGATTTCACCGGCCATGGGGGTGGCGGCATCGGGCGATGAGGCGTATGCAGGGAAGGTGTCGGGCACGCAGCTGAGCCAACTGGCATGGCAGGTAGCTGCCTGCCGGCTGGGTCTGGCATGCGGCCCGGACAGCGCATTGATGACGGCTTATTGCGCCAACGGCGGTGTGTGTTCGCGCAACCCCCGCCAGGATTTTGAAACCTTCGTGTACGACGCAGCAGTGCCGAGACAAGGTGTGGAAACAATGAACAACATGGTCAACAGCCTCATCCGCAAGCCGGGAGCACAACAATGAACTATCGCCGCTTTCTGCATGGGGCCAAATTCTGGGTGTGGGTGGTGTTGCTGGTGGCGTATTCGGCCGGTGCCGTGGGCGTGGTGCTGATCGATACCTACGAGGCGCGTTACCGCAACCTGTCCAAGATCAAGCTGACCAATGTGCGCTCCGATGCCGACCTGCGCCGCGCCGGTGCCAGCCAGGCAGCCGCGGTCTACCGGGCGCAGAGCGGGCTGCCGTTTTCCACGTTGCAGCCGGGGGCCAGTTTCCAGATCGTCTGGCCGGATGGTTCGGTGGAGACGGTGACGGTGGTGGACCCGGCTTCTCCGTTGGGCACCGAGCCGGTTGATGGGACCGTGGTGGAGGCCGAGTAGATCGGCAGCTGCATCAGGCACAAAAAAGGCGG
>DKPB01000083.1:93992-99316 GCA_002471015.1 Stenotrophomonas sp. UBA7346
CCGCCTTTTTTGTGCCTGATGGTCGCAGCACCGCCTGTAGTGCCGAGCCATGCTCGGCAGAGCTTCTACCCCCAATGCCCTGCCGAGCATGGCTCGGCACTACATTCCTGCGCCCTCCCTTTGGCGTAGCCAAGGGGAGGGCTGGGGAGGGGTAAGTCTTTTGGGCCTTCATGCCGAGCATGGCTCGGCACTACCGGTGCTGCCCCGATCAGGTCAGCGCGATCGAACGCGTCTTGCGCTCGGCAAGGCGCTTTTCCAGATAGTGGATGTTCTGTCCACCGGCCTGGAAACCCTGGTCGCGCATGATGCGCTGCTGCAACGCGACGTTGGTCTTGATGCCGTCCACGACCATCTCGCTCAGCGCAACCCGCATGCGGGCAATGGCGGTTTCGCGGTCCGGACCGTGCACGATCAGCTTGCCGATCATCGAGTCATAGTTCGGCGGCACCTTGTAGCCGGCGTAGATGTGCGTATCAACGCGCACACCCGGGCCACCCGGCGGATAGAAGCCGGTGATCAGGCCGGGGCTGGGAATGAAGGTTTCCGCGTCCTCGGCGTTGATGCGGCATTCGATCGCGTGGCCGTGCAGCACCACATCGCTCTGCTTGATGCTCAGCTTCTGGCCGGAGGCAATACGCAGCTGCTCGGCAACCAGGTCGATACCGGTCACCATCTCGGTCACCGGATGTTCCACCTGCACGCGGGTGTTCATTTCGATGAAGTAGAACTTGCCGTCTTCGAACAGGAACTCGAAGGTGCCGGCGCCGCGGTAGCCGATGCGGATGCAGGCTTCCACGCAGACCTTGCCGATCTGCTCGCGCAGTTCGGAGCTGATGCCCGGTGCCGGTGCTTCTTCCACCACCTTCTGGTGACGACGCTGCATCGAGCAGTCGCGCTCACCGAGGTGGATGGCATTGCCCTGGCCGTCGGCCAGCACCTGGATTTCCACGTGACGCGGATTTTCCAGGTACTTCTCCATGTAGACCTCACCATTGCCGAACGCCGCTTTGGCTTCGGACTTGGTGGTTTCGATGGAGGCCTTCAACGCGCCCTCGGCATGCACCACGCGCATGCCGCGGCCGCCACCACCACCGGAGGCCTTGATGATGACCGGGTAGCCGATCTCACGGGCGATCTTGGTGTTGGTGACGATGTCTTCGCCCAGCGGGCCGCCCGAGCCGGGCACGCACGGCACGCCGGCGGCCTTCATCGCGCGGATGGCTTCCACCTTGTCGCCCATCAGGCGGATGGTTTCCGCACGCGGGCCGATGAAGATGAAACCGGACTGCTCCACGCGCTCGGCGAAGTCGGCGTTCTCGGACAGGAAGCCGTAACCCGGGTGGATGGCCTGGGCGTCGGTGACTTCGGCCGCGGCGATCAGTGCCGGGATGTTGAGGTAGCTTTCCGACGACGGTGCCGGACCAATGCAGACCGATTCATCGGCCATGGCCACGTGCTTGAGGTTGCGGTCGACGGTGGAGTGCACCGCGACCGTGCGGATACCCAGGGTGTGGCACGCGCGCAGGATGCGCAGCGCGATTTCACCCCGGTTGGCGATTACGACTTTATCGAGCATGTCAGGGCCGTTAATGGGGAGTGGGGAATCGGGAATTGGGAAAATCTTGCATCTTCAGTTCCCACGCTTTTGCAAGGCGTTCATCAAAGCGGTCAAACGCGCGAAAATCCGATCAATCAGCTCATCAAGTTCGGTACTTGGGCTGATGTAGCCCAAGCGGCAGGCGATCTGCAGATGAGTGCTTGCTTCGGACAACGATCCGCGGGCGATTGACAGAAAACGCAGGTATTCGGGAGTGGAGCGGCGGGCAGCACCCTCGGCAATGTTGGCCGGCACGCTGACCGCGGATCGCCGCAGCTGCGACGTCAATCCGAATAGTTCGGATCGGGGAAATGCCTCAGAAGCTTTGTAGACCATTTCCACCATGTCCATGGAGTCGCGCCATACGTCGAGCCGCTCATGCGGCCGTTTTGGCGATTCCCCATTCTCCATTCCCGACTCCCGTCGTTACTGGATCACGAACAGCGGCTGGTCGAATTCAACCGGGCTGCCGTTCTCGCCGAGGATGGCCACCACGGTGCCGGACACTTCGGCCTCGATCGGGTTGAACATCTTCATCGCTTCGATGATGGCCAGGGTTTCGCCGGCCTTGACGGTCTGGCCAACGCTGACGAAGGCCGGCTTGTCCGGCGAGGACGAGGCGTAGAAGGTGCCGACCATCGGCGCGCGCTGCACGTGGCCTTCCGGCAGGGCATTGCCCGGCTTGGCGGTGCCGCCGGTGGAGGCTTCGGTCGGGCCGCTCATCGGCATGGCGGGCGCAGCGGCAGCTGCCGGAGCGGCGGCATAGACCGGTGCCGGCGCAGCGACGAAACCGCCGACCGGGTTGCGCGACAGGCGTACGGATTCTTCGCCTTCCTTGATCTCGATTTCAGCCAGGTTCGACTCTTCCAGCAGGTCGATGAGCTTCTTGATTTTGCGCAGATCCATGAGGGCCTCTTTGGTTGCAGTAAGTCAGTAAGGAGTAGGCGCGCGGCGCCCGGGTCAAAGTTCGTAGAAATCGCGCAGCTGCCGGGTACGGTCCTGCGCATGGGTGGTAAGACAGTGCATCTTCGCGCCGTTGCGCGAGGTGCCATCAGCGTTGAACGCGTAGACCGCGTCGCAATCCTTGTCGCGCAGCTGGATCCAGGCGCGCTGCGCGGCGATCAGCTGCTGTTCGGCCTCGCCGCAATGCGTGCAGCTGCCATCGGCGGTCTGCTGCTGCAGCTGGCGGCGGGCCTGCTTGTAGGTGGTGTTCAACAGTGCGTCGGCATCGCTGGCACGGTCGGATGCGCACAGGTCGCTCTCCATCGTGCTGGTCACATGCGCGCAGTCGATGCCTTCGGCGGCGCGCTCCAGGTGCTGCGCATGCGCAGCCGCCAGCGGCAGGCACGCCATGGCCATGGCCGTCAGTATGCGCAGCAGGGTGTTCACGCAGCCGACCCCACGCGGGCCAAGGCGGCGTCCATCGCGTAGCGGTAGCTGTCGGCGCCGAAGCCGCAGATCACGCCGACGGCCTTGTCGCTCAGGTAGCTGTGCTGGCGGAACGGCTCGCGCGCATGCGGGTTGGACAGGTGGATCTCGATGAACGGAATCGCCACCCCGGCCAGCGCATCGCGCAGGGCTACCGAGGTATGGGTGAAGGCGGCGGGGTTGATCAGGATGAAAGCGGTTCCATCGGCACGCGCAGCCTGCACCCGGTCCACCAGCACATGCTCGGCGTTGGACTGCAGGTGTTCGCTCTGGTGCCCCTGTGCCTGTGCCTGTGCGGCCAGCGCAGCGTCGATCTGGGCCAGCGTGGTGTGGCCGTAGACGTCGGGCTCGCGGGTGCCCAGCAGGTTGAGGTTGGGGCCGTGAAGGACCAGCAGTTTTGCCATGTGCCAAGGGTCGGCGGGGAAGGGCGGCAGTGTGAGGGAAGCGGGGGATGCTGTCCAGTTCGGCGAAATTAGCCGTGTTTTAATCGTTTGTTTGAAATTTGAAGCTGTGCTGGGGCTGCTTGTGGGGCAATGCCTTTGGGTCCTATCGGATGACGGCTTGGACACGCAGTTGGGTCCGGACCCAGAGTCACGCAGTTGCGCGATGCGCGGAACTTGCGAGGAAATGAGCGAAGTTGGGCTTTCTCCGAGACCCGCGACGACAAGAGCCCCTCTCCCGCCCGCGGGAGAGGGGTTGGGGTGAGGGCGGAGCGAAGCCGTCATCTCTGATTTGCGGGAAGCCATCCGCACCTGGCTTTCAACGATGAAGCCAAAGCCAAAGCCAAAGCTCCCCTCATCCGCCCTCCGGGCACCTTCTCCCACCAGCGGGAGAAGGGAAAACGGTTTCCCCTGCGACCTGTGTCGTTCCTTGCATGCCGAAACAGTCCCGCGGTAATCATCCGTTAATAGACGACCGGTCTATTCGCAATAAGCTTCGCTCCATGAACCTATCCCCTAAAGCCCAAGCCACCCGCCAGCACGTCCTGGACACCGGTTATCGGCTGGTCCTGCAGAAGGGCTTTGCCGCCCTCGGTCTGCAGGAAATCCTCAAGGCCTGCGCCGTGCCCAAGGGCTCGTTCTATCACTACTTCGCGTCAAAGGAAGTGTTCGGCTGCGAGCTGTTGCAACAGTACGTAGACGGCTACGGGTGCAAGCTCGAACAGCTGCTGGCCGAACCCGGCACTGGTCGCGAACGGCTGATGCGCTACTGGGATGCCTGGGCGCGTGACCCGGCCGATCCGGCGCAGGGTTGGGCCGAGGAGTGCCTGGTGGTGAAGTTGGCGGCCGAGGTGTCCGACCTTTCCGAGGACATGCGCCGCGTGCTCGACCAGGGCGTGCAACGTCTGCTGCAACGCATAGCCGCCCTGGTCGAAGAAGGCCGCGCCGACGGCTCGCTGCCGAACGGCAAGCCCGCACTGGATGTCGCCCGCGTGCTGTACCAGATGTGGTTGGGCGCGGCCCTGCTGTCCAAGCTCAGCCAGGACCGCCTGCCACTGCAACAGGCACGCGAAGCCACCGAACACCTGCTGTTGTGCGGCAACACCGTCGCACTCTCCACCCCCACCCATTGAAGGCACTGCCATGAATGTTCTGTTCGTACTGACCTCGCACGACCAGCTCGGCGACACCGGGCACAAGACCGGCTTCTGGCTGGAGGAATTCGCCGCCCCGTACTACGTGTTCAAGGATGCCGGCGCCACCATCACCCTCGCATCGCCGGCCGGCGGGCAACCGCCGCTGGACCCGCGCAGCGATGAGGCCGATGCACAGACCCCCGCCACAGACCGCTTCCGCAGCGACCGCGATGCCCAGCAGCAGCTGGCCACCACGCTGCCGCTGAAGCAGATCGACGCCAGCAAGTTCGACGCGGTGTTCTACCCTGGCGGCCACGGTCCGCTGTGGGACCTGGCCCGCGATGCCGACTCCATTGCTCTGATCGAAACCTTTGACCGCGCCAACAAGCCGCTCGGCCTGGTCTGCCATGCCCCCGGCGCGCTGATCGCCGCACGCGCCGCCGACGGCAAGCCGCTGGTGGCAGGCCGCAAGGTCACCGGTTTCTCCAACAGCGAAGAGGACGCCGTCGGCCTGAGCGCGGTGGTGCCCTTCCTGATCGAAGACGAGTTCACCCGCTTGGGCGGCAACTACAGCAAGGGTCCGGATTGGGCGCCTTACGTGCTCAGCGACGGCCACCTCGTCACCGGTCAGAACCCGGCCAGCTCCGAAGCCGTGGCCAAGGCGCTGCTCGCACAACTGGCCTGAGCGCCATAACCCCGTAGCCCGGGTAAGCGAAGCGCACC
>DKPB01000083.1:99465-99990 GCA_002471015.1 Stenotrophomonas sp. UBA7346
AGCGCACCCGGGAAACACGCAATCAACAACGTTCTCGAATTTGCATCCGACAGACGTACCTCTACCTGGGAATCGGCAATGAAGATCTTCTACAAAACCCGCGCCACCGCCACCGGTGGCCGCGCCGGCCGTACCGCACTGGACGACGGCAGCCTCGGCTTTGATCTGGCACTGCCGGGCTCTAACAAGGCCGGCACCAACCCCGAGCAGCTGTTCGCCCTCGGCTACGCCGCCTGTTTCGACAATGCATTGCCGGTCGCTGCCAAGCAGTTGCAGCTGCAGCCGGCAGGCACCGCCACCTCGGTGGAAGTGGGCATCGGCCAGACCGCCGAAGGCGGCTACGCACTGGATATCGACCTGCACGTTGAAGTGAAGGGCCTGGAACAAGCCGACGCCCAGCGTCTGGTCGAAGCCGCGCACAAGATCTGCCCGTACTCCAACGCTACGCGCGGCAATGTGGATGTTCGCCTGCACGTAACCGCCGCCTGATTCGAGATCAAAAGCCGGGTCAAAACCGGGGTCAGA
>DKPB01000082.1:0-140871 GCA_002471015.1 Stenotrophomonas sp. UBA7346
TCCAGCGCGTAGTTGGTGTTGATCAGGGCCAGGTCCACCTGGTCGAGCACGCGCGGCAACATGGCCGAGTCCAGCTCGCGGAACTTGAGCTGCTTCGGGTTCTCGGTGATGTCACGCTGGGTGGACAGCGCATTGCTCGGGTCCTTCAGCTTGATCACCCCGGCGGTGTCCAGCAGGATCAGCGCGCGGCTGTTGTTGCTGGGGTCATTCGGGATCACCACGTCAGCGCCGGTGGGCAGCTCGGCCAGCGACTTGAAACGGCGCGAGTAGGCACCGAACGGCTCGATGTGCACGCCGGTGACCGTGACCAGGTCGGTCTTGCGGTCGGCGTTGTAAGCCTTCAGGTAAGGCTCGGTCTGGAAATAGTTGGCGTCCACCTGCTTCTGCACGAGCTGGTCGTTGGGCTGCACATAGTCATTGAACACGCGCACATCCAGCTTGACGCCTTCCTTCTCCAGCAGCGGCTTGACCACGTCCAGGATCTCGGCATGCGGCACGGCGGTGGCGGCCACCACCAGCCTGGATTCGTCTGCGGCCGGCTTGGCGCAGGAAGAAACCGCCAGCACGGCGGCAATCAAGGGAAAGGCAAGCAGCTTTTTCATCGGTAAGGGGATCCCGTGGGGAAGGATGGTGGCACTACGCTAACAGGCCGGCAGCCATCGTGCCGGCCTGCGCTCATTGCTTTATTTGCGGCTGTAATGCGCGACCAGTCGGTCGCCCAGCATCTGCAGCAGTTGTACCAGCACCAGCAGCAGTACCACGGTGACCAGTGCCACATCGGTATGTGAGCGCTGGTAGCCGTCGCGGAAGGCCAGGTCACCCAGGCCGCCGGAGCCGATCGCACCGCCCATCGCGGTGAAGCCGATCAGGGCAATGGTGGTGACCGTGGCACCGGCAATCAGGCCCGGCCGTGCTTCCGGCAACAACACCTTGAAGACCAGCTGGCGGGTCGTCGCGCCCATTGCCTGGCTGGCCTCGATCACGCCACGGTCCACCTCGCGCAGTGCGGTCTCCACCAGCCGCGCATAGAACGGCGCGGCGCCCACCACCAGCGGCAGGATCGCCCCCCGCACGCCCAGCGAGGTGCCCATCAAGGCCAATGTGATCGGGATCAGCACGATCATCAGGATGATGAAAGGAACCGACCGCAGCAGGTTAACCAGCAGCGCAGTCACGCCGTAAACCACCGGCTTGCGGTACAGCTGTGGCGAGCCGGTCAGGAACAGCAGCACGCCCAGCGGCAGGCCGATGGCCAGGGTCAGCGGCAGCGACCCGGCCAGCATCAGCAGCGTGTCGATCGTGGCCTGGCCGATGTCAGCCCATTTGCCGGCATCCAGGTGACGGAAGAAGCCGTCTGCAGTTGCAATGCTCATCGACGCAGCTCCTCCACGTGTACACCGGCGGCAACAAAGGCAGCCTGCGCTGCATTCTGGTCCCCGCCCACCAGCGCAACCGTCAGCTGGCCGTAGGGGGTGTCCTTGATGCGATCGATGCGCCCGGTGAGGATGTTGTAGTCGACGCCGGTCTCGCGCGCTATTCGCCCCAACAGCGGCTCGTAGGTGCCATTGCCAAGGAAGGTCAGGCGTACGATGCGGCCGCCGACGGCAGCGAAATCGCGCAGCTGCTCGCCTTCGTCCACATGCTCGGATTCGGACACGAAGCGGCGCGTGGTCGGATGCTGCGGGTGCAGGAACACATCGGTTACCGGCCCCATCTCGACCATGTGGCCGGCATCGAGCACGGCAACGCGATCGCAGACGCGTCGGATGACGTCCATCTCGTGGGTGATCAGCACGATGGTCAAGCCCAGCTCGCGGTTGATCTTGCCCAGCAGGGCCAGCACCGAGGCGGTGGTCTGCGGGTCCAGCGCACTGGTGGCCTCGTCGCACAGCAGAATCTGCGGGCGCGTGGCCAGGGCGCGGGCAATGCCGACACGCTGCTTCTGGCCACCGGAAAGCTGGGCCGGGTACTTGGCCGCATGCGCCTCCAGACCGACGGTACGCAGCAGTTCGGCCACGCGCGCATCGATCTCGGCCTTGGGCGTGCCGGCAAGCTCCAGCGGAAACGCCACGTTGCCGGCCACGGTACGTGCCGACAGCAGGTTGAAGTGCTGGAAGATCATGCCGATGCGCCGGCGCAGCGCACGCAGCCCTTCGGCATCAAGGGCGGTGGCGTCCTGGCCATCGATCAGCACGCGCCCACCACTGGGCTCCTCCAGCCGGTTGATCAGGCGGATCAACGTCGACTTGCCGGCGCCGGAATGGCCGATGATGCCGAACACTTCGCCGGCCCGGATGGCCAGGTCAAGCGGATGCAGCGCGATGACCGCGTTGCCATCGACGGCATAGGATTTCTGCAGGTGCTGGAACTCGATCACTGCCAGGGTAACCCGGGGGCATAAGGAGGGGGCGTGCAGCCTAGCAGTGCCGGGACTCCGGCGCGCGTGCCGTGCCCGGGAATCTTATTCCTTTTGGTTCTAAGAATTTGTGTACGCAGGCCGCTCAAGGGTGATCCAGCTGGTCCGGCCGCTGCGCCCGCTGCACCCGCTCGCGGTGCAGCAGGTACAGGCCACTGGCGACAATGATGGCTGCGCCCAGCCAGGTCCAGCGGTCCGGCAGCTTGTCCCACAGCAGCAGATCCCAGCCGATCACCCAGACCAGGCCGGTGTATTCCAGCGGCGCGATCATCGAAGCCTGGCCCAGCTGGAAGGCCCGGGTCAGGGCGATCTGCCCCAACGCGCCGGCCAGGCCCATGCCGGCGATCAGCGCGGCGTGCTTCCACTGCAGCGGCTGCCACTGCGGCCAGGCCAGGAGGCCGGCGCCTATCGCCATGATCAGCAGGAACCACACCACCATCGACTGCGGGGTGTCGGTGCGGGTCAGCAGGCTGACGGTGACCGCGGCGATGGCATAGGCGGTGGCCGCCACCAGCACCATCAGCCCGGGGAAGGAAATGATGCCGTCCACGCCTGGCCGCAGCACCACCAGCACACCGACCAGGCCGATACCGATGGCCACCCAGCGGCGCGGGCCCACGTATTCGCCCAGCAGCGGTACCGACAACGCCGCCACCAACAGCGGGGCGACGAAGTAGATGGTGTACGCGGTGGACAGCGGCAAGGTGCGCAGGGCATAGACAAAGCAGCCGATCATGATCATGCCCAGTGCGCCCCGCAGCAGGTGCAGGCCCCAGCGTACCGGCATCATCGAGCGCGGCCCGGCGGTGGCCAGCACCCAGACCAGCACGAACGGCAGCGAGGCCGCACCGCGCAGCATGGTGACCTGCAGGGTCGGGTAGCTGGAGGACAGCATCTTCATGCCGGCATCCATCAGCGAGAAAAAGGCGACGGCCGCCAACATCCAGACAATGGCGCGCGCGGGGGACTTGGTTGGGGACATGGGGGGATTATCCGCTGTGGGCACCACATTCGGCATCCCCGATCAGTGCTATATGTTCAGCACACATCCGGCTGGAGGTCGCATGCAGTACGCCCCATCCCCCCTGCGCCGGGCCGCGGCCTGCCTGCTGTTGTGCATGCTGCCGGCCCTTGCCGTCGCCGCCGAGCCCCCTGATGCCCGCGCCCTGGCGCAACTGGACGGTTTCGCCCTGGGTCTGCAGACCGCCGGCAGATTCTCCGGCGTGGTACTGGTGGCCAATGGTGACCAGATATTGCTGCACAAGGCCTATGGCCCACGCGATGAAACCAACGCCGAGCTTGCATTGCAGCCGGAGGACCGCTTCAACCTGGCCTCGGCCGGCAAGATGTTCACCAGCGTGGCGATCCTGCAGCAGGTAGCTGCCGGCCGCATCACGCTGGACACTCCGTTGGGCGCGGTGTTGGAGGACTACCCCAACCGGGCCTTCGCCGACGCAGTGACCGTGCGCCAGTTGCTGACCCACAGTGCCGGTGCCGGCGACATCGACGAGCTGTTCGGCATCGAGCACGCCGCCGACCGTGCCAGGCTGCGCAGCCTGGCCGACATGGTGGCGCTGCACGGCCAACGCGCGCCGGCGTTCGTACCCGGCAGCCAGCAGAAGTACGGCAACTACGGCTATGTCCTGCTGGGGCGCATGGTCGAGGTGCTGTCCGGGCAGGACTTCGAAGACTATGTGCGCCAGCACGTACTGCAGCCGGCCGGCATGCTGCACACCGGTTTCGTCGATTGCACCGATCCGGCCCCGGACCTGGCCCGTGGCCACGTCGAGGTCGACGGCAAGCGCATCAGCAACTGCGCCACCCAGCCCAACCGCGGTTTTGCCGCCGGTGGCGAGGTCGGCACCGCCACCGACATGCTGCGCTTCGTGCAGGCCCTCACTGCCGGCAAGCTGCTGCCACCGGCCTTGTTTGCCGAGGCAACCCGCACCCAGCGTGAGTTCATGGGCCTGGGCTTTTTTGCCACAGGCTATGGCCAGGACGTGCCGCCGCGTGATTTCCGCTGGGGCCATGGGGGCAATGCCGACGGCATCTGCAGCGACGTGCGCCACTACCCGCGCACCGGCGAAACGGTGATCGTGCTGTCCAACAGCGAAGCCCCGGCCTGCTTCGCCGTGGCCGGCCTGCTGCACGCCCAATGGAAAGGCCAGTAAAGACAGCGCAAACCGCGAAGTATCGATTACCGCAGCGCCATGTTCACGCGGTGAGCAGACAGGGCCGCACTTCGCGGCTTAGGCCGCGGCTACGCGCCCGGTGGCCTAGAATGGTGGTTGTTCTCTCAGATTGGAGCAGGCCCATGCCTTCCTTTGACGTCGTATCCGAAGTTGACAAGCACGAGCTGACCAACGCCATCGACCAGGCCAACCGCGAGCTGTCCACCCGCTTCGATTTCAAGGGCGTGGCCGCATCGTTCGAGCAGGACGGCGAGAAGCTGATCAAGCTCACCGCCCCCACCGATTTCCAGCTCAAGCAGATGTCCGACATCCTCAAGCAGCGCCTGGCCGCCCGCAACATCGATTTCCGCTGCATGGAATTTGGCGACATCGAGACCAACCTGGGCGGCGCGCGCCAGCAGGTCACGGTCAAGCAGGGCATCGAGCAGAAGCTGGCCAAGCAGATCGCCGCCAAGATCAAGGAATCCAAGATCAAGGTCGACACCCAGATCAATGGCGACAAGCTGCGCGTCAACGGCAAGAAGCGCGATGACCTGCAGGAAGTGATGGCACTGCTGAAGAAGGGCGACTTCGAGCAGCCGCTGCAGTTCGACAACTTCCGCGATTGATCCCACCGCGCTGCAGCAGGCTCAACCGCCCTGCTGCAGCTTGCGGTACAGCGTGGTGCGCGAGATGCCCAGCTGGCGCGCCGCCGCGCTGAGGTTGCCCCCCTGTGCCGCCACCGCCGCACGCGCGGCCTGCGCGCCCTGCGCACGCAGGCTGCCCGCCTCCACCGCGGCCACCGCAACACCGCGGGTACTGCCGTGCGCACTCACCGGCGCGCGCAGATACTGCACCTGCAAGGCGTTGTCAGCGCGCAACGGTACCCGATGCACAGGCCCCGGCTGCAACAGGCGGCGGCGCTGGTGCACGCTGGCGTGGCAGAACAGCGCCGACAACGAAAGCGGCGGCAACGCACCGCTGCGTGGCAAGCCCAGCAGCCGCCGTGCCACGCTGTTGGCCGCACGCAGCTGGCCGTCCTCGTGCACCGCCAGCAGGCCCTGCAGGGGCGTCCCCAGCCAGCGCGCGTCGTGCTGCAGGGCCAGCAGATGGCAATCACGCAGGGTGTGCAGCAACTGGTTCTGCACCGACAGCGCCGCCTGCCGGAAGTAGCCGCCCAACAGCTCGCTGTCGCGCTCACCGATGCCGGTGATGTCCAAAGCGCCCAGCACTTCGCCGTCCACGCCCTGCAGCGGCACGCTCAGGCAGTACACCGCGGCGAATTCGTCCAGATAATGCTCGTTGCCGCGCACCTGCATGAGCGCCGCTTCGGCCAGGGTGCAGGACGGTGCGGTGGTGCCGATCTCGATCTCGCGTACCCGCCGCCCGATCTGGATCGGTCGCAGCACCGGCTCATCCGCCAGGCCGTGTTCGCGCTGGGCAATGATCAGGCCGTCGCGGTTGACGCAGAACAGGGTCCAGCGGCGGCCACCGAAGGCCGCCCACAGATCATCCATGTCCTGACGCACACAGCGCGCCAGCAGCCGGTCCAGGGGGGCGTCCAGCCGCAACCGCCGCTGCGCCAGTGCCGCATACTGCGGCGCCTGCTGCGGGCATATGCCGGCCTGCCGCGAGCGCTCCCAGGAGCGCAGCAGCGCGGGCGCCAGCAATTGCGCTGGCAGCGTGCCGCCTTCGGCAAACCGGTGCCGCGCTGCGGCCAGGCGTTGTTGCTGTTGCACGAGCGTGGTGGCCATGGGCTCCTCCAGACAACTGCCCACAGCCTAACGCGCCGCGCCTTGCTGAATCGCCGTCGCGGGCCAGCACGGCCCGCGACGGATCGTTCCATCAGCCGATCTTGAGGATGGGCTTCAAGGTGATGCCCTTGGTGCTGTCTTCCGCCGCCTGGTTGATCTCTTCCAGCGGATAGAACTTCACCAGCTTGTCGAACGGGAAGCGGCCCTGCTGGTACAGCTGTACCAGTTGCGGAATGAACACCTTGGGCACGCTGTCGCCCTCGACGATGCCGCGGATGCTGCGCCCACCCAGCAGCAGGTCGTTGACGTCGAACGCCGCCTTGGTGCCCAGCTTGGGCGCGCCCACCACGCCGATCACGCCCAGCCCGGCCAAGGCCTGGATGCCCTGCTCCAGCACTTCCGGGCGGCCGGTGGATTCCAGCGCGAAGGCGGCACCGCCGCCGGTGATCTCACGCACCGCCTCAACCACATCCACCTCGCGGCTGTTGAGGGTGTGGGTGGCACCCAGCTCCTTGGCCAAGGCCAAGCGCGAGGGCACCACGTCGATGGCGATGATGGTGGTGGCACCAGCAACCTGCGCGGCCATCACCGCACTCAGGCCCACCGCGCCTGCACCATAGGACGCAAAGCTGCTGCCGGGGCCAACCTTGAGCGAATTGATCACCGCGCCGGCACCGGTCTGGATACCGCAGCCCAGCGGGCCGAGCAGTTCGATCGGGGCATCCTCGGGCACCTTGATCGCATTGTTCTCGCGGCTCAGCGCATAGGTGGCGAACGAGGACTGGGCGAAGAAGTGATCGTGCAGCGGCTGGCCCTGCGGGTCCTGGATGGCGGTGCTGCCATCCAGCTCGCCCCCACCAAAATTCAGGCCATAGAAATCCTTGCAGTAGGCACCATGGCCACCACTGCAGGGGTTGCAGTGACCGCAGGCGCCATAGGTCAGCACCACATGGTCGCCCACCTTCAGGTCCTGCACCGCCGGTCCTACCGCTTCCACCACGCCTGCGCCTTCGTGCCCCAGTACCGCCGGCAGCGGCACCGGGTAGTACTGGTCACGCACGATCAGATCGGTGTGGCACAGGCCGGTGGCAATCACCCGCACCAGTACCTCATCGTCCTTGGGGCCGCGGATGCGGGCCTGCTCGATGGTGAAGGGCTTTTCCTTTTCACGCACCACCGCCACGGTGATGTCACGCAGTTGTGCAGATGCACTCATGGGTTTCTCCTGTTCAGAGCGGATAGGCCGGGGCTTCACCCTTGAGGGTGAGCCACTGCCATTGGGTGAACTCCTCGATGTTGGCCGGGCCGCCAATGCTGCTGCCATTGCCGGACGCACCCACACCGCCAAAGGGATTGATGACCTCATCGTTCACGGTCTGGTCGTTGATATGCAGGATGCCGGTATGCAGCTGTTCGCCCAGCTTCAGCGCGCGGCCCACATCGCGCGAGACGATGGCCATCGACAGGCCATACTCGGTGTCATTGGCCAGGGCGATGGCATCCGCATCGCTGTCGAACGGCACCACAACGGCTACCGGCGCGAAGATCTCTTCATTGAACGCCGGGTTGTCACGGCCCACGCCGCTGAGCACGGTGGGCTCGAAGAACAGCTCACGGTAACCGCCACCGGTCTCGAGCGTGGCACCTGCAGCCACCGCTTCGGCCACGACGCGTGCCGCATGGTCGCGCTGCTGCGCATTGATCAACGGCCCCAGCGCCACGTCCATGGTGGCCGGGTCACCCACCTGCAGCGATCGTGCCTTGGCCACCAGCTTCTGCAGGAACTGCGGGTAGATGCCTCGCTGCACCAGGACACGCCCGGTGGCCATGCAGATCTGGCCCTGGTGCAGGTAGACGCCCCAGGCGGTATTGGCGATGGCCAGATCCAGATCGGCGTCATCCAGCACGATCAGGGCGTTCTTGCCGCCCAGCTCCAGGGACACTTTCTTCAGGTGCCGGCCGGCAGCCTCGCCGACCTTGCGGCCGGCCGCGGTGGAGCCGGTGAACTGGATCATCGCCACATGGGGATCGCTGGTCAGTGCCGCACCGGCAGCACCATCGCCCGGCAGCACGTGGAGCAGGCCAGCAGGCAGGCCCGCAAGCTCGAACAGGCGGGCGATCACCACGCCACCGCAGACCGCAGTGCGCGGATCCGGCTTCAGTACCACCGCATTGCCCAACGCCAACGCCGGTGCCACCGCCCGCATGGCCAGGTAGAGTGGAAAATTGAACGGAGGAATCACCCCGACCACGCCCAACGGGCGCCGACGCGCCAGGCTGAGACGGCCAGGACTGGACGGCAGCATCTCACCGATGCTGCGCGAAGGCAGTGCTGCCGCTTCCTGCAGGGCCTTGGCACTGATCCTGGCCTCGAACCCCGCCTTCAGGCGGGTGGAGCCGGATTCACGCACCAACCACTCGACGATGTCCGCCTCATGCTGCTCGGCCAGCTGCGCGGCACGGCGCAGCACTTGGGCACGAGTGTCGTAAGGGGCGTTGGCCCAGTCACGCTGCGCCGTGGCTGCCGCCGCAGCCGACCGCGCGATCTGCGCCGGGTCGGCCATCGCAACGCTGCCCAGCACCGTGCCGGTGGCCGGCTCCAGCACCGGCTGCTGGCTTGCGCCTGCCTGCCATTGGCCATCGAACAGCTTGCCTGCCCATAGTTCAGCAGGAAGAAAATCCTGTGTTGCCATTGCCGATACTCCTTTGCGCTTTACCTGCCGTCATTGGATACCCGCGCCGCCCTGTTGCCTATCCGCCATCGGCTGCTTCCCCACAAGCGGCTGATATGGCGGGACTTTCCACAATGCACACTGTCCAGTTTGTGGACAGTGAACGGCAACGCGATGACAGCGCGACGGCAGCGCACTGCGATGCCCTCTACAATCGCCTGCCCAGCCAGCCTGCGTGCCCGCCATGACCGACATCGACAACGATCCCATCGCCGTTACCCGCAACTGGCTGGAGAAGGCCGTCATCGGGCTGAACCTGTGCCCGTTCGCCAAGGCGGTGTACGTCAAGCAGCAGGTGCGTTTCGTACTCAGCGACGCGACCACGCCCGAAGCGCTGCTGGAGCAGCTGGCCGAGGAGTTGGTGCTGCTGCGCGAAACGCCGGTGGAGCAGATCGACACCACCTTGATCATCCACCCGGAGGTGCTGACCGACTTCCTGGACTACAACGATTTCCTCGACAACGCCGATGCCGCGGTGGAAACCCTGGACCTGCAGGGCATCCTGCAGGTGGCCAGCTTCCATCCGCAATACCAGTTCGCAGGTGCGGCACCGGACGATGTAAGCAACTACACCAATCGTTCGCCCTACCCCACCCTGCACCTGCTGCGCGAGGACAGCGTGGAGCGTGCAGTGGCGGCATTCCCCGATCCAGACGTGATCGTCGAGCGCAACATCGCCACGCTGGACCAGCTGGGCGTGGAAGGCTGGCACCGGGTACTGTCGGGCGGCGAAGGCAACACCTGAGGGATGAGCTGTAGTGCCGGGCCATGCTCGGCAGCGTCGCGCCGTTGTAGTGCCGAGCCATGCTCGGCAGAAGCTTTACCGGTGGAACCCCTGCCGGGCATGGCCCGGCACTACGCTCCCTCCCTTTGGCGTAGCCAAGGTGGGAAGAAGGCCTGTTTGCACGCCACGGGCGTGCGGCCTGATGAACGACCGAAGGCCATGCCTTCGGGCCGGGTGGGTTGGGGACGGGTGCTCTTAGCGTTTGCTTGGAAAGCCCCTGACGAGCATGGCTCGGCACTACGCTCCCTCCCTTTGGCGTAGCCAAGGGGAGGGTTGGGGAGGGGTGCTTTTAGCGTTTGCTTGGAAAGCCTCTGCCGAGCGTGGCTCGGCACTACCGGTGAGGCTCAAGCCGTGCTTGTCGGCAGCCATTGCTGCAGCAGGGCCCGCACATCGTGCAGCGAGGCGGTGATGTGGTGGCCGTAGCCACGTACTTCCTCATCCGGCTCCAGCAGGTCCGGGATCTGGATGGTGGTCATGCCCGCGGCCAGGGCCGCACGCACGCCCGTGGGTGAATCCTCCAGGGCCAGGCATTCGGCCGGCGCAATGCCCAGGCCGTGCGCGGCGTGCAGGTAGATGTCCGGCGCCGGCTTGGAATGGGCCACGTCACTGCTGGTGGCCACGAACTGGAAATACGGCAGCAATCCCGCTGCGGCCAGCTTGCGCTGGGCCAGCGGCGAGCGCGTGGCGGTGGCGACCGCACGCGGAATATCGTGCTCGCGCAACAACTCCAGCAGCTCGACAATGCCCGGCCGCAACGGCACGCCGGCATCGACGATGTCGGCATAACGCGCATACGAGGCCGCCAGCAGCACATCGGTGGGCGCCAGCCCCAGCACATCGGCCAGCTTCTGCCGGGTCACCGCATCGGGTGAGCCGATCAGCGACAGCAACAGGCTGCGTGGCAGCACATGACCCTGCTGCTGCGCGGCCTGCTCCAGACAGCCCATCAGCGCACGTTCGCTGTCCAGCATCAGACCATCCATGTCGAACACCACCGCCCGTGGGCGGACCCGCAATTCCATCAAGTCTGTTCTCCAAACAGCACTGCCAGATCAGCCGTATCCAGCTGACGCCATTGGCCCTCACCCAGATCACCCAGGCCCAGGCCGCCAATACGCGAACGGTGCAGGGCCTGCACATGGTTGCCCACCGCCGCGAACATGCGCCGCACTTGGTGGTAACGGCCCTCGTGCAGGGTCAAGCGCGCCTGGCGCGGGCCCAGCACGTCGAGTTCGGCCGGCAGCAACGGCTTGTCGTCCGATTCCAGCAGCAGGGTGCCGCTGGCAAAACGAGCGCCTTCGCTGCCGTCCAGGTCCTGCGCCAGCTGCGCTTCGTACACCTTGTCCAGCTTCGACTTGGGCGAAACGATGCGGTGCAGCAGCTGGCCGTCATCGGTCATCAGCAGCAGCCCCGAGGTTTCGCGGTCCAAGCGGCCGACGCTGGACAGCACCGGATCACGGTCGCGGAAGCGGTCCGGCAACAGGTCGTAGATCAAGCGCCCCTGGTCCTTGGTGGAACAGGTGTAACCGGCCGGCTTGTGCAGCATCAGGGTCAGCCCCGGCGGCGGGTCCAGCGGTTCCTCGTCGATGCGGATGTTGGCGTGCTCGACCTTGTCGTCGGCGTACAGCACCTCGCCCTGGGCATCGGTGATGCGGCCTTCGCGGAACATCATCTGCACCTGCTTGCGGCTGCCATAGCCCAGGTTGGCGATGTGCTTGACCAGCTTCATGCGCGGCCCCGGGTGCCGACGATGACCTTGAAGCCATCGCGTTCGGCAGCCACGCGCACCTGCCCGAAGCTCTCGTTGAGGATCTGCTCGTACGGCAGGTGGCGGTTGGCCACCATGAACAACTGCCCGCCCGGGCGCAGCGACTGCGCGGCCACGGCGATGAAGCGGCGGCCGATGTCCGGCCGGTCTTCGCGCGCCGGGGTGTGGAACGGCGGGTTGGAGACGACGAAGTCATAGCGGCCGTCGATGCCGGCGGTGACATCGTGCCAGCGGAAATCCAGCTTCACCTGCCCGGCCGCATCGGCCAGGTTGTGGCGGGCCAGCGCCAAGGCGCGCGACTCGGCCTCGTACAGGTCCAATGCGGTGACCTTGGGGCAACGGGCCAGCACTTCGGTCGACAGATAGCCCCAGCCGGCGCCCAGATCGGCGCCGCGCCCGGCCAGGTCGGTCGGCAGCTGGTCCACCAGCAGGGCCGAGGCCGGATCGATGCGGTCCCAGGCAAACACGCCGGGGCGGCTCAGGAAGCGGCCGTCGACGATCCTGCGCGGCGCATCCAGTGCGGCCCAGCGCTTGCGCAGTGCTTCGTCATGCTGGCCGTCGGCCGGCACCGACCAATAGGCCCGGCAGTGGTTCTTGGTCAGCTTGCCGCCCAGCCCGGTCAATTGCTGCAGGTCGCTTTCGCCCGAGCGCGCGCCTTCGTTGTTGGCCTGGCAGGCAACGATGATGCCGCCCGGCGCCAGCTTGGCCAGCGCCTGCGCAAACAGCGCGCGGGCTTCATCACGCTGCCGCGGCGGCAATACCAGCACCACCGGGTAGCGCTCCTGCGACTGCTCCAGCGCCTGCTCGTCGCAGACCTGCCAGCCGCTGCGCTGCAGGGCATCGGCGAACGGCCGGAAGCTTTGCGCACAGACCAGTTGGGTAGCGGCGGCATGCTCACGCAGCGGCCAGCCATCGCGGGCGCGCAGGAACAGCACCGGCCCCTGCGGCCAGCGCAGGCCGGCGGAAGAGAACGGCAGGAACAGGGTTTCCAGGGGGGCGTCGTGCGAAGCGGGCATGCCGGTCAGTCGTCTAGCGGGCCCGCCATTCTACCGGGCTGGGCGCCGCGCGCCTGAGCCGGGGCTGGCTGGCTCAGGCATCCTCGGGCAGATGCAGCACATCCAGCACGCTGTCCAACCAGATCACGTGCTGCTGGCAGGCACGTACCAGGTCATCCAGCCGCACCGTGCCATTTACCCCGGGCTGCTCATTGGCATCGGCGTAATGCTGCAGCGCCGGGCGCATGTTCACCGTACCGGCAACGCGGCTGCCGTCCTTGAGCACCAGCACCACCCGTGCCTGCCCCGGCAGCTGCCCGAGCAGGGATTCCAGCGCGGCAATCGTCATCGGGTCGGAATAGACGTGGGGCGCGTACAGGGGCATGGGCAGCGTCCGCGGGTGATCGCGGTCACATTAGCCGATGTTTGCTGTGAAACCTGCGCAAAAATCAGCCCGGTGGGCGGGTGCCGCGTATCGCAGTGACCAGCTGGGCCACGCTGTAGGGCTTGCCCAGGTGGCCCTGGAAGCCACCGGACAGCGCGCGGCGGCGGTCATCGGCACGCGCCAGCGCGGTTACCGCCACCGCCGGCAATTCGGTCCCGGGAACGCCCAGGGTTTCACGCAGGGTCTGCACCAGGCCATAGCCATCCATGCCGGGCATGCCGATATCACTGATCAGCACGTCGAAGGCGGTATGCCCGCGCAGATCGAGCAGCTCCAGCGCCTCGGCGGCGGAACTGGCCGCCACCACCTCCGCGCCCTGCTCTTCCAGCACCCGGCGCATATAGCCCAGCATCTCCGGCTGGTCCTCCACCGCCAGGATGCGCAAGCCCTGCAAGGCGTTGGAAGCCACTACCTGGTCACCGATACGGCCGCGCTGCACGCGCCGACGGGGCTGGCTGCTGGCTTTCTTGACCTGGAACTCCGGCAGCCGCAGCTGGAAGGTCGCACCCTGCCCCGGCCCCTCGCTGGCCGCCGACACCGTGCCGCCATGCAGTTCGGTCAGCTGCTGCACAATGGCCAGGCCCAGGCCCAGCCCGCCGTGGCGGCGGGTGGTGGTGCCATCGGCCTGGCTGAAACGGCTGAACAGATGCTTGAGGAATTCCGGCGCGATACCGTCGCCATCGTCCTTGACCTGCACCACGAAGCAATCCTGCTCGCGCCACAGGCTGACCGTGACCTGGCCTTCCACCGGGGTGAACTTGATGGCGTTGGACAGCAGGTTGGACAGCACCTGGCGCAGGCGCGTGGCGTCACCCAACACCGGGCAGGGCTGCGGCGGCAGTTCCACCAGCAGGGTCTGCGCCTTGCCCTCGGCCACCAGCTCCTGCGCGCGCACCGCTTCGCGCACCTGCTCGGCCAGGTTCAGCACCTCCACCTCCAGCTGCACCTTGCCCAGCAGCATGCTGCTCAGGTCCAGCATGTCCGACATCAGGTTCTTCTGGGTCATCGCACTGCTGGCGATCACCTCCATGCCCTTGCGCATGGGATGGTCCGGCTCCATGCGCTGCAGCAGCAGCTCACTCCAGCCCAGCACCGTGGTCAGTGGCGTGCGCAGTTCATGCGACAAGGTGGCCAGGAACTCGTCCTTCATCCGCGCCATGCCCTCGGCGGTGTTGCGCGCGGCACGTTCGGCCTCCAACAACTCCTCGCGGGCCATTTCGATCTCGCGCCGCTCGGTGATATCGGGGCTGTTACCGGCCAGGCCAATGAAGCGGCCGTCGGGTGAAAACCGCGGCACCGCGTTCATTTCCAGCCAGCGCCACTGCCCGTCATGGCGGCGCACGCGAGCATTGAAGTGCAGTTCGCGCTGCTCGGCCAAGGCCGTGCGCAGCTCGTACTCGAACGGCGCCAGCTCATCGGCATGCAGGAAACGCTGCCACCAGCGCTCGCCCAGCTCGGTGCCAGGCACCAGCCCAAAGAAGGTGCCAAAGGCGGTGTTGATGAAACGCACGCGCCCCAGGTCATCCAGCACCCACACCGGCATCGGCAGACCATCGGCCAGCGCACTGAAGCGCGCCTCGCTCTCGGCCAGTTCGGTCTCAATGCGCTTGCGTTCGGAGATATCGAAAAACAGCACCGCCACCTGGTGCTGGTCCTCGCTGCCGATGCGCACCGCTTCCACCGAGTACCAGCGCCCCAGTTGCGGCACTTCACGCTCGAAATGGACGGCCACGCCGCCACTGGCCACCCTGCCCAGTACGTGGAACCAATAGGTTTCGATGCTGGGCAGCACCTCGCTGACCCGGCGCCCGGTAACCGCAGACAGGCCCGTGATCTTCTCGAACCCGGCGTTGACCTTCAGGTAGACGAAATCTACCGCTTCGCCCGCCTCGAACAGCAGCTCGATCACGCAGAAGCCACTGCCCACCGCATCGAACATCTGCTGGTACAGGAACGCGTTACCCGGATCGTCGCCGACCAGGCCACTGAATGATGGTAGAGATTCGTGGCGGAGTTCAGGCATTGCGCAGGCGGCTTTTGAAGGGGGCGGTGGGGAAAGGGCTGAAATGCGAGTCTGCGCACGGGCCGATACAGGTCACGTGATGATGAACCGGTGCGCAACCCCTGTCAGCCTACTGTGAAGTACTTCATTGCAGTGGACCCGGCCCGGCCCCACACTGGATGCAACCCTCCCAGCAGCCCAAGGAGTACGCCATGAAAACCGTGACTTTGACCGGGCTGGCCCTGGCCTGCCTGCTCGCTGCCGGCGCCGCCCAGGCCGCTCCGCGCACCGTGAACGCTCCCGACGCCCCCCGCGCCTTGGCCGTAGAAGGCCCGGTACAGGTGCAGTGGACCGATCCCAGCCAGTTCACCGAGTTGCGCAACAGCCGCAACCGCTGGGATGCGCAGCGCGGCAATTGGGTGGAAACCCTGGCCGAACACCTGCGCAAGCAAGCCGACAAGCAGTTGCCGGAAGGCCAGAAGCTGGAGGTGACCATCACCGACATCAAGCGTGCCGGCGACTATGAGCCGTGGCATGGTCCGCGCATGGACGATGTGCGCATCATGCGTGACATCTATCCGCCGCGGATCAACCTGCAGTTCACCCTCACCGACGCCAACGGCCAGGTCATCGACCAGGGCGAGCGCAAGCTCAGTGACACCGGCTATCTGTTCAACAGCAGCCTGCCCAATGACACCGACCCGCTGCGTTACGAGAAGCGCCTGATCAACGACTGGCTGCGGCGTGAGCTGCAGGCCGACCGCAGCACCGCCGGGCTGTAAGCAGAAATCGCAGGTAGAAATGGAAAGGGCCGCATTGCGGCCCTTTCTGTTTCACCGGTAGTGCCGAACCATGCTCGGCAGAGGCTCCACCGGCAAAGCGCCTGCCGAGCATGGCTCGCCACTACCGGATCCTGCAAAGGCTTCACGCCGACAGATACACGCGCGGCGTGCGCTTGAGGCTGCACGGCAGGCGATACGCACTGGTATTGCAGCGCGGCGCCAGCTCCGAGATGGTCGGCGCATTGCCCCACAGCTGCACGATGCTGCCGCGCGCAGCCTGCGGGTGATCGGTCAGGTCCACGGTCAGCATGTCCATCGAAACGCGGCCGATCAGCCGCCCGGGCACGCCGTCGATCAGCACCGGCGTGCCATTGGGGGCGAACTGCGGGTAGCCATCGGCATAGCCCATCGCCACCACGCCCACCCGGGTCGGCTTTTCCGCCACAAAGCGTGCGCCATAACCCAGCGGCTCGCCGACAGCCAGTTCGCGTACCGCGATCACCCGCGATTGCAGGGTCATCACCGGCCGCAGCTGACCCGCATGCGGGCTGGGCTGCGGGTAGAGCGGATCGGCGCCGTACAGCATCAGGCCCGGGCGTACCCAGTCACTGTGCACGTCGGGCCAGCCCAACAGTGCCGGCGAATTGCACAGGCTGGTTTCACCTGCCAGCCCTTCCTTGGCACGGATGAACACGTCCAGCTGCTCGCGGGTGCGGTTGCTGTCCAGCTCATCGGCGCGCGCCAGGTGGGTCATCAGCACCAGCGGGCCCACCTGCGGCAGTGCGCTCAGGCGCGCGTACGCATCGCGGAACTCTTCCGGCGACAGGCCCAGGCGGTGCATGCCGCTGTCCAGCTTCAGCCAGATACGCAGCGTGGCATCGGTCTTGAACGCCTCCACTGCTTCCAGCTGCCAGGACGTGGCCACTACCACCCAGAAATCATGCTCGACGATCAACGGCAGTTCGGCCGCGTCGAAGAAGCCTTCCATCAGCAGGATCGGGCCGCGGATGCCAGCCTGGCGCAGTTCCAAGGCTTCTTCGATGCAGGCCACGCCAAAGCCATCGGCCTCGTCCTGCAGCGCGCGCGCGCATTGCACTGCGCCATGGCCGTAGGCATCGGCCTTGATGATCGCCAGCGCCTTGCCGCCACCGAGCTGGCGGGCCAGGCGGTAGTTGTGGCGCAGGGCCTCCAGGTCGATCAGTGCCTGTGCCGGGCGCATCAGTGCTGCCCCTTGCCGTAGCGGAAAATATCCAGGCCTTCGGTGCTGATCTGCGGCGGCTTGCCGCTCATCAGGTCGGCCAGGTAGCGACCCGAGCCCGCCGCCATGGTCCAGCCCAGGGTGCCGTGGCCGGTATTGAGGAACAGGTTGCGATACGGTGTTGCGCCGATCACCGGGGTGCCGTCCGGGGTGGCCGGGCGCAAGCCGGTCCAGAAGCTGGCCTGCGACAGGTCGCCGCCATCCGGATACAGGTCCTTGACCACCTTCTCCAGCGTGGCGCGACGACGCGGTTCCAGCGACAGGTCGAAGCCGGCCACTTCGGCCATGCCGCCAACGCGGATGCGGTCCTCGAAGCGGGTGATGGCAATCTTGTAGCTCTCGTCGAGGATGGTCGAATTCGGTGCCATCGCCGAATTGGTGATCGGCAGGGTCAGCGAATAGCCCTTCAGCGGATACACCGGCAGCTGCATGCCCAGCGGTGCCAGCAGCTGCGGCGAATAGCTGCCCAGTGCGATCACGTAGTGATCGGCGGTTTCCAGCTTGCCATTGATGCGCACGCCGGTGATGCGGTCGCCGTCACGCTGGATCGAGGCGATGTCCTGGTCGAAACGGAACTCGACGCCGGCGGCTTCGGCCAGCGCGGCCAGCTTGGTGGTGAACAGCTGGCAATCGCCGGTCTGGTCTTCGGGCAGGCGCAGGGCGCCGACCAGCATTTCGGTCTTGCCGGCCAGCGCCGGCTCCACCCGCGCAATGCCCTGGCGGTCCAGCACTTCGTAAGGCACGCCGTATTGGCGCAGCACCTCGATGTCCTGGGCGGCGGCATCCAGCTGCTGCTGGGTGCGGAACAGCTGGGTGGTGCCCAGCTGGCGACCTTCGTAGTCGATGCCGGTGGACGCGCGCAGCTCGTTGATGCAATCGCGGCTGTAGTCGGACACCCGCACCATGCGCGCCTTGTTGACCGCATAGCGGGCCGAGGTGCAGTTGCGCAGCATCTGCCACAGCCAGCGGTACTGGGCCATGTCGGCGGTGGGGCGGATCGCCAGCGGCGCGTGTTCCTCGAACAGCCACTTGATCGCCTTGAACGGCACGCCCGGTGCCGCCCACGGCGAGGTATAGCCGAAGGACAGCTGGCCGGCATTGGCAAAGCTGGTTTCCAGCGCCGGGGCCGGCTGCCGATCCACCACGGTGACCTCAAAGCCGGCCTGCCGCAGATACCAGGCACTGGTCGTGCCGATCACACCGCTGCCAAGCACCAGAACGCGCATTTTCTTTCTCCGGACCACATCATTCCCTGCACACGGGACGGCAGGGGCTAGGAACCGCGCAGTATATTCAGGGTCAGCCAGTTGTTTCCCCTGTATTAGCTTGCCGAATCAGGTTAATTTCCCGTTTCGTTCATCAAAAGCAGAGCCACCATGGCCACCCGCAGCCGCGAACTCGACAAGATCGACCGCAAGATCCTGCGCATCCTGCAGCAGGAGGGGCGCATCTCCTTCACCGAGCTGGGCGAGCGCGTCGGCCTGTCGACCACGCCCTGCACCGAGCGGGTGCGCCGGCTGGAGCGCGAAGGCGTGATCACCGGCTATTACGCGCGGCTGGACCCATCCTCGGTGAAGGCCAGCCTGCTGGTGTTCGTGGAGATCAGCCTTGCCTACAAGTCCGGCGACATCTTCGAGGAATTCCGCCGCGCCGCGCTGAAGCTGCCCAATGTGCTGGAGTGCCACCTGATGTCCGGGGATTTCGACTACCTGCTCAAAGCGCGCATCAATGAAATGGCCTCCTACCGCAAGCTGCTGGGCAGCACCCTGCTGACCTTGCCGCACGTACGTGAATCCAAAAGCTACATCGTGATGGAAGAGGTCAAAGAGACCCTGTGCCTGCCCATCGCCGAGTAGTGCCGAGCCATGCGCGGCAGAGGCCCCACCGGCAACCCCACCCTGTAGTGCCGAGCCATGCTCGGCAGGGGCTCTACCGGTAAAGCCCCATTGTCGAGCATGGCCCGGCACTACGCCCCCTCCCTTTGGCCGCAGGCCAAGGGGGTGAAGAGGGCCTGCTTGCACGCCACCGGCGTGCGGCCTGATGAACGACCGAAGGCCATGCCTTCGGGCCGGACGGGTTGGGGAGGGGTGCTTTGGCTTTGGCTTGGAACGCTCCTGCCGAGCATGGCTCGGCACTACGGTGCTAGCGCGTGCCTGCCGGCGGGGGCACCACTTTCTGGCCGATGCCGCTGGGTACGGTGTCGTAATAACGGTTGGTACGCGTATCCAGCACCCGCCCCGGGCTGGTTTGGCGCATATGCGGCGCCAACTGGCCCTTGCTGTCGTAGATCGGCCGCACCGGTGGCGGCGGCACAACCGGCTTCGGCTTCGGAACCGGCTTGGGCTTGTTGGGCGGACGCGACGGTTCCGGACGCGCCGGATCCTGCTGCGTTTCGCGCGACGAACTGATAGGCGGCGAAGGCGCCGGCAAGGTCACCGGCCGCGTGGCGGTCGGTGCGGGCGGCTGCGTGAGCTGAGCCTGCGCGAATGACGGCAGTGCTGCCAGCACGGCCAGCAACAGATATCCCTTCGATTTCATCGACATCTCCTTTGCGACCACCGACCAAGCATGCACCTGCCGGGCTTGCGCCGCCATGAATGCGACCTTGGACTGGCCGCTGCCCGCCCCTACCATGGACACCTGCCCCACGGATGCCCTGCCATGACCGCCTTCGACCTGACTCCCCCCAGCCCCGCCCAGCGCGAGGCGCTGATCGCTGGCCTCAGCAGCGAGGAGCAACGCGTGCTGCTGCACCACGGCACCGAGGCACCGTTCTGTGGCGTGTTCCTGGATAACAAGCGCGAGGGCGTGTACTGCTGCCGGCTGTGCGCGCTGCCGCTGTTCCGCTCCAGCACCAAGTTCGATTCCGGCACCGGCTGGCCCAGCTTCTTTGCGCCGTTCGAACCGGCACATGTGCGCGAGATCCGAGACACCAGCCACGGCATGATCCGTACCGAGATCGTCTGCGCACGGTGCGGCAGCCACCTTGGCCACGTGTTCCCGGACGGCCCGCCGCCGACCTTCGAGCGGCATTGCCTGAACTCGGTGTCACTGGCCTTTGTCGACAATGGCCAGCCCTACCCCGACCCGCTGCAGCGCGGCGGCGCCGAGGCACAGCCCGCCGCATAAGCACCGCCGTAGTGCCGAGCCATGTTCGTAGTGCCGAGCCATGTTCGGCTGAGGCTTTACCGGCAAGCTCCTGCCGAGCATGGCTCGGCACTAAAGGGTTTGCTGCATCCAGCCGGGCATGGCTCGGCACTACAGATTTTCCGTTGACGGCCGACAACGGGATATCCCCTTCCCGCGCCCCTTCCATGCTCATTCTCGTCGGCCTGCTGGTTGTCATTGTTGCCGTGCTCGGCGGTTATGTAGGCGCACACGGCCGCCTGGGCGCGCTGTGGCAGCCCTATGAGCTGGTCATCATCGGCGGCGCGGCCCTCGGCGCGTTCCTGATCGGCACCCCGATCAAGACCGTCAAGCAGACACTGAAAGCCACCGTCGGCGTATTCAAGGGCCCGCAGTACAAGCGCCAGGACTACCTGGACGTGCTCAGCCTGCTGTACGAACTGCTCAACAAGGCCCGCCGCGAAGGCTTCATGGCACTGGAAGAGCATGTCGAGAACCCGCAGGACAGCGCGGTGTTCGCCAACTACCCCAAGGTGCTGGCCGACCACCACCTGCTGGACTTCATCACCGACTGCCTGCGCCTGATGATCGGCTCCAACATCGAGCCGCACGAGCTGGAACCCTTGCTGGAACTGGAACTGGAAAAACACCACCACGAGGCGCTGGAACCGGCGCACGTACTCAACAAGGTGGCCGACGGCCTGCCCGGCTTCGGCATCGTCGCCGCCGTGCTGGGCATCGTCATCACCATGGGCTCGATTGGTGGTGACATCAAGGAAGTCGGCGCCCACGTGGCCGGCGCACTGGTGGGCACCTTCCTCGGCATCCTGCTGGGCTACGGCTTCATCGGCCCGCTGGCGGCCGCGGTGGAAGCACGTGCCGAACAGGATGCGCGCATCTACGAATCGGTGAAGACGGCCCTGCTCGCCTGCCTGCGCGGCTATAACCCGAAGATCGCGCTGGAATTCGCGCGCAAGACCGTGCCCTCGGCACTACGCCCGGGCTTCAGCGAGTTCGAGCAGCACCTGAAGTCGGTCAAGTAAGGCCCGCGCCATGAGCGACAACAACAAGCCTACGGTGATCGTGCGCCGGGTCAGGAAGGTCAAGGCTGGCGGGCACCACGGCGGCTCATGGAAGGTGGCCTATGCCGACTTCGTTACCGCGATGATGGCCTTCTTCCTGGTGCTGTGGCTGATGGCCGCCACCAGCAAGCCCGAGCGCGCGGCGATTTCGGAATATTTCCGCAACCCCAGCCCGCTGAGCGGGACCAGCAGCACCCCGGCCCCCGGCATGGCCGGCCCCGGTGGCGCCAGCACCTCGATGATCAAGCTCGGCGGCGCCACCGATGTCTCGCGCGGCAACAGCAACGATCCCTTCCAGAACCGGCAGGAGTCGGTGCCCACGCCGGTGGAGGAGCGCGAACGCGAACGCCAGCGCCTGGAAGCACTGAAGCAGGAGCTGCAGGAGGCGATCAGCAAGAGCCAGGCGCTGGAGCCGTTCAAGGACCAGCTGCTGCTGGACATCACCCCCGAGGGCCTGCGCATCCAGATCGTGGATCAGCAGAACCGGCCGATGTTCGACCTCGGCAGCGCGCGCCTGATGCCGTATACGCGGACGATCCTGTTGGAGCTGTCGCACTTCATCAACCAGGTACCCAACCGCATCAGCATCACCGGCCATACCGACACCACCGCCTATTCCACCCAGTTGGGTTACGGCAACTGGGAGTTGAGCGCGGACCGCGCCAACGCCGCGCGGCGGGTGTTGCTGGAAGGTGGCATGGACGAGGCCAAGGTGGCGCGCGTGGTCGGCCTGTCCTCCTCGGTGCTGTTCGACAAGGCCAACCCGCAGAACCCGATCAACCGCCGCATCAGCATCGTGGTGATGACCAAGGAAGCCGAGGCCGCCGCATTGAACGAGACCGACACCTTGCCGGTGCCTGCCCCCGGTGTGGCGGCGGATGGGACACCGCCAGTCGCGGACTGAGCCTGCACCAGCGGCACTGCCCGCCGGATGTAGTGCCGAGCCATGCTCGGCAAAGGGCTTTCCCAGCCAACAGCACCCCCTCCCCAGCCCTCCCCTCCGCCTACGGCGCAAGGGAGGGAGCGTTGTAGTGCCGAGCCATGCTCGGCAGGGACTTTCCCAGCCAACAGCACCCCTCCCCAGCCCTCCCCTCCGCTGCGCGAAAGGGAGGGAGCGTTGTAGTGCCGAGCCATGCTCGGCAGGGGCTTTCCCAGCGAACAGCACCCCTCCCCAACCCTCCCCTCCGCTGCGCGAAAGGGAGGGAGCGTTGTAGTGCCGAGCCATGCTCGGCAGGGGGCTTTCCCAGCCAACAGCATCCCTCCCCCCCTCCCCTTCGCTGCGCGAAAGGGAGGGGGTAAACGCCAAATCCGCCAGGTGCCTACAATAGGTACCGTTTTTCCATCAGCCAGAATTCATGTCCAAGCTCTCCAAAGCCAAGCGCGACAAGCGCAAGAAGCAGGCCCCGCGCCGTCCGTTCGCCCGCCTGAATGCCCAGCAGCAGGTGCAGAACCACGCCGTGCTGGTCAACGAAGAAGGCCAGGTGGTTGCCGCCATCGGCCTGCAGCGCAACGAATGGCTGCTGGCCATCGGTGGCCAGACCATGGGCAATGCCGACAACCCGGTGCCGATGCTGGCCATGCTCAAGCACCTGGCCAACGTGCAGGAGAAGGAAGGCCGCAAGGTCACCCTGGAATACTCCGCCGCCCTGCAGCAGATGATCGACGACCTGGCCGCCGACGAAGGCAAGACCGCCGACGACTACCTGGCCGGCCTGGTGGCCGAGTTCGAGGGTGTGGAAGGCGAAGAAGCCGTTGACGCCGCCGAGGAGCCCGTCGCCATCGCCGAGGAAGTGCCCGAGGCCGGCGCCGCCGACAGCAACGACCAGCCCAAGGCCTGAGCCACAGGCCTGCCGTGACGGTCTATATCGACGATGCCGTACACCCCTGGCGCGGCGAGCGCTGGGCGCATCTGATGGCCGACACCTTGCCCGAGCTGCATGCGCTGGCGCAGCAGCTCGGCATCCCCCGCAGGGCGTTCCAGAACCGCCCCAGCGGCGTGCATTACGACGTGCCCGCACCGCTGCGCGAGCAGGCCATCGCACTGGGCGCGCAGCCGATATCGCGGCACAGCGATCGCGCCCTGGTACGCCGCGTGATCGCCAATGCGCGAGCGTTGTACCAGCCCTGATGAATGCACCGTAGTGCCGAGCCATGCTCGGCAGAAGCGTTACCGGTAGAACCCTGCCGAGCATGGCTCGGCACTACATATTGGTTTATCGGTCCCCCCCCAGCCGAGCATGGCTCGGCTCTACCGTTGCTGCCGGCTTAGAACGGGTCGCTGCCCGGGCGCACTTCCACCCCCAGCAGGGAACAGAGCGCCAGCATGGCCTCGTCATCGCGGCTGAGCGCGATCCAGCCGGCATAGGCATCGCCACCGGTGTTCCAGTTCCACACCGAGTAGCCGTGCTCGCGCAGGCGGTCGTAGGCGGTGCTCATCAGCGCCGGCACATCCAGATCGTCGGCGAAGTCCTCATCGTCCAGATCGCCGCCCCAATCGATGCGCAGGTTCCAGCGCGCGGCCATCTCCTCGAGTGCGGCGACGAAGGAGTCGGTGTCCTTCCAGTCCACGTAGAAGCCTGAACGCCAGTCGATGGCGTCCTTCAGGTCCCACAGCCACTGCTCGTCGCTGCCGTCCTCCTCGGCGCCGGCGCGGGCTTCACGCCAGGCATCGAACTGCTGCAGCGCCGCGTCCTCGTCGCCGGGGTTGATCAGCCACAGCAGGTTCCAGACCCGCGCGGGATGGTCGTCTTCGTCGAAGTCCGGTTGCAGTTCGTCGGAATCTTCGTAATCGGCGCTGTTGTCGGGCATGGGGCGGTTTCCACTACAGGTTTGGCGCGCATTCTGCCGCCCGCGGCGTCACAGCGAAAGCCTCAGGCCGTCACAGCGGTTATCCTTGCGCCCCGAAGAGGGCCACGGTGGCCTTCAGTGAAACACTGATATGAGCGATACCCCTCCCGATCATCTGGCGGTCAACCCGCAGAGCCCGTTCCACAATGCCGAAGCACTGCAGCGCGGTGTCGGCGTGCGCTTCAACGGCATCGAGCGCGATGACGTCGAGGAATACTCGGTCAGCGAAGGCTGGATCCGCGTGCAGGCCGGCAAGGCCCGCGACCGCCGTGGCAACCCGATGACCCTGAAGATCAAGGGCGCGGTGGAGCCGTATTTTCTTGAGTTGAAGAACGCTTAAGGGCTGACGGCCTGCCCTCACCCCAACCCCTCTCCCGCAGGCGGGAGAGGAGCTAGTGCACTGGCAGCCGTCACGATCCGAGCCCCTCTCCCGTTTACGGGAGAGGGGTTGGGGTGAGGGCAGGCTCTGCGAGCAAAGCCCGCAACAGCCGCTCAATCCCGCTGCCGGCTTTCCAGCAGATCCAGGTTGCGGATCAGCTTGCGGGCGATCTCATCGGATACCTGGCCGCGCCGGGTCAGCCGGAACAATTCCTCACGCTCGGCATTCAAGCCGGCGGTACGCAGGCTGCGATAGGCCTGCTCCATGCGCCGCACTTTTTCCGGGTCTTCGTCCGGACTCTGCCCCTTGTCCAGGTTGCGCTGGTACAGCAGGCTGACCCGCGCCGCCGCGTCGTTGAGCAACTGCACCGCGCCGGTGGACTGCCCTTCCACCAACTGCTGGCGCGCCTTTTCCACCGCTGCCAGCGCCGCCTTTGACGAAGCCTTGCGGGCCAGATCCTCCTCGCGTCGGCTGCTGTCGTCCTTGGGCAGCTCCAGCCCCTTGAGCAGGCGTGGCAGCAACAGGCTGGCGGCGATCAACGAGACCAGGATCACCGCCGCCGCCAGGAAGATCACCAGGTCGCGCGCCGGGAACGGCTCGCCACCGGGAATCATCAGCGGCAAGGTCAGTACGCCGGCCAGGGTGATGGCACCGCGCACGCCGGCCACCGACATCGCCAGCACCACCCGCCACGATGTCACCGTCTCCTTCTCGCCACGCATGCGGGCCTTGAGCAGGTTCCAGCGCAGCGACAACCACACGAACGCCAACCGCAGCGCGATCAGCATGCCGTTGATGGCCAGCACGTACACCAGCAGCCACCAAGGGCTGTGGTGACCGGTGACGTTCATGGTCTCCACCGCGCGCTCGACGATGCCCGGCAACTGCTCGCCCAGCAGCACGAACATGATGCCGTTGAAGGTGAACTGCACCATGTTCCAGACCGCGTTGCGCTGCACGCGCATGCTGCCGCTGATGCGGCCGGTCAGCTCCACGTAGCTCATGGTGATGCCGGCCGCCACCGCCGCCAGGATGCCCGAGGCCTGCAGTTCTTCGGCCAGCAGGTAGGCGGCGAAAGGGATCAGCAGGTTGACCAGCAACGCCGCGCCGGGCTCCTCACCGAAGCCGCGCCATAGCCAACGCTGGAAGGTGGACACGCCCCAGGTCACCGCCACGCCGATCGCCAGGCCGGCAAAGGCCACCCACAGGAAGGTCAGCGAGGCCTGCGCGAGCGAGAACGTGCCGGTCATCACTGCCGCCACCGCAAAGCGGAAACAGACCAGGCCGGAGGCGTCGTTCAACAGCGACTCGCCTTCCAGGATGTGCATCAGCCGCTTGGGAATGGGCGCGCGCGAGGCAATCGCACTGACCGCCACCGGGTCGGTTGGCGAAATGATTGCCGCCAGCGCAAAGGCCACCGCCAGTGGCATGGCCGGAATCAACCAATGGATCAGCAGGCCGGCACCGACCACGGTGAACACCACCAGGCCAAAGGCCAGCTCAAGGATGGCGCCCTTGTCACGGAACAGGCCCTGCTTGGGAATGCGCCAGCCATCCAGGAACAGCAACGGCGGCAGGAACAGCAGGAAGAACATGTCCGGTTCCAGCGCGTGGCCGCGCTTGAAAACACCGGATATCAACGCGCCCAGGCCAATCTGCACCAGCGGCAGCGGCAGCGAGAACGGCAGGATCCGGACCAGATAGCCACTGGCGACAACGGCTACCAGCATCGCCAGGACGACTTCGATCGTATGCATGTGTGTTCCAGAAATCGGCGCGGGCATCAGCACCGCGCCACAGACCCGGAAAAACTAGCACAGCATGCGTGCGCTGCGGATGTTGAATGAATGCGCGCAGGCCTCATGCCCAATGCGCATTCATCACCTCATCCATGCTGCTGCGAGCCGGCCGCCCCTCAGGCCGCGGCCTTCAGTGCCTGGTCGCCGTCGAAACGGTAGATGTCCATGGCCAGGAAGCCCATGTCGATGCCGGCATCGATGCGCTGTGCTCCCATGCCACCAGAGCCGGCCGCGCCCATGGCAAAGTACAGCGGCAGCAGGTGTTCATCGGTGGGATGGGCCTGCGCGGCGAATGGTGCCTGCCGACGGTAGTCGAACAGCGCCGGCAGGTCATCGTCACGCAGTTTCTGCTCCATCCATTCGATGAACGGACGCACATACGGCGCCTCCTTGCCCTGCGCGTAGTTGTGCCAGTCGTGCAGGTTGTGGGTGATGCTGCCCGAGCCGATCAACAGCACGCCCTGCTCGCGCAGCGGCGCCAATGCACGGCCGATCTCGAACTGGTGCCGTGGCCCCAGCATCGGCTGGATCGATACCTGCAGCACCGGGATGTCGGCCTGCGGGTACAGATAACGCAATGGCACCCACGCGCCGTGGTCGAGACCGCGATCGGGATCGATCACCGGCCGCAGGCCGGCCCTGGCCAGCCGCGAAGCCACTTCCTGGGCCAGCACCGGTGCGCCCGGCGCCGGGTACTGCAGCTGGTACAGCTCCTCGGGAAAGCCACCGAAATCGTGGATGGTCTGCGGTTGCGGCGACGCGGACACCATCGGCGTCCGCCCCAGCCAATGTGCCGACGCCATCACGATGGCGCGCGGACGTTGCAGGCCGGCGGCCAGTTCGGCCAGACGCGGACCGACCTGGCCCGGCTGCAACGCCGTCATCGGCGAACCATGCGAGATGTACAGGGACGGCAGCGGCGTGCTCATGGCAGGCTCCCAGTGGGAAGAAGACAGTGCACAGCTTATTGCGCGGGGTGTGGACAACAAATAATCTCGGCGTCAACGTTTTATTGCGGAAACGGAAACAATGGACACCATCGATGCCATGCGGGTGTTCGTCGCGGTGGTCGAGCGCAACGGCTTCAGCGCCGCAGCCGATGCCCTGGACCTGTCCACCGCCGCGGTGACCCGGCAGATCGCCGCGCTGGAGAAGCGGCTCTCGGCGCGACTGCTGAACCGCACCACGCGGCGGGTCAGCCCGACCAGCATCGGTGCGATGTATTACCAGCGCTGCTTGCAGTTGCTGGCCGAGTTCGATGCGCTGGAGGCCTCGGTGGGCGCGCAGGCACTGCAGCCTTCCGGACGGCTGCGGATCAATGCGCCGGTCAGTTATGGCATTGCCCGGCTGGCGCAGCTGCTGCCCGGCTACAGCGCGCTGTACCCGCAGGTGGAGCTGGACCTGCAGCTTTCCGATCGTCTGGTGGACATGGTCGAGGAAGGCTTCGACCTGGCCATCCGCATCACCCGCCAACCGGCCCCCAGCCTGATCGCACGGCGCCTGGCCCAGGCCCGCATCCTCCTGTGCGCGGCACCGGCCTATCTGGCCCGCCGCGGCCAGCCGGCAAGCCCCGAGGCGCTGGCCGAGCACGATTGCCTGTCCTATACCTACCTGGCCGGCGGCGAAACCTGGAGCCTGCAGGGGCCGCAAGGCGAAACAAGCGTGGCGCTTCAGCCACGCATGCGGGCCAACAACGGCGAAGTGCTGCGGGAGGCCGCCATCGCCGGCATGGGCATCATCAGCCAGCCGGATTTCATCGTCGACCAGGCATTGGCCGACGGCCGCCTGGTGCCGGTGCTGCCGGGCTGGGAAGCCGCCCCCATCGGCATCCACGCGGTGTATACCAGCCGCAGCCATCTGGCGCCGAAGGTGCGCAGCTTCATCGACTATCTGGCGCAGCACCTGGACAACGGCAACGAGGGCTCACTCTGAGCGGCGGCTGCGGTCCAGTACGGTGAGGATATCCTGCAACGGCATCGGCCGCCCCAGCAGGTAACCCTGCACCTGGTCGCAGCCGTGTGCGGCCAGCCAACGGTGCTGGCCATCAGTCTCCACGCCCTCGGCAATCACCGAAAGACCCATGCTGTGGCCCAGCGACAACAGGGCGCGGCAGATGGCGGCGTTGCGCGGGTTGGTTTCCACGTCCTTGACGAACACCCTGTCGATCTTCAGCGAATCCAGGGGCAGGTGCTGCAGGTAGGACATGCTGGAGAACCCGGTACCGAAATCGTCCAGTGCCACGCCGATGCCGTTGGCATGCAGATAGCCCAGGGTCTGCAGCGCCTGGGTCGGGTTGCGCATCAGCACGCTTTCGGTCAACTCCATCTGCAGGGCTCCCGGTTGCAGGCTGAACTCCTGCATCGCACGGCTGAAGTCACCCACCAGGTCGCTGTTGAACAACTGCACCGCCGAGACATTGACCGCGATCGGCAATTGTCCCCAGCCTGCACTTACCAGCTGCCGCTGTGCCCGTGCCGCGGCATGGATCACCCAGCGCCCCAGCGAGATGATCAGGCCGGTGTCTTCGCACAACTGGATGAAATCGGTCGGCGCGATGTAGCTGCCGTCGGCCTGCGGCCAGCGCAGCAGTGCCTCCAGCGCGGCCGGACTGCCATCGGCGGCATGCCGGATCGGCTGGAAGTGCAGTTCGAACTCGCCATGGTCGATCGCCATGTGGATGCGGCCGGCCAACTGCAACCGCTCGGTGTAATGCGCAGCCATGCCCGGTTCGAACCG
Source organism: Stenotrophomonas sp. UBA7346 (assembly GCA_002471015.1). Taxonomy (GTDB): domain Bacteria; phylum Pseudomonadota; class Gammaproteobacteria; order Xanthomonadales; family Xanthomonadaceae; genus Stenotrophomonas. The sequence goes on from DKPB01000082.1 coordinate 29,077, forward strand.
AAGCAGGGTCGCCCCGCTCTCGCGGGCGGCATGGGCGGCCTGCGCGGCGCGGCCCAGTACCTGCTCGGCCAACTCGCCATCGGTCGGGCAACTGGCCACGCCCACCCGAGCTTCCAACTGGTGCAGGGTGTCGCGGCCACGCACCGGCTCGGCCACTGCCGCCAGCAAGGTATCCAGTACCAACTGCACGTCGGCACTGCCCTGGATGGCCAGCACGAAATCCTCGGCCGGCTGGTGCGCCAGCATGCCGTACCGGGCCGCAAGCCCGCCCAGCCGCACCGCCACCGCGCGCAGCACGTCCTCGCCGGCCTCGCGACCGAGGGTGTCGGTGATCATCTGCAGGCCGCGCAGTTGCACATGCGCGATCGTGTAGCCGTTGTCACCGGCGTCCAGCTTTTCGGCCAGGGCGCGCACGGTCAACAGGCCGGTACCGGCATGATGGCTGGCCCGGTAGGCCAGCTCGCTTTCATAGCGCAGGCGCTGGCTGACGTCCTCGGCCAGCACCAGGCTGGCGTTGCGGCCGGCAAACTCAAGATTGGCGAAGTGGCTCTGCACCTGGAAGGCGGTACCGTCCTTGCGCAGATGGGTACTGATGTTGATCCCCTCCTGCTCACCGCGCAGCGCGCGCGCCACGCTCTGCCGCACTTCCGTCCATTCTTCCGGTGGGCGGATGTCCAGTATCGACATTGCCAGGAACTCATCACGGCTGTAACCGTACTGCGCCACCGCCGCCTGGTTGACCTCGATGAAGCGCAGGGTGACCAGGTCGAAGATCCAGAACGGCGCCGGGTTGCGGTCAAATACCAGGCGGAACTGGCGCTGCGCCTCCTGTGCACGTTCCTCCATCTGCACGCGCTCGCTGACGTCCACCACCACGCCCGCCAGGCGACGCGCCGAGCCCTCGGTACCCACCAGCTCACCGCGCGCGGACAGCCAGCGCCACGAGCCATCGGGCAACTTCAGGCGATAAACGGCGTTCAGCGCCCCATGGCCGGCCTGCGCCGACTCCAGCTTGTCCTTCAGCGAGGCGCGGTCGTCGTCATGCACCAACGCCAACAGCTGCTCCGGCGAGGCACTGTTGCCCTTCAGGCCAAGCATCTGCCGGGTCAGCTCCGACCAGACCAGCCGCGGCGGCAGCCCCTGCACCGACCACGTCCCCACCTTGCCAACCTCGTACGCCAATGCCAGTTCCGCATTGCCCGCGCGCAGTTCTTCGGCCAACCGCGCCTGATGCCTGGCGCTGCGGTCCACCGCGTACAACAGGAAGGCCAGGCCCAGCAGATAGATCAGGTAGATGCCGATCGCCGCGTAAAGAAATACATACCAGCGCGCCATCACTTCCTGGTAGGACAGCGCGGTATACAGGATCAGGGGGTAATCCGGCGGCACACTGATCGCGGCAATGCGCAGCTGTCCATCGGACGGGCTGGTCACCACGCCCCCCGGAATCACCTCGGTGGAGGGCGGCACCATCACCATCGGCGTGGGCAACGTCCTGCCCACCAGGCGGCCCGGGTCGCGGCTGTGGGCCAGCAATTGCCCATAGCGGTTGCCGATCGAAGCCACGCCGTCGCGGCCCAGGTCCAGGCCACTGACTACTTCCTGGAACGTGCCCAGTCTTACCCGTGCCAGCAACCACTGGTCCGGCTGCACCGGCAAGGCCGTGCGCACCGTCCAGTGCCCGCCGGGCAGTTCTTCCAGCGCACCGACGTAAAGCTCACCGCTGAGCACCCGGTTCTGGGTGGTGACCCATTCCGGCAGGGTCGGGTCGCCGCGTCCGGACGACAGCGGCCGCCCGCGGCCATCGACCAGGGTGATCGATACCAGGTCGTGATTGCGCTCAAGTACCCCGCGGATGCTGGCTTCGAACAATGCCGGGGCCTGTTCGGGCACCCGCGCGAACAGCTCGCGGCCATCGTTGGCGGTACCGCGCAGGGCGCGTTCCATGGTGATCAACTGCGCCCGCAACAGGCGGTCGCTGCCACTGGCCATCGCAATGCTCTGCCGCTGCGCCGCCTGCAGGCGGGTGTTGCGGTCGTTCCACAGCATCGACGCCAGCGCCACCGCCAGCAGTACCGCCACCAGCACGCCGGCAACGGCGATCACCCGCACCGGATGGGCAGGCGTCCGGGTCACCGGAACTTCCGGAGCAGCGGTGGGCGACGATCAGTGTTCACGGTTGTTGATCCAGCTACTACTTCGGCAACAAGGGTGTCGCCGGCTGGGGACCGACGACGACATCACGCAAACGTGGCACCCCCGCGCTGCCAACGCCTCCCCAGACGTCACCTGCAGCGGGTTGCCTGCAAGCATGCAGCACAATGGCCTCTGCCGTGAAGAGTTCGTGATAAAAAAAATGGCACCGGCACAAGCGGACACGCAGAGCAAGTGCCAGAATCGGTATCTGCCACAGCATCGGCACGGGTCTAGACTTGGCGACCTGACTCTTTACCTGGAAATTGCCATGGCTTTGCAACGTTCCCTGCTGATGCTCGCAATCGGCGCCGCGGTCGCGCTGAGCGGTTGCGACAAGGACGGCGCGGCGCCCGCTGCCGCCAACGCACCCGAAACGCCCGCCCAGGCCGCTGCCAAGGCGCAGCTGGGCAGCTTTGGCTTCGATGCCAGTGGCATGGACCGCAACGTCGCTGCCGGTGACAACTTCTTCGACTTTGCCAATGGGGGCTGGGTACAGCGCACCGAAATCCCGGCTGACCGCTCCAGCTATGGCAGCTTCAACGTCATCGCCGAGAAGACCCTGGCCGACACCCGCGCGATCATGGAGGAAGCCGGCACGTCCGAAGCCGTCGACGTCCGCAGGATTGGTGACTATTACGCGGCGTTCATGGATGAAGCGGGCATCGAGGCCCGCGGCGTGGCACCGGTGCAGCCGCAGCTGCAGGCCATTGCCGGCATCGCCGACAAGCAGGCACTGGCACGCACCCTGGGCACCACCCTGCGCGCCGACGTGGACCTGCTGAACGCCACCAACTTCTACACCCCGCACCTGTTCGGCGTCTGGGTTTCGGTGGACCTGCTGCAGCCTGACCGCAATGCGCCCTACCTGGTGCAGGGCGGCCTGGGCATGCCGGACCGCGATTTCTACCTGCAGGACGGCCGCATGGCCGAGCTGCGCACCGCCTACCAGGCCTATGTCGCCAAGCTGCTGGAGCTGTCCGGTGACAAGGATGCCGCCGCCAAGGCCGAGCGCATCATCGCCCTGGAGACCAAGATCGCCCGCGCCCATGCCACCCAGGAAGAGACCAACAACGTGCAGAAGGGCGCCAACGCCTGGAAGCAGGCGGACCTGGCAGGCAAGGCACCGGGCATGGACTGGAACGCCTTCCTCGATGGCGCCAACCTGGGGGCGCAGCAGGATTTCATCGTCTGGCAGCCCAAGGCCGTCGCCGGCCTGTCCAAGCTGGTCGCCAGCGAGCCGCTGGAGGTATGGAAGGACTATATGCGCTTCCACGCCCTGGATGAGGCCGCCGCCTATCTGCCCAAGGCCTTCGCCGATGCCAGCTTCGCCTTCCACGGCACCACGATGAGCGGCACCCCGCAGCAGAGCGAGCGCTGGAAGCGCGCCGTCGCCGACACCAATACCGCGGTCGGTGAAGCGGTCGGCAAGATCTATGTTGAACGCCACTTCGACGCCACCACCAAGGCGCGCGCCGACGAGATGGCCAGGAACATCATCGCGGCCTTCGCCAAGCGCATCGATGCGCTGGAATGGATGTCGCCGGAGACCAAGGCGCACGCCAAGGCCAAGGTTGCCGGGCTCAAGGTGGACATGGGTTACCCCAGCACCTGGCGTGACTACAGCGCGCTGGAAGTAAAGCGCGACGATGCATTGGGCAATGCCCAGCGCGCGTCGCTGTTCGAGTACCAGCGCAACATCGCCAAGCTCGGCAAGCCGGTGGACCACAGCGAATGGGCGATGCTGCCGCAGACCATCAATGCGATGAACGTGCCGCTGGAGAACCGCCTGGTCTTCCCGGCGGCCATCCTGCAGCCGCCATTCTTCGATGGTGCGGCTGATGATGCGATCAACTACGGCGCCATCGGTGCGGTGATCGGCCACGAAATCAGCCATGGCTTCGACAATGCCGGTGCGCTGTTCGACGAGACCGGCAAGCTGCACAACTGGTGGACGCCGAATGACCTGAAGCAGTTCAACGCCGCCGGCAATGCGCTGGCGATGCAGTTCGACAGCTATGAGCCGTTCCCCGGCGTACACGTCAACGGCCGCCTGACCCTGGGCGAGAACATCGCCGACGTCGCCGGCCTCGGCACCGCCTACGACGCCTACCGGCTGTCCTTGCAGGGCAAGCAGGAGCAGACGCTGGAAGGTTTCACCCCGGACCAGCGCTTCTTCCTCGGGTTTGCCCAGGCCTGGCGCAGCAAGGCGCGTGAGCAGGCGCTGCGCAATTCGCTGCTGACCAATGTGCATGCGCCGGGCCAGTTCCGCGCCTTGACGGTGCGCAACATCGACGCCTGGTACCCGGCGTTCGAGGTCAAGGACGGGCAGAAGCTGTACCTGGCACCGGAGCAGCGGGTCAAGGTCTGGTAACAGGGCCGGGTTTGAGTTTGGGAAACAGGCGCCGTTGGCGCCTGTTTCTTTTTGGGGGAGCTATGCCCCCTCCCTTTGGCCGCAGGCCAAGGGGAGGGCTGGGGAGGGGTGCTTTTGGCGTTCGCTGGTAGCGCCCCTGCCGAGCATGGCTCGGCACTACAGCGCTCCCTCCCTTTGGCGACGCCAAGGCGGTGTAGAAGGCCTGCTTGCACGCCACGGGCGTGCGCCTGATGAACGACCGAAGGCCATGCCTTCGGGCCGGGCGGGTTGGGGAGGGGTGCTGTTGGCGTTCGCTGGTAACGCCCCTGCCGAGCATGGCTCGGCACTACCGGGGCAGGTCAGGGCCAATGCGCCAGCAGCGCCGGGTCCTGCCCTACCCGCTTGCAGGCCCGCGTCGAAATGCCATCGTTCAAGGCAATCCGGAACAAGGGCGCAACACTGCGCAGCACGCGCGCGGCCACCACCGACTGCAACTGCTGGCCACGGCTGCGTCCCAACAACTGCACCGCCCAGTCCGGCAGCAAGGCGGCACCTGCGGCCAGGAACACATCCCGCGACACCCCCGGCAAGGGCACCGGCAGGCGGACCTCGCTGAGCACCTCCAGTACCTCGCGTGAGCGCGCATCCATGCACAGCTGCGATTGCTGATCCTGGAAATAGGCCTGCACCTGCGCCTCACTGGCGGGCACATCGCGCGCACCCAGCGCTTCGGCCACGCGCCGATACTCAGCGTAGTAACGATCGGCAATGGCTACCGGCACCTCACGACAATAGCGCCGGCAGCCCTCCAGGAAACCGTAGGCCTCGGTGACATGCACCCAGGTAAGCAACTGCGGATCATCGGCGGCATAGGTACGTCCATCCGGCAACGTGCCCACCACCTGGGCGTGGATGCGCCGTACCCGAGCTACCAGCTTGTCCACCTCCGCCGCCGGCGCATAGCTGGTACCGGCCACGAAACTGGTGGTGCGGCGCAAGCGGCCAACCAGGTCCTCACGGAAATTGGAATGGTCGTAGACGCCGGCCAGCGCACGCGGATGCAGCAACTGCAGCATCAATGCACACAGGCCGCCGGCAAGCATGCCCGGGAACTCCGAATGAATACGCCAGGTAACGCTGTCCGGGCCGAACCATCCCGGATCGCCCAAGGGCGCGTCATAGGCGACGCCGCTCTGGTCGCGTGGAAAGGCATCCAGCACCCAGCGGCGGATCTGGGCGGTGGCGGCAGAGGAAACAGGTCTGAACAGGGACGACATGGCGCCTATCCTAGCGGCAGTGCTGCGCAACTGAGCCCTGTCAGGCCCCTGCCTGACTCCGCTGGCGTTCATCCAACGGCACCCGGGGCGGATTTGTGCACCCGCAACATGTTTTTGCTGCAGCCCCCTCAACTTCCGCAACCTGCATGATGCTGCGGCGCAAAACCGCGGTACCTAAAGCGTACCCGTCAACCCGGTGCACGGCACTTCTTCGCAACTCCCCCATTGCCAAGCACGGTGAAAGTGCTAGAACTTGAGTCGCCTGACCGTTCCACGCTGCATCCGTCGCTCGTTCCAGAAAGTTACTGCAAGGAGCTCAACATGATCGCGTTGTTCAAAGGTTTAGGGTTGTTGCTGGAAGACAACGAGCTGTACCACAGCCCGTTTGAAAAGCAGGTTGACCACTGGAAAAAGCTGAGCGACCAGCAGATACGTGAAGAAGTAAGCCTGTTGGCCAAGGCCAAGTGCCAATGGCTGATTGCCTCGATCGTGCTTTGGCAGGCCTCATCGCTGCTGATCCTTGGGCTGATCACCAACTACCTGTGGCGTGATGATTTCCATATCACCTTTACCCGGATAGTGATCGTGGTCGGCTCCTGGGTCTCGATCCTGTTCGTGATCTGGTTCATGGCCAACATGTTCGACCGCACCGCCGGTTTCGAGCGTTGGATGAAGGCGTTCAACAGCCGCGCGCGCATCAGCTCCGACGCTGACAGCGTGGACGAAGTGGCCGAAGCGCTGGAGATGGCCAAGCACTATCCGGAAGTACTGGACTACAAGCAGGCGGTCACCGCCAACCGCGAACTGCGCCACGAAGACATCCGCATCATGCGCGAGCTGGGCCGCATGCGGCAGCACTCGATGCTGGTCGGCGAACTGAACCACATTGGCGACGATGGGCTGCGTCTGCAACCTGCGTTCTGACGTCACATCCCTTTGTTGCTCCTCATCGCCGCGCTCCGTCGCGGCGATCTTTTTTGCGCGATTACAAAGGTGTAGACCGCTCTCCTGCGCGGAAAAGGCCACAACACCGTAGCCCGGTAAGCGCAGCGCACCCGGGAACCGGAGACTCGCTGGCAATACCCTGCGACGACTGGTTGCCCCGGGTGCGCTGCGCTTACCCGGGCCACGTGACGCGCGAGACCGCAACACGCTTGCTGCCATGGGCCAATCAGCTGCGTAATGAAGACCCGCTGGCGACGCCTGCGACTACCGGTTGCCCCGGGTGCGCTGCGCTTACCCGGGCTACGTGACTCGCGAGACCGCAACACGCTTGCTGCCATGGGCCAACCAGCCGCGTAATGAAGACGCACTGGCGACGCCTGCGACTACCGGTTGCCCCGGGTGCGCTGCGCTTACCCGGGCTACGTGGCTACGCGGCGCGAAACAGCGATGTGCCTGTTACTGCAGGCTGACCTGCTGCGCATAGCCGGTCGGCAAGCCCCGCAACTGACGGGTGGCGCCCACCACGACAACAAAATCACCCAAGGCTTCGCGGCGACACACCTGGGCATCGTCTGCACCACTGCAGTGCTCGCGATACAGCAGATAGCTGCAGCGGCCGGTGTCACTCTGCAGGCATTGGAAACGGCTGACGTCGTTGACCACGGTGGTGCGGCTGAGCAGGCTGTGCTCGCCACGGATGCGGGTAATCGAGGTCTGCCCGGGGGATTCATGTATGCCCAGCATCGACAGCAGGCTGCCGAGCAGAACGGTGAGGTAATGCATGGCGATTCTCCGGCGAACGGGGCGGCATCACATGCCGCGGAAAAGACTCATGAACGGCTGGCTGACCACCAGCGTCTCGGCACGCTGCTTGAGCCGCAGCACGCCGCGACCGCTGTCATCGCGACTGACCGCCGCCACCGCCTTCATGTTGACGATGGTGCCGCGATGGATCTGGCGGAAGTTATTGGTATCCAGCGCCGCGGCGAGCTCGCGCAGCGAACTGCGCAGCAACAACTCTTCCTCCGCGGTGACCACCACGGTGTACTTGCTGTCGGCGCGGAAATACAGCACCTCGTCCAGCATCACCAGGCGCGTTTCACGGCCATTGCTGGCGGTGATCCAGGCCAGCGGCGGTGCCGCAACGGCGGCGGACGGCTGCCGCGCCAGTTGCTGCAGCAGCCGCTCCAGCAGGGCCGGGTCCGGCCCGCCACTCTGGCGGCGGGCCAGTACGCGTTGACGGGTGGCCAACAGGCGCTCATCGCTGACCGGTTTGAGCAGGTAGTCCACCGCGCCCTGCTCGAATGCACTGATCGCGTACTGGTCATAGGCGGTGACGAAGATCACCTCGGTCTGCGGGCTGAGCTGCTGCAGGGCGCGGGCGACATCCAGGCCGGTGATACCGGGCATGCGGATATCCAGGAAGGCCAGATCGGGCTTGTGGGTATCCAGCGCCTCCAGCGCGGCGGCACCGTCCTCGCATTCGGCAACGATGCGCAGCTCCGGCCACAGCCGCTGCAGCTGGTCCAGCATGGCCTGGCGCAGCAGCGGTTCGTCTTCGGCGATCAACGCATCAAGGTGCATGGGGCAGCTCCGGTATCGCAACGGAACTGCGCGCGGTGGCAGGCACCGGCGGTACGCTGGCCGGCGCAGCAGTGGCTGTCGCCGCAGCCGCGCGCCGTGGCAGGCTGATGGTGGCCGCCATGCCACTGGGGAAATTGGATACCAGCGCCAGCGTGGCCTGCTCGCCGCAGCTCAGGCGCAGCCGTTCGCGCAGGTTCTTCAGGCCGATGCCGGTGCCGCTGTTGTCGGTGCTGATGCCCTGGCCATCATCGGCGACGGTAATGGTCAGCTGGCCATCCAGCTCGCGTGCCAGGATCCAAACCGTACCGCCGCCGCTCTTGGGCTCCAGTCCATGCTTGATCGCATTCTCCACCAGCGTCTGCAGCGACATCGACGGCAGGCTGATGCCGTGCAGGGCTTCGGGCACGTCGATCTGCAGGCTGAGCCGTGAGCCCATGCGGATGCGCAGGATCTCCAGATAGGCCTGTACCCGCTCCAGCTCCTGCCCCAGCGTGGACACCGATTGGTCGATGCCCGGCAGCGAACTGCGCAGGTACTGGATCAAGTGACCCAGCATCTGTTCGGCACGGGCCGGGTCGCTGCGGGTCAGCACCTGTGCATTGGCCAGGGTGTTGTAGAGAAAATGCGGCTCCACCTGCGCATGCAGCAGGTTCAGCCGGGCCACGCTGAGCTCCTTCTCGGCCTCGGTGCGTGCGGCGTGCTCGCGTTCCTCGCGGCGCTGCTGCGCCACCTTGCCACTGAGGGCATGGGTGACAGCCTCGGCGTTTTCGTAGTTGCTGCCTTCGTCCAACAGCAGCAGGTCCACCCAGGCACCGGCATCGGGTTCAAAAAACAGGGTGACGCTGCTGGTATCGGCACCAGGGGTGACCCGTGCGGTGATCTGGTTGTGCTTGATGGCCAGCCGCGCCATCGGGTTCCAGCGTGACGGCGGGCGCTCGCCATAAGGATCGGCGCGGCGCTGGGTGGCGCGCAGCTGGAACGTGCCGACCGAACGCTCCATCTGCTCGATGCGCGGCATCTGCCCGATCACCTGTTCCAGCAGGGCGAAGGCGGTGGGCGCATCCAGCGGCAATTCCACCTGGCGGCGGTGGCGGTTGGCCAGGGTCTGCGAATCCAGGCGGTCGGCGATCAGGGTTAGGCGGCGGATATGGCTGGCCACCGAGGTAAGTGCAAACATCATCAAGGCCATCGCCGCCAGGCCGAAGATCCAGCCCGGCGACTCGTCCATGCCGCTGAACAAGCCACTCCACAGGAATGCCGACACCAGGATCGTCAGCGCCCAGGCGGCGAGGATGCGGAAACCGAGAAACAGGCTGGCGAACATTGGGGCAGTCACCGAAGGGAATGGAGGTGAGCATAGGCGCCGCCCGGCGAGCCGCAAGCACGCTGCGACGAAACCCGGAAAACGCCGATCAAACCCGGATTGGCAGGAGTGGAATGGCAGCCCTCCTGTAGTGCCGAGCCATGCTCGGCAGGGGCCTTACCGGGAATGGTCTGGCATTGGCGGTTGGCTTGGGAAGCTTCTGCCGAGCATGGCTCGGCACTACATTACCAACCGGCACTACGGATGGCTTGGAAGGCCTCTGCCGAGCATGGCTCGGCACTACATCACCAGTTGGTTGGCAGCGCCCAGCGGGCTACGCCGTCGCCGCACAGACCGACCAGGGCGCCGCCTTCCGGTGCCCAATGCAGCTGGCGCAGATCCCAACAGGCCGCCCGGCTGGGGTTCAAGCTCAGCGACTGGCCGGTCTGCAGGTTCCACACCACCAGCACCGGATCGCCACCGTTGTTGCTGCCCAGGGCCAGCAGGCGACCGTCCGCCGACGCGGTGGCAGCATTCAGGGATTGCCGGCCAGGCAAGGCCAGCGAGTGCCGCACCTGGCCGCTGGCGACATCAACCACATGCATGCCCGGGTCGCGACGCGATCCCTCCATCAAGACAAAGCCAACCGCGATCCAGCCACCGGCCGCCGACCCTATCGGTTGCGGCACCCATTGCGCCATGCCGGCATCGTCCTGCGTGTCGGCCTGGCCAAACCGGCGCGGCAACGCCAGTACCCGATTGACCCGGCCGGTGCTGGCATCCAGTTCGGTCAACCCGGCCGGGTCTTCGATCCAGAAGCCCTGCCCGGCGCCGTCCCAGCCCACCGGCTTGATCCGGGTGTTGCCGGGGTAGCCGTCCACCACGCCCTGGCGCGGTGCATCGAAACGCTGGGCATACACCCAGGCCTGGCCATCGGCCAGGGGCGTTGCCTGCGGCTGCAGCACACGCAGCACATCGCGGATGCCGCCCTGCCCGTTCAAGGCATGGTCGTAGGCCACCGGCCTACCCTGCGCGTCCCAGCTCCACTTCCAGCCACCGCTGATTGGCTGGCGTACATCGGCGGCCCAGCGCAGCGGGTGGATGACCGTGGTGGACTGGTCCACGCTGTAAACGATGATCTGCTGCTGCAGCGCCAGCCATGCGTTGCGGCCCCGCGGGTCCACGCTCAAACCCGCGCGGCCCGCATCGCCGTTGGCCTGCCACAACGGCTGGGGCGTGTCGCCCATGCCCGGTGCCCAGCGCCATAGCGCATCCGGGTAGGCACTGAGCAACAACACACTGCCATCGGCCAAGGGCCGCATGTCGTAATACTGGCCGCTTTCGCTGCGCAACAGCCGTTGCGCCGGCGTCGTGTCCTTGCCGCTGCCGGGGGTGCTCAAGCGCGGCTCGACAATCCGCGGATTGGCTGGCAACGGCGGCAGCCAGTCCGCCGCGCCCACGCCGATCTGTGTTGCGGCGCCGGGCAGCTTGCGCACGGCGTCATGGACTGGCGTGAACACCGCTTCTGGTACACCGCGACGGCTCAGGCGTGGCGAGGGACCGTCCCCCATCACGTTGAATCCGCGCAACTGATCGACGAGGCCACCATCCGGGTTGGGCCAGTCATCCGTACGGCTCAGCGTAATCACCGTGGCGGGCCTGCCCAGGGCCGCGTCCACCTGCATCACCCGCACTTCGATCGTACTGCTGGCACGGCCCAGCACACCATGCTTCTGCCTGACGCTGGCCTGCCAACTGGCAAACTCACCCCGCAATTCCTCCATCCTGTCGCTCAGCGCATCCACGCTGGGATCGCGCTGCAGGCGCTGCTCGCGCAAGGGCAGTTCCTCGGCCAGCAGGGCCCCTTGCTCCACCGCTTCGTGCAGCTTGGGCATGCGGTAGCGGCGGATGAACTCGGCCTTCAATTGCGGATGGCGGGCGATCAGTACATTGCCCCAGCCGTGGTCCATATAGGCCACGCGGGTACGTTGCACGGGGGCATTGAAGTTGCCCAGGGGAGCCAGGCTGGCCTGCACCACCGGCAACACCTGCTCAAACGGCAGCGACACCAGCAGCTCGACCTGGCCCAGGGCGCGTTGGTTCTTGGCCAGCAATGGTGTCTGCAGCGCCGAAGGCAGACCCTTTTCCGCCTCCTGCTGTGCCGGGGGCAGCAGCTGCCAGTTGGGCGGCAGCGACGTGGCGATGGCCGCTAACGGCGGCATCATGATCGCCAGGCACAGGATTGCGCGGCAGGCGCGGGGAGTTGTCATGGGTCTTCCTTGGGGGCCATACAGGGATTCTGCGGGCACCGTGTGTATTTGGGGTGCCGGGAGCCTCACCGCAAGCCGCGCTCTTGCGCTGGCGCACGGTCGTTCGAATGGCTGCGAACCTTTGGTTCGCAAGCAGCCCTTCTCATCCCGCGAGCGGGAGAGGGCTCAGAGCTGTCAGAGCCAACGGCTTACCCCTCCCCGGCCCTCCCCTTCGCTGCGCGAAAGGGAGGGGGCGAAAGCAGTGGTGCCGAGCCATGTTCGGCAGGGGCTTTACCGGAGGAAGCTGCCCTCACCCCGACCCCGCTCGGCGCCCCGGCCCTTGCGCTGGCGCAAGGGCGTTCGAATGGCTGCGAACCTTTGGTTCGCAAGCAGCCCTTCTCACCGCGCGGGCGGGAGAGGGGCTTCAAGGCCTTCAGGACTTAATTGCGCTCTGCAGCGCTCGCATCACGGGTGGCGCGGAAGCTTTCTTCCGGGCTCCAATTCGGCCAGTCGCGCGAGTTGGCCAGCTTTTCGCCCAGGGTATAGAGCACTTCCAGGTCGCGCGCGGCACCGGCGAAGGTCCAGTCCGGCTGCCACTCATCACCCTGCTGGTGATAGCGGTTGGCGGTGTATTCGTCGGAGGCCTTCTTGCCCGCTTCCACGCCGCCATCGATCCAGTCCTGCCCTGCGCCATAGGACAGCGCCGGCACGCCACGCTTGGCGAACGGGAAGTGATCGGAACGGAAGAACAGGCCGGCTTCCGGCTTGGTGTCCGGGGTGTAGCGGATGTCCCAACCCTTGGCCACGTCCTTGAGCTGGTCCAGCAGTTCCACCTTGGCCGAGCCGTAGATGCCGAAATCACGCGACGGGCTGTACGGCGACATGCCGTCCATGTTGATCACCGCAACCGTCTTGGACAGTGGATACAGCGGATTGCTGGCGTAGTACTCCGAGCCCAGCAAACCCTTTTCCTCGGCGGTCACCGCCAGGAACACCACCGAGCGCTGCGGCTTTGGCTGGGTGGCAAACCCACGTGCCAGCTCGACCAGCGCGGCGGTGCCGGAGGCATTGTCCATCGCGCCGTTGAAGATGCGATCGCCGCGTGCATCCGGCTCACCCACGCCGATGTGGTCCCAGTGGCCGGAATAGATGATGGTTTCGTCCGGATGGGTGCTGCCCTCCAGGCGCGCGACCACGTTGTGCGACGTGATCACCTCGGTCTTGACCTGGTAGTTGGCCGAGAAGGTCTCGCCCTTCAGTTCCACCGGCTGGAAGTCGCGCGACTGCGCCTGCTTCTTCAGGGTTTCGAAATCCAGACCGGCGCGCTTGAACAGATCGACCGCCAGGTCGCGCTGGATCCAGCCTTCCAGCGCCGGGTGCGCCTCGGCCGGGTTCTGCCGGACCACGTCGAACATGGTGTTGGTGTTGGAACCGGCCACCGTCGCCCAGCCATAGGAGGCCGGGGCGGTTTCATGCACGATCAGCACGCCGGCCGCGCCCTGGCGCGCACCTTCCTCGTACTTGTAGGTCCAGCGGCCGTAGTAGGTCATGCCCTTGCCGTCGAAATCACCGCTACCGGTCTCGAAATCCGGGTCGTTGATCAACACCACGGCAATCTTGCCCTTCAGGTCCACGCCCTTGAAGTCGTCCCAGTTGCGCTCCGGCGCCTTGACGCCATAGCCCAGGAACACCAGCGGTGCATTGCGGATATCCACCGCGCTGGCACCGTTCATGGCCGCGCGCACTGCGATCTCCTGGCCCTGGCTCAGGGTCTGTGGCTTGCCCTGGCTGCTCAGCGACAACACCGGCTTGCCGACGATGTCGCCCTTGAGCAGCGGCACCGCCTGGGTCCACAGGCGCTGGCCGTCCTTCAGGTCACCGCCGGGCTGCATGCCGGCATCGGCGAACTGCCTGCTGAGGAAGGCAATGGTCTTGTCCTCGCCTGCGGTCGCCGGCGAGCGGCCTTCGTAGGCATCGGAGGACAGCTCCTTGACGTCGGCCGAGATGCGGGCGCCGTCGAACTTGGGCGGGGCGGCCATCAGGGCGGTGGACACGGACATCGCCAACAGGCTGATAACGACTCGTTTCACGCGGGTACTCCAGTGGTAAGGCAACCCTGCGAGTGTAGCCAGAGCCGTCCAGCACCGTGCAGTGTCGTTGTGCACGGTCGTGCATCCGGGCCGCAGGGCTTATCTGCACCGTCGCTGCCGCAGGCGTTACCCGGCCCCGCCTCAGTCGCCAGGCAGACGCTGCGCTGACGGCACCGCAGCCGCGCGCGCCAACAGGCTCTCACGTTCACGGGCATTGCTGCTGAGCGCCGCGGCTTGGCTGAACGCAACCGCTGCCTCCTCATGCCGCCCGAGCCGCGCCAGCAGATCACCGCGCACCGCATGCAGCGGCACATAGCCCTGCAGCTGCGGGGCGTCCAGCAACTGCTGCAACAAGGCCCATGCCGCCTCCGCGCCCTGCGCCTGGGCGATGGCAACCACCCGGTTGAGCTCCACCACCGGCGATGGCAGCGCCTGCGCCAGGCGCTCGTACAAGGCAGCGATAGCCGACCAGTCGGTGAGCTCGGCGCGCCGCGCACGTGCATGGCAGGCCGCAATGGCCGCCTGCAGCACGTAGGGATCAGCCCCTCCGCCCAAGGCCTGCGCCTGTTCGAGCAGGGCCTGGCCACGTGCGATCTGCAGCCAGTCCCAGCGGGTGCGATCCTGGTCCAGCAGAAGTATCGCCGCACCGTCCGCGCCCACCCGTGCGCGCAGCCGCGAGGCCTGCAGTTCCATCAGTGCCAGCAGCCCCATTACCGGCACCGCCGTGGGCATCAGCCCGCTCAGGACCCTGCCCAGCCGCAGCGCTTCCTCGCACAGTGCCGGGCGTGTCCAATCCTCACCCGCGCTGGCAGCGTAGCCTTCGTTGAAGACCAGGTAGATCACCTCCAGCACCGCCTGCAGCCGCATTGGCAACGCCTGCCGGCGCGGCACTTCGAACGGCACCCTGCGTTCGGCCAGCAGGCGTTTGGCGCGGACGATGCGCTGGGCAATGGTGGGCTCGGGCAGCAGATAGGCACGGGCAATTTCGTGGGTGCTCAGGCCGCACAGCAGGCGCAGGGTCAAGGCGACGCGGGCATCGGCAGGCAGTTCCGGGTGGCAGGCAACGAACACCAGCCGCAGCAGGTCATCGCCAATGTCATCCAGCTGCTCGGAAGGATCCACACCCATGGCGTAATCCTGCTGTTCGTCGATGACCTGCGCCTGCCGCTGTGCATGCAGGCGCCGTTGCCGCAGCCGGTCGATGGCACGGCGTTGGGCGGTAGCCATCAACCAGGCGGCAGGATTGTCGGGGATGCCCTGCCGGGGCCAGTGCTCCAGTGCCGCGACCAGCGCGTCCTGGGCCAGTTCCTCGGCGCTGTCCAGCTCGCCCAGCAGGCGCGTCAGGCGTGCGATCAGCCGTGGCGATTCCATCCGCCACAGGGTATCCAACAGTTGCTGCAGGTCAGCGTCGGCCATAGCGCGTGATCAAAACACCGCGCTGCCCGCGCCGCAAGCAAGGCGCGGGGCCCACAGGAGCCGTGCCAGTTGCCAATACCGAGCTGCCTTGAGTAACGCTGCCCGCATTGCCAGGCACTTACTGCCCGGCAAGCGGACGCCCACGGAACAGACTCACGCTGCCACGAATGTCTTGAAGCCGCCCCAGAACATGCGCTTGCCATCGAACGGCACAGTCTTGGCATCCATGCCGGCCAAACGCGGATCGGCCATGGCCTTGGCATTGACCCGGTCGCGGTGCGCGCGCGAGCGGTACAGGATGTAGGCGAAGATCACCACTTCATCCGGCTTGAGCTTGACCGCCTGCGGGAACGAGGTGTGCTTGCCCGGTTTGACGTCATCGGCCACCGCCTCCAGATAGGCCAGCGCACCATGCTCTTTCCACACCTTGGCCCCCAACCGGGCCATGCGCCGGTACTCGGCCAGCCGTGCCTGCGGCACCGGCACTACGAAACCATCGACGTAACTCATTGTTGTGTCCTCCACATAGCAATGGGCGGCAGCGGCGACCGCATGGATTCACGGCCGCCTGCCGATCAGCTGGGTTCGCCGTCCATATGGGCGATTTCCCACAAGTGGCCGTCCAGGTCCTGGAAGCCACGCTGGTACATGAAACCGTAGTCGCGTGCTGGCATGGGCTCAGTACCGCCTGCCGCCAGGGCCTTGTCGACCAGGCTGTCGACCGCCTTGCGGCTGTCCGCCGACAGGCAGGTGATCACCTCGGTCTGCCGGCGTGCATCGCAGAGCGGCTGAGGGGTGAACGTCTGGAAGAACGGCTCCACCAGCAACATCACGAAGATGCTCTCGCTGATGACCATGCAGGCGGCATTTTCATCGGTGAACTGCGGATTGAAGCTATAGCCGAGCGCAGCGAAGAACGCCTTGGAAGCGTCCAGGTCGCGCACCGGCAGGTTGACGAAGATCATCTGCGGATGGCCCATGCTTCAGCCCCCCGCCGGCATCGGCTTCATGCAGTTGACCATCCACGGCTTGCCGTAGCGGTCCACCAGCATGCCCCAGCGATGGGCCCAGAAGGTTTCGGCCAGCGCCATCTGTACGCTGCCACCCTCGGCAAGCGCGGCAAACACGCGCTCGGCCTCCTCGATGCTGTCCACGTCCACATTGATGGTGGTGGCGCTGCCATCCCCTGGCTGTGGACCGTCCGCCGCCATCAGCACCGCGCCGCCCGCCTCCACCTGGCAATGCGCGACCTGCTCGGGCTGCGGCATGAAGCCGCCGCACCCTTCCGCATCCATCCCGGCACTGGGCGGCATGTCGCCATAGGTCATCTCCGAGACCACGCTGCCACCCAAGGCCTTGGCGTAGAACGCCATTGCTTCATGGGTCTGGCCGTTGAAGCCCAAAAACGGAATCAGTTTCATCGTCTTGCTCCTGGCTGGGGTCGGGGTCAGTTGTTACGGTCGATCTGCTCGCGCAGACGTTGCTCCTGCGCCTGCAATTCCGGGGTGAAGGCGTCGCCGAAATCCTCCGCCTCGAAGAACGGGCGTATCTCCACCTCCACCGGGCTGCCACCGCCGGCATTGAAGGGCGCACGCTTGAGCCATTCCACGGCCTCCTGCAGCGACCGCACCTGCCAGACCCAGAAGCCGGCCACCAGCTCACGGGTTTCGGCGAACGGCCCATCAATGACACTGCGACCCTCCGCCGCAAACCGCACGCGCGCCCCGTGCGAGCTGGGCTTGAGCCCATCCCCGGCCAGCATGATGCCGGCCTTGACCAGTTCCTCGTTGAATGCACCCATCGCCGCGATCTCATCGCGCGTGGGCATCACCCCGGCCTCTGTGTCAGCCGTGGCCTTCACCAGCACCATCACCTTCATCGTCGTACTCCGTTGCAGGCGGCATGCCCGCTTCTCAACAGGTACGACGAACCAGAGCCGGCCAACTCGACAGGCCTCCGCGGAATTTTTATGAATCAATTCATGCGGCAACGCAGCAAGTTGGATGCGACATGATGAGCCTCCCTCCGCGCAAGGCCAGGCCATGAAATACCTGTTGCTGATCTACATCGACCCGCAGTTGCTGCAGGCCCTGCCCACGGACGAATACGACACGCTGATGCGCGGCTGCCTGCAGCATGCCGATGCATTGCAGGCAGACGGCACGCTGTTGATGTCCCAACGCCTGCAGCCGCCGGCCAGCGCGCAGACCCTGCGCAGCCGCCAAGGCCAATCGCGGGTGCTCGATGGCCCGTTTGCTGAAACCCGCGAGATCCTGGCCGGTTTCAACCTGATCGAAGCTGCCGATGCCGACGCCGCGATGCAGATCGCCAAGCAGTTCCCGTGGGCCGCCTACGGCAGCATCGAGGTACGGGCGGTGGATGACCTCAACGGCGAGAGGCGGGAGCTCCATGCATGAAACCCTATGCGACATGCATCGAATGGCAGCCTGCTCGCCCCGCTTCTTGCTTTGCTGCGAAAAGCCCCGGAACAGGTTGGCAGTTCCGAGCAGAACCTGCGCTCACGGTACCCGGGCTGCTTGTCGAGCACGGCGTCCCAACGCCACCGTGACAGACAGACTAGGCCCCCCCACACGCCCATGGACACCGCGAACAGCTCGGCCAACGCTCCAGAAAAACTGAACATTTCCCAAATAAAACAAAAACTTATAAAAGCTCAAGGGCAGCCCAACGGTTCTACTTGGCACAGAAAACTGAATACGCGGCCCGAAAAATTCGTAACAGCCTGAAATCTATGGAAAAGTTACATTAATTACTGTTTTTTAGTTAATCTTTCGTTCACTTCCACCCCTCTCTCTGGTTAGTATCGGTTCACCTTGGCAGTTGTACCCCGCGTTCTTTGGGTATGAGCCAAGCCAAACGACTGATGTTTCACCTCAGGAGAGAGAGAGCAAAAATGATGAAAACCAAAACCATCCGGCGCGCATCGTTGTATGTAGCCCTGGGTATGTGTTTTGCCGGTGCGGTCAACGCGCAGAGCGTGACCGGTACCATCTACGGTCAAGCTTCTGCCGAGCCGGGAACAACCATTGTTGTCGAGAACACCGGAACCGGATTGAGCCGCACCATCCAGGTGGACTCCAACGGTCGCTACCGCGCGACTTCGCTTCCCAATGGCACCTATAAGGTGACCATGATGAAGGACGGTCAGGTCATCGGCTCGCGTGAAGGCGTCAGCGTCATCATTGCGAGCGGCACCGAGGTTTCATTTACCTCGTCCAACGCGGCCAATGCCGTGGATCTTGACCGCGTCACCGTAAAAGCCTCAAGTGTGCCGGCCATCGACATCTCGCAGGTGGACACCCGTACGGTTTTTACCGCTGAACAGCTCGAAAAGTTCGCCATCCCGCGCGACATCGCGTCAGTTGCCCTGCTGGCCCCCAGCGTCGTCAAGAACGACAGTTATGGCGTCCCCAGCTTCGGCGGTTCCGCATCATCTGAAAACGCCTATTACATCAACGGCTATGCAGTTACCAATCCATTGACTTCGATCGGCTACACCACGTTGCCGTTCGATGCCATTGCCCAGGAACAGATCATCACCGGCGGGTATGGCGCCGAGTTCGGTCGTGCAACGGGCGGCGTGATCAGCATCGTCACCAAGCGCGGTACGAACGAGTTCAAGGGTGGCGTGTACAGCATCTTCAGCCCGAAGGCGACGCGCGGCAACCCGCACAATTATTACTATCCCAATACCGGCAACTTCCCGGCCACCGATGGAAAGCTGCTGACCTATCGTGAAAAGAATACGTTCTGGGAAAACACCACCGGTGTTTACGCCGGCGGCCCGATCGTAAAGGACAAGCTGTTCTTCTACGCCGATGCAGAACTTACCCGTCGTGAGGGTGAAGGCGTTGCCGCATCGACCTCTTCCGCACCGGGCGCTGCTGGCGGCTACCAGGATTACCGCTACGACTACCCGCGCTGGACGGCAAAGGTTGACTGGAACATCACCGACAACCACATCCTCGAATTCACCGGTGTCTCCGACGTCACCAAGTACAGCTATGACGGCTTCGTCTATGACTATGGCTCAATGGGCCATGGCTCTGAAAAGAATGCCGGTACCACTGACAAGGACGACGCAAGGCTCTATATCG
This sequence comes from Stenotrophomonas sp. UBA7346, assembly GCA_002471015.1. Classification (GTDB taxonomy): domain Bacteria; phylum Pseudomonadota; class Gammaproteobacteria; order Xanthomonadales; family Xanthomonadaceae; genus Stenotrophomonas. The sequence continues at coordinate 48,605 of DKPB01000082.1, forward strand.
GCAAGTACACCGGCTACATCACCGACAACCTGACCGTTTCGGCGCTGTATGGTCGGCAGAAGATCGAACATGAGTCCTCCCCGTGGGGCTTGGACCCGAGCTGCCCGTATGTGTCAGCCTCTGCGGTCAACCGTGCCCCCGGTTTTGACTACTCCGGTTGCTGGTCGACCTCGCGTGTATCGGTACCGGGCGAGTATGAGAAGACCGAAGGTGGCCGTCTGGACATCACTTACCAGGCCGGCGACCACGAAATTCGCCTGGGTTACGACCGTCAGGATGCCGAGGCGTTCACCGGCTCGGAATACCAGGGCGGCTACGTCTGGGTTTACGGCCGTATGCGCGACGCACAGGGTAATGGCGCCCCAGGTTCGCCGGTCGATGCATCCCACGGTGTGGGCTCTCCCGGCCAGGCCGGCGGTCTAGGCAGCCAGGGCTATTACGTCGCCCAGCGTTACTACACGCAGGAAGCCCAGGTAAAAACCGAGCAGGAGGCGTTCTACATTGAAGATCGCTGGCAGATCAACGATGGCTTGATGCTGTCGCTGGGCCTGCGCAACGAGCAGTTCACTAACTTCAATGGCGACGGCAAGCCGTACATCAAGCAGAGCAACCAGTGGGCGCCCCGCTTGGGCGCAGTATGGGATGTGTTTGGTGACTCTTCGTTCAAGCTCTTCGCCAATGCTGGCCGTTACCACCTGGCGCTGCCCAACAACGTTGCCGTGCGTGCAGCCTCTGGTTCGCTGTACACCAACGAATACTTCACTTACACCGGCGTAGACCCGGTCACCGGCGCACCGACCGGCCTCGTCAACATTCCGGTAACGGATCTGGGTTACTCCTGCGCAGGCAATCCGAATGCGGTCTCGGCGAACCTGGAGTGCGGCCAGTCTCCGGACCCGAAGACTGTTGCCGCCAAGGGCATCAAGTCGCACTACCAGGATGAGTACATCGTCGGCTTCGAACACCAGCCGTATGAAGCACTGGCTTGGGGTGCAAAGTTCACCTACCGTGACCTGCGCAGTGCCATTGACGACACCTGCACCCAGGCACTGGGTGGCGGCTGCTTCCTGTTCAATCCGGGCGAAGCCAATTCGTTCTACGAAGAGCAGGCTGACGGCAGCCTGGCACTGCACCACTACTCTGCGGAAGAGCTGAACCTGCCCAAGCTTAAGCGCAAGTATGTTGCGGTTGATCTATTCGTGGAGCATCCGTTCACCAACAACTTCTACGGACGCTTGAGCTACACCTGGTCGCGCAACTTCGGCAACACCGAAGGCCAGCTGGCCTCCGATCTGGATACCGGCACCGGCGGTCAGGAAGACGTGTCGGTGACGCAGGATTGGGACTTGCCGCAGCTGATGGAAGGTGCCAACGGCCTGCTGCCGAATAACCGTACGCACCAGCTGAAGGGCACTGCTTACTATGTGTTCAACCCGGAATGGACTGTTGGTGGTTCGCTGATCGCAGCTTCCGGTCGTCCGCGCAGCTGCACCAGCTACTACCCGACCTGGCCGTCACCGACCGCCGGCATCTACAACGGTTCGTACTACCACTACTGCGGTCTGGCAGGCAATCCGAGCACCAACACTGCTCCGAGCGCTGACTACGGTCTGTCCAAGCGTGGTACCCATGGCGAAACCCCGTGGACGATCCAGTTCAACGTCAACGTGAGCTACCGCCCGAGCTGGTTGGAAGGTCTGACCCTGTCCGCAGATGTCATCAACCTGTTCAACCAGCGCGTCCCGACGTTCTACAACGACAATTACGCGACCAGTGCCACGCAGCACAATAATCTCTATGGCCGCGCGTTCAACTACACCACTCCGCGCTACATGCGCTTCACTGCTCGTTACGATTTCTGATCAATCACGTACAGAAGTGGACTTAGTCTTTGCTCTACTGCCCCTCCGAAAGGAGGGGCTTTTTTTGTGCGGCGCCACTGGTTTCGACCACAGACGGGAAAAAGATGGAAAACTCATCGCGGCTCGGAATCGGAAGATTGCGCCCTCGCCAATCCAGGCTAGATCGCACGAATCGGGCACAGCAGAGCTCCCGGCCATGAAGCTTGCGTCAGCGGCTAGACGAACATCTGGCCAGCCGCAAGCTGCGGCTAAGGCTTGATACACCGTGCATCCCGACTTCGACGCCTGCTTCAGTTCAAGCGAAGCAGCAGATCTGTGAACTCGGTGGCGACGTTTCCACTGTAGTCCTTCGCAGTTGTCCTCAAGATGTAATCCCCGGCCAACAACTCAGCCACCTCGAGTCTCCCTTCGGCCAACACACCATCACGCACGGTATTGGTCAGCACATAACGGAAACGCGTACTGCTGCTGCCATGCACGGTGATGCCGCTATCGGCGGCGTAGGCCAGCTTCACCGCCTCGCGCTGCGGCGGCATGCGGTTGAAAATGATGTTGGTCTGCGGCTGCTCATAGCCGGGCAACGCGCGGCCGTTGGCGTCCAGGATCTGGTAGCCCAAGCTGTACAGGCCCAGACGGCGGCGCGGCAGGTTGTTGTCCACCTGGTCCCAGGCTTCCACCACCAGTTGCAAGCCGCCGATGTCGCGCGGCACACGCAGGCGACCATCCACTTTTTCGGTAAGCCGCTGGTTGTTGCCATCAAGCAAAGCGATGTCGTCGATCTTCGGGGCGACATGATCGGCGTAGTTGGCAAAGCCCAGGCGTACTGCATTGCGCTCGTAGCCCGACGGCCCCACGGCAAGATGCACATGCGCTTGATTGTTGATGCTGCCCAACGCATCGCCGGGTTGGAAACGGGTGCCGCGACGTACGCGCACACGATCCAGCTGGCCAGCTTCGTCGTATACGAGTTGCATGCGGGCCGGGTCCAGCGCGCGGTTGCCGGCATCACGGCCGACCTTCACGTGGATGTAGTCGAGCTTGTCCAGCGACAGACCTTCGGCCTGGCCGCCCAGTGTCCAGGTAGAGGCCGGGCTGCTGACCTTGGCGCTGGCGATGGCCAGCACGGTCTGGCCCACGTCAGCGCGCACATCGAACCCGCTGTGCAGGTGGTGGCGGCTCTCACCGCTGAAATTGCCGCGCACCTCGCCCAGGGTGCCGGTCACCTCGTGCCAGCCCAGCTGCGGTGCCAACGGCCAGCGCCCCTGGTTGCGCGGCAGCGGATTGTCCGGCGACGGTCCCAGTTGCGGCGGCGTGCTCGCCGCCGTCTGCGGCAGCAGGTGATGCAGGCGATAGGCGTCGGCATCGCTCAGCAGCAAGCTGCCATCCGGCGCCAGCACCAATCCGGCCGGGCGTGCGAAACGCAGTGCATCACCACCTGCCACGGCCACGATGTGGCCGTGCGGTGATACCTGCACCACCCGCCCACTCAAGCGCTCGCCCACATACACCACATCGTCGTGGGTAATGGCCAGGGTCATCGGCCCCCACAGCAGACGCTCGCCGTCGGGCAGGCCAACCCGGGTGCTGACCATGCCGTCGGCGCTGACGGTACGCAGTGCGTTGTTCTGCAGATCGGCCACCCAGAGATTGCCGTGGCTGTCGAACTTCAGGTCGGTGGGCGTATCAAACCGCGCCGATGCCCCCTGCCCGTCTTCCCAGCCCGGTGAGCCACCACCGGCCAGGGTGGTGACCGTACCGTCGGTAGCGATCACGCGGATGCGGTCATTCCAGGTATCGGCAACATAGACACGACCGTCCGCGCCTACCGCGACACCCATCGGTCCATTGAAACGTGCCTGCGCGCCGCTGCCGTCCGCGAAGCCTGGCGTGCCGTCACCGGCCAGGGTAGTGACCTGACCCTGCGCGGTGATCCTGCGGATGGCATGGTTACCGGTATCGGCCACGTACAGATTGCCCTGGGCATCCAGGGCGATGCCCGAGGGAGTATTGAACCTTGCCGCGCTGCCCTGCCCATCGGCGAAGCCTTCCATACCGCCGGCCAGCACCTGGAAGGCGCCGTCCAGGCCGCGATACAGGATGCGGTTGTTGTCACCGGCATCGGCGACGAACAGCACACCGCCACCCATCGCCAGCCCCCAGGGATCACTGAAACGGGTTTGTGCGGCCTTGCCGGCACTGTTGCCAGCCACGCCGTCGCCGCCCAGCAAGGCGATCTGTGCCTGCCACCCCAGTGGCGTCGGCGGCGGAGCAGCCGGTGCGGGCGCTTGCGGCGCCCATAGGAAACTGGCGCCCAGCGCGGCACCGGTAACGGCGATGACGGCAATCACCCAATGTTTGCGATCCATGTACACCCAACCAACTGCGGACCCGGCACGATAGACGCTCACGGCCCGCGGCGGAACCGCCGAAAGCCCTGCATGGTGGAGAAACGTATGCATCTGTATCTGCAAGAAGAACTGATCCGCCTGCGTGCCGGGCATAGCACCGACATCAGCCTGCCACTGTCGCTGTCATCGCTGCTGGACGCGGGCCTGCGCCAGTTCCCGCCTTCCGGGTCGGCCATGGAGCAGGCCATTGCCAGCACCGAGGACGCCTTGATGCCGTGGATTCCGGCGCTGCGCCAGGAGACGTTGGAGGTATTGGAGTGCGCCGATGCGGTGTTGGCACCGTTGCCAGGGGTGCTGGGCTATCCGCAGCAGGCAGTGCTTGAGCTGGATATCGAGGAAATCGAACGCGCATTCCAGCAACTGGCACAGGTAGCGGCGGGGATGCCGGCAAAGAGCCAAGGCATTCCGGAACGGGCAGATTTTGTCGCCGCGCTGGTGGTGGTGCGGGAGCTTATGCACCACGTTGGCTGGCGGCAGCTGCGTTTGCCTGGGCCAGCGGTCGGGCTTGATTGAGGCAGGGGCGGTAAAGCCAGGGCAAGGGCACCCCTCCCCAGCCCTCCCCTTGCCTGCGGCAAAGGGAGGGGGCGAAAGCTGACGCAGCAGCCATAGCATGCGCTACTCCCTCTCTTGCGCAGCACGGGAGGACTGGGGAGAAGTAGGCTGGTTCAACCCGCCAAGCCAACTACAACGCAGGCCGCTCCGGCCCGGTGCCCATCGCTTCGCGGTAGCGGCTGTACAGGGCCAGCACCTTGTCCACGTACTGCCGCGTCTCCGCATAGGGCGGCACGCCGCCGTAGCGCGCGACCACGCCTATACCTGCGTTGTAGGCCGCCGCCGCCAGCGTGCGGTCGCCGTTGTAACGGCGCAGCAGGGATTTCATATAGCGTGCGCCGCCGTTGATCGACTGCGCCGGTGACAGCGGATCGCTCACCCCGTACTCGCTGGCGGTTTCAGGCATCAGCTGCATCACGCCCTGCGCGCCCTTGGGCGACACCGCCTTTTCATCGAAGGCGCTTTCGGCATGTGCGACCGCCCGCAACCAAGCGTCATCCACGCCGGTTGCCTTGGCGGCGGCGCGGAACTGCGGCGCATGCCGATTCAACTGCGGCGTGCCGACCCTGCCCAGGCCTGCGTGCGCGGGCTCACCCGGCGGCGTGGCCACGGTGAAGCGCAGGTAGGGCGCGGATCCGGGCAGGTTGCGGGTGGAGTAGACCTTGCGGCCGTCCTGCTCACGCTCGTACAGGGTGCCGCTGAACACGCCGAAGTTGCCCCACAGGTTGGGGGTCTGCACGGCGTTGTCATCGATCACGATGGCCTTGCAGCTGGAGCCGGGTTCCGGTGCGGTGGCCATACTGACGGTGCCCTTCTGCACACAGCGGTACACGGTGCGCGCCTGCAACGGCGCGCACAGCCCGTACAACAGCAGCAACAGCGCAAGCGCAGCCGCGCGTGGCATGGCCGGATCCGGTCAGAAGAAGGATGATGATGCTGAGCCTGCCTGCTTGAACGGCAGGTGATGAAAAATGCGCCAATCGCGCCCAGAATGAATGGACGCTTTCTTACCCTGCTCCAGGCCCATGACCGCGCCCCTGCTAGGCTTCGACAACCCCCGTTTCCATACCGGTCGCAACACCAGCGTACGGCGCGGAGCGCGCTGGCATGGGGTGGCGCAGGCCTGCATCGAACTGGCGGATGGCCGCCAGTTGGGGCCGCTGGCACTGCAGACCGAACTGCGCGGTTTTGAGGCATTGGAGGAAGCGGATCTGCGCGATGAGCATGACCCGGCCTGTCGCACGCCTGCCGGCCTGTTGCAGGTGATGCAGCAGCTCTACCCCGGGTTCCGCAGCGATGAGCTGGTGACCTTGGTGCATTTCTGGATGGAGTGAGCGCGCGGCAAGCGGGTATGACTGCGGCCGCCATGGCGTTGGCTTTGGCTTTGGCTTTGGCTTTGGCTTTGGCGTTGGCGTTGGCGTTGGCGTTGGCGTTGGCGTTGGCGTTGGCTTTGGCTGTGGCTGTGGCTGTGGCCGTGGCCGTGGCTTCTGCTTTGGCCGTTCCCTTCTCCCGTTCACGGGAGAAGAGCCTGTCCCCGCGAAGGCGGGGATGCCCGCAGGGCGGATGAGGGCAGCTTTTGCTTCTGCTCCTGACAAAACGAGCAACCAATCAACCGCCGCGCAGCGAGGACTGCATAGCGGTACCTGGGAAAAATCGCTTTCCAAGCTTCAAGCAAGTCAGGAAGCAACAGCGCCCCCATCCGCCCTGCGGGCACCTTCCCCCGCATGCGGGGGAAGGGACAGCATTCAGCGCGCCTGCGCAGCCCGCAGATGTTCTCCCACCGGTGCGGAGAACGCACGGCCATCGGATACATCCCAGTTGATCGACCAGGTCATCACCCCGCGGAAATCCGGATGCGGCTGGCTGGGCTTCACCTCATCGCACTGCGTGGCCGTGGTAAGGCAATCAAAAGCGCGATTGATATCCGCCGGCGTCGCATACCCATTGCCCGCAGCACGCAGCCCCGACGGCAAGGCCAACGCCACCTGATCGGCACGCAGGCCCTCGAACCGCCCCTTGCCACCGGCCAGGTCAAAGCCTTCGATCAGCATCTTCGCCGAGCCCACCATCATGTCCACGCTGCCACCCGGATACTTCTCGGCGCGGTACGGCGTGGGCAGGCCACCGTTGTTGTAGAGCTGCACATGCAACAGGTCCAGCTCCTCACGCAGGCCATCGATCAGCGGCAGGTAAGCACCCCAGATGCCTTCCATCGACACAAAGCCGCCCTGCACATACGGGTGCTCCGGCGCCATCGACACATACAGGTTCGGGTACATGCCATGCAGGCGCTTCACCGCCGAGATCAGGTGCGGGGTAACCGGCGCACCGTGCACCACACCGGCGATCTTCTCCAGATCCACGTCGATGCCATCAAAGCCGAAGGTGTTGATCGCTTCGGCGGTGGTGCGCACGAAGTTGTCTTCGTCACGCTGCGTGTTCAAGGTCACCGTGCCCAACTCGCCACCAAAGGACAGCACCACGATCTTGCCCTGCGCACGCTTGGCGGCAATGTCGGCAATCAACTGCGCGCGATCCAGGGCAGGGTCCGGATTGAACGCCACCTTGCCCTCGCCCATGTCATCGGCAAAGGCCAGCACGATCACGTCCCAGCTGTCGTCGACCTTGCCGACCGGCAACAGCCCCTGGCCGTTGTCGAAGTTGTGCAGATAGCCGACCAGGGCGTGCCTGGGCAGCGCATGGCTATGACCGGGGGCAACGCCTACACCCGTGGCAGCGGACGGCGTGGGTGCAGCCTGGCAAGCAAACGTGGAAGCAAGCACCACTGCGGAGAACAACAGACCAATCGACTTCATCGCGATACCAGTATGGGAAGACGCCCGATTCTAGGCATGCGCAAGCATCAAAAAGCCATTAAAAGACAACAACTTAGCAATGTCGTCCTGATTTGTCCCGGTTTGTCCGGCCGATGGCCCGCAACGCGGTCGACGCGCAGTTTCGATGTCGAGGGCAGGTCCCGCGACTGGCCTGCGGTGACCGCTGCTCAAGTGCACATTTTCATGCGCCGCTCGGCATCCCACAGTGCGCGCCGGGCCAGGTCATAGGCGCTGTCGGCGGCGCTGCGCAGGCTGTGCTCGGCCTCCACCGGGTCTGCGCCATTGTTGTAGCGATACTCCACCCGCTGCAGTGCCTCCAGGTGCTGCTGCGCGATGCCCAGCCAGCGCCGGCGTTGATCGGCATTGCAGCGCGGGTAGCGCTGCTCCAGCGCGCCGATCGCCACGCGGATGCGGCGGCTGGCCTCGCCCTTCATGTCCGGCGCCTTCTCGTAGCGGATCGGTGCCGCCTTGTAGGCATCGCCCGTTGCTTCACTGCCCAGGTCGGAGGGGCGCTCATGCAGGCGCGGATTGAAGGCGATATCCGGCGGTCGTCGCGCTTCAGCAGCCTGGATGTCCTCGCCATAGAGCAGGCGCTCGGAGCGTTTCTGCCGCGTTCCCGCACGTTCGCCCGAAAACAGGTTGGCAGTCGCGCGCTCTCCCACCTGGGGGGCCAGCTCGTCACGATGCTCGAACACGCGCTCAGCTGCGCTCTTCTGGTGCGTATCGGTGGCATCCGGGATGGCGAGCGTGCCGTCCTTGCCGTATAGGCGCTGCGACCAGGCGGCCTGCGGGGCTGCCGCCGTGGCAGCTGGTGCAGCCGGGACAGCCGGAGCCGCGGTGTCGGATGCGGGTGAAGTACTGGGTGCCCGCTTGGAATCCATGGGCATTCCGGGCGCGACTGTGATCGTCGGCTGCGGCACGGCCAGATCCTGCGTGGAGGCATCCGGCGAGAGCCACCGCAGCTGCACACGCGTCTGCTCGCCGCCCGTGTTCAAGGCGGGCACCTGCAGCATCAGGCGCGTTACGCCGAGCATGAACGCCAATGCAACCACGGCAGCGGTCACGCGGGTCCACAGCGGCTCGGCAGAATGGTCAGAACGCATGCAACTCCATCGGAAACATGGCCCGGAAGGCATCAACCGGCCTTGGCGAAGTACAACCCCAGGATGCACAGACCGACAAGGGCACACCAAGTTCAACAATTGTGTCCCACGAATAGGTGAACCTGTGGCAAGACTGGGCCATCATCGGTCAGACGCCGTCATCGTTCGCAGCACAAGGAGCCGTTCGTGAATACCGTTGCAGCACAGAATCTGGATGAAAGCATCGCCAAGCAGTTGTTCTTTGGCCATATCGCCGAAGAGGTGTTGTTCCCCTACCCGCAGATCCGCGAGCGTGACCGCGAGATGCTGGGCGCGATGACCGATGCCATCGACCAGTTCCTGGCCGACAAGACCGCCGACCTGCGCCAGTACGACCGCGATGCCGAGCAGCCACCGGAGTTCATCCAGGCGCTGCGTGACATGGGCCTGTTCGGGCTGATCATCCCCGAGGAATTCGGTGGGCTGGAGCTATCCAACGGGGCCTATGCACGCGTGCTGGGCCAGACCAGCAGCCATGACAGCTCGGTGTCGCTGACCATCGGCGCGCACAGCTCGATCGGCATGAAGGGCCTGCTGCTGTTCGGCAACGACGAGCAGAAGCAGCGCTACCTGCCCAGGCTGGCCAGTGGCGAGATGATCGCCGCGTTCTGCCTGACCGAAGCCGGCGCCGGCTCCGACGCCGCCGCCATCCGCACCACGGCGCACCGCAACGATGACGGCAGCTGGACGCTGAGCGGCGAGAAGATCTGGATCACCAACGGCGGCATCGCCGATTTCTACACGGTGTTCGCGCGCACCGACACGGCGGAGGGCAAGGTCACCGCCTTCATTGTCGAGGCCGGCTGGGACGGCGTCAGCCATGGCCCGCACGAAGACAAGATGGGCATCCGCGCCTCGTCCACCACCACCGTCGCCTTCAACGAGGTACGGGTGCCGGCCGCCAATGTGCTGGGCCCGGTCGGCAAGGGCTTCAAGGTGGCGATGAACATCCTCAACAGCGGCCGCACCGGCTTGGGCGGCGGCGCGGTGGGCGGCATGCGCGCCCTGATCCGCATGGCCTGTGCGCAGGCCAGCGAGCGCAAGCAGTTCGGCCAGCCCATTGCCGAGTTCGGCCTGGTGCGCGAGAAGATCGCGCAGATGACCGCCGACTGCTTTGCCGCCGAAAGCACGGTGTGGATGGTGGCGCACCTGATCGACAGCGGCCGCACCGACTATTCGGTGGAAGCGGCAATGAGCAAGGTATTCGCCAGCGAGGCCGTGCAGCGCAGCTGTTATGAAGCGCTGCAGATCGCCGCCGGCAACGGCTTCATGCGCGAGCTGCCGTACGAACAGATGACCCGCGATACCCGCATCCTGTCGATCTTCGAAGGCACCAACGAGATCCTGCGCCTGTATGTGGCGCTGAACGGCCTGAAGGGCGTGGGCGCGACGCTGAGTGAACTGCAGAGCGCGGTGGGCGGCATCTTCAACGACCCGATCAAGGGCTTCGGCGTGCTCAGCGACTATGCCGGCCGCCGCATGCGCGAAGCCACCGGCTACGGCACCGGCCGCATCCGCGCGCCGCTCGATGATGCGCTGCGGCCGCTGGCGCGTCTGTGCGAGAAATACACGGTGGAGCTGTCAAAGGCCTCGGACCGGCTGCTTCGCAAGCACGGCAAGAAGATCGCCGACCAGCAGCATGCGCAGAAGCGCGTGGCCGATATCGCCATCGACCTGTTCGTCGGCCTGTGCGTGCTGTCGCGGGTGGAGAGCCTGCTGCAGGCCAAGCACCCGGCCGCCGATGACGCGGTGAAGATTGCCCGTCTGTTCGCCCGCCAGGCACGCCGGCGCATGGCGCGCAATGTGCGTGGGCTGGAGCGCAACGAGGACGAGATCGTCGAATCACTGGCCGCCTCGGTGCTGGAGCGCGGCGGCTACGCCTGGGACGTGATGTAAGCACTTTGTTTGTGGGCCCCGCGCAAGCGGCGAAGCCACCGCCCGGGGAATCTGCAATTGCAGCTTCCCCGGCAATCGGTTCCTGCATCAGCTTCGCAGCTGATGCCGCTGTTACAACGCCGGGTCTTCCACTGCCAGCTCGCCCTCACGCAGCACCCGCCGCAGCAATGCCCGGCCCTGCCGATCCAGGCCCAGCACGCGCGGCTTCACGCCGTGATGGCGATAGCGGCTGACCACCTTCTCCAACGCGGCCACCGCGGTGATATCCCACAACTGCGCGCCGGACAGATCAATCACCACCGCACGCCCCTCGGCAACACGCGGATCGAAGGCATCGATGAAGGCATCCGCCGAGGCAAAGAACACCTGCCCGCGCACCACATAGCGCAGACTGCCGTCGGCCTGTTCATGCGGCTCCACCTGCAGCAGCCGCGCCACCTTCAATGCGAAGAACACCCCACTCAACAGCACGCCGACGCCAACACCGGCGGCCAGATTGTGCGTGCCCAGGGTCACCGCCACCGTCGCCAGCATCACCACGCCGGACAGGCGCGGATGCCGCACCAACGCACCCAGGCTGCGCCAGTCGAAGGTGGACACGCTGACCATCACCATGATCGCCACCAGTGCGATCACCGGCACCTGCCCTACCCAGGGCTTCAGCAGCACCATCAGCACCAGCAGGAACACGCCCGCAAACAAGGTCGATAACCGGCCACGGCCGCCGTATTTCACGTTGCCCACGGTCTGCCCGATCATGCCGCAGCCGGCGATGCCGCCGAACAGGCTGGCGGCGATATTGGCCACGCCAAGGCCGGTGCATTCGCGGTTCTTGGAACTGGGCGTGTCGGTGAGTTCGTCCACCACCCGCGCAGTCATCATCGATTCCAGCAGGCCAACCATTGCGATGGCCAGCGCCGGCATGGCGATGATGCGCAAGGTGTCCAGATCAAACGGCAGCGCGGGCAGCCCCATCCACTGCGGCAAGGCCTGCGGCAACCTGCCAAGATCATCGACGGTGGGAAGATCCAATTTCAGCCACCACGCGAGCACGCTAAGCACCACGATGCAGATCAGCGGCGAGGGAACCGCGCGCACGCCGGGCAGGGGCAGGCGCGGCAACCCGTAGATCACCAGCAGGCCCAGCGCCAGCATCGCCCAGGTGGCGGTGGTGGCGCCGTGCAGCTGCGGCAACTGCGCGGAAAAGATCAGGATGGCCAGCGCATTGACGAAGCCGGTACGTACCGAGCTGCTGACAAAGCGCATCAATACCCCCAGGCGCAGCACCCCAAACACGATCTGGATCACGCCGGCCAGCAGGCCGGCCGCGAACAGATACGGCAGGCCATGCGCGCTGACCAAGGGCGCTGCCACCAGTGCCACCGAACCGGCGGCGGCGGTGATCATCGCTGGCCGGCCACCGAACACCGCGATCACGATGCTCAGCACGAAGGAAGCGAACAGGCCAACCTGCGGGTCCACCCCGGCCACGAACGAGAACGCGATGACTTCCGGGATCAAGGCAAAGGTGGCCACGGCACCGGCCAGCATTTCGCGCAGGGGATTGGCGCGCCACTGCGCCAGTTCAGAATGCAGAAAGGACATACGGGCAGATCGCCGGGACTGGGGGCCGCAGAGGCGGCAGCACCGGCGCAATCGAGGGGAGGGGCGCGAATTATGCCTGCTATGGGTGGGTAGTCATGCGTAGCGGCCAGCGCTACCCCTCCCCGGCCCTCCCCTTGCCTTCAGCGAAGGGGGAGCTTTGGGCCCCCTCCCTTTTGCGGAGCAAAGGGGAGGGTTGGGGAGGGGTGCTCTTCGCGCACAACCCAACCCCCAAAACCCAGCTGCGGTAGCATTCCCACCCTCGCACCACCTGCAGCCCCCATGCCCCACTACACCGGCCCCCTGCTCACCCGCCCCTTGCTCGAGCAGTTGCACAGCGCCCTGAAGAAGGGCAGCAGTGAAATCAGCACCTCGCTCGACCTGAGCCGCAGCCAGGAAACCGTTGGCCTCGGCAACGGCAGCTTTCAGTTCCGCGGCCAGCAGTACCCGTGGCCGGCCAAGCTCAAGGACCGCACGATCTATTACTGGGATGGCGAGGAGTTCAGCGCCGCCTCGCGCTTCGGCAGCGGTCTGTACAAGCTGGTGCCTACCGACTGGGGTATCCCCACGTTCGAGATCGACGGCATCAAGATGCTGGTCAGCGCGCAGATCTCGCCGCTGGACGATGCACGCCGCAAGGTGGCGCTGGTGGAGCCGCGCGGCAAGCAGATCCTGGACACCTGCGGCGGCATGGGCTATTTCGCCGCCTGCTGCCTGGACGAAGGCGTGGCTGGCATCCGCTCGTTCGAGAAGAGCCCGGAGGTGCTGTGGCTGCGCACCCTCAACCCATGGTCGCCGGACCCTGACAGCGCCGCCGCAGGCGGCCGCCTGCAGCTGAAGCATGGCGATGTGTCCAAGGAAATCGAGCACATCGCCGATGCCTCGATGGATGCCGTGTTGCACGACCCGCCGCGCTTCGGCATTGCCGGCGAGCTGTACTCGCAGGTGTTCTACGATCAACTGGCGCGCGTGCTGCGCAAAGGCGGCCGCCTGTTCCATTACACCGGCGCCCCCAACAAGCTCACCAGCGGCCGCGATGTACCCCGCGAAGTGGCCACCCGCCTGCAGAAAGCCGGCTTCAAGGCCGAGCTGGCCCTGGATGGCGTGCTGGCCGTACGCAAATAACAAACAGACTTGTAGGAGCGGCGTAAGCCGCGAAGCTCGTACCCTCTCAAGCCACGGTCCAATGGCAATCTCCTTGCCCCCGGCTTCGCGGCTTACGCCGCTCCCACAAACCCGCCAAGCTGTATACGCCCCGCCTTAACGTCTTCCGCGCGACACTGCGCGTTCCGAAGCGGAGGCAGCCCATGGCAACCGAAACCGTACGCGGCAAGACCGTCACCATCCGTTTCGATGGTGAACGTTGCATCCACTCACGCAACTGCGTGCTCAGCCACCCGGACGTGTTCGTGCCCAATGTGGTGGGCGAATGGATCCACCCCGACGCCGTGCCGCCGGAAGAAGTGGCGCTGATAGCGCGCAACTGCCCATCCGGCGCCATCCGCTACGAATACAACGACGGCAGCCACGCCGAACCCGCACCGGTGGTGAATCTGGTGCATATACGCGAGAACGGCCCACTCGCCTTCAACGCACCGCTGCTGATCGCCGGCAGCGACGAAGGCATGCGCGCAACCCTGTGCCGTTGCGGCGAGTCACACAACAAGCCCTTCTGCGACCACCGCCATGTCGACTGCGGCTTCACCGCCAGCGGCGAACCGCCGGAGCAGAAGTCGGCAGCACTGGCACAGCGCGACGGCCCACTGCAGGTGAAGCCCACCCGCGACGGCCCTTTGCACGTCATCGGCAACCTCGAGGTGGTCAGCGGCACCGGCCGCACCGTCGACCGGGTCACCGAAACCTGGCTGTGCCGCTGTGGCCACTCCAACAACAAGCCCTTCTGCGACGGCAGCCACAACAAGGTCGGCTTCCAGGCCGACGGCGAGTAACCCTGTCCCATACAAGGAGAACCCTATGGCAAACCTCGAATTCCGCCTCACCGCCGACGACGGCGTGGCCCAGGCCATGCTCGACATGCTCAAGGGCATGGACGATGTTGATTGGGCCGAGGACGTGGCCGACCTGGAACCGGGCGCGGACGATGAGGACAGCAGTTCGGCCGGGCTGAGTGACAACGAAGGCCCTGGCTTCCACCTCATCCAGGTGGAGACCAACGACGACGACAGCGTGGAACGCGTGGTGGACGCCGCGCAGGCACTGGCCGAGCGCCTGGGTGCGGTGCTGGAATTCGAGCGCGGCGAAGACACCTGAGCCATTGGCTGGCAAGCGAGTGCCCGCCGCCACTGGAGGCGCCACTGCACGCCTTACAGGTCGTAGGACAGCAGGTCGTAACCGGTGGCCGCACGCACCACGCGCTGGTGCACGAACGCCCCGCTGCCGCCATTGGTCAACACCACGATGCCGCGCCGGCGCTGCGCGTCGCCCAATGCGAAGTTCTTGAAGATGCCGCTGTTGCTGCCGGAGTGGTAGAACATCGGCCCGTCACGGGTCTGCTCCATGTTCCAGCCCAGGCCTTTCTCGGTCCAACGGCCCGGCAGGCTGATCTGCGGCGTGAGCATCGCCCGCCGGGCCGCATCGCTGAGCTCCCATGAAGCCCGCTGCCGGCCATCCATCATCAGGCAGAGGAAGCGCGCATAGTCGCTCACCGTGGTCCGCAGGCTCGCCGCCGCATTGGCCAGGATATCGCCGGGCCAGCTGACCAAGCCCGGCGGCGCCAGCGCCAGCACCTCGGGCAATGCGCGCTGCGCATCCTCGTAGCGCCAGGCAGACAAGGGCTTGCCCCAGCGCTGCGCAACTTTCTGCGCAAGCTCCCATTGCTCGCGCAGCACCTGGCGGGGAACGTCGCCCCCGGCGCGATCATGAGCCGGATGGCCATGCACGGAGCGCGCCGCAAGATCCGCGTTCCAGGTGTAGCTGCTGTCGCGCATGCCAGCCGGGCCAAACAGGTGCGCCTGCATCGCAGCGTCCAGGCTTTGCCCGGTGAGTTCTTCAACCACCAGCTGCAACCAGACAAAAGCCTCGCCGGAATAGGTGACGCGCGTGCCGGGCTCGAAGGCCGGCACCAGCTTCTCCGTGGCCGGCGACCTGCGCCAATCCGGCAAGCCGGTGGTGTGGCGCAGCACATCGCGCACGGTGATGCGCGCAAGCCACGGATGATCGCCAAGATAATCCGGGCGCCGGTACTGCAGCAGCGGGACATCCAGCGCCATCCGCCCCTGCTCCACCAGCTGCATCACCAGATAGGCGAACACCGGCTTGCTCAACGATGCATCTTCAAACACCGTTCGCGCGGCTATGGGGGCCTGCGTCTGCGCGTTGGCCATGCCAATCCCGCGGCTCCAGGCCACCGCGCCGTCCTCGACCACCGCGACGCCAACACCGGGCACCGCGAACGCCTGCATCATCCGCGCTAACTCGGCGAGGAATGCATCATCGGGAATCCAGGAGCTTCCCTTGCTGTTCTTGCATGCAGCAGTCTGTGCATGCACCGGCGGCAGTGCGGTAAAAAGACCCAGCGCTGCGGAACCGGCAAGAAAGCCACGACGACCAGACACCATGCGACTCGGCATTGCCAATAGCCTCCGTAACGGATGGCCCAGCATAGCGGGTGTTTCGAGCACCTATCGACGCATGGAATAAAGCGAATCCCGCCGCGATTTGGCACGGGCGTCAAGAGATTCGAAACGGAGTGACTTGGCGGGTAAAACCACCGCAGAGCACTGGCATAGGTGGTGGGCCCACCATCAACCGAATTACGACAGCAACCTATTGAAATTAAATAATATTACAAATTTCAATAAGATCTGTTACTCACACCGTTACTCACATCAAAAAAGTGACCTGGGTTCGAAGCCTTCAGACCTGAAGAACCCTCTTTTGAGCGCGAAGCGCCCCCCAGATGGGCACCGCGAGCGGTTGCCCCCCCCACGGCAAACGAGAGCAGAGGTGTTCATGGCTACTACGCAGATGAGTTGCTCCCCAAGATGGCTTCAACATGATGGACATGCCGCAAGCGCCATCAAGGCGTTCCACAATGAACCTGCCAGAAACAGATTCCCTACTCCCAAAAATAACGACCGGTCATGAAAGGGTTGGGGCTGGTCCACGCACATCACCCATGCGCGCCCCCCATTACCGGTAGCACCACCCCACTGATGTAGCTGGCGGTAACTGGAGAGGCGAGGAATACGTATGCCGGTGACAGCTCCTCAGGCTGTGCAGGTCGCTTCATGTCACTGTCGGCGCCGAATTGAGCAACGTCATCGGCTGCTTTATCAGCAGGGTTCAGCGGCGTCCATACCGGGCCTGGGGCAATACAGTTCACACGGATTCCGCGCGGCAACAGCTGGGTTGCCAGCGCCTTGGTGAAGGCATGAATAGCACCCTTTGTCGTGGAGTAGTCGATCAGCGATGGGCTGCCGAAGATTCCGGTTTCCGAGCCGGTATTGATGATGCTTCCACCCTCCTCCATGTAGGGCAGCACGGCCCGCGCCATATGGATGTAACCGGCTATGTTGGTCTGCAGCGTCTCCTGCAGATGCTCATCCGCGAGATCTTCCAGCCGACGGCAATGTAGCTGGAACGCGGCATTGTTGACCAGAATGTCGACCCCACCGAACGCCTTGGCGACTTTCTTCACTGCCTTGTTGCAGAAGGAAGGATCACGCAGGTCGCCACTGATGGCCAGGCTACGTGTGCCCTCCTTCTCGACCTTGCTACAGGTCAGCTTCGCATCCTCGTGCTCGCTGAGATACAAGACGGCGACATCTGCGCCCTCACGCGCGAAAAGAATCGCCACTGCCCTGCCTATGCCCGAGTCACCACCGGTGATGATCGCGCGCAGGCCTCGCAACTTCCCGCTGCCCACGTAGTCGGGCGCCATGTAACGTGGGGCCAGATCAAGCTCGCCTTCCGCGCCGGGCTTTCGGATGCTCTGAGCGGGCATGCGGGTTGGTTGCTGGCGTGTACCCGCTTGAACCGGCGCTGGTTTATCAGGCTTGCCGGCTTTGGCATCCAGCTGGTTCGCCCTGCTCTGAAGTTTCCGCTGCCTCGCCGCCGTACTCTGGGCGTCTTCATCCTCACCGCCCGTCGCAACGGGCTTTGTTGGATTCTTCTTGGGCAGCTTTTTTGTGGCTGATTTGGCTGCGGATTTCCTGGATTCAGACATAACTCGGCCTTCTAGGCATCAGTTGGCAAGCGTCCCGGAATGGGTTCAAGTTGTGCTGTCTTTGTCTGGTTGATCCGGTATTGGAGGCCCTCTCTCCGGATCAACGGGTGGCAAATCGGGGTTGTCGTTGCCAGGCAGGTCGGGGTTTGGGCGATCAGGATTCCGAGGATCACGCATTGGGTCTGGTGTTCCTGGTTCGCGGGGCGCATTCGGGTCGGTTGGCGTGGGAGTGCTCACAGCTCACCTCATGTAACGGCGCAATGGTGGTATCGCAGCCCCTACCTTGCGCACGCCAACGTTAGTCTGCAGTCATGCAATGTGAAGAAAACTCACTGCAGTTCGCCTTGTCACAGCTGCGACTTGATCGGCAGAATGAACTTCTCGATCATTTTCTCCTTCATCGGCCGCTGCTCCCACATCGCATAGGTGTACTTGATCGTCGGTTTCAGTTCGGCCTCGAATACCTCGGTCATCCGTGCAGCGAACACTGCGTCGTAGACATTGAGGCTCGCTTCATCGTTGAGCCGGAAGCTTCGCACGTCGAAGTTCGTGGAACCCACCGAGCTCATTATCCCGTCCACGATCAGCAGCTTGTTGTGCATCACCGTAGGCTGGTACTCGTAGATTTCGATGCCAGCCAGCAACAGCTCCCCCCAATGTGCTTTCGAGGCCAAGCGAACCGTCTCCGAGTCAATGAGTTTGCCAGGCACCGTAACGCGAACCCGCACCCCTCGCTGTCGTGCAGTGATCAGCGCCTTGATGATCAACTCGTCGGGAACGAAGTACGCCGCCTGCAGGTCGATGCTGTGCTCTGCTGCTGCTTGACTACCAGGAAATCATCTCCCTCACCGGTACGGACACCGCTACCAACATCGAACTGCTGCTGCGCCCGCGTGATGAAGATGGCAGCATCGTGCTGCCGGGCGTATTTCTACCTGCCGCCGAGCGCTACGGCTTGATGCCTGCCATTGACCGATGGGTGATCCGGAAAGCGCTGTCAAGCTTCAACAAACTCCATCCCACTGCTCAGGCACTTGGTAGCTGTGCAATCAATCTATCAGGCGCCAGCGTCGAGGCCGAGGGCTTGGCGGACTTCATTCTTGGCTGCATCGCAGAACACGGAGGTCCGCCACAGCAGCTTTGCTTTGAGGTCACCGAGACCGTCGCAGTTCGCAACCTGGTCAAGGTAGCGAGCATCGTTGAACGCCTGCGTTGTGCCGGCTGCAGCATCGCCCTCGATGACTTTGGCGCTGGCATGTCTTCTTTTGGCTATCTCAAGAACCTCCCCTTGGACCGGATCAAGATCGACCGCAGTTTCATTATTGATCTGGATACCGATCCGATCAGCCATACCATCATCAGCGCCATCACCAAGATAGGCCACCAGCGCGGCCTCAAGGTCGTGGCCGAAGGTGTGAGTTCCGGGCATCTGTGTGAGGCGGCGCGTTCCTTAGGAGTGGACTACGCCCAAGGCTTTGGCCTGCATCGGCCCGAACAGGTGGCGTTCCAGCGTTAGCCTTCACCCATTGCTTCGGCGGCCGCCGCGACTTGTGAAGAAGTGTTCGCAAAACAGAGGCCGTCGGGGACGAGCGCTTAACTCCGCGCTTGGCAACATGCTGCTAGACCCGCACGGAGCCAGCACCATGATCGCTACACGGACTCTTCCGCGAAAAGCCGCCCTGTTATGCTTCGCAATCGGCGCAGCTTTGGCATCGTTCATTCAGGCGGTCTGATCATGGAATTCTGCGCACAGGTGATTTCAACCGAACAGTGGATGCGCCTGAATGCATCGCACGAACGGCATGGAAGCGGGCCAGAGTTCTGGGAGGCCTATCGCGACATACTGGATACTGTCTCGCAACACGTTGACGGGACTGCCGCTGCCAATGAGCTGGCCAGGCTTGCCCTGCAACTCGGCGTCACCGAAACCGAACTCTTTGTCTAGAGAGCCATGGGTGACGAACTGCTGACAGAATGCGTGGGTTGGGCGGCTTCGGTGATCCTGCTCGCCACCTTGATCCGGCAGATCGTCAAACAGGCCCAGGCTGAGCACCCGGAAACCCTCTCCACCTGGCTGTTCGTTGGGCAGGCAGCGGCTTCAATACTGTTTGTCATCTACTCCGCGCTGGTAGGCAACACGATCTTCGTAATCACCAACAGTTGCCTTCTACTTACCGCGCTGGCGGGGCAGTGGGTGTCGCGCCGCAAGCGCAGGCGCGCCACGTCCGCTGGGAACTGACGGCTCCGCGAACTGGGACACTGCTTCAGAGCACGACATGTCCGCATGGCTCTGCATCATCGGCCGCCCTGCAGAATGGCGCCGGCATGCGGAGCCGTTCATGGATCCGGCGCCGACGAACGCGTGCACGAACGACCCAATGGGCGCTCTGCGTCCAAGCAGGCAATCCACGCCTGGCTACGCTTCCTCCCCGATATCGGGTGGCTGCACGCGACGCTCGCGGCTGTTGTCCTGATCCTGCGCCATTCGTCCCTGGCGCCGCGTGGGCTCTGCGATCACCAGTGATTCCCAGTTATCGGAAGCGAGCAAGCTTGGGGTTGTTTCCAGGGGTGTTGTCATTGTCGGCATCCTGATTCATGGGCAGCGTTCCCGAAAGCAAACAACCACGAGCTGCGAGGAATTCCTGTCACGAAATGTCAACGGCGCGTACACAATCACTACTGCGATTGAACGCCGCACCTCGCGGGAAAGCCTTCAATGAACAGGGGCCGCAGCGTGCGAGCACTCTTCACAACTTGCTGGCAGCCCTGCACGCGCTGCTAGCAACACGTGGATCAGATTTACTGTTGCCAGCACGGCCGCATCAATGCCGGCATCGTCCAATTCCACGAGGCACGAAGATGATACGAGACCGCAAGGATCCGCCCGAGCCTTCTGAGGAGCGCGACTGCCCCGAGTCAAGCCAACAGCGTCGCCAGCGCAAAGAGCACGAGAGTTCCAATCACGACGAAGCGCTGGAAGAAACTTTCCCCGCCAGCGACCCGGTGTCGCCTTTCGTCCCTGCCAAGGCGCCAGACTGACCAAACGTGGGGTGGACCGGCATTCCGGCCACCCCACGCCCTCAGGGTCGGTCACTACGTGCGTTTGCTGCCGCGGCAGGCAACATGCACACATACACCGGTGCTCGCATTTGGCCATCCCCTTGCCGCGCAATCCCGGCAGGCTCAGAGATAGTCTTTGCGGGCCTTTTCCGCGCGTGCGGCACCGATGGCGGTCTCCACATCCTTCTGCTCCTCGGGCGGAGGCAGAACCGCCGGAATGCCAAGACTCTGCAGCCAGAGCTCACGGGCCCAACCGGCGGTGTGGTAAAGGTGATGGTCTTCCTGCTTCTCAACGGCCTCATAAGCCTGCTTGAGTATTTTTGCCGAAGCGCCGCCCTGTTCGGCAACCTTGCCTATCAACTCCCAATTCTGGTGGTCCTTGGTTTCCGCCAACACAACGCATTCGGCTGCAACCAACTCGGCTGCGGCCGGCGTGTCGTTCTTGATTGCCATTTCGATGGCGGCTACCAGCGATTTGCCATGATGGGCAACTACCTGCCGGCCGGGACTGGTCATCTCGGTATCAAGGCCGAGCTCCTTGAAAACCCGCGTAAGTATTTCTTCATGGCCACGGGTTTCTTCGAGATAGCCCTCCCACTCTTCACGCAGGTCGTCGTTCTGCACCGCCTTCAAGGCGGCCGTATAGATCTTCTGCCCACCGCGCTCGGTCTCAAGTGCCTGAAGCAGCAACTCGGTGACCTGGGCGCTATCTGTCTTTCTGGCCATGACGGCTCTCCTGAGGGACGAACGTGTGGTGTAGCGGCAGCGGCGATAGCGATGCGTGAGCGCCCGTGAATGCAATGCGAACACGCACCGGCCATGTGTGCAGCAGGTACGGATAACATCGCCAGTCGCGGAGCCCCGTGCTGGCGCATGTCAAAGTCAAATGGCGAACTACGGATCTGCGCGTAATCGTGCTATTGCGTTGCCGTCGCGGCAAAAAGAACGCGCAATCCGATCAATCAGCATGGGACAAGCAGATTTCCCACGCGAACCCATGGCAGCGGGTACCTACGCCAAGGCTGATCGTCAACCGACCATCAAGGCCCAAGGGGCTTTGGATCCGGAAAAATGGTAACGCAACCCTTCGTGGTCCACCTGCGTGGCGATGTTCCCCAGGTTGTCGATCATTACATGCAGATCAATCAAGGCTGCCGCCGCCCTGCTTGCCGGATGGCGCAGTAAGTCATCAAGTGGTACGCGTTCAGTACGCAGCAACTTCACCGCGCGACGTTCCAGTCCCGGACCTTCCAGGAACATGTTCAAACCGTTCAAGATACTTCTCCCTTTGCGGGACCCACCCTGTACTAGCCTTACTGGTATACAGCAAACCAACGCCTGAATTGGCAACTCGCCTTCACACCTCCTGCGGGGCTTCAGCTGGTGGGTACCGCCGCCACCTTGATGGGCTGGCGTGCAATCACCCCAACACCGGACGCCAAAACGTATGCGGATGCCTCCCGAGCCACCGCCATGCGCAGAGCGTAAAGCCTGCTGCAATGTGATCAATAGCGCGGGGCTGGAATCTCAAAATCCGAGTTGATTGGCCACACCAGGTTCGATGTGCTGAAACCTTGAGCCTCGCCGATTTTCAGCCACGCTTCGGCGATTGCGGGTTCAACAACCGGCTTCCTGTACAACAGACACATATGCTTCCGGTCCGGCTGCCCCAGCAGCGCGATCTGCCCAGCGACGTCGACCTTGATGATGTAGATTTCACCCCGAAAGAAGGGCATCGAATGAACTGTTCCGGGATAGTCCACTTTCCATCTTGAGTTCGCACTGTCAGTTGCAGTCGCCTCCCCATGGAAGACTTTTTTGCCCAAGGTACTGTGCGTATAGGTACTCACGACATCGATGAAGCCATCCTCGCGTAGCGTGTAGTCGCGGAACACGTCCCGCATCTGCAGATCATCACCGCTGGTTGGCGTCCGTACGACCTCGTACCAACGTCCCATATGCGTCTCGACATCCACATAAGGCGCTCGCCATAGTTCCGGTTTCATTTTCATCGCGTCCATAAGGCAGGTATGCATGGGCATCATTAAAGCCACTTGGCGCGGACGTTGGCCGTGAAGGCTGACGAAAGGGCTTTCACGCTGCAGTGCGGGATCGGAACGCTGATACCTGCTGAAACCAGCGCGCACGGCAGCAACGATCCAGCCTAAATCCGCGAAGCTCAGAAAACGGAGATGAGCCACGCCCTCGTCGTCCACGACGGCGTGCGTCGCTCCTGCGCAATGTCTGGTCGGAGATGGTTTCTGCGTGCGTCGCACTGCCATGCGCGATCTCCAACCAGCCGCGTCAATGCCGCGCCAGTCATCGCTGTGCCGCAGGTTCGCCCATGACGACCGCCATGGTCGCCATCGCATCCTCATAACGTTTGCCTGCGTAATACGAATAATGCGCTCGCGGGCTCAATCATTGACCTGACAACCGGATTGCAAAGAAGATCGGGAAGAAGTCCCGCGCCATGCGCGTGGATACTTCGACGCGCTTCCCGGTGGCGGGGCTGTACGCCCGCTCCGCGCCAGTCGCACTATTCCAACAACGCGTGCCGCTACTGGCGGGGTTGCGATTGCTACCTGGTCGCTAGTGCCGCAGTAACGGTATTCTTCGGCGCGGTGCCCCGCCTGTGCACGGGCGGGCTACGGCTTATTCGATTGAGTGGAGGGATTGATGACAGCGGGTTCCACAGCAAAGGTCGGCTCCACATCGGTAGTGCGCTGGGTGGGAACGCTGCTGGGTCTGGTGCTGAGTGCAGGCTTGCTGTCAACGATTCTCCAGGACCGCTCAGCGCGTCTGCAGGCAGCGCAACACCAGAGTGCGGCGATAGCCCAAGGCGTTGACCGGCTGCTCCGCTACGAGATACGCAACCTGGAAAGAGCATTGAACGGCATGGCCGCCGAGGCCGACGGCTTCGCAGCCGATCCTTCCCATTGGGATCTGCCCGAAACCATCCGCGGTGTCAATTCACGTAATGGCGAGCTCCAGGATATCGATGTGTTCGGTGCTGACGGCCGCTTGCTCCACGGCGGCGTGAACGCGCCTACCGCGGCGTCAGCCGTACTGCAGCCATCACTTCAGACCGGCCAGTTGGGTGTGGGCTCGTTACTGAAGCAGGGTCGGGCGCAGCCTGTCGTGCAGCTGGTGGTACGCACGCCGCACGGGAACTGGCTGGTGGCACGGCTGCGCACGTCGGAGCTGCAGTCGATGCTGGAGGACGTCGATGTGGGCAGTGACGGTGGCACCGCCATCATGACCCCCGCCGGTGTCGTGCTTGCGCACCAGGGTGCAAGCCTGGACTACGCAGACCTGCCCAGCGGCCTGGCAGAACAGCCGCCGCGACTGCATGCAGGCGCTGATGGCGATCTGCTGACCAGTCTGTCGTCCAACAGCGGGTATCCGTTCGTGGTGGCGGCGGCCCTGTCCAGGAACGAGGCAATCAAGCCCTGGAGAAACTACACAGCATTCGCGGTATCGCTGCTGATGTTGTATTGGTTTGGCATGTTCTACCTGATGCGGCGGATGGCGGCATCGGAGGCGGTACGTCACAACGTGCATGTTGAACTGCAGCGTCACGCGGACTGGCTCGGCAAGGCGCAGGAAGCCTCGCGCGCGGGAGTCTGGGCGATGGATACGGGCCGCGACCAGGTACGCGCCTCCGCCCACGCGGCAGAGCTGTTTGGTTTCCCGCGTGCCGAAGGCATGCTGCCCCTGAAGGAATTCTTCAACCGCATGCATGACGCGGACCGGCCACGGGTCGAGCAGGCATTCGCGCAGGCGTGGGAAAGCGGCAGCCCCTTCCGTGCCGAATACCGCATCATGCTGCCCGATGGGCAGCAGCGCTGGATAAGCGCGCGCGGCGCTCCGGTGCATGACCACGACGGGGTGCTGCGCATGACCGGCACCATCATGGATATCACGGTCCGTCGGCTGCAGCAGAGTGACCTGGAACGCGCCGAATCACAGTTCCGCGAACTGTTCGAGCGCAATCCACTTCCGTTCTGGGTATTCGACATCCAATCGCTGCGCTTCCTTGCGGTAAACACGGCGGCGGTACGTCGCTATGGCTATTCCCATGAGGAATTCCTGGCGATGACCATTCTTCAGATCCGGCTGCCCGAGCAGGCAACGGCGGTACAGGAGTCGGTCGATGATCAGGCCGAGCCCCGTGATTCGCAGCCCATCTGGTTGCATATGACCCGCGACGGCCGCCGCATGCACGTTCGTGTCTACAGCAGCAGCATCCGTTTCGACGGCCATGACGCACGCCTGGTGCTGGCTGAGGATGTCAGCGACCGGGTGGCCTATGAAGCCGATCTGAAATGGCGTGCCGCGCATGAAGAAAGCACCGGCCTTCTGCACGTGCGTACGCTGCTGGAACGGGTGGATGCAGCCCACAAGGGAGCGGCCACCAGTAGCCCTTACGCCATCATCCACATCCAGCTCCGTGACCTGGAACTGATGTCCTCCACCTTCGGGCGCGGAACACGGGACGCCCTCATCCGCAGCATCGCGCGACGCCTGCAGCGGATAGCCGAAGGCCACGGCCACCTGGCCTATGCACCGGCGGATGCGTTCGTGCTGGCGGTCACGCAGGGCGAGAACTGGAACGATCTGGTGGATGCGCTGGGCGCGGCCTTTACCGAGACCATCGAGTCGGTGACCGGCGTGCACCGCCTGGAAGGCTGGATCGGCGTTGCCTTCCAACAGCCTGAAGAACTGGCCGAGCAGGTAGCCGGGCACGCCGTGCTGGCAGCTTTCGAGGCGCGCGCGCAGAACCTGCCAACGATGCATTACTCACCGCGCATGGCCGAGCATGCGGCGGACCGGCTGGCGACGGTGCACCGGCTGCGCAGCGCCTTGGCCAACGCCGAGTTCGAGCTGTTCTTCCAGCCCATCAAACGGGTGCGCGATGGAAACATCATCGTCGCCGAAGCGCTGCTGCGCTGGCGCACCGAGGACGGCTATGTCTCCCCGGCCACCTTCATTCCGCTGTGCGAGGAATCCGGGCTGATCGTGCCACTTGGCGAATGGGTGATTGACGCAGCGGCGCGTGCGCGCCAGACGTTGGGCGCGCGGGGCCATGACGGCATCGCCATCGCCATCAACGTGTCCGCCGTGCAGTTCATGTCCGGCACGGTGTCGAGCATGCTGCGCGATGCACATCTGCGTTACCACCTGCCGCGTGGCGCCCTGCATGTGGAGCTGACCGAAAGCGCGATGCTGCAGCGCCCGGAGATGGCGCAGGCAACGATGGAGGAGCTTCGGCGGGACGGTGTCTGCGTTTCGATAGACGATTTCGGCACCGGCTTCTCCAGCATGAGCTACCTGCGCGACCTGCCGCTGGATCACCTCAAGATCGACAGGAGCTTCGTGCAGAACGTGCACAGCGACCCGCGCAATGCGTCCATCTGCAATGCACTGGTCGCATTGGGGCATGGTTTGGGGCTGAGCATTGTTGCCGAAGGCGTCGAGAGCCCCGCCGAGTTCGAATGGCTGGCCACGCATGGCGTTGATTGCGTGCAGGGCTACTACATCGCGCACCCCATGCCTCTGCAGGCGTTCATCGAGTGGCTGGAAGCCAACGCCGCCTAGCCGCTCAGGTGCCACCAGCGAGAAACAAAAGCAGCAGGGACAGGCCGTTGCGGCTGAAGAACCGAACCGTGCGTGTTCAGTCCTCACCTTGTTCCGCTGTTTCTGCGCGCTGCGCTGCTAGAACCAGCGGCGGCGCCGGCCCAGCAAGGTCATCGCTACCGAGAACAGCAACAACCCGACCACGATCGACCAGAAGCCCGCATCGCGCGTCTGGAACAGGCTGGCTTCAAAATTCATGCCCAACGCGCCGACGAAAGTGGCCAGCACACCGGCGATGACGGTGACGAACGTCAGTACCCGCATCGAACCGTTGGTGCGCAGCGCGACCTGGCCACTGAACAGCTCGAAGCTGCCGACGACCAGTGCGCGCGCGTTCTCGATCATGTCCATGGCCCGTTCGAATCGTGTGTCCAGCGCGACGAAATGACGCTCTGCATCCCTGCTCTCCGATGGCCGGAAATCAGGGCGCGACAAAGTGCCGAACACAGCACGGTGCGGCGCCAGCATTCGACGCAGGCGCGACGCCCAGCGCCGCAACCGCTGCAGCTCCTGGAGGTTGGCTTCGATGTCATTGCTCGACATGTCCGATTCCAGGTGCTCGACGGCACATTCGAAATCGCTGACAGCGTCGAAGTACCCGGACAGCTGGCGGTCCAGCAGCGTGGCGACGAAGCTCTCCGAGGACAGGCTGCCGATGACGGCGCCATGCGCAGCTTCACGCAGGGCGGCCAGAAACTGGATTTCCTCAGTGTGGTAGGTGATCACACGGTTGCGCCCCGCCACACAGATCAGTACGGCACCACTCACCAGCTCGTCGCCCTGTGCCGGCGCCACGGCGACGGCGCGCGCCCAGAAGTACTCTCCCTCACGTTCCACCAACGGCGTACTGCCAGATTCCAGCAGCGGCCGTACAAGCGCGGGCAGTTCGCAGGCGCGCCACAGGTTATCCAGCGTCTGCTCGTCGGGTGCCGACAGATCTACCCACAGCAACTCATCTTCCGTAGGGAGGCATTCGCCCATGTCGGCCAGGCTCAACTCACGTGGCGGTGCATTGGATCGGAACAATCGGGCAAAGAAGCCCGGCACGGCGGCCCTGCTTTCCATCTCCCGCTCCTCCTTCAAACACAGGCAACCATTGGTGGCGGTACGTTGTGTCCTGTCGCACCCCAGCGGGGCATCGCAACGCTGGGGACCCGCTGCGGCTGCAGCTGCCTGTGGTGTAGCCAGCCCGCCGATAACGACGCGTGAGAACGCGTGAAGCGACCGCAGGCGTGTTGTATCGGCATGCATCAACACAGTGTGTTCACACAAATCCACGGACTACCAACGACCGTACATGGAGCATGCAGATCAACTCAGAACGTGGTGATGAGCATGACCAGCATCTGGATGGCCTCTCATCCCTTCGTTCCCACCCCACAGGTACTGAGCGGTGATATCAATGCCGACGTGGTGGTTGTCGGTGCCGGCATTACCGGCCTGTTGACGGCGTGGCGGCTGTGCGACGCCGGCTACCAGGTGGTGGTTCTGGAGGCAGGGCTGGCCGGGCAGAAGAACACCGGTGCATCCACAGGCAACCTCTATGGCGCCACGTCGCAGATGGCAGGCATGCTCGACAAATGGGGTGAGGATGTCGTGCGTGAGGTGGTTGCCGCACGCATGCACGCCATTGCCGGGGTCGAGACACTGGTCCAGCAACAGCTGATTGAATGTGGTTTCGCGCGCGCGCCGTTGCAGTGGGGTATCGAAGGCAGCGGCCAGACCGAGTTGCAGGCGTATGAGCGGGAGCTCGCGGCATACCAGACTGCCGGCCTGAATCCGCAGACGGGCCGGAGCAGCCTACCCTTCCCGTTGACCGAATCGTTCAACGTGGAAGCACAGGCGCAGTTTGACCCCTACCAGTTCTGTCGCGCCTTGCTTGCCCAGCTGAGCCAGCACGCTGCGGTATTCGAGCAGAGCCAGGTCACCGACATCGATGCCCGCGCGGGCCGGGTGAGCACGGCCAACGGGACGGTGCACGCCATCCACATCGTTCTGGCCACGCATTCACCGGCGGGGTTCAACCTGCTGCAGGCGGAAATGGAGGTGTACCGTGAGTACGGCATCGCCGTCCCGGTCGAGACGCCGTTTGCCGAAGGCATTCATTGGGTGACCGACAGCGGCCGCTCGCTGCGCTCGGTACCGGGGCGGCAGTCGCCGTTGCTGGTAGTCGTCGGCGAAAAACATCGCACCGGCGAATGGTCTCCTGCGCAGGACCCTGTCGGCCGCCTGCTTGACTATGCGCAGCAACGGATCGTGGTGAACGGCCCGGTGGCGGCAAGCTGGTCAGCCCAGCAGTTCAAACCCGCTGACGGGCTGCCCTATATCGGCAGCAGCGCACATGAAAATGTGTGGGTCGCCACCGGTTTCCAGGCCGATGGCTTGACCTGGGGTGCGCTTGCGGCCGAGTTCATCGTCCAGGGTATCGAAGGGCAGCAGCCCAGCGATCTGGCACATCTGCTCAGTCCGCTACGGATAACGCCGATCAAGTCGGCCGCTGGCTGGGCCAGAACCAATACCACGGTTATCAAGCATATGGTGGGCGACCGCCTGAAGGCGGGAGCCGACGATGGCACCGAGATCGCACCGGGCTCCGGACGTATCGTGGGCCGTGGCGAGAACCGTTGTGCCCTGTATCGCGACCCAAGCGGCATGTTGCATGCAATGTCTCCGGTCTGCCCGCATCTGAAATGCATCGTGCAGTGGAACGGCGAAGCCAGCAGTTGGGACTGCCCGTGCCACGGCAGCCGATTCAGCCCCACCGGTGAACTACTGGAAGGCCCCGCATTGACGGGACTGGCAAGCAAACGAACGCCTTCCTAGCCCTCACTCATGCACGCGCAGCCGCGCGTGTGAGCAACCACGGCAAGGCCAGGCCCATGCCGAACGCTGCGTAGATGCAGAACATGTCCGCCGGTTGCAGCCGTCGCTCGAAGCCCGGCGTCATCCGCGAAGGTACGACCTTGTAATCGACCAGATACGCAGTGACAGCTATTGCTGCCGCCAGCGTCACAACCGGCTGCGGTGAGCAGCGGCCCCGCCGCAGGGTTTCATACCCCGTTGCCCAGAACACGGAGGACGCATGATGGATCAGATACCCCGTAACGGTATGGCGAATGCTCCAACCTGTGCGACGGTGCGCCTGGCGCGGCCAGATCCATTGGCTGGTGGCATTGGTGCCGGCGGCAGCCGCATGGCTGCGGCGGTAGCTGAACCACGAGACCAACACGCTGGACACCACACTGGCGCAACTTCCGGAACACAGGGCGCGCACGAACAGCTGCTTCACCGTGCGCCGCTGCGTGTGTTCATCAGCGGCGGCACCGGTTTGATCGGCAAAGCGCTGGCGGAGCGACTTGAGTGTTATGGACATGGGGTCATCCTGGGAGTGAGGGACGAAGCCGAAGCTTCACGCAGTCAGCCGGGTGCGCGCTTTGTCCAACTTGATTTCACCGGCCGCCCCGATCCATCCGTTGTTGCGCTGCTGGCCGGCGTGGACGTGGTGGTGAATGCCGCAGGCATCTTCAATGAGACCTCCACGCAGAGTTTCGACGACGTGCATGTGAAAGGCCCGTGCACTCTGTTTGACCTTGCCGCGCAGGCCGGTGTGAAGCGCATCATCCAGATATCCGCCCTCGGCGCGGAGCTGCATGCTGACACCCGTTATTGGCGCAGCAAGGCCCGGGGTGATCGCTGTGCGAGCGCG
Source organism: Stenotrophomonas sp. UBA7346 (assembly GCA_002471015.1). Lineage (GTDB taxonomy): Bacteria > Pseudomonadota > Gammaproteobacteria > Xanthomonadales > Xanthomonadaceae > Stenotrophomonas. The sequence goes on from DKPB01000082.1 coordinate 78,498, forward strand.
TTTGCAGGAACCGTCGTGGTGGTGAGGCCTTCGCTGGTGTATGCCGCGTTGGGCGCCAGCAGTGTACTGTTTCAGCGTTTGGCAGTGCTGCCGTGGCTGCCGTTGCCGGCCACCGCCGGCGAGGTGCAACCTATTCACCTGGATGACCTGGTCGATGGCCTGGTCGCGCTGGTGCAGCACCCGCAGCCGCCGCAGCTGGTTGCTGCCGTAGGCCCGGTTGCGCTGGGCATGGATGCCTATCTGCGGGCGCTGTCTCCAGCAGCGGTCAAGCACCGTATCGTGTGGCGCATTCCAATGCGCGTAGCGCTGCCGTTGGCAAAATTCCTGCAGAAGCTTCCCGGCAGCACCGTCAGTGCGGATGCGCTGAAGATGCTCGCCCATCCAAACACCGCCAATGCTGCGCCATGGGCGGCCCTGGTCGGCAGGCCGCTGCGGCGGCCAGACCAGTTCGTCGAACCAGCGCGTCGCCAGCAGGCCCATCAGCTGGCGGTGCTGGCCAACATGCTGCCGGTACTGCGGCTGAGCCTGTCACTGACGTGGCTGATCACTGCGTGGGTGTCGGCCTTTGTTTACCCGCAGGCGGCCAGCCTCGACTTGCTGGTACGCGCGCAGGTTCCGCTGGTGCTGGCACCAGTGGCGCTGTACACGGCCGCCCTGCTCGACGCAGCACTGGCATTGGCAATGTGGGTGCGGCGCTGGCGACGCGGTGTGTATCTGCTGCAGATAGGCCTGATGCTGGTGTACAGCGCGATCATCAGCCTGTGGCTGCCCGAGTACTGGGCCCACCCCTACGGGCCGATGGTCAAGAACCTGCCAATGCTCGCATTGACCGCACTGCTGCTCTGGTTGGAGAGTCCGAATGGACGTGGTACTCGTTAAATACCTGCATATTCTTTCCTCGACGTTCCTGTTCGGAACCGGCGTGGGCACTGCGTTCTACCTGTTGTTGATCAGCCGCCAACGCGACCCCGCCGTGGTTGCGCCGGTTGCACGCCTGGTGGTGATTGCCGATTGGTTGTTCACCGCCACCACCATCATCCTGCAGCCGCTGTCGGGACTGTACCTGGCCCACCGCATGGGCATAGCACTGAGCACGCCCTGGCTCTACTGGTCGGTGGTGCTGTTCATCCTGGCCGCGCTCTGTTGGTTGCCGGTGGTCTGGCTGCAGATGAAGCTGCGCGACATCGCCGAGGCAGCCGCAGCGTCCGGGCAGCAGCTGCTACCGCTGCGCTACTACCAATATCTAGGCGCATGGGCCGCGCTGGGCGTGCCGGCCTTGATCTCGTTCCTGATCGTGTTCTACCTGATGACCGCCAAACCCGCGCTTGGCTGAAACCACGCTTATGCAATCGAAGGATGGAACACTTGGAGGTGACTATGGAAAACACTACGCACTATCTGTCAGACGATGAGCGAATGAGCTTTCAGACCGCCTACCAGCTGCACGGGAGCGGCGCCGAATTCTGGGAGACCTACCAGACGCTGCTGCGCCTGGTCACTACACGGACGGGCGACCACGCCAATGTCGCCAACGAGCTGGCAAGCCTGGCTGTACAGATAGGGGCCACCGACGAGGCGCTGTTCGTCTGAGCTATCGGGCCGATCGCAATCGTGAGCCAATGCGGGAATGCGGTCCCACTCTTTGCCGGCTGATCCCGTCGCGCAGGCGACTGTGGACGACATCATGCCGACGGTATCGCCGACGTTTTCGGCAGCGGCACTTCCACCACGCACTCCACGCCTTTGCTGGTCAGCTCATAGGACGTCCGCGCCTTGAGCTGATAAGGCAATGCCCGTTCGATCAACTCCCGACCATAGCTGCCCTTGCGCTCAGGATGCGGCTCGACCTCGCCGTAGAACTCCTCACTCCAGGTCATCTTCAATGCCGGCGTGCCATCTTCCCAGCGATGGACATGCCAACGCACGGTCAGCTTTCCGGTGTCGGAACCGAGCGCGCCGTACTTGGCTGCATTGGTCGCCAGTTCGTGCAGCGCCAAGGAAAATGTCTGCAATGTGGTCGATCGCAACCCCACGCCTGTTGGCCCGTCAAGCACCACGCAGCCGCGTTCGGCACCGTGCGCTTGCAGCTCCTGATGCAGCAGCTTGTCAAACGCCACCTTGCCACCGTCGTCCAGACTGGACAGCAGCGACTGGACGCGCGCGATGGCCTCGATACGGTTGCCGTAAGCGTCGCGGAACTGGTCAATACTTTCGCATTCACTGAGCGTGCGGTCGGCCACCGCACGGATCACCGCCATCAGGTTGCGGGTGCGATGCTGCAGCTCGGCCATCAGCACCTGGGCACGGCCAGCGGCTTCCTTCTCTTCGGTGCAGTCATGGCCAATGCCACCGATGCGCACCACGTGCCCTTCGGGATCAAGCAATGGGAACTTGGTATTGCGCATCCAGCGGATGGCACCGTCTCCTCGGAGAATCCGGTACTCGATCACCATCCGTTGGCCCATGCGAACGCGCTTCAGTGCGTCGTGCACCTTGTGCTGGTCTTCGGGGAGTATGTGGCTGAGCCAGCTTTCCAGTGTCGGGTGAGCCAGCATGGCGCCGCATTCTGAGCCATAGAGCCGCTCGAAAGCATGGCTGAGGTATTCCAGGTCCAGCGTCTCGGCGTTGCGTATCCACAGCACGTCCGAAGATGCATTGCTGAACTGTGCAAACCGCGCCGTGCTCTCCTGCAGGGCGCGCCCGGTGTCGATGTGATCGGTGATGTCATGGATGGTGCCAACCACACGCTCCGGCTCATCGACCGGCTGCGACAGGAACAGACGCTTCAGCAGCAGGCAACGTTGCTGGCCATCGGGCAACCAATACCGGAAGCGACAGGTAAATTCGTCGTATTCCTCGCCCGCCCGCAGCAGCACCGTGCGCAGCGCTTCCCGGTCCCGCTCATGGACGCGGGCCAACAAGGCCTGCATGGTTGGCGCAATGACGCTGGGGCGATAACCGCAGATGTCGAAGCGGCGGTCTGCCCATACGATCGAATCGTCCTCTACCTGCCACACCCAACCCGCAAGATCAGCCGACACCACCGGCGGAATCCCCATGTCCGAGCCACCGCGTTCGGGGTCAATGGACATCGCCGTTGATATCCAGCAGCGCCGCCAACTTTTCCCTTACCTGCTGCACGCCAAATGGCTTGGTGCACTGCGGGCTGTCGGCATAACGCGGCGGCACCAGCTCCCGGTCGTAGCCTGAGGTGAAAAGCAACGGCACGTGTTCATTGCTCAGTCTGTCCGCTACTGGGTACACACTCTGGCCACCCAGGTTGATATCCAGGATCGCTGCATCCGGCAGCGGGCAAGTGTCCAACAGCACATCGGCGTCTTCCAGGTTTGCAACCGGCCCCAGAACTTCGGCACCGTCGCCTTCAAGAAGATCGCGCAGACACTGAGCCAGAATATATTCGTCTTCGACCACAAGAATCCGTCGTCCGGCGAGATTGCTAGGCATCAGGGCGCTTCCTTTGAATCTGAATGGAAATATCAGCCCGTACGTGTTCTGCAAGCGTGAAAGAAGCGAACAATGAAGTCAGGCCGCCTTCAAACAACCAGGCAATGGCCGTGTGGCAAGAGTCAACGCAGATGCGCTTCAACTGACGACGGCGTAACGCCTGCGGGACTACGGTTTGTCTGCGTTGGCAGGCGCCGCCCACACCCGCTTCCGCGCGCCGCGGGCAGACAAACGTCATCATCGACAACGCCGGTGCCTGCGTACCCCCACGTTCAGCGGACACGGCCAAATGGACAATCAGCGCCTGCACCACCTTCGCAACGACTTGAACGTTGTGACCTTGGGCCTGTCCTTGCTTAGAAGGCAGTTAGATGGCAAGGCGCCGACAGAGGCGCTGGACACACTTCGCCACATTGAAAAGGCTGCCGAGCGTTGCGGATCGGCCATACGGTCTCAAAGTCAGGCGACGAAAGCCTGAAGACCACTGGCACCCATTCATCCGACGTCGGTGCCGATAGCAGCGCAGGAATCCGGGGCACCGAAGAAGGCGCTTTGAAGGCGTTGCAGATGCCTGCTGTTTCATCCGTACGTCACCGCCTGCCGATCCAGGAGATTGAGATGGTCCGCCGCAACCGCGACAGGGACAACGTGTTGCAAACAGGCCGCTGGCCTGTGCTTTCGCACGTCCCCAGCAAGAATCGCGAATGCCGTGATCGGAGCCATGATGATCAGCAAACCGTTGCCAACGGCGTTCACGGATGCCGCAAAGGTACGCAAGCACGGCCGCACTGCGCTCGCGGCACCGCGCTCCATCCTCGAAATGGGCCACCGCCCATTACCAACCTCAGCCAACGGAAGGCCATGCCATGACGCGGAGCTCAAGGTGACCAAGGCGCTGCCAAGCCGCCTTCCCCCACCCTTTCATTGGGTGGAAGAGCAGGACCGGAAACATCTGTTCCTGGGCAGCACAAAAGTGCTGGAGATCTGCAAGCGCAACCGGGGATGGATAGTGCATATCTTTCTGCAGGACCCCGAACGCCCGCAGCCGATCGTCGCGGTAGGCTCGGCCAACGCAGGCATGCGCTGGGGAGCCAACTGGGCAAAGCTGCGCGTGCGCCTGCTCTCTTCTCTCGCAGCAGCCAAGGATGATCACACGCCCACAACACCGTCCTGAACAGGCCACGATGACCGCTTTCCAATGCGTTTCAGGCGCGTTCTGATGCAGTTGTTGCCGGTTGGCCACGCAATGAAGGAGCGCCGCCAGGCGACAGGTGATCATCTGCTCACAGCGATCCACGGATGCACAACACCGTGCTTGCCAGGATGCTCGTGTGCGCTGGACTCAGGCACCCCGCATCCACGCTTACGCATATAGCGAAGTGGTCAGCGCCTGCATCCAAACAAAGGAAACGCCCAATGAACATCCGTATCCTCACAACTGCACTTTCCTTGGCCTGCACCATTGCACTGGCCGGCTGCCGGGGTGAACCCGACCATCCCGCGCAGTCAGACCCATCGGCAAGCACACCTGCCACCGCGTCTGCCGCCGGCACCGCCAATCCTGACGCGGCCGCCGAAAAACCGACAATGCCGGATCAAAGCGCCGGCGAACGCTCCGCACTCGGCGTGTTGAACGCCATCAACGATCACGAGATCGCTGCTGGCCGGCGAGCGTTGGAGAAGAATGTCAAAGGCGACGTCGCCGGCTATGCGCAGCTCATGATCGACGAGCACACACGCAACAAAGGGCAGACCAACGCACTGAATCCGGATAACCAGAGCGCGGATGCCAAAACCCAGGCCGCCGCCGGCCAAGCGCTGCTTGATCAGATGAACAGCAAACAGGGCGATGCCTACAGCAAGGCGTATGTGGCGGCGATGATCACCGGGCATACCGACGCATTGGCTGCTCTGGACGACAAGCTGATCCCCGCTACAGCCAGCCCGCAGGCCAAGGCCCATCTTCAGCAGACGCGGGAACATGTGGCGCGTCATCTGGCCCAGGCCCACGCACTGGCCAAGGACGAGAAGCAGGCCGCGACCGACAAGGCTGATTGACCCGCATCCGCGCTCTACGCAGGCTGACCGATGTTGAGCCCATCCGTTCCGAGGAGAACACTCATGGCAAAGCTGCCGTTCAATCCAACGGGCACTGCAAGCCACCAGAACAAGCCGCACACCGCTGACAAGCTTCGCAACGACAAAGCGTTGTGGAAGGACCATGACATGTCCGACGCTAAACACACCGCCAAGCCGGAGGATTACGAACGTCCACCAACGCCGGCTCGAAAAGAAAAATGACCTCCCCACGTTGAGCAACAAAAAAGGCCCCGCGATGCGGGGCCTTCTGCTTCTGGAGCTCAATCAACGATTGCGCTCTTACTCGCTGCGGCTCTGGTCCTTCCGGTTCTGATCGTTCTGATCATTGCGGTTCGTATCCTTGCGGTTCTGATCATTCTGATCAGTGCGATTCTGATCGTTCTGATTCTGATCGTTCTGGTTCTGGTCATTGCCAGTCTGATCATTCGGATTCTGATCAGTCTGGTTCTGCTCATTGCGGGTCTGTTCGTTTTCGCGTGGATTCTGGCTCATGGTGTTTCTCCATCCCCGCCAGCGGAATGCTGCGGTACGGTGTCATCCTCGCGCCTGCCGCATGTTGAGGAAGTGCACAGGTGTGACGCGCATGTGCACTGACTCGACGGTTCAGCAGAACAACTCGCGCCTACGGTTCATGGCGCGATCAATGCAGGTTCCCGTGCCGGGTTGCGGTGGGCTTCGATGGCGGCAACAAAGTCTGCTATCACCTCATCGTTGAGATCCTCGGCCATCAGCAGCAGCGGGTCGTGTTCAAGCATGCTTGGCCCTGCCGTCTCCAGTATCGCCTTGGCATCACCCACGAACAGCAGAGGCTTGCCGTGCCGATAGGCGTCGCGGACGTGCTCCAAGGCGCGCACGTCCCGCGACAGCGTATCCACCGCCTTCATTCCGGACACGACCACCAAGGCGTCGAACAGCACGCCTGGCTCGTTTTCCAAAGACGCATCTGCATCGATGACGCCGCCCTCTTCGCTTTCCAGTGCCCCCACATGCGGCCCTACAACGCGCACCATCGCACCCTGCGCGCTCAGTGCCTCGCCCAGCACGACGATGTCGCTCTGTCTGCTGCCATCTGCCACCAGGATGGCGATACGGCGCGTGCGCACGCCGCCTTCGCCTGGCCGCGCCAGCAACGACAATGCAGGCGAGTTGGCAACTTCCACTTTCACCTTGCCTTTCGAAATGCTGGGCATGCGCGCCGGCAGCGGCATACCCAGCCCCTGCGCCACCTGCGCTGCGAGTGCCTCGGATGCATTCCGGAGCATGGACACCACGCGTTTGCGCACCGCCGGCACCGTTACCTTGCTCAGCTCGAACCGGAACGCCTCAGCGATGTGGCGCTGCTCCGCTTCGGTCTGGCTTTCGTAGAAGAGCGTGGCCTGGGCGAAGTGCTCCGCAAATTTCTCGGGTTTGGCACGGACTTCGTCGCCCTGCACGGGCTCGGCGAACGACACAAAGCCGGCGCCGCCTGCCTGGAAAGGGCAACCGCCCGCCAGCGAGTTGGGTTCGTAGGACACCCTGCCGCGATGTACCGCTTGGCGGTGCATCCCGTCGCGCTGATTGTTGTGCACCGGAACAACAGGCGCATTTATCGGAATCTCGTGGAAATTCGGCCCGCCCAACCTGCTTATCTGCGTGTCCACATACGAATGAATGCGACCGGCCAGCAGCGGATCGTTGCTGAAATCAATGCCGGGAATCACGTGGGCCGTGCAGAACGCCACCTGCTCGGTTTCGGCGAAAAAATTGTCGGGATTGCGGTTCAGCACCATGCGCCCGACGGGCTGCACCGGCACCAGTTCCTCCGGCACCAGCTTGGTTGAATCCAATACGTCAAAGCTGAAGCTTTCCGCCTGTTCTTCGGTGAACACCTGTACGCCCAACTCGTACTCCGGGTATTCGCCGGCTTCGATGGCTTCCCACAGGTCGCGGCGATGGAAGTCCGGATCCGCACCGGCGATCTTTACCGCCTCATCCCATACCAGCGAGTGCGTGCCCAGTTTCGGCGACCAATGGAACTTGCAGAACACGGATTTGCCGCGCGCATTCACCAGCCTGAAAGTATGGACGCCGAAGCCCTGCATCATCCGATAGCTGCGCGGAATGGCGCGGTCGGACATCTGCCACATCAACATATGGGTGGATTCCGGCATCAGCGACACGAAATCCCAGTACGTGTCATGCGCCGATGCTGCCTGCGGCATAGCGTGATGCGGCTCCGGCTTTACCGCATGCACCAGGTCGGGAAACTTGATTGCGTCCTGGATGAAGAAAACCGGCATGTTGTTGCCCACCAGGTCCCAGTTTCCCTCCTCGGTATAGAACTTGACCGCGAAGCCGCGTACATCGCGTGCCGTGTCCTTGGAGCCGCGCTCACCGGCAACGGTTGAGAAGCGCACGAACACCGGCGTTTGCTTGCCGGCTGTCTGGAAAGGCGCGGCGCGGGTCAGCGCGGAGAGGTCTTCATACGCTTCAAAGTAGCCGTGGGCGCCAGAGCCGCGTGCATGAACGATGCGCTCGGGAATACGTTCGTGATCGAAGTGGGTGATCTTCTCGCGCAGGATGAAGTCCTTCAGCAGCGCAGGCCCGCGTACTCCGGCTTTCAGGCTGTTCTGGTTGTCGGCAACCGGCACCCCTTGATTCGTGGTGAGCTGCTGTTCCATCGCATCGTTGCGCGCCCGCGGCAGCGCCCCGCCACCCGAGTCCTGCCCTGGCGCAGCGGCAATCCCCGTCTTTTCGTTTGCGTTCGATTCGCTTGTGGTACTTGCACCCGTTGCCGTGGAGGGGGCGGTGAAGTGCTCACCCTCCGGTGGCGACAGTGCGTTTTTCCGGCCGTGCTCGGCTGCCTTCTGTGCATTGTGTGCACGCGCTGCAGACCAGTCATCTATGGCTCTCGGCACCGCATCCACGTCACGGACAGGTTTACGCGAGCTCGCCTTCGCCGGGCCGCTGCCAGAACGTGCGGCGGATTTTTCCGGGTGAATGGGTGATGAGGGATGTTTGCGGCTGGCCATGACAGGGACTCTTCTGGACGGCTCTCAAACATAGTCACATGGGGTGAAACACACGTGATCCAAATGCCGGTTCAAATCACGGCAGGTTGACCGCAGCCAGCGCAGTTTCCAGCAACACCCAGCCGTCGAGATGATCATGAGAGCACTCACCTATCAGGGCGCCAACAACGTAAGCATGGACACCGTGCCCGATCCTGAAATCATTGCACCTGACGACATGATTCTGCGGGTGACCGCAACTGCCATCTGCGGATCGGACCTGCACATTCTTCACGGAAAGATTCCGGGCATGAAAGATGGCGACATCCTCGGCCACGAATTCATGGGTGTTGTCGAAGAAGTTGGTTCGGAGGTGACGCGCGTGAAACCCGGCGACCGGGTGGTGATTCCCTTCGTCATCGCCTGCGGTCAGTGCTTCCATTGCTTGCTGAATGAGTACGCCGCCTGCGAAACCACCAATAGCGGCCCCGGCGCGGCAATGAACCCGAAGAGCATCAAGCCGCCAGCGGCGCTGTTCGGCTACAGCCATATGTACGGCGGCATTGCAGGTGGACAGGCAGAACTTGTGCGCGTGCCCAAAGCCAATGTCGGCCCACTGGTGGTGCCGGATGTGCTCAGCGATGAACAGGTGCTGTTTCTCTCTGACATCCTGCCAACCGGCTACCAGGCAGTGCTGAACGCGGGGGTCAAGCCCGGTTCAACGCTGGCGATCTTCGGTGCCGGCCCGGTGGGCTGCATGGCCGCAGCCTGCGCGCGCATGCTCGGTGCCGAAACCATCTACATGGTCGACCACAACCCTTACCGGCTGGAATTCGCACGCGATACCTATGGTGTGCTGCCGATCAACTTCGACCAGGACAACGACCCGGCCGAGCTCATCATCCAGGCAACACAGGGGCGCGGTGTGGACGCCTGTATCGATGCGGTGGGTTTCGAGGCCAAGGGCAGCACCACCGAAACCGTGCTTACCACGCTGAAACTGGAAGGTTCCAGCGGCAAAGCGCTGCGCCAATGCATTGCCGCGACGCGGCGCGGCGGCACGGTCAGCGTCCCGGGTGTCTATGCCGGCTTCATCCATGGCTTCCTGTTTGGCGACGCGTTCGACAAGGGCCTGACCTTCAAGATGGGCCAGACCCACGTACAAGGCTTGATGCCGGAATTGCTGGAAGCCATAGGCGAGGGACGACTGAAACCGGAAGTGATCATTTCCCACCGCATGAAATTGCAGGATGCAGTACGCGGCTACGAGCTGTTCGACAAGCGGCAGGACAATTGTCGCAAGGTGGTACTCACCCCCTGATTGCGGCAGCACTTGGCGATGCCAAACGGAACTGACATCGCCACACAAAGAAGAGCCCCTCAGCGAGGGGCTCTTTGCACGGCGTTCCTGCTGCCATTATCAGCGCCTGCGCAACGGCAGCCAGCACGCGCGCCACCGAAGCGCGGCGTGGAAGTGCGGTTCCGCTTACTTGTTGGCCGCGAGGGTAAGACCACTCGCATCAACGCGTTTCACGCCCTGGACGCCGCCCGCAGTGGCGACCGCCCGCTCCTTCTCTGCGGCACTGCCGACCATGCCACTCAACGCAACCACACCGTTGACGGTCTCAACCTTGATTTCCATGCCCGGTACATTGCTGGTGGTCAGCAGGTCCGCTTTCACCTTGGTGGTGATCCACGTATCGCTGCCCGGCTGCTGGGAATCAGTCTGCGTTGTGTGCCCGGCCTTGGCCTTGTCGTGTGCCGATGGCGGGTTGCCCGCGCTTGCCGCCGCAGCGGCCATGCCCAGTGGAATCACCAGCATCATTGCGAATCGGCTCATGTTTGCTCGGTTCATTGACGTGTCCTTGAACGGAGCAGGAGAGCTCCATCGCCAGCGTCTGCCTGTTGCGGTTAACGAGGCGCATCCCTGCACCCAGGCGTGCTCATCTACCGATGACATTGATGTATGCAGTTCTCACTGCAGCATCGTGGATGATGATCAGCGCGGTTCAGTGTGCTGAAGGGGGGCCATGTTTGACAGCGGGACGACGAGCGTTGGGGATACTGCTGGAATGCAACCGATCGGGAAGCGCATGAACAGCACACACCAGGACCAGACCGCGTTGCTCATCATCGACATGATGAATCTCTTCGACTTCGAGGGCGGGCGTGGCCTGGCCACCTCCGCCCTGCGCTGCCTGCCGGCAATCAAGCGATTGCGGCAACGTTTCGATGCCGAATGCGCGCCCGTCATCTACGTCAATGACAACTTCGCGCATTGGCAGGGTGGCTTTCATGATCTGCTTGCACAATGCACGTTGAGCGGTGGCCCATCGGCGCGGATCGCGATGGCGCTGGCGCCGGGCGCTGGCCACTACTACGTGCTCAAGCCAAAGCATTCAGCCTTTCTATGTACGCCGTTGAGCGTGCTGCTGGCCCAGCTCCACGTGCGCCGTCTTGTACTGACCGGCATTGCATTGGATTCCTGCGTCATTGCCACCGCACTGGACGCCAACATGCGCGAGTTCGACCTATGGGTACCGAACGACGCCGTCGGTGCGATCAGCCAGACCCGCAAGGCGAAAGCACTGGCCCTGATCCGCGCGTCGCTTGATGTGGATACGCGCGGCACCCGTGCGGTGGCAACGCTGTTCCCTGCCACCAACTGAAGCTTGCGGCGGAGCGGTCAGTTCACCTTGTTCGGCCTGAAGGTCGTCATCCGCCGTCCTGCAGGCGTTGAGCGCCTATGAGGAACCGGGTATCGGCGTGTTCGCACGTTCATCCATGATCACCTCGCCATCTTCCTTGACGAACGCAGCAGCCAGCGGCGGCAGGATGGCCAGGACCGCTTCCGACGGGCGCGCGAGCCGCACGCCCAGGTCGGTTTCCACAAACGGTCTGTTGATCAGGATGGGATGCGCCAGCATGGCATCGATCAGTGCATCGTCGGTAAGGCCCGGATCGTCCAGGCCGAGCTCGGTGTAGGGCGTTCCTTTCTGGCGGATTGCCTCCCTCACGGTCAACCCAGCCTTGTCGATCAGCTCATGCAGTCGCGCCTTGGTTGGCGTGTCGGTCACGTAGTCGATGATGACCGGTTCGATGCCGGCATGCCTGAGCAGAGCAAGCACGTTTCTGGAGGTTCCACAGTTGGGGTTGTGATAGATCGTCGCCTTCATGCTGCGGCTCCTGCGGCCGCGGGCGACGTGGCGCCGGACGCCGCAGCAAGCGCTGCCACCGCCGCCTCACCCTTGCGCTCGCTGTAGCGGTCAACCAGGTAGTCACTGCGATCCCTGACCAGCAGCGTGAACTTCACCAGCTCTTCCATCACGTCGACGACGCGGTCGTAATACGCCGATGGCTTCATCCGTCCCTGCTCATCAAACTCCTGCCAGGCTTTTGGTACCGACGACTGGTTGGGGATGGTGACCATGCGCATCCAGCGGCCGAGCACACGCAAGGCGTTCACCACGTTGAAGGACTGCGAGCCGCCGCTGACCTGCATCACCGCGAGCGTGCGGCCTTGGGTGGGGCGAATGCCGGCGTCCTCCAGCGGCAGCCAGTCGATCTGGTTTTTCAGCACGGCAGTCAATGTTCCGTGTCGTTCCGGACTGACCCAGACCTGACCTTCAGACCACAGCGAGGCCTCGCGCAGTTCGCGCACCTTCGGGTGATCGGCCGGCACTGCATCGAGCATTGGCAGCTCATGGGGATCGAATAGCCGGGTCTCGGCACCGAAGTGCTCCAGCAGGCGCTGTGCCTCCAGGGCGAGCTTCCGGCTGAAGGACTGGGGCCGGAGCGAACCGTAGAGGATCAGGATGCGCGGCCTGTGTGTACTCGGGCGCAGCACGTCCAGATCGGAATGGGCAGGCTGTTGCACGGCGCCGGCGTGGATATTGGGTAGGTCGAGCACGGCTTGTCCCTCTTTATCATTTCCACTATTCTAGAATTATGGAACATATAACTGCAACGCGGGCGCTGGCCGCACTCAGTCACGGAACCCGCTTATCGATCTACCGGCTGCTTGTCGAAGCAGGCCGCGGCGGCAAGCTGGCCGGCGAAATCGCCGAGGCATTGACGCTTCCCGGCGCCACCCTGTCCTTCCACCTGAAGGAGTTGTCCGCCGCCGGCCTGGTCAGCTCAGAACAGCGCGGCCGCACGGTCTGCTATCGCGCCAATTTCGACGCCATGACCAGCCTGGTCGATTACCTGACCGAGAACTGCTGCGCGGGCGATCAATCCTGCGGCACGCCAGGGCGCTGCTGATGAATGACACGGCTGCGGCGCCTGCCGCGCGCCTGTCATTCCTGGACCGCTTCCTGACCGTCTGGATCTTCCTGGCAATGGCGGTCGGCGTGGGCCTGGGCGCGGCCTTCCCCGGGCTGCAGTACCAAATAGACGCGCTGAGCGTTGGCACCACCAACCTACCCATCGCCATCGGCCTGGTCCTGATGATGTTCCCGCCACTGGCCAAGGTGGACTACGCGCAACTGGGCGTGGTGTTCAAGGACAAGCGCGTACTGGCGCTGTCACTGATCCAGAACTGGCTGATAGGCCCGGCTCTGATGTTCGCCCTGGCGGTGATCTTTCTGCGCGATCAGCCGGGGTATATGACCGGGCTCATTCTGATCGGCTTGGCGCGTTGCATCGCGATGGTTCTGGTCTGGAACCAGCTGGCAAAAGGTGACAACCAATACGTCGCCGGGTTGGTCGCATTCAATTCCCTGTTCCAGATTGCACTGTTCAGCGTCTACGCCTGGCTCTTTCTTTCCTGGTTGCCAACTGCGCTGGGGCTGCACGGCGTGGTACTAGATGTTGGCTTCTGGCCGGTTGCCGAGGCTGTGCTGATCTACCTGGGCATCCCCTTCGCTGCCGGGTATCTGGTGCGCCGGGCGTTGACCCGGTCGAAGGGGCTTGATTGGTATGAGCACAGGTTCCTGCCCGCCATCGGCCCGATAACCCTGGTCGCGCTGTTGTTCACGATCACGGTGATGTTCGCCATGAAAGGCGGCGATGTGCTCAAACTGCCGTGGGATGTGCTGCGTATTGCCGTCCCGTTGACGATCTATTTTATGGTCCAGTTCACCGTCAGCTTCTTCATGGGCAAGCTGATCGCCAAAGACTATCCGCGCACTACCGCAATCGCTTTCACAGCTGCCGGCAACAACTTCGAGCTTGCCATCGCTGTGGCGGTAGCTGCGTTCGGCATCAGCTCGCCGGTCGCATTCGCCGCTGTCATTGGCCCACTGATCGAGGTGCCGGTTCTGATCCTGCTGGTACACGTCGCGCTCCGGCTGAAGCGAGGTTTCGCGTAGCGCCCCCTCACGGAGGCAGGTGCGGGCAAGCGTTCGCTGTCGGCTGGAGTGCCCAGCGGCGGCAATAGTGGACTGCTCCACTATTGCGCCGAGCGGGCTACATGAGCGCGGTTCGCCCGTTTCAGCGAAGGCGGTCACCCTTCCTGCCCACCGCCGCCATCAACATGGTCACGGTGGCCCAGGCTGTAGTCCACCTGGCAGTTCTCGCAGAAAAACGTACGACGGTTGGTGGTCCCCATATACCGTTTGCTTACCGGCCCGCCGCATTGCGGGCAGGTTCGTCGGGTATGCACCTGCCAGTGCTGCTTCAGTACGAAGGCACGCTTCCATTCAAGGAACTGGAAACTGTAGAGGCGCGCCTGATTGATCAGTTGCGTGAGTTTGCGCGGCGGCAAATCACCGACTCGGGTGGCTGGATGCACGCCGGTCAGGAACAGAACTTCATTCTTTACGATGTTGCCCACGCCGGAGAAAATGGACTGATCCAACAGAGCATCGCAGACCATCAGTGCCGGTGCGGCCTTGAGCTTGCGCCGCGCCAGTTTCGGGTCCCAGGCATCATTCATGACGTCGGCGCGCCAATCGTATACATCGTCCAGTGGCTGTTCGATCAGCTTCACCGAGCACGCATAGAAATTCATTTCACCGCTGTCAAAGTGCAGCGAGACCCTCGGCGGTGACTCCTTGCGCTCATCGATACGCCAACTGCCAAACATCAGCAGATGGATACGCAGACTGACGTTGCTGAACTCAAGCAGGAAGTGTTTTCCCCAGGCGCGTACCGCCTTGACGCGCCTGCCTTCCAGTCGCGCAAGGTCCAAACGGCTGTTGCCGGAAACTTTCCGTACCGTATGGCCCTTGAACCGGGCAGCGGCCTCGCACAGCAGAACGATGGAAGGGCCCTCAGGCATCGGGCTTCTCCCGCAGCAGCGCCTGCAGACACAGGGCATCGGGGACGGCGGAGCCATCGGCGGTATTGTCAAAGATCATCCATGCTTCGCCACTGGCATCGCGCTCGGCCAGATCGCCGGCCAGCTTCCGCAATGCCGGCTCGCCGTAACGGCCGTAGTACATCCGCGGTTGCCCATGCCAACGCCAATAGCTCCAGCTGCGGGTCCCGCCAGGCCATGCTGCCAGCGGGAAACGGGCAGGATTGGCGGCTACACGGGCGACGTCATGTGTCCGCAACATCGCATCCGCAGCCTCGCTGAACCAGCTTGCATGACGCGGCTCGCAGGCCACGCGTGCTGTCGTACGCCTGCGCAAAGCGCGCAGAAAGGACGAGGCAACACGGCCGTCGTAAGCCAGGCTGGGTGGCAACTGCAGCAGCAGCGCGCCCAGTTTCCCGCCGAGCTGCTGCGCCGCTTCCAGAAACGGATCAAGCAGCGGTGCTACACCGCTCAGCCGCAGCTGGTGCGAAATAGTCTGTGGGAACTTCACCGAAAAGCGAAAGCCTGCAGGCACCACCGAAGCCCAACGCGCATAGGTCGCCGCGCGGTGTGGCCGGTAAAAGGATGAGTTGATTTCCACGACCGACAACCGCGTCGCATAGCGCTGCAGTGCGCTGGCGCCGTTGCCGAAAGCCGCAGCGTGCGCCGAAGGCAGCGACCATCCTGCGCAGCCCACCAAGGTGTCATGCATTGCGGTATTGCGAACTGATCGGTTCATCGCACAGAACATCAGCCTGCATGCGTAGCGCGACGGTGAAAACGGTTCATGGGCGATGTGAAACCACCTCCCCCGTATCTTCCGCATTGTGGCCTGTCTGCCCGAAGCCGCTCCTTTCGCATATCGAGAGTGGACCAGTGCATGAGGGGCTCGCCCCAACGCCCCATCGGTACATGCGCATCCACATGCTCCCCTGCGCGCACAAGCGCGGCCCATGACCCACAAAAAAGCCCGCATTTCTGCAGGCTTGCTGTGAACTCTGGACTTGCTTGGACGCCATGAAACCAGGCGATGGTGCTTATCCGACCCAAATAGTCGATACAACCATATGTTTTAAATGCAATAAAAATAATTGTCACATTGAAGATACCCCCATTTGTACCCCTTAGTTGATTGGATGCTGTTGGACTTACTTGCACAGCAGCGCCATTTCTCGACGAAACCCCTCTTAGCCATGCATTTCCTGCTACATGGATCTGTCGCCTGCCAGGAGACCGCCCGGTATTCCTAGAGGTCTCCTGGCAAAAAAGTCCAAAAGCACAGGTGACGTCCGTTGCCGGCCAGTATGCAAACAACGGCTAGTCGGACTCAATCCGAACTGCGAGCGGCCCTTCCGTGCGAAGGACCTGCAGTCCTCCTTCGATTCGACCCAGTCGGATCAGACCCTTCGAGTACGCAAAGGGCCTGTGGAAAATCGCCAGATTTCCCCACGGCGCATAAAAGGCGATGTCGCCCGCCGCCGGCGTGACTCCCTCCGGCTCACCCGCCACACTGAGACGGCGCGGAAGCTGCGCGATTTTCTCGGTCGCGGCGTAGTCCTCAAGCTGCAGCGTCAGCGGCAACTGGGCGATGAACTCGCGCGCCGGGATACTGTCTTCCATGGTGGCCGACAGCATCTGATCGTTGATGATCAGTCGAATCTTCATGGAACGAACCTCCGGGTTTGACTCTACCTTCCTGGCTGCAATGGTGTGATGAGTGGGCTCGGCAGAGCATGCCGCTATTGCCCCGAATGCAAGCAGGAGGCAAAGCAGGGTTCCTGTGATCGACGTAACGCACCTCATCAGCCCCGGGCCTCCGCAGCGACCACCGGCCCCGACGTGGTCGCCCGGTCGGACGCCGTGGCATAAGCGAGCAGCGCGGCGCACAGCAGCAGGCCAGCACTGGCCAGGAACGTGCTGGCAAAGCCGAGACTGTCAAACAGCAGTCCGCCCACGGTCGAACCGAGTGCGATGGAGCACTGCACTACTGCCACCATCAGCCCTCCGCCGGCCTCTACGTTGTCAGTGAAAGTGCGAGCCAGCCAGCTCCACCAGCCCACCGGTGCGGCCGTTGCCAGCAGGCCCCAAGCCGAGAGCAGTGCGGCGGTCGGCCAAAGCTGGGGCCCCAGTGGAATCAAGGCCACAGCAATGAGAGCCATCAAGGCTGGGATGGTCACCAGCGTTAGGTAAAGCCCACGCCTGATGAACACGCCAATGACGAGCGTGCCCACGAAGCCGCTTACGCCGATAGACAGCAGCACCAGCGGTACAGCAGACGTTCCTGCACTGGTCACCCGCTCCAGGAACGGCCGCACGTAGGTAAACAGGGCAAATTGCCCCATGAAGAAGGAACCGCAGGCAAGCATGCCAAGTGCCACCACACGTCGCCGGAACAGCGCGATCAACCCGCCTTGCGACTGCCCGCTCTCCGCAGGCATGGAGGGCAGACAAACCCATTGCCATGCGAGGGCTATGACAGCCACGGGCAGAAGGCACAAGAAAGCGCCGCGCCATCCAATCATGCCACCCAGGTAGCTGCCCAATGGCGCCGCAACTACCGTTGCAAGCGCGTTGCCACTGTTGAATATCGCCAGGGCGCGCGGGACTTTTGCGGCGGGCACCAGCCGCATGGCCGTTGCGGCAGACAGTGACCAAAACCCACCGATCACCACACCAATCAGTGCACGCCCCGTCATGTAGACCAGATAGTTCCGAGACAGAGCCACCACCACACCCGACACCGCCATCAATGCGGTGAGGATCAGCAGCAACGTTCGTCGGTTCATGTTGCCCGCCAACCGGGAGATCGACAGGCTGGTCAGCACCGCAAAGGCTCCCGAAATGGCAATGCCGTACCCGGCAAGCCCCTCGGTCACGCCCAGATCTGCCGCCAAGGGAGTAAGCAGGCTCACCGGCATGAATTCCGAGGCTATCAGCGCGAAGACGCACAGCGTCATCGCGAGCACGCCCCCCCAGTTTGAGCGACCTGCGATCGCGTGTGTGCGGCTCATTTCCCGGCTAGGCTGCGCTGGAAGAACGTCGTCAGTTTCTCGAAGGGAATCAGGTTGGCACGGTCATACAGGTCCACGTGACCCGCACCCTCCACCCAGTAGAGTTCCTTCGGTTGGCCGGCCCTTTGGTATGCGTCTTCGCTGAACTCGCGGGAATGCGCTGCGTCGCCAGAAATGAACAGCATCGGCTGGGGCGAGATGGTCTCGATGTCATTGAAGGGATAGAAGTTCATGAATTTGACCAGGCTACTGAAGAGCGGCTGCGTGGTCAGCTCTGCCGTGTCGCCCTTTGGCGTGTAGCCGCCGCGCGGAGTACGGTAGAAATCGAAGAACTCGCGTTGGATGGCAGGGCTGTCAGCATCGAGTTTGTTCACTGTGCCTGGCACGTACACAGCCGCCCCGCCCCTGAACTCGGCCAGGCGCTGGTCGGTTGCGGACTGGATCACTGTCTTGCGCTGTTCCAGCGACTGCCCGTTGTTCAGCCCCTGCCGTGCCGCCGCACCCATGTCGTACATGCTTACCGTGGCAATGGCCTTGATGCGAGGGTCAATCTTGGCGGCGCTGATCACAAAGCTGGCGCTGCCACAGATACCCAGGCCGCCAATCCGTTCCGGGTCCACATAGGCCTGCGTACTCAGGAAGTCCACGGCGGCACTGATGTCGTCTGAATAGATTTCCGGCGCCACCAGGTGCCGCGGGGCACCGCCGCTCTCTCCCCAGAAGGAAAGATCGATCGCCAGCGTAACGAAGCCCTGCTCGGCCAGCTTCTGCGCGTAGAGCTGCGAGCTCTGCTCCTTCACCGCGCCCATTGGATGGCCAACCACCACAGCGGGAGCGCGGCTGCCGCGAGGCAGGCCCTGAGGGCGGTACAGCGTGCCCACCACTTCCATCTGGTACTGGTTGTGGAAGCTGACGCGCTCACCAGTGACCGTGGGGCTGCGGTAGAAGTTGTCTGCCCCGGCGGGACGGGCTGCGCCGGGCGTATCTGCAGCCATGGCGGGAAGCGGAAGTATGTAGCTGGCAAGCAGCGCCAGCAGCAACGTGGTCGGTTTCATGCGAGTGCGGCCTCGGTGGGGGGGACTGAGGGCGCCACGATAGGATCCGCCCGCTACCGCGATAAGCCGGCTGAAAGTTGATGCATTGTTGAGTTGAGCTCACAATTGGTCCATGAGCGCCGTGAAGACCAATGATCTGCAAGCCTTTCTGGTGGTGGCCCAGGAGCAGAGCTTCACCAAGGCCGCCGTTCGCCTTGGGGTAACGCCCTCTGCGCTGAGCCATTCGATGCGGTTGCTCGAAGAGCGCCTGGGCATTCGCCTGCTGGCCCGCACCACCCGCAACGTTTCTCCCACTGAGGCGGGCGAGCGCCTTATGCGCTCCATCGCACCGCACTTCGAGGCTATCGGTGCCAGCGTGGAAGCGCTGGGAGACCTGCGCGACCGGCCGGCGGGAACGCTGCGGATCTCCTGCACAGATGATTCGATGGAGACCATCATCCGGCCACGGCTTGCCGGGTTTCTGGCCGAGTACCCGGACATCACGCTTGAGTTCTACGTGGATTACGGCTTTACCAACGTAGTGGAACAGCGCTTCGACGCGGGCATCCGGCTCGGAGAAGCGCTGAGCAAGGACATGATCGCTGTCAGGGTCGGACCGGATTGGCGCCTGGTGGTGGTTGGATCTCCCTCCTACTTCCAGAAGCATCCCAAGCCCAGAAAGCCCGCCGACATCACCCGACACCGTTGCGTGCACATCCGCCATCGCCCAAATGGCGCCATTTATTCCTGGGAGTTCGAAGAGAAGGGCAAGGAATTCACCGTACGCGGCGATGGCCCGCTGGTCTTCAACAGCATGACGCACGTAATCAATGCCGCACTGGACGGAGTGGGCTTGGCCTACGCCCCGGAACCGATGGTAGCCGAGCACATCGCGCAGGGCCGGTTGGTTGCTGTGCTGGACAAGTGGTGCGCCCCCTTCCCCGGCTACCATCTTTACTACCCTAACCGCCGGCAGCCCTCACCCGCATTTACCGCGCTGGTCGCTTGGTTGAAGCAGAATTAATGGAATCAGGACAGACGTACCAAAGATCACGGTCCTTTTCGAGGAAGCGGGTCAAGTCTTTGGCTAAGTGCCGCGCGGACAGCGCATTGCCCGCTGCAACAGCCGCCTCTCGCTGATGCAATGACCGCTTCCGGCCGAGGCTGTGTGAAAACTCCCGCGTCGCTGGCAATATCTCAGCACCACTCGATTGGTGCCCGGCATGAAGCGATTCGTCGATAGCGTTGATCGGTCACAGGGGCTCTTGTTGCCAGATCGACTCGAAGACTACGTCCACGAAGACAATCCGGTGCGGGTGGTCGATGCGTTCGTTAATGCGCTCGACCTGAGTGCCCTGGGCTTCGCGGCCGTTGATCGTGCTGCTGGCGGCCGGCCCGCCTATCATCCGGCCGCGCTGCTCAAGATCTACATCTACGGCTATCTCAATCGCACCCAGTCCAGTCGGCGCCTGGAGCGCGAAGTGCAGCGCAACCTCGAACTGATCTGGTTGACCGGACGATTGGCGCCGGACTTCAAGACCATCGCTGATTTCCGCAAGGCCAACGGTGGCGCCATTGTGGCGGCGTGCAGCCGGTTCGTTGCGCTGTGCCGGCGGATGAAGGTGGTCGCGCATGCGGTGGTCGCGATCGACGGTAGCAAGCTCAAGGCGGTGAACAGCCGAGAGCGCAATTTCGCCGCTGGCAAGATCAGGGCTCGCCGCGAGCTGTTGGATGAGAGCGTGGCGCGCTATCTGGCCGAGCTGGATCGGGCTGACCGTGATCCAGCGCTGCTGCCAGAGGGACGTGTTCCCCATCTGAAGGAGAAGCTGGCCAAGGTACGTAGGCAGATGGAAGCGCTCGGCGCCATTGACCAGCAGCTCAAGGACACGCCTGACCACCAGATCTCGCTGACCGATCCTGATGCACGCTCGATGACCTCAAGCGGACGCGGAACTGGCACGGTGGGCTACAACCTCCAGCGGTCGATGCCGAGCATCATCTGATCGTCGCCCATGAGGTCACCAATGCCGGAAGCGACCGTACTCAGCTCTGTGCGATGGCAACGAAGGCTAAGCACGCGCTCGGCGTCGAGCACATGACCGCCTTGGCCGATCGCGGCTACTTCAATGCACCGGAAATCCTTGCATGCGAGCTGGCCGGCATCATTCCGTTGGTGCCCAAGCCGCTGACATCCAACAGCAAAGCCGAAGGCAGGTTCGACAAGCGGGACTTCATCTACGATCCGCAAGCCGATACCTACCAATGTCCCGCGGGCGAAACCGCGACCCATCGCTTTACCGCGGAAGAGAATGGTCTGACGCTACACAAGTATTGGTCATCGGCCTGTCCTGCCTGCCCGATGCGAGCCAAGTGCACGACCGCCAGCTACCGACGCATCAGCCGATGGGAGCACGAGAATGTGCTCGAGACGATGCAGCTCCGGCTCAACGCCAGGCCACAAGTGGCCGTGATACGAAAGCAGACCGTCGAGCATGTGTTCGGCACTCTCAAGGCGTGGTTGGGCACCACGCCATTACTGACCAAAACGCTTCCCAAGGTCAGAGCAGAGATCAGCCTGGCGGTGCTGGCCTACAATATGAAGCACATGATCAAGATCGTCGGAATACCACGCATGATGCAGGCGATTGCCGCATAGAAATCTGGAAGCCTCGTCTTACTGTATAGGCCAGGTCCGGATGAGCTGCCGCCAGAAGTCACAGCCAAAAAGTTTTTACACGGCCTCGGCCAGAAGCGGACATGTTGCGATGTTGTGATCGGCACACGAACCCCGTCCACGCCGATTTTTCGCGACAGGAGGCGGATCAGTGCCGTGGCTGTATGGCCGGTGCGTGCTGTGCCATCAGTTCCACGATCCAGTCGATGAACACGCGCAGCTTGGCGCTTACATGCCTGCTGGGCGGGAAGGCGACGTACATTGGCATGGGATCGAGCTGCCAGTCCTCAAACAGCGGTACCAACTCGCCGCGCGCCAGTGGTTGGCGTGCCATGTACTGCGGTAGCCACAGCACGCCAAGACCAGCGATGCCCGCTGCCAGATAAGCATTGCCGTCATCGACCGACAGCACATGACGCCCCTGCACGAAAAGTTCCTCGTCGCCGCAGCGCAGCGGCGTTATCAGGGGGCGGCCGGTCCGCGAATTACGGTAGCCGACGATACAGTGCCTCGCATCTTCCAGTGCCAGTGGATGCGTGGGCATCCCGGTGCGCGACAGATAGGCTGGCGCGGCGTAGACGCCCAACGGAAGGTCGGCGACGTGACGTGCGCGCAGAGATAGATTGGTGAGTTCACCACCTCGCACCACGCAGTCCACGTTCTCGTCGATCAGGTCCACCTTGCGATCACTGGCGCCGAGATCGAGCTGGATGTCAGGATAGCGCGCATTAAAATCGGGCAGCGCGGGCACCAGCACCAGACTGGCCAACGGCGCGGGCACGTCTACGCGCAGCCTGCCACGTGGCGAAGTCGAAGCGGCCGACAGGCTGGTTTCGGCGTCGTCCAGATCGGCCAGCAAGCGCACGACGCGCTCGTAGTAGGCGGCACCATCGGCGGTGACGTTGACTTTCCGGGTGGTGCGATGGAGCAGCTTCACCCGCAGATGCGTTTCCAGCTGCTGGATCTGCTGCGTGACGCGGGTCTTACTAGACTGCAGCGTCTCGGCGGCCTTGGTGAAGCTGCCGGTTTCCACCACGCGGGTGAAAGCCTGCATCGCATCGATACGGTTCATGTGGGCTCCAAGGATGGCCTGATTGTTTTGATTCTACAAACAATGTTACCGCTGCAGGTGCGTTTATCCCCGTACGATCGCTGCCTAGAGTGATCATCGTGTCCCCGGCCGCTGCATCGCCAAGCTGCCTGCTGTCTTGCGCGGGACTGCATGAACCCACCCACGACAGGAGCATCCACATGCCCCCCCGCACCGCCATTTTCCCCGCCGATCGACATGACCTCTATGCCGCGCACGCCTATTCCGCCGCGATTCGCTCAGGGGACCTGCTGTTCGTATCCGGCCAGGTTGGCAGCCGCAGCGACGGCTCACCCGAACCGGATTTCGAAGCGCAGGTCCGCCTGGCTTTCGACAACCTCAAGGCCACCCTTCAAGCCGGCGGGTGTGGGCTGGACGACATCATCGACTTGACGTCGTTCCATACCGATCCCGAGCATCAATTCGACACGATCATGAAGATCAAAAACGAAGTCTTCCCGACCGCCCCCTATCCGAACTGGACGGCAGTTGGCGTCAACTGGCTCGCAGGATTCGATTTCGAGATCAAGGTGATCGCGCGTATTGCTGACTAACCCGACGAGGGGGCAGGTCCGCTTCTGGTCGCATTGTCGCCTACCCGGAAACTCTATTCAGGCATTCTTAGAGGTCTGGGAAAATGTAATGACCCACTGAAAACCTGCTCAGGTGTTAGTTTTCCCAAAGGAGACACCTATGAGCGAAATGATGGAAGAAGAGATCAAGCGCTGGCCCGCCCGTCGCAAGTCGGCGCTGGCCCTTGAGATCATCCAAGGCAAGACGAAGGTAGCCGCTGCAAGGCGTCAGTTCGATCTGACCCCGGCCGAGATCGATAGCTGGGTTGAGGACACAAGCGCGGCATGGAGAACGCACTGAGAGCCAAGCCGGAGGATGTACCCGAGCAGTACGAGCGCCAGCTCAAGGACCTGCAGGAAGCCTGCGGCGAGGCAATGCTGGAGATCCGTGCGAGAAAAAGAGCTGGCCTCCCTGCTGGCAAAGGACGAGAGCTGATGCTCTCGGTCCAGCAGGGCATGAAGGAAGAAGGTTTCGTGGTGCCGATTACCAAGCTGTGCCGCTGGTTTGAGGTGGCCCGTCGCACGACGTACTACAAGCCCACCCTAGCGCCAGCGAAGGTCAAGCCCGAACTGACCACGCCGATCAGGGAAATGATCGAGGCAGAGCCTTCGTTTGGCTACCGCGCCGTGAGCGCGTTGCATGGCATGAGCAAGAACACGGTGCAGCGCATTTTCCAACTCAAGGGTTGGCAGGTTCGCAAGCGGGCCTTGGGCCAGCGTCCACGGATCGAGGCCAAGGTATCCCGCGCCGAACCTCCGGATCAGCGCTGGGCAACAGACCTGTGCCGTGTATGGGGCGGCAAGGATGATGGGCTCAGCTTGGCACTGCTGATCGATTGCCTTACCCAGCAATTGCTGGGCTGGCACCTGTCACGGACTAGCAAGGCCAGTACGGCTTCGGCGCCGCCCTGGAGCAGCCGCTGATCACGCGCTACGGCACACTGGTGCGAGTGCCGGTGCCCTTCCTGCTTCGCTCGGACAATGGTCTGGTCTTCACCACTGGCGACTACTCCCAATTGGTGCGTAGCTACGGCTTGAAGCAGGAGTTCATCACCCCGCACTGCCGACAGCAGAACGGGATGGTGGGACGCGTAATCCGAACACTGAAAGAGCAGTGTGTACACAGGCATCGCTTCGAGAGCCAATCACATGCCTTGCGGATGATCGGTGATTGGATCGCCGTCTATAACCAGCAGCGTCAAAATCAGGCGCCGAAGATGATGACCCAGTCGCGGCCTATGCCGTTACATTAACCACTTGACCTGAGCAGAAAGCGGATGGTCATTACAGGATTTCTTACCGCTACCGTGGGCTTTGTACGCGACGCGCAATTGCACCCATTCTTCGTTCGTCAAATACGGAACGCTATAGCCCATTGGTCCTCCGCTCAGACGCATCCATGTCTATGACTCATAGCCTCAGCGATGTCGCTGAATCGTCGATTTTCAGCACGCTATACTAAAAAGTACAGTCTTCCATTTTACTACTGTGGCAACGCGGTATTAGCATTAGTTCACTACGAACATGTCCGCGCTCGCGGCCAACTACGTCCAAGATATGAGAGATGAGCGGCGAAGCAATCACTGCATCGATGCAACGGAGGACCAATACCGCCTTGGTGGCGATCCAACGGGGCTAGTGAGTACTTTTCTTTCGGACGGGCGTGATTCGCTCCAGTATTGCGACGGCTGCCACAAGTGTCCGACGCTCTTCAGCGGACGTATGCTTACACAAAGCTTGTGCAATCAGCTCCCCGCGTCGTCGGCGATCCTCGCCTAGTGCGTCTCTGCCTTTAAGAGTCAGCACGATAAGCTGGCTGCGCCCATCCTGCGGGTTCCCGCTTTTTTCGATCAGTCGTTCTCTTTCAAGCTGCCCAATGACCAAGCGCATGCTCTGATGTTTGACATTACGTAATGCAGCCAGCTGCGCAGTACTCATCGCGCCGTGACGATCTAGGACTGCGAGGGTTTCAGATTGCGCTGTCGTCGGCGTGTCGGAATCGAGACGAACTGCACGCACAAAATTGCTTATTGTTGATCGCAAACGCTCGGCCAACTCAGTGAGTTCGACGGCTGTTGCCTTATTAGTACTGCGTCTCGAGACACTCACCGCACTATTCCTTCAAATTTTCAAGGCAGACAAAACGCTCGCCAATGTATTGATTCCCCAATGCTCGATGTACTTCCCGTCGCTTATACGCACGATATCGATGACATCAATTGCAACGGGCTTCCCGGTAGCGGCAATACCAAGAAAGGTTCCCGTGTGAACTCCACTGATCGTCTTTCTAGTCGTGACTTTTTCGCCTTCAGCGATCTGATCGTGAATAGTGACGGTCAATCGATCAAGTGCCGGACGAAGAATATTGTTGAAGGTGTTCCACATGCTCTCCGGTCCGTTCGGGGTACCAGGAGTTGCACTGTGATTGACGAAGTTCTCTGCCGTCAGTGTCTTGAACACTGCCCAATCTCCGCGCTCGATCACTTCGGCGTTGAAACGCCGCACTATCGTCTTGTTGTCTTCTGGTGCCATAAGGCTGTCCGTGAAAGGGTTTGATGGGTGCTTAATATACAGTGTAACTGTATAAGCAAGCCACACCGCAACTCGCTTTCCAATAGGCAGTCCCGCCAGCTGCAGAGCAGGCCAGAAAGCGACTTCGTAGCACCGGCGCTGCGGCGAACAAGAATTCAGGAAGTCTCGTTGACCAAGAAGTAATGACTGCGCTCTGAGCAGGTAGCGCTGGGAACGACAGTCAAAGAGATCTGCGGAAAGATGCAGATGCTGCGGTCAACTTCCACAGGTAGCGGATGAGGCGTTGCAGGCCTAGTGTCGAGTTGTAACGGTTGAGGCTACGGGAAGGGCAAACGGTACGCAGCCCGACGCCTAACAGGTTCTGGTGCCTCCTCGAATGAGAGCAGCAATCGAGGCCCGCTGCACGCGCTTTGTATAGGGCGCGATAACGTTCCGAGCTGCCCCACGATCTGCTGGGGCCGATAACTACGCTCCACCCGGAGCCGGTCTCCACCCGCGCTTCCTGCATGATCGGCACCGCAGGGGACAGGCATTGCCGGACAGCTACTAAGCCCACCGCAGCTATCAGCTACCACTGCTCTCGCCTTGCCCACCGGTCCCGACCGGCGGAGGTCTCCGCCTCCATCAAGCAACAGGTACACCGGCGAAAAAGTTATTGCATTTATATGAGCGATCGTTCACTCTTATATCAGGCCGGCACAGACTGACGATGCGGGTCGGCGCCATACGACCGGACCACGACTCACCCACCGTCTGGATCGGCTTCTTCGCTAGTTGCCCTCAAGGAAATCATCATGGAACACCCAACATCGCCGGACGCTGCACGGAACTGGATCAACGGTCGCTGGAACAACGGCGGCACCATCAGGCAGGCGGTCAGCCCTTCGACCGGACAGCTGCTTGGCAACTATCGGGACATCGGCGCCGACGAGGCCCGCTTAGCGATCATGACCGCGCGCGAGGCCTTCGACACGACCAGTTGGACTGCGGATCGACCGCTACGCTCCCGTGCCTTGTTCGAGCTGGCCGATGAGGTCGCCAAGCGGGCCGAGGAGATGGCAAGCATGCTTTCGCGGGAAGGCGGCAAGCTGCTGGCGCAGACACGATGGGAGCTGTCCCTGGCAGTGGATTGGCTACGTCATGGCGCCGCCACCGCCTTGCTGCAGACGGCAGGGCGCGCCCTTGAAACAGCGCCCGGTACACATTTTGTCTCCGATCCGGAACCGCTCGGCGTTGTTGGAGTGATCTCGCCGTGGAACTCGCCGATCATCCTGTCAGTGCGCGCCATCGCGCCAGCACTTGCTGCCGGATGCACAGTGGTACTGAAACTGCCGCACCAGACAGCGCTCACCAATGCAGTATTCGCCGACGCCATTGCCGCGGTCGCATCGCTGCCCGCGGGCGTGCTCAATGTGTTCACCGAGACCGGCAGTACCGGCGCCTCGCTGCTGGTTGATTCACCGCAGGTGAACATGATCAGTTACACAGGCAGCACGAAGGTCGGGCGTGTGATCGCCGCCAATGGCGCCAGAACGCTCAAACGCCTGAACCTGGAACTGGGCGGCAAAGCGCCGCTGGTCGTGTTTGACGATGCCGACCTGGAGACCGTGGTGCCGCAGATTGTCATGGCGCTTGTCGCCATGAACGGTCAATTCTGCTGTACAGGTTCGCGCGTGCTGGTGCAGCGTCGCATTGCCGACAAGTTGCGCGCTGCCCTGATCGAGGCCTACAGGAACGTTCGTCTTGGTGAAAGCGAGGATCCGCAGGCACAGCTTGGTCCATTGATCGACAAGGCCAGTGTACAGCGCGTCGATGCTGTGGTCGCCGAAGCAGCGTCCTATGCGCAGATACTGGTCCGCGGTGGACCCTTCGACGAAGGCCCACTTTCCGCAGGCGCGTTCTACCGCCCCAGTCTGATCGAAGTGCAGGACCTCAACGCCTATGTCGTCCAGAACGAGGTGTTCGGTCCCGTCCAGACCTTCGAGATTTTTGAAGACGAAGCGGACGCGGTCATGCGCGCTAACGCTACCGAGTTTGGTCTAGCCGCCTCGGTGTTCTCAGGCGACATGGCGCGCTGCCGGCGAGTTGGAAAGGCTATCCACGCCGGGCATATCTGGATGAACTGCTGGGGAGTCATGTCCGAGCACTTTGAACAGAGCGGCTTCAAGCAAAGTGGTATCGGGGTACTCTGCGGACCGCGTGCGATCGAGCAATTTCAGGAAATCAAGGTGTACGCCACTGTCGAGGCAGCTTCGACATCCTCCTGACGTCGATTGCTGCCGCCCGGCTTGGCTTTCCCAGCAGCCGGCAGATCGCGTGCATGCTCTCTTCACGGCCCAAGCGCCTTCACTTCCAGGTGTGCAAATGGAAAAGAAAACAGACCAAAGCAAGCCTCCGCGCGGGCGTCCCGTAAATGAGGATGCGCGTGAAAAGCGATTGACCCAGATCCTCGACGGTGCTCGTACGTGTTTCTTGCAACACGGTTTCCATGCCTCGTCCATTTCGGAGATCAGCGCTGCTGCGGGTGTCAGCGTTGCAAACATCTACCAGTACTTCCCGGGCAAGGACGCTTTGATCAGTGCCCTCATCGAACTCGATCTGCAACGTCACCACAGCCTGATAAGCCGGTTTTGGGGATCAGATTTCAGCCGCAAAGCAATCGAAAGACTCCTGGCGGACATCTTCCTGACGCCTGAAGGGCATGCGGTGGCAGTTCTACGTGCCGAGATCGCCAGCGAAGGGGCACGCAATCCACGTGTGGCTGAACTCCTTCGCGATTCGGAGGCCGGCCTGATCAGCAGCGTCCACGGCAGGATACGCGATGCTCAGGGGAAAGGCCTGCTTTCCGGCGAGCTTGACCCTGGCGCGGTGACTGACCGGCTGTCACTGGTTTTTGAAGGGCTCATGCGCCTTTATCTGTTCTCCCCGGCGGATGGAAAGCACCTGATCGATCAGTACTACCACCAGTTGGCGGATGCGCTACGGCTAGAGTCCTGACGCGCCCACCCACGGCTGAATCATCGAAGAGGGAAGCGTCGCAACGGCACCGCTGGGGCGCTAGGGCAAAGTCCAGGAACGCCGGATGACGATGAAGCCGGCCTTGGTCAGGGGGCGCTGACCGACGTCGCGTCTCGTTGTTTCCACGCCCTTGGGGTGAGCCCGCTGTGTGCCTTGAAAGCTCGCGATAAGGCGGCTTCACTGCCATAACCGACTTCTCCAGCTACCACCTTCAGCGGGCGCCCGGCACCCAATGCCTGCTGCGCCAGACTGACGCGCCAGCCCTGCAGGTACTGGCCGGGGGTGATGCCCAGGATCTGGCGGAAGGTGGTGGCGAACGCCGTACGCGACATCCCGGCTGCCTCCGCCAAGGACGCCAGAGACCAGTCGAGTGCCGGATCTTGGTGTATGGCCACCAAGGCGTTCCGAAGCCGCGGATGGCCAAGCCCGGCTAGCATCCCGGCCCTTATCTGGCCGCTTTCCATCAGATGGCGCAATAGCTGGACTATCACCACTTCGAACAGCCGACTGACCAATGCCGCGCGTCCGCAGCGCTGGCCGAAGGCTTCCTCGAACAGCACCGCCAGCACGGGGGAGGCGCCAGGCAATTGCTCCAGTGGCAAACAGACCACGTCTGGCAAAGCGGCGCAGATCGGGTTCTGCGTTCCGCCGAGAAAATGCAGGTTGGCGCAAGCCAAGTCCGCACCGTGCCGTGGATCGCTACTGAATCGGTGGCGCAACGGACGCGGATAGAGCAACAGACTGGGTTGCTCTATCTGCAAGGAGTCTCGTCCATGGGTGACCTCCATCGGCCCGCGCTGGATCAGGTGGAACTGGCCCATGCCGTCGCCTTCCAACGTGTTGATGCCGCACAGCGCACCGGCATGGAAGACCTCGGCAGTCACGGAAAAGCGCTCTAGCAACGCGGCAAGCCGATCGACCATTCGGTACTCCAAATCAAATTTTTAGAACTAAATAATACATATCGTACACCCCGAACCGCCAGAATATCTCTCACCGGCCGACAGGCTACTTCAAACAGGAAACCCACCATGACCCTCGAAACCATCCTCTATACCGCCGTCGCGACCGCCACTGGCGGCCGGCAAGGTGAAGCACGCTCCTCGGACGACGCGCTGGCGGTCAGCCTTTCCACCCCACGCGAGCTGGGCGGTGCAGGCGGCACGGGTACCAATCCCGAACAGCTCTTTGCCGCGGGGTACGCGGCCTGCTTCCTCGGCGCGCTTAAGTTTGTCGCCGGCAAACGAAACGTGGCCCTGCCGGCGACCACCACCGTCACTGGCAAGGTCGGCATCGGTCCTCTGCCCACTGGCTTCGGCATCCAAGCTGAGCTGACCATTGCCGCGGCCGGCATTGAACGCGAGCCGTTGCAGTCGCTCGTCGACGAGGCCCACATCGTTTGCCCCTACTCCAACGCCACACGCGGAAACATCGACGTGACCTTGGTCATCGCCGACTGACCCCGAAACAACTATTTTTTTCAGGAGATCGATCATGAATGTACTTGCCCGCACCCTTGCCACCGGCGTGATCGCCGTAGCCAGCCATGTGGCCCAGGCCGCCACGCCCGCCCCATCGGTTGGACACACCGCCAGCACCATCACCACCGTTGACGGCGTCCAGCTCTACTACAAGGACTGGGGCCCCAAGGATGGCCCGGTGGTCACCTTCAGCCATGGCTGGCCGCTGAACTCGGACAGTTGGGAATCCCAGATGATGTTCCTGGCCGACAAGGGCTATCGGGTCATCGCCCACGACCGCCGGGGGCACGGGCGCTCGAGCCAGCCGTGGGACGGCAACGACATGGATCATTATGCCGACGACCTGGCGACGGTCATCGACACCCTGGGTGTGAATGATGTCACCTTGGTGGGTTTTTCCACCGGTGGTGGCGAAGTGGCGCGTTACATTGGCCGACACGGCACTGGCAAGGTGAAGAAGGCAGTTCTGATCAGCTCAGTGCCGCCGCTGATGCTCAAGACGGCCGACAATCCGGGGGGCTTGCCCATCGAGGTGTTCGACGGCTTCCGCGCCGCGCAGCGGGCCAACCGCGCCGAGTTCTACCGCGAGGTTGCCTCTGGCCCCTTCTACGGTTTCAACCGTCCCGGTGCGAAGGTTTCGCAGGGTCTGATCGATGCCTGGTGCGCGCAAGGCATGATGGCCGGCCAGAAGAACACCTATGACTCGATCGCAGCGTTCTCGGCTACCGATTTCCGTGCCGACCTCGCCAAATTCGACATCCCGACGCTGGTGATCCATGGCGACGATGACCAGGTGGTCCCGATCGACGCGGCCGGTCGTGCATCGGCAGCGCTCATCAAGGGGGCGAAGCTGCTGGTTTACCCGGGTGCCCCGCACGGTCTTACCGACACCCACAAGGATCGGCTCAACCAGGACCTGCTCGACTTCCTGCGCGAATAAGCCACCTGTCTGTCCTACCATCCCGGCCGCACCCGTGTGCGGCCGTTCTTTTATAACTATTTCCAGGTGCCGGCCCCCGTAATTCGATGCCAGGCTAAATTAGAGGTCTCCGGTTCGTGGTATTGGCGGAACTCGGCGGGCGTCAGCGCGCCAAGGTTGTCGTGAGGGATCTCGGTGTTGTAGTCGGCCACCGACTCCGCGCAGCCATTAGCTGCAGGATGTCAAGTCGCAATCCGCTGGAAACACCATGTCCGCTTGTTCAGAATGCAAGGCAGTAGAACCACAGAAGGAATTGTTAAGTTGAGTCCCTCGAAAGTGCCCTCCAGACTTCCGTCCTCGCCTCTGCGCTCATCAGAGCGCCCTCTGGTTACAACCGTTGTAGCGCCGCGCCAGCGCCCCAGCAGCAGGTACAACAGCAGCCAAGACCTTCCCGATCTCAACTGCATGTTCGACCGATTGCTGAACCAGATTCATAGCAAGCACAACAATCGGCAAAATGATCCACGCCCCTTCGAAGTCTTATGGAAGAAGACATGCGCAGAGCTTGGAGAACGAAAGAACGCAACTGCATATGCACAGTGGAAGCAGCAGTCAATCATCAAGAACGCAAGCGACTACGAAGCACTTAGCAATGAGCTCGCCCGGGAGTGGGCGGACACCACGGTCAAACAAGATGAAGATGGTCAACAGACATGCATCTTTTCCTTTCCTGAACGTTTCGAAGAACTGAAGCGTCAGCACGAAGCACTGAAGCCACGCGCGAAAATCAAGATTGACGACATTCTTGAAGTCGCAATCGCCTATTGGATCGAGGCACGGAATGCGTTCAATGAACAAGACTCTCTCCGATCTCTCCACGCGCTGTTGGAGTGCAATTTCTACCTAGGAATGACCTACTCCCCGAAGACGGAGTCCGAATCAAAGCGCGAAATCGCATCAAAAGCGCCCCTTTCCAGTAGGGATGCCCTTGAAGAAATCGCGTTTGAGGTGATGCGAGACTTCGTTGTTCCCGACAAGTTGGAGAGCATGGACTTCGTCCTCGAAGAGATCGTGAAGCAGATCCGGGTCCATCCCGGGGGCTCTGAGGCACTGCAGGACTATGACAAGCACGTCCAAAAGCGGAAGCCAACTAATGAACATATAGATCATCGCGTCGCCGATGCGTTAGCAAAGTGGGGAAAGTCCGGGAAACCCTATAAGAGAATGAAGCCTGTCTATGACCGGATACGGAAGGAGTTCGAAGAGAAACAGGTGAGCGCTAAGCACAAAGCTAGAAACATGTAAAGTCATTAGCTAGCTATTGCTTAGACCGGCATGTGCGCGTCAACGATCATCTCCTCCGCAGCAGAGCCGCCGGCCCTGCGCAGAAAAGGAGATACTCGTGTCCCATAACGCATCATCGGCATATTCCAGCCAGACAAGCCATCGCAGCGCCTTGACCAATTCGGCGGGCGCTGCGGGTTCTCTCAGCGCCACCCAGCATGAGATCGACTCGCGCACCCTTGAGCGCCTGGAGGCCCTCCTTCATTCGCTGCAGCGTGCCCCAGTCCAGGACCAAGCAATCCGCCTGCCGGAAGTGCTGTCCATTGTTGGCGTCAGCAAGAGCACTTGGTATGCACGTCTTAATCCGCGGCTGCCATCCCATGATCCTCGAGTCCCCAAGCCTTTCAAGCTGGGCACTTCCGACCGCTCCCCTTCAGCGTGGTGGCGGTCGGAAGTCATGGCCTATGTCCACGCCTGCGCCAACGCGCACGCGGCGTACTAAGGAGTGCGGCCATGAATAACAGCACTCCCCCGTCCAATGGACCCGATCACGGCTTGCAGGACCAGGCAAAACGCTGCACCGATGCACTGAAGGCATTGCAGCCCAAGCAACAGCATCGGAACGCCCAACTGTTCGCCATGCTGTACCCAACCATCTTGGATCTGTTGGGTAGGCAAGTGACCCAGAAGGCCATCTTGGAGGTGCTTCAGGCACAAGGCCTGAAGTTGCACCCTGCGCGCTTCAAGGAACTGATGGATCTCCAGGCGAACGCCGTGGGCAACGCCGCTACCAGCAAGGACAGCAAATGAGCCAGCACACCCCTTCCTTCCCCTTTCCGGCGAATCAGTTCTACGAAACCGTCGAGCTGGCTTTCGATGAGGTGATGGATGCCATCCAATCTCCAGACGCGCTCATTGCCAGTTCGTTCCTGACTGCTATGTCCGTAGCCTGCCAAGCTGACATCGACATGATGCTGCCTATCGGTCAAACGACGCCATGCGCACTCTTCCTGGCCACAATTGCCGACTCGGGGGAACGCAAAACGGCGACCGACAACCTTGTTTTGAAGCCGATCTATGAGTACGAGCTGGCGAAGACTAAGGCCTACGACATTGCTGCCGCAAAGTACAAGGCGGACCATCGGTACTGGAGCACTACTCAGAAGGCACTGGATCGAATGCTTGCCAAGTCTGTGTTCAATGAACCGCATGAACTGCGCGAACGCTACGATGCATGCATGGCAGCGGAGCCGTCCAAGCCCGAACTCAATCGCATCGTGTTGAAGAACACAACAGAGCGCGCTTTGATCAATGCAATGCGGGGGCGTAGCAAGTCCATCGCAATCCTTACTGATGAAGGTGCAACCTTCGTGAGAAGCGGTGC
Organism: Stenotrophomonas sp. UBA7346; assembly: GCA_002471015.1. Taxonomy (GTDB): domain Bacteria; phylum Pseudomonadota; class Gammaproteobacteria; order Xanthomonadales; family Xanthomonadaceae; genus Stenotrophomonas. The sequence goes on from DKPB01000082.1 coordinate 112,293, forward strand.
GGCCCGCGGCCTCGGTACGCTCAACAAGGTTTGGGACGGCCCCTCTATTGCGTCGCTCGATGTTGCTGAAGAAATCATCGAGGTCTACGACCCTCGGCTGACGCTCAGCTTCATGATCCAGAAAGACCCTTTCAGCGCATTTCTGGACAAGCCGAACAACATGGCGCGAGCTTCCGGCTTTCTGGCCCGCTTCTTGCTGTGTCACCCCGAGTCAACACAAGGCCACCGGGTGACCAAGAACCGTCTCGAGGATGGCAACTCGCGTCACCCCGCGCTCGATGTTTTTCACTCCAGGATCACCCAGCTCCTCCACGAACGCGATACTCGTCATGCTGCCGGCGATCGCAGCAAGAAGACTCTTCGCTTCTCCCCCGATGCAAAGGCAAGGTGGGTCGAAGCCCAGAACCAGATTGAGCTGCAGATCGGGAAAGGCGGTACCTACGAGGACATCCGTGACTTTGCCTCCAAATCCGTAGAAATTGCCAGCCGGGTGGCTGGCATCCTCCACCATTTCGAGGGGCTTGAGGGCGACGTAGTTGAGCGAGCGACGCTGGAACGAGCGCTTTCGGTCGTCGCATTCTATTTCAGGGAGTTCCAGGAGAAGTTCGGTAGCCACAACAATCTTCCTGAAGACGAGAAGGACGCGTGGGCGTTGAAGAGCTACTTGCGCTCGCGCTATTGGGAACGCAACTACAATCAAGCTCCTCGCAATGATCTCAGGAAGAACGGCCCTATCCGTCACCAGGGCCGGTTTTGTGCCGCCCTGCTCCTGTTGGAAGCGGATGGGGTGATTCGAATCGAGCGGGAGAACTACCTCCGAGGCTCAGGCAGGCAGTTGATCCACATGAATCCGGCCGTCTTCGGTGGCAGGGGTCATCTGTAAGTCATCCCAAGGACTTCACCATAGCCGCCCTTCGGGGCGGCTTTTTCTTTCGGGAGCCCATTGCTCGTTTAACGGTTTATCGGAGCCGACAACTGTGCACGGAATGCGACTTTGCCCCAATTGGGGCAAAGTCGCATCGAGTGCGAGATACCTAGGGGAGAGGACCAGATCTTTGTGGACCGCACCCGCAAGAAGACTAAAGAAGGCCTTGACCCTGAAATGGCCGTCTTGCATCGACGTGCGCCAACCTCTCCGATGCTGACATTGACCTGATCCGCACAGGTCCCAGGTGTCGCTCCGGCCGACGAGCAATACCCTGCTGCTCCAGAGTCCTGTGGTCGAGCACTCCCCTAAAGCCGTGGCGCTCCAGATGACCGTTCAACAAACCAGCCACATTGCACCGCAATGTTATTAACCTGTCACGCAACTGTACTCGGGTCATTCCGCCGCCATCTTTCCTGCATCCCCCTGTATCAGGCCGTATTTCGTTGTACCGCCGAAACATCTGACGTTCATCACGCTCGATATCGTCGGGCATCCGATCCGAAACCATCAGATGCATGTGCGTATTGACCCTGCCATCGAGTGAAGCTTGTGGTTCATGCACCGCGAACTGATATGGCCTGGATCCTGCCAGAAGTGTGACAAGGTCCTGCACCAAGTCACGCAGCCCCGATGCACCTAGTTCATTTGGAAGTGCGACGATCATTTCTCGATACGCGCTTCCGTTCTCCCGCTCGTGCGCATCAGCAGCTTTCCATAGCTTTACTGGATCGCCGTCTGCCCAGAACGGTAAGTTCCCGCTACCGGTCAGCACCAAATCGTCTCGTCCTCGAAACTTACCCTGCCTGGCTATGTACAGGCTGTGCGGTGCCGCCCTGCCCTTCCCACCGGTCTTCACCTCGAAGTGGAACGTCGCCATATGGAGCTTCTCTCTCTTGAAAAAAAGAAAAGGCCACCCACGCTAGTGGGTGACCTGTTTGGAGCGGCACAAACGTTGCCGCATCAGGTTGTTTGAGAGAAACGGTAAGTGCGCAGTCCCTTCTCTACCTCCCCTTCTGTTGCACGTTATGCACCTGAAGGAGAACTGGGTGGCTACTCACGTCTATCCGACATCTCTCATACCTTATGCATGTTTGTGTAGAAGTTCACAGCAAGCATCATGCTCTGCAATCAAAGTGCCTGAGCTGTACCGTCGTCCTCCGGATAGATCTCCACCCACTTCCCATCTTTGAGCAGATAGTGCACTTCGTACTCTTCCGTTGGGCAACACACAGCATCGCCTTCACCCTGCCCTAGCTTCTTCATCTTCACCATCCCATCCCCGTAGGAGATTTCCTGCACTTGCTCTCCGTAGCCAGAGACTGACTCGGAATAGATAAACTTCAACTTGCTGCTTTCACTCAGGAAGGCTGCCAGATGGTTGGAGTAGGAATTGCTTCCGCCTCCTCCCTCCAGTACGAAGAGCACAGCGCGGTCCTCGACACCATCACCGTTCAGATCCCCCTTCACGATCTTTCGTGCAGGAATGTTCTCTCCATCGTGGCCGTTCAACGCTGCTTGCGGAGCCAGCGCTTCATTGATTGCAGCTTCATTCTCGGCCTCTGACGCTACAGGAGCTTCTACCGGCGGGGTTGCGGGTACAGGCGCGCAACTCACCGCCTGAACCTGTTCCGTTGTCAGGCCTCCCGGGACCTTGCACCCTGCCAAGTTGATATCGCCTTCGCGCGAAAGCGTCGCTGCTTTGGTGCAGGCCGACAGTGCGACGACTGAGCACACTGCAGCCACAAGCAATCCTTTGATCTTCATTGATATTCCTTCGAAGCCCCTAAGGGCATTTGGTTGATATAACGTGAGATGCATTCGGGTGCATCTTTACGCGTTGTTGAAGCGACTCTGATAGCTGATTAGCTGAGCGGGTGAGGTCGGAACTGGGGACCGTCCTGCGCTTGACCCGAAGCTAGGCTCACCGGCACTGACCAGCAGCTACCTGTACTTGCTCGGCAAAGCCCATCGGTGGATAGCCACGCTCGTCTATGGCGACCAATCCCTTCTCTCCGTAATGCTCCTGCAGCTTGTCCATCGTGCAGGAGCACTGCGCTTTCCCGGCACCACTGCTCATGCAGCTATCGATGAATTCGCCCCGAACCTTGTCTAGATCGCTTTTGCAGCCACCGAGTGACACCAGCAGCATTGCTAGCAGCGAAATCTTGATCATCATGCTTACCGCCTCCTCACAAGCGCCAGCACGGCGATGATCACGAGGACCCAGATCACGCCACTGATCAGCTTTCCGATCGACGGGAACATTACCGCTGGCCAGACCAATGCTTGACCCAGGTTGTAGAAGAATCCCTTGTACGCGTAGCGCCCCCAGATATCGAAGCAGATCGTAGCGATGAGCACGGTCACGCCGTACACGCCTATTAGGTACCTCATGTGTTTCCTCGTTGATTGAAGTTAGTGGGTTTGTTTCAAATGCTCACTGACGGCCTCGAACAGCAAACAGAGGTCATCCGGATTGGGAATGCTCAAGCTGATGAACGGCTCGCCATGGATTCGTACGTGAGCGCCGTGGGCAGTGATCTGGGTTAGGCATCCCAGCAGACGGGTATCCACCGCTTCGAACTTGGCCTTGCCTCGGATCTGGGCCTCGGTGATCAGCACCCCTTCCCTGGCCCCGCCGAAAACGGTGTCGTCGATGAGAACCAGAACGTCTTGGGCCCTCAGCCCCTCCCCGTAGCTGTCCAGAGCTCCTTGGAGCTTCTTCCTAGGGATGTGGGGAACCACAAACACGCGCTCCAAGGGCTCATGGCTGAACTCGAGCCCTTCCAGCGCTTCTCGGAGTGAGCGGAGCGGTGGAGACTCTGAAGCCTTGGTTCCTGGAGCCTCCGGCTCGGGGCTGGGTCTGGCTGTGGCTCGGGAGCGGTCAAATCGCCCCCGTTGGTCCGGGTCTTTGAGGACGGCATACGCCTTGTTGACGGCCTGCATCTTCGCCGTGGCCCATGCCACGGCAGCCTCGTCTCCTGCTACGTAGCGATCAGGGTGGTACTGACTCCGCCGGCCCTTATAAGCCAGTTCTATCTCCCAGAGAGGTGCCTCGGGGCGTACCCCGAGGACTTCGTAAAGGTTTTCTTCGGACATCCGTTTCTCCATAAGTGACTGCATGCCATTGGCTTCAGCAGCCGCCTCCCGCTTGACTATTTGGACCTCTATCTATGAAATAGAGTCTGCCACACTGATAGAGGCTTCGTCATGATGGGTGCCCATCCGATCGCATTGATTTCAGCGTGTCCGAGGCCCTCCGCTCTCTATTTGCCGCACGCCTTGTGCAGGCCCGCCAAATGCGCGGGCTGAGCCAGCGCGCCTTGGGAGATCGCATGGGACTAGGAAAGGAAAAGGGTTCTTCCCGGATCAATCGCTACGAACACCAAGTCACGGCTGTTGGCTTCGATAGTCTGGATACCTTGGCCCAGGTGCTTGAGGTTCCACCTGCATATTTGCTGGCTGACAACCAGGAAATGGCGCAAACGATCTTGTTGTTTTCCAACATCGCTCTGGAGAAGCAAGCCTCTGCTGTTCAACTTTTGCAACTCCTACAGCAGCATCCAGACTTGATCGAAGAACTGCACGCGCTTGCACCCGGTTTGATCACCAAGCCGTAAGCGCGAGTTGCTAGTCCCATTGCTCCCATCGGAGCGCTTCGACTAGATACGCTCCAGCTCGCAATCTAAGCCCGGTGGCGGCCTCTCTAGCCCGCGCCTTCATGCGCCAGCTCCCATCGGCAGCTGAGCGCTCTACCTCCCGGGCCTGTCGATCAAGATCAGCTGCTTTCGCGCGCGCCCTTGCCGCCCTGGTCAATGACCAGGACGTATCCCTTTCCGCCATGTTCTTCTCCTAAATCTTCGGGCCTTAGATCTGCCCGAGTTGGGCCATCGAAACACCCTGGCCAGCCGACACCACAAGGTGGTCAACGACCCTCACGCCCACCATCGCCAGCACCTCCTTCAACCGTTTGGTGATGGCCTTGTCCGCCTCTGACGGTTCGCAGTGCCCACTCGGGTGGTTGTGAGCCAGTAGGACCGCTGCCGCGTTCAGGGCCAGGGCACGTTGGACGACAATGCGCGGATGAATCTCAGCACCATCTATGGAGCCGGAGAACAGCCGTTCCACAGCGATCAGGCGGTTGCGGGCATCGAGGAATGCCACCTCGAAGTGCTCACGTACTTCATTCCCTAGACGCAGACGGAAGAACCTTCCGGCAACATCGGGATCTCCCAATAGAAGGCCACTGACCATCGCCCTGCTCTCAAGGATTTTCAATGCTTGAGCCAAGACGGAGCTGTCACGCTCGTTCAAACCTCCAGGCAGCTCTTCCACGGATAGCTTCGGCAGAGAGGCATTCATGCGACTTCCCCCAGCAGTTCCTTCCAAGCCTTGTGCTTTAGCAATGCCCCTTGGCCAAACCACGCTGCATCCAAGCGGTTCTCCATACTCTGCGCCCGCCGATGGTGATCCACGAACTCGGTGATGCTATTGAGAAGACCGAACGCGGTGCCCTTGCTGGTCTTCAAGCTAGCTCCCCTCCCCTGCCCGTCGTACAGCGCCCGCACCTTGACTACAGCCTGCTCATTCACGACTGCCTTCCCATTCTGAGCAGCCGGGTACGTGAGCAAATTCCGTAGCACCCCATCGACCGAATCAGGGTTCACGGGTGTCTCACAGAGGATCCGCATCCGCTCCACGAAGCCATGCCAGCCCTCAATAGCAATACCTAGTTGGCTCTTGACCTTGTCAGCATCAAAAGCACTGCGGTGCGGCACCTTGATGGCTCCGGTTCGATCCCCAACAGCGATCTGCAGCGTGTTGTTGCAAACCACGCGAATTGAGGTGAACTGAGCCGTGGTAGCCAACGTTCCATCGCAAGCTGTTGCCAGCAGAAGATAGCCATTCACCTGGTCTTGGCCCTTCAAGGCAACGCCCTGACCGGTCCGAGCCAACGCCCAGAACTTCCGCCCGCCCCGAAGGACGCCGGCAGTCTCCAACTCAAAGCCGCTATGGCGTGTCAGATCCCGATAGAATTCGAGGATCTCCCGAGGCTGAACTACCTGATAGCGCTTGGAAACGACGGCCAGCGGACGTTTGGTATCAGAGCGATAGAGCACCTTCTGCCCAGGGAATGCCCGCACCGGATACTGATCTTCAGCCTCGGCGGCAAACCGCACCTCGGCCTCCTCCAAGGACCAGTTCATGCCGGCAAGTTCGCGCCATACCTCGATGGGCTGATTTGGAGCCAACTGGCTTCCAATGCCATGCCATGGAACTTGGCCGGCATAAGCCATGGTTTCAACGTGATGCATCTCGATCTCCTTTCATAGACGGCATAACGCACAAGACCCGGACAATGCCGGGCCTTGTGGGTCTATCTGGATTGTTGGTTTAGTCGTAGGAATCCCGGCCGAACTGGTCGGGGCGGGTGAACGAACAACGGGCTACGGCCGACAAGATGGCCGCAGCCACAATGAAGACGCAGTAGAGGAACTCGGATTTATCTTTCATGCTTAGTACTCGAAGCGATACGCCAATGCGCGGCGCACACGCAAAGCAGGAGGATCCTGCTTCAACGTAGTACTAAGGGTCTGAAATAAGTTTCAATCAAAGACAGCATCTCGATGAGGCCCAACACTCAAGCTCGACACGCCGAACGGCAACTCCCGGCCAGAAGCAGTCACCTGGGAAATTGGCCGAGTCCGTGCTCCATGGTCAATTCGTTCGCGAACTACGCGATACTAGTTCGCAGTTAATGGACCAACTGGGGAGCATTTGAAGATTACTGCACAGAATCTGGTCGATTTCTCGAGCAGATACCAGGCTGACCGAATCTTCCCGGAGTTGATTCGTAGGCTTATCCGAGCAACTTGCGAGAAAATCGAAGACGTTCTGTTTCCTTCCGGCGAATCAACCTTCCGTCCTGGCATGGACGGCGAGTTGCAGGCGATTGGAAAGGGTCCGTTCGTTCCCGATGGCGCCTCCGTATGGGAACTGTCTACCGAGCAAACGCCGCATGCGAAGGGCAAACGCGATTTCAACAAGCGAAGTGCGCCGGATGCCAAAGATTCTTATATGGGCAAGCCCCGAGCGGACATCACCTACGTTGCGGTGTCGATGCGCCGCTGGAGTGGCGAGAACAAAGTGGGGCGCCAAGCCTTCATCGACTGGGCGAGATCCGGCGGGGTCTGGAAAGACGTCAGAGTGATCGATGCCGATCAGCTCGAGGACTGGCTTGATCAGACGCCATCGGCCGCGGCCTGGCTGGCCCGCGAGATGGGGCTCGTATCAGACGACATGCTGAGCATCGAGCACGCTTGGGAGGATTACAGCAAGGGCTGCTCCCCGCCGCTCAGCGCCGAGTTGCTCCTGGCCAATCGCAAGGAGAAGGCCGAAACATTGACGCAGGCAGGATTGGTGCCCGGCGTCACGCGGTTCAAGGCGGACTCACCTGGCGAAGCGGCCGCGTTTGTTGGAGCGGCGATCCTGTCCCTCCCAGCTGAAGACGCAAGGCGCAATGCTTTGCTGGCCAAGGGCGTCGTCATCTCGGAACCGACTTCGGCAAGATTCCTCACGGACACGGGGAACAGGCTATTCGTGGTCGCAACGGGACGGGCGGCAGAGATCGCGAATCTACTCGCCGAGCGTGGCCATACTGTAGTCGTGCCCTATGGAAACTCGCACTCGAGTTCCCGGGGCAGCGCACTGGTGGAACTGACACGGGCACGTCGACACGAGTTTACCGAAGCACTGATCGGAATGGGAATGACAGAAGACGCAGCGCGCAGCGCGGCGACCGCCTGCCATAGCAGCATCACCGTTCTTCGCAGGGCGTCCGATCAAGCCCAGTCCCGCTTGCCCGAATGGGCCACCCCGAAGGAACTGCGCAAGCTGGTCGGGCCGTTGTGCTGCGGCGCATGGAACCACGACAGCGCCGCCGACACTGCGGTCGTCGCGCTTGTTGACGGCACATCCTCCTACACGGAGATCGAGCACGCGATCCAAGACGCGCTCATGGTGGATGACGCCCCGGTGCTACGTGCCGGAAAACTCACGACGCTCAGTGCGCCGGCCGACATCTGGCAGCTAAGCATTGACCTCAAGATCGTCAACAGGCCGCTCCTGGAAAGGTTCCGCGTCGCCGTCCTCGAGGTTCTCGGTGAACTAGATCCAGCCCTGGAGCTTCCACCTGACAAGCGGGCCTACGCAGAGATATACGACAAACGCAGACGCTACTCGGGATGGCTGCGGCAAGGCCTGGCCGAGATACTACGGCTCATCGCGGTGAACGACGACAAGCTCGGCTACATACCAGGCTTCTCGGCGCAACACTTCGTGAACAGAATACTCGAAGAGATGCCCGGCCTTGCCACCGACCACAGAATGCTGGCAAGCCTTGATTCGCTGCTGCCTGTGCTTGCCGAGGCAGCGCCCGACCCTTTCTTGACGGCCCTTGAAACCTTGACCGCGGGCGATGGCGCAAAGCTGTCTCCTATTTTTGAGGGCAGCGATGATCCGATGTACGGACGCACCTACTACCTGGGCACCCTTCGGGCACTGGAAATGCTGGCTTGGGATCCAGCGCAGCTGACGCGGACGACGCTGGTCCTAGCACGGATGGCGCAGCTGGATCCGGGCGGCCGGCTAACCAACCGCCCAGTCAACTCCCTGGTCGAGATATTCCTGCCGTGGAATCCCCACACCAACGCGCAAGCACCGCACAGGCATCGGGCGCTAGCCAAGCTGTGCGATCGCTTTCCGGATATCGGCTGGATCCTGCTGAGTAAGCTGTTGCCCGATTCCCACCGCATTTCACACGGAACCGCGCAGCCGGAATGGCGCGAGATGGGTGCGTCGAATCGTCCCGTACCCACCTATGGCTCCAGAGACGGCGACCATGACGTGATCTTCCGTCTCGCCCGACCCTTAGCGGGCTCACAGGCAGACCGATGGCTCGAGCTCATAAAGGCAGCAGGCGAGAGTCGCAACACCCCGCGATTCGACGAACTGCTCGATCAGGTCGATGCGCGGCACTCCGAGTTCGAGCGCGCCGGCCATAACAAAGCGCTCTGGGAGGCCCTGCGCGGGTTGATTGCGAAGCACCGGAGCTTCGCCACGGCGAATTGGGCGATGCCCACCAGCATGGTGGATCGCTTACAGAAGAGTGCCGATGCGCTCCTGCCGACTGATCTGATTGCGCTCAATCGCCACCTTTTCAACAACACGCTCATCGACCGCGGATCTCCGGAGGAGACCTTCGAAGAGCGGTCGGAACGCTCCAAACGCGAGCGCGATGCGGCAGTGGCCGAGATTGCCAAGGACGGCATCGGCGAGATCCTGCGACTCGCGCGCGAGGTCAAGGCAGTGGGTCTGCTGGCGCCTTCGCTGATCAATGCAACCTCGCCGAAGTTTTGCCAGGAAGTGGTAATGGCGACCTACGATGGTGACGATGCGCTGGCCTGGCTCGCATCGCTGCTGACCGCCTACGGTGCGTCCATGTTCGGCCTGGACTGGGGCAAGGACACCATTGGCCTTGCACAGGCCGATGGCGCGACCCCCGCGCAACTCGCCCAACTGTTGAAAGTATGGGAGGACACGCAAGCGCTGTTCGACTACGTTGCCTCCATGGGGCCGGAGATCCAGAACGAGTACTGGAAGCATCGCGATGTCTATGTACGGACCAGCGACGCCCAGTTGCTCAGTGCGGGGATCGCCAATCTTTCCGGGTACGGCCGAAACATTGAGCTGATCGAGTTTCTCGGCGGCCGTCTGAAGGAGACCGACACCGATGTGCTGATCCAGGTACTGATCAGCGCGCTGCGGGAGGCACTGGCCAACCCCGGCGACATCGCGCGCCTGGACAGGTACTGGCTGGGCGAAATCTTCAAGGCGCTCCGGGCGCGGCCCGACGTCGACCGCGCCGCGCTGATGAGCTTGGAGTACAACTGGCTGCCGGCTTTTCATTCGTACGGCGACGAGCAAGAGCTGGCACTCCATGCTCATCTTGGAGAGTCGCCCGAGTTCTTCGTCGAGGTGTTGAGCGATCTGTACAAGGCAGACTGGGGGGTTCAGGACACCCCCGATGACGACGGCAGTGAAGCCAGCGGCGATTCCGCTCATCCTGGCACCGAGACGTCGGACGGCGAGGGTGTCGCTGACCTCCAGAAGCGAGCCAAAGCCGATATCGCCTACAAGATTCTTGATTCGTGGCGGTTGCTGCCTTGGCTCGGGGAAGATGAATCAATCGACTACGCCGCGATGCACGCCTGGGCGCGGTCCGCGTTAGCGTTGGCTGGCGAAATGGGGCGTCACGCCGTGGCCGCGAGGGAGATTGGGAAACTGCTGGCCTACGCTCCCACCGACAAGTTCGACGAGGTATGGCCTGCACGAGAGGTGCGCGAACTCATCGAGACCCTGGAGGACGACCAGCTCGAATCGGGCCTGGTGATCGAACTGTTCAACAAGCGCGGCGTGCACGCACGTCCCTTCGAAGGCGGCGGCGCGCCGGAACGCGCACTCGAGCAAGCCGCAACCAGCGTCGCTGACGTGTTGCAGGCAGAGTGGCCCAGGACAGCATTGATGATGCGCGAGAGCGCCAGGCAGTGGGCCGAATTGGCGCAGGCAGAAGACCGTCGTGCCTCAGAGAGGCGGATCAGCCTTTGATCGCACTTCATGCGCACAATTTACAGTGGTACTTATCTCGGAATGCCCAAAAGCTGGATATCCGACCGTCCGCTACGGGTCGCATGACGCCCTACGGCCAGAAGCGGACATCAACTAAAGCTTGAGTTAAGCCGACTGGCGAAGTCAGTTCGGCTTGAATGAACTGCTAGACATGCCCGTGCCCGCATTGAGCATGAGCCTTCCCCTGCCAGCAGCCCCGAAAGCCGAAGTATGCGCCCAGAAGAACAACCCAAACCGGGAACCTAACAACTGGAAAAGCCAGCAACCGGTAGCTAACCAACTTGGCAGATCACTCGCCGTCAGCGGGGAACGAGGCAAGCAGGGACCCCGCGCAATCTCCAACATGGAGCGCCACACGCACGGCCCAAATTGAGCAGCGAAAATCGACTCGAATCAAGTCCTGTACGCAGTGCCAAGCTCGATGCTGTCGCAGCCATCAGGATTTGAGCTTGCCGTAATAGTAGCCCCCCCTGTCATCGTAGATCTCGATCTTGCCGCCGGCCTTAAGGTTGCCGTGGTAGTACCGACCAGTGTGGTCATACAAGTCAATCCTGCCGACACTCTTCAACTTGCCGTGCCAGTAATTACCTTGCGGGTCGTAAATGTCGATTCTTCCGCCGTCTTTCAACTTCCCGTAGTAGTAATTGCCACTGGGGCCGTAGAACTCCATCTTTGCCATGACACGTCCTCGCTTGATCTCTACTCCGGAAGTACCGCCGCAGCGATCTTGTGCGCGATATCTTCAATGCTGTCCGATGCAGTTGAGAATCCTGCTAGGTCGGGCAGAATGCCGCTGTACTGTCTGACATCGTCGAACGTAACGTTGTCCAGAACCGGGATCAGCGTGCTCTTACTCAACAATGCACCCAATTCGCGCTCCGTCCAGAAACGCCCGGCCAGATAGGCTGGCGTTAGCAGCGCGATTCCCGAACGCGCCTTGCGCAACCCGACGTCCATCTGCAACGACTGACTGCGACCTGGGACGATGGCCACCTCGTCGAACCAGACCGCCACACCAAGTGCTTCTAGGTGGTCTCGCAATGCACTGGCCGCGGCATGCCCATCGATGCGGGCATAGCTGAGAAAGGTGTCGTATTCGCGTGGGTCGATCGTCGAGACGGCCTCATGGACCCGATCGGCCAAGCGAAGCTCGGGCTCCGTGTACCGCACCACGGAGGATGTCGATCGCAACTGCTGGTTCAGCATGGCGATGCGTTGCCGGTCACGAGCCTGCACGCGGCGATTGTGGTCATTGAGACTAGCGAACGCTTGCCGGTTGTGGGTATCGACGCGCCGTTCCTCCTCGCGCAGTCGCGCGTTGATGTTCGCCACGACCTGTCGATTGTGGGCCTCGGCCTTACGGTTGTGTTGGTCGACAGCGCGCTTGTTGGCACGATTGATCTGGTCGACCTGCTGCCGAATTTGTTGCTCGGCCCGGCGCTGGGCTTCCCGCAGCTTTCGGTTGAGCTCATTCACATTAAAGCGTGCCAAGTTTCACTCCTAGGTTCGGTGAGTAGGTACGGGCAACAGGCGGCGGTCAGAACCTGAGCAATGCAGCCCGATCCTTGAGGTACGTCTGCGTCGCCAGGAAGAGCAGCTTGAGCGTCAGCACCAGGCCCAGCACGGGCAAGACAGCGCCAAAGCCCTGTGCCAGCCCCTGCACGGGCGATGCCGCGAGCATGCGCATGGCCACCAATATCACCACCGGCGGGACGACAATTGCCGCAAGAAGCAGAACAAAACTACGGATGCGACGGCTCAACACCGCTTCGACAATCTGCAATTCCGTTTCAATGAACTCAATTAAGCGTTGCATGTGACGATGTCCTGAGGAATTCGGGAAAACCCGGGAAACGGAGTTCCCGGGCTCCGGCTGGCATGCAGGGCTGTTTGATGGCGGTCTAGCGTTCCTTGCGGACACCCTTGAACGGCTTGGGGTCGGCCTTCTGGTCAATGAACTTCCCAGTGTCGGTATCACGCTTGGTCCAGCGCTCGTTCTGGGGGTTGTAGATCTGACTGCGATCACGGACGGCGCCATTGCGGTGTCCGTCCCCTTTGGGAGGGTTGGTTGCCATGGTTTACATTTCTCCTTGTAAATTTAATTCATGTAAACCCTACTCCCGTGGTTTACACTGTGTCAATAGGGTTGGAATTCCGTAAACCGAGGGTGCGCAATGCTGGGATCACGTATCAAACAAGGCCGCTTAGCGGCCGGCATCTCCCTGCGTGAGTTGGCACAGAGCGTGGGGCTAAGCGCTATGGCCATCTCGAAGTACGAGCGGGATCAAATCAAGCCGTCCTCGGAGACCTTGTTGCGCCTGACCAAGGCACTGGGCGTACGCACCGAATACTTCTTCCGGCAGCCGAGCATCGAGCTGACTGAAGTGGACTTCCGTAAGCACGCCAAGCTCTCAGTGCAGGAAGAGGCCAAGGCACTGGAAGACGTGCGGGAGAAGCTGGAACGCTGGCTAGAGCTGGAGGCGGTTATCCCGGCCTCTTGGCCCAAGGCTTTTGCCCTGCCTAAGGGGCTCCCCTCTCAGATCCATACCTATGAGGAAATCGATGCGTTGGCCGATCGGATTCGCGTTGCTTGGCAACTGGGAACCGGGCCGATCGGCAACCTCATCGACAAGATGGAAGAGGAAGGCATCAAGGTCATCCTCACCCCCCACGATGGGGGGAAAAAGTTCGACGGCCTTGTGGCCCGGGCCAATGGCCATACCGTGATAGTCGTGGGTCAAGATTGGCCCGGCGATCGCCAACGTTTCACGCTGGGGCACGAGCTAGGGCATCTGATGTTGCATGGCCGCATATCAGCAGACCTCGACGAGGAGCGGGCCTGCCACCGCTTTGCCAGCGCCTTCCTTGTTCCCAAACAGGAAGCCCTCAGGTTGTTAGGGACCTCGAGGTCGTGGATCGAGCCACGCGAGTTGTATTTGCTCAAACACGAGTGGGGCTTGAGCATGAATGGATGGCTCTACCGCGCACAGGATTTAGGAATCCTCAACAAAGCAGCTGCACGGCGGCATTGGGAGTTCTTCTCCCAGCAAAGCGAGGGAGGAGTAACTTGGCGCCAGCACGAACCCGGGAATGCCTATACCAAGGAATGCCCGCTAAGGTTCGCACAACTAGTTTACCGGGCCTTGGCCGAGGATCTGATCGGTGAATCCAAGGCCGCTGAGCTATTGGGACTAACCTTGGTGAGCCTGCGCGCACGCCGCCGCATGGATGCGACCGATGCAGCTGGTTGTCACTGATGCCAACATCATCATCGATCTGGCGGCCGGCGGCTTGCTGGAGGATATGTTCCGCCTTCCTGGTTGGGACTTCTGTGTTCCGGACACCCTGTACGTAGAAGAGCTGGCCGATCATCACGGTGTGTTGCCGGGACTGGGGCTTAAGATCCTGCCCCAACCAGCGGAAGCTGTGGAGTACGTAACGCAGCTGCGCTTGCGTTACCAGAGACCCAGCGTCAATGACCTGTTTGCGCTGGCCTTGGCGAAAACCTTGGGCTGCGCTTTATTGTCTGGCGACGGCCCTCTGCGTGCCGCCGCCGACGCCGAAGGGATCGAACTCCACGGCACGCTTTGGCTCATTGAGGCGCTGTTGAGGGAACACGTCTCCGTGGAACGAGTGGCTGCCGCTTATGAGGCAATGCGACGCGATGGCAGCCGCCTCCCATGGGATGACGTCCAGGCCCAAGTCGAACGCTGGCAGCAGGAGAAGCACGATTTGCGCTAGCTACGACAACGCTCGGAACCGACGTTTGTCCGTATCGCCGTCGGCTAGCGGCCAGAAGCGGTCGCTCACGTCGGCGGTCTGACAATTGGCCGCTAAGCGGTCGTCCACTCGGAACCGGGGGGACATCGGCCTGAAACCACAGCGCGCCGGGGACAAGGGTATAAGCGTTCAATGAGGTGCGGAAAGACGTGGGCCGCGTTACCGTAAAGCCTCGCCTTCAGGCTCAGCGCTATGGTTCTTCTCGACGACATCCTCACTTGGTCCAACAACCTTCCTGACTGGCAGCGCGACGCCCTTCGGCGCATCTTTGCGGCAAATGGCCAACTCACCGTGCTGGACCTGGCCGAGATCCGGGCCATGCTCGAAGGGGCCACTGGTGCCCCCAAGCCGACGCCTTTGACCAAGTCCCACATCCCTACAATGGGCTCAGGCACGTCAACGGTTCTTCAGGGCCTCTCGCACCTCAACAACGTCAACGGTTTCCCGAACGGCCGCGAGCTCGTCATGGCCGATAAGGGGGTCACCGTGATCTTTGGTGAGAACGGCGCAGGCAAGTCTGGCTTTGCCAGAGTGATGAAGCGGGCCTGCCGGGCCCGGTACTCAACCCCGGTTCTGGCCAATGCCTTTACCAAGGGGATACCCGCCACGCCCGAGGCGACCTTCGCCTATGCATCCGGCGGCAAGAACCACATGACCACTTGGACCGAGGGTAGCGCCAGCAATGCTGACTTGGCCATGGTGTCTGTTTACGACAGCCATTGCGCTCAGGACTACATCAGCAAGGATGGCCCGTCGACCTTTGTTCCGTACGGATTCCACGCACTGTCTGCGCTGGCGGCTGCCCAGCAAGCGATCCAAGAGGAGCTCAACCGCGAGATCGGCGCCATCCATCTCCGGGCCAACCAATTTGCCGCTCTGCAAGGTGTCCACTCGGTCGGAAGGATCCTGGCCAAGCTGGGCCCGAACACCGACATTGCGACCCTGGAAGCTCTTGCCAAGCTGACCCCGTCGGAAATCGAGTCGATCAAGGAGCTCTCGGCGGCCATCAAGGGCCTGGACGTCGAACCCGAGGCCAGCAAGCACGAGCGTCTGGCCCAACGGCTCGACAACCTGACGAACCTTGCAACCAATGCCGAGCGGTTCACCACCGACGCAGCCTTGGACAAGTTCGCCGGCCTCGCCAAAGCCGAAGACGCCGCCGTTGAGGCCGACCGTCTCGCCCAGGGTCTTCTTCGCGGTGATGGCGTCCTCGACGCGCCCGCGGGCGGCCTGCTGCCTGAAACCGGCGGAGCGGAATGGAAGGTCTTGTTCCAGGCGGCCCAAGCCTTTTCGCTCAAAGCCTACCCCGAGCACACGCACCACCCGGCCAGCGGGCCGTATGATCAATGCGTCCTGTGCCAGCAACCTCTCGGCGAAGACGCACAAGCTCGTTTGATCGGCTTTCGGCAGTTCGTGGCTGCCGATGCCGCACAAAACTTGGAGATCGCGCGCAAGGCTGTCGCTGCGGCGCACCAGAAGATCGACGCCGCCAACCTTGCTCCAGTGGATGAACCCACCCTGGCCGAGATCAAGCAAAGTGATAAAGGCCTCGCTGAAGCGATCATCGTTCATCAAGCAGCGTGGACGGCGCGCCGTGAATGGATCGCAGCCTCCTACATGCTGTCCCAATGGAACGACCCACGCCCAGCCCTCCCCGATGGCGATGCGTTGTCCACTCGGTTCTCCACCAAGGCCAAGGCCTTGCGCCAACTCGCGGCCCAACTCCGCCAAGCCAAGGATCAAAAAGAACACGACAAGCTCACGGCACAGCTGGCCGAGCTCACCTCGCGACGTGATTTGGACGCGCATTTGCCGGCCATCCGGACACACATCAGCGAAGCCAAGCGCCGAAGCGCACTGGAAGCAGCACGCGACACACTGAACACCAAGTCCGTCTCCGCGAAGATTACGAACCTGTCGAAAACCCACACGACGGACATGTTGGCGAAGGTGCTCAATGAAGAGCTCGAAGCCTTAGGTTACCGCCACAGGGTCAAGCCCACGCTTACCAGCCAGACAAAGGGTGGCCGGAATATCCATGGTTTGGCCTTGGAAGGTAGCAATCACCACACACATGAAGTGCTTTCTGAGGGTGAACAGCGGGCGGTCGCTCTCGCCTTCTTCCTTGCCGAAGCGAGGCTTCGCGGGGATCAATCCACCATCGTCTTCGACGATCCGTCGACCTCACTAGATCACCTCCACCGGCGAACGATGGCCCATCACTTGGTCCATCTGTCGAAGACACGCCCCGTCGTCATCCTCACCCACGACGCCGTCTTTCTGACAACCCTTTTGGGCGAAATCGCCGAGCAGCAAGCTACAGCTAAGATCCAGACAGTGCAATGGCACGGGGGGAGCCCGGGCGCTCTCCTCGACGGACTAGCGTGGGAGAACAAGCCATACGGTGACCAGATGAAGGATTTGAAGGTCGCGGCCGCCCACATGAAGGCGACCTACAACCCCTACCCCAACAATGACGAGAAAAAGGCTATGCGCGATGGTTACGCGCACATGCGTGGCATGATCGAACGGGCCATTCGTGAAGTCGTCTTGAACGACACCGTCCACCCTTTTAGTGACGAGGTTAGGGTCATTCAGGTCGGCGCTATTGCCGGCTTCGAAATCGAGGAGTGGCGGGCCATCGTCTCTGTGTACGGAAAGGCCAGCGAGGTGATAGTGGGTCATGACAGCCCGAGTGCCGGGCAGTATGAAATGCCGAGCCCCGTGCACTTCGAGAAGGATCTCAGGGATATCGAAGAGGTCATGAAAAAGTGCGAAGCG
This sequence comes from Stenotrophomonas sp. UBA7346, assembly GCA_002471015.1. Taxonomy (GTDB): domain Bacteria; phylum Pseudomonadota; class Gammaproteobacteria; order Xanthomonadales; family Xanthomonadaceae; genus Stenotrophomonas. The sequence continues at coordinate 129,469 of DKPB01000082.1, forward strand.
CGGCGCAAGGCCTTCAATGCGGGGGAGCGGCAGCGCATGGCTGCACTGCGAAACGACATTCGCAAGAAATAGTCTCATATCCGACGAATGCGCCTTCTGCGCTCAGTGTCCCGAGCAGCCTGTTCCAGGCCTGGCCGCGCTGTCATCGATGGAAGGTACGCGTGGACTTTGGGTCGAGGCTATGTGAAAACTCTTTGCCGATGACCCTCTCGATGAGATGAGTTTCAAGAGTCATGCAGCCACGCGTCCCACCCAAGGAACGGTCAAATGTCGATCAACATTAGTGAAATTGCAAAGCGCTATCAGGCCACCATTCCTGAGATCAACTTCGCAACCAGCGCTGCGCGATCGATGATGGACGAGCAGGAGCGCTGGCGTAAGCAGATGTTGGGACCGATGAGCACCATGCAATCCATCGTTGAGGAACAGGAGCACTGGCGTGAGCAGGTGCTCGGACCGATGAGTACGGTGCAGTCCATGGTTGATGAGCAGGAGCGCTGGCGCAAGCAGATGCTCGGTCAGTTGAGCGCCGTCGAGTCGATCCTGGAAGAGCAGCGCAAGTACGATCAGCTCCAACGGGACATGCTTCAGAACCTGTTTCCTTCACATGCCAAGAGCGAAGTCGATGGCGTGCTTAAGTGGCGCAGCGAGATTGACCGAATCCTCGACGCATTGAAGCCATCGCTGTCGATCATGGACGCAATTCATGCCGATCATGGTTTGACCAAACAAATTGCGCTTCTGTCTGAACCGTGGCCTGGAATCATTGAGCAGCTCAGGCTCGAACAGGTGCAGGTTGCCACGCATTGGGCTTCTCAGATCGGATCGGCAGCCGAGTATGCAAGGAAGCTTCTGAATTCCTTGCCGATGGAAGATCCCAACGATGAAACGTTGGATCTGACCTCCCTCAGCACGCATCTCAACCAGGTTCATGGGGCGATTTCCCATCTTCCATTGAAGGGAGATGGCTCCGAGGCCGTGTATGCGAAAGGCATGTCGGTGCATCAGTGGGTCATGTGTTACATGGCCATTATCGCCACCTTGGCTGCCCTGGTGACGGTGTATCAGGCCCAGCTCCAAATGCGTTTCGCCCGCGAACAGGCCCTCGGGGACCAAACTTACCGGGCCCAATCCGACGCTGATTTGGCTGCGTTCCAGGAGCGTCTATTCAAGGCCCTGGATGACGTGGCTGCGCATGTGCCCGTTCAAGAGGATCTTTACGTGGTTGGGCTTCGTCCGGCTCGTGTCAGGTCGGCGATCACGGGAGGAGCCCTTCTGGATACTGCCCATCCGAACCAGATCGTAACGGCTACTGGCAAGGAAGGTCGTTGGCTCAAAGTCCGGTACAGAAACCACCTAGAGGATCGAGAGGTGGAAGGGTGGGTGCTCAAGCACTACCTGATCCGACAGGCCGCAGCTGAGAGCGAGAATTAAGTGTTCGATTCTAAGTACGAATACGGGGTCAGCCATGAAAGGAGCGTATAGCCGGACCGAGCGACCGGAGACGGAACGCTTCCAGATGGGAGTCTCGAGCGTCCGCTTTGGGTCGATAGCGCCCTGCGCGACAGCAGCCGCGCAGGACAATCTAAGACATAAAAGCAGAGAATCAGCCGACCAACTTTAGGTGCGGCTGACCTTTCCCCTTCAGCTTATCCAAGTAGTCTGCCCACGCTTGCATCATCTTCCTGCGCTCAGGCAAGTGTTCCGCTCGATTGTAGGCAGCCTTAATGGGATTTCTTTCAGAGTGAGCAAGCTGTCTTTCGATCGCATCGGATGTCCATCCCATCTCATGAAGCAAAGTGGATGCCATGCTTCGGAAGCCATGCCCGGTCATATCGTCAGTCCCGTAGCCCAGGCGACGAAGTGCTGCATTGACGGTGTTCTCGCTCATTGGATCCCTCGAACTCCGAACGGACGGAAACACGTAGCGTCCATTCCCCGTCACCGGCCGTAGTTCCTCAAGTACCGCAACTGCCTGCATTGATAGCGGAACAACGTGAGCAACGCCCATCTTCATTTTCGTCGCAGGAATGTTCCGTTGCTTCGCAGCAAGATCGAACTCCTCCTATTCCGCCTTACGCAGCTCCCCGGGACGAGTGAAGACCAGGGGAGCAAAGCGGAGCGCACATTGCGTGACGAGCTGCCCTGTGTATCGGGGCTGTCCAGGCAAATGGTAGGTCTGGGGGCGTGGCCCAATATGAATGCTGGTGATTCCAAGTCCTGTGATCGGGGACTGAGCTGCCCATCACACATGCGGCGAATTAGCGGCCGCTTTAACAATTCAGCAAGGTTCCACTGCTTATGGTCGGGGAACAGGGGCAGGACGCGAGGGAGATTGAAATGGGATACAGCGCACAGTACCTGTCGAACGACGAATGGATGAAGCTGCACGCCGCCTATAAAGCTCATGGAAATGGGCCTGGCTTCTGGCAGGTGTACCAAGAGTTGCAGGCTGCAGCGCAGAAGCGTACTGGTGATTCGTGCATCAAGGTTGCGAACGAGATGGCTCGGATTGGCGAGCGCTTGGGGGTCACAGCGCAAGCGATCTTCGTCTAACTGCGCGGCGCGCTTCGCGCCTGCACAAGGATTTCCTCCTGATGAAAGAAGAGTCTCGATCCCGCGCCCCAACGCGGGCATCTACCAACCTAACCAATATGGAGGCAGCCATGGGATCGGTAGCGATGTATTTGGAAGGCCCCAGCCAAGAGCGTCGCCCTGTAAAGCTGGCGTCTACTCGAACGGTGCCAGTCAAGCCCACCCTGGCCCACAGGCCGGCCAGAGGGGCAGCTTGAGACCCTGGTCCGTGTGCCAGATGTGCCCGTCTTGGCGTTAGTGCTTACCAACTCGGTCATCAACTCATGCTGGGGAACCGCGGGCAGGCTCGGTGCCTCCAAAGTTCCAGACTTCACCTCATGGACGAGGTTGAGCCAGAGCGCTTTTTCGTCTTCTTAGAGCCCAGCGGACAGCTCAACACTGACGATGTATTCCACACTCATGATCTTCTCTTCGCGCACGCTGCTGTCGAAAATCACGCACTGGATGACGACGTCGTTGAAGACTGAGCGCTAACGGTGCGCTTCCATCTGCGCAGCCATTTCCCAGTTATAGAAGTGGAAGCCATCCACGGAGGCGTTCAACGTGACGATTGGCGGCCTGTCCTGAAGGACCACGGCCCCGGCATCGGCACCTAGGTCTTGGTGCTCTCGTCCGCACCGGGCGTCTCGACACCTGACTCCGTCTCGTCGCCTCTACAACCACCAACAAGCAGACACCATGGATGTAGCTGCCCAATGAGAGGTCTTCGCCACAGGCCGCTCCTACTCACCCTGCGCCCAACGCGCCAAGTTCTGCTTCACCCTGTCGATCCCGTCCCACGGATCCTTCCGGCGACGCTTCAACTTGGCCGGCACGTCCTTGATCGTGAAGGCATTGGCCTTAGTGAGCTTGGAGAGCTCGCTCCAGGCCAAGGGCATCGCCACAGGCGCCCCGGCACGCCCACGTATGGAATAAGAGGCCACTGCGGTGGCGCCGCGTCCGTTGCGCAGGTAGTCCACGAAGATTCGCTTGTTACGCTTGCTCTTGGTGGCGGTGGACAGGAAGCGCTCCGGCTCCGAACGGGCGAGCGCGTCGGCGAACCCGCGGGCGAAGCGCTTGGTCAGGTCCCAGTCGCAGCCGGGATTCAACGGCACCACCACGTGGAGCCCCTTACCTCCCGACACGCGCAGGAACGATTCCAGCTCCAATTGCTCCAGCAACTTGCGGATGTCCTTGGCCGCCTTCTTGATCTCCGAGAAGGGGACGCCTTCGCCCGGGTCCAGGTCGAACACCACCCGGTCAGCCCTATCGGGTTCTTTGGCGTGCGAGCCCCACGGGTGGAACTCCAACGCGTTGAACTGGACCAACTCCATCAGCCCCGGCAGGTCTTCGACGACCAGGTAGTTGGCGTTGGTGCCCGATTCTTCCTTGAGCTTCACGGTGTTCACCCTCTCCAGCCCCGCGGTCAGATGCTTCTGGAAGAAGCAGGGGTGCTCCTGCTCAATGCCGGCGGGACAGCGAATGATGGACAGCGGCCTCCCAGCGATTTCGGGCAAGAGGTGATCGGCCACCGCCAGGTAGTATTCCCACACATCCCGCTTGGTGACGCGACTGTCGGGAAACAGGATCTTCGTGGGGCTGGAGAGCTTGGGAAGCTCGGTGGTTGCAGCACCCCTCTCGCCCCTCTTGGTCATTTTCTTGCTGGACTTGGCCAAGCTTGCCGCTCTAGACGGATTCTTAGCACGGTCGCTGTCGGCCAGGTCTTTCACATCCTTGTCCTCGCGTATGGTCTTGAGCGAGGGCTGACGCAGTAAGCCCTGCCGTCCCATGCCGCGGAAGAACACCTCCACCACGAAGCGCGGAGGGAACCAAGTGGCAGTGCGCAGATCGGTGTCCGTCGTGCCCACATGAGCCGTGGGTTTCTTGCCACCACCCTTGGTCAGCTTCTTGGTGAGCTCGCGCATCAGCTGGTCGTTGAACCCGGTACCCACCCGACCCACGTAGCGCCAGCCGCACTCAGGGTCCGGCTTGGCCAGCAGCAGCGATCCAAACCCGGTGCGGCTGCCTTTCGGCTCCGTGTAGCCCACGACGGCGAACTCATCGCTGGCCAGCTGCTTAGTCTTGCGCCAGTCCTCGCTGCGCCCACCTTGATAGGGCTGATCGCCACGCTTGGAGATGATCCCCTCAAAGTGCTGTTTGCCGGCGAGCTCGAAGGCCGCTTGCCCGTCGCCCTTGATGTGGGAGCTGAAGGCCAAGTGGGCGGGCGCGTCTTCCAAGAGCTCCTGGAGCAGCGCTTTGCGCTCCAAGAGGGGCGCATCCGACACGTCCACACCATTGAGGTGGAGGACGTCGAACAACGCGTAAGACAGCTTGCCCAAATGTTCGCCGGACAACGTGGATTGGAGCAGGTTGAAGTCCCGCTTCGTGCCGGTGCCGGCGATAAGTTCACCGTCCAGCGCACCGGACTCCAGGCCCAGCGCCTCCACCGCGTCGCGGATGTCGGGGATCTTGTCCGTCCACTCCAGTGCGTTGCGTGACCACAGCCTGACCTCGCCCTTCGCGATGGTGGCCAGGATCCGGTAGCCGTCCCATTTCAGTTCGTGGATCCACTGCTCACCTTGCGGAGGGCTTTCCCCAAGTTTGGCGAGCTGGGGTTCGAACGGTCCGGTCGGCGCTGCGGCCTTCTTGGCTTTGGGCAGGGCAGCTGCCTTCTTTGCCCAGTCCTTCTTGCGTCCCTTCTTCACAGGGACAGCGGTGAGCTTCTTCTTGTTCGTCTTGCCCGAGCCCGCCCGCTTGAGGTCCTCGGCCGGGGCCTTGGTCACGTCGGCGAGCAGATCGTCGGCTTCCAGCTTGCCGGCGAAGTCGTCCTTGTCCTTGAAGAGCAACCACTGAGGTTGCTTGGCTGGTTTGCCAGAGCGCACCAGGTGCCAGCCGCCCTTGAGCTTCGTGCCGAACAGCTCGAATCGCAGGTGGCCTTTGACCAACTGCTCCTCTGGATCGCCGTCGGTTGCCCACACGCCGTGATCGAACTGGGCCACATGCCCGCCGCCGTATTGGCCCTTGGGGATCTCGCCCTCGAAGGTGGCGTAGTCCACGGGGTGGTCTTCCACCTCCACCGCCATACGCTTCACGCTGGGGTCGTAGCTGGGGCCCTTGGGGACCGCCCAGCTCTTGAGGGCGTCGCCCACTTGCAGCCGGAAGTCGTAGTGCCGCCGGCTGGCGTGGTGGAGCTGGACCACGAAGATGGCCCGCCGCCCTTTCGGGACCGCCTTGCCCGGTTCCGGTTCGCGCGTCTTGTCGAAGCTGCGCTTGCGGCGGTAGTCCGTCAGGCTCATGGTGCGGCGTTACTTGCCCAACCGCTCGCGCACGGCCCTGGACGTGTCGCCCACAGCGTTCACGACGTCTCGCAGCTCCTGCTCCGACACGCCAAGTTCCTTCGTCCAGTATTGGACCTCGTAGTCTTCGCTGAGGTTGATGCGATCTCGGTCGGGCGAACCGGTCTTGCTCTTGTCGTCGGACATGTGCAGTGCTCCTTTTCTGGGTTGACTCAAGAGGCCTTTCGGGCTGTGGATTTCTTCGCAGCCTTGCTGGCTTTCTTTGCGGGGGACTTCGCTGCCTTGGCTGGCGCCTTCTTCGCCGCCCCCTTGGCCGGCGTGCGTTTCTTCGTGTCCAGGCTTTGCTGGAGCAGCGACATGAAGTCCACCACGTTGGTGGCGGCGTCCTCGCGTGGCTCGGGCTCTTCGAACTTGGTGGTGGCGCCGGCCAACTTGATGCGTTTCTTGATGATGTCGGACAGGCGCGCGCGGAACTCGTCGTGGTAGTCGGCCGGGTTCCACTCGGAGGTCATGGAGTCGATGAGCTGCTCAGCCATCTCCAGTTCCTTCGGCGCGAGGCGGTAGTCCGCCGGCTTGCCCTCGGGAAGCTTGTATTCATCGAATTCGACGAGCTCTTGCGGGTAGCGCAGCAGAATCAGCACCAGCGCGTCACCGTCGGGCATGACTGCGCACATATACTCCCGCGTGCGAATGACGACCCGGGCGATGCCGACCTTCCCCGACTTCTTCAAGGTCTCGCGCAGCAGCACGTAGCCTTTCTCGGCTTTTTTTCCGGGAACAAGAACATAGGGCTTCTCGAAATAACGAAGATTGATGCTGGAGGCATCCACGAACGTTTCTACATCCACTGATTCATGGGATTCGGGCGCGGCGGCGGCGATATCCTCTTTCTCGATGACGACGTAGTTGCCCTTGTCATACTCGAAGGCCTTGACGATGTCCTTCCACGGCACCTCCTCACCGGTATCGGCATTCACCCGCTCGAACCGGATGGGCTTCTTGTCCCGTGAATCGAGCATGCGAAAGCTCAGGTCCGTTCGGCGCTCTCCGGACATAAGGGACACGGGGATGTTGAGCAGACCGAACGACAGCGATCCGGTCCAGATCGGGCGGGCCATTACAGGCTCCAGCGGATGCGAATTTTTCTTATAGCGCCGCGGGTGTGAAATCGATGTCACACCACATGGCTTAGGGCACTGAAGGTGACCGCGCTCGGCGCCACCCTTGGTTGACCCAGTCGAGGTCATAGTCTCCACCGAACTGCAGGACCGCGGCTTTCGGATCAAGCTCCGAGTAACGGGCCAACTGGCCACGGAGGACAACGCGGCCGGCACTCGAAATGGCTCTTCCTCGGCCAAATGGCCGCATCCGTGGGCTTCATTCTCTACAGCTGGTTGCTGCACAATTGGGCGTTCATCACCACCAACAGTCTCATCCTGCTCACCGCCTTGGTAGGCCAGTGGGTTATGTGGCGCAAGCGAAATTCCAGAGACGATTAGCGCTGTGTCGCTGAGGCCACGTGGTGTGCGTCCAACCATGCCCATGCCCGCTTAACGATTTCGCGCACGTCGGACCACAGGCGGGTGGAGTTGCCGCCCAACTCGTCCCAGAGCACCTCCATGTCTGATTCGTGCTGAGGCAGCGCGTAGCTGCCTGCGGTCACCAAGGCCAAGGCGTAAGCAGGGCACACGTCCGACCAATCCAATTCCGACTGTGAATCGCGATGGGCGAACTCGTCGAACCCAGCCGGAACCGGAGTCATGTCTGGGTACGGCAGGCACTCGCCTACGCCACCCGACCGGTTGAGAAGGGCCACCAGCCGGTGGAAGTGGTCAGAATCGAAATGTCCCATAAGCACTCCTAGTCGGTGGCTCGCACTCCGGCCTGCCTTGTCTAATGACGACACGGATTCCGTGATGGCGGCGTCAGTGCGCAGAGCCAACGTTCGTGGCAACCTTTGTTGACATTCCTCTTCAACCAACCCATGGACTTGGATTGCATCATCGTCGGAGGCGGCCCAGCGGGCTTGACGGCCGCCACCTATCTTCGGCGCCTGCACCGGCGCGTCGTCGTGTTCGACGACCGCCGAAGCCGAGCACGTTGGATCCCAGAGAGCCACAACTGCCCTGGTTTCCCACTGGGCGTTTCGGGGACTGAACTCCTCCAACGCCTACGGGACCAAGCGGCCAACTACGGAGCTACCTTCCACCCCACTCGGGTCACATCCTTGCACCAGGTCAATGGAGGATGGGAAGCTGAATCGGACGACGGGCGGTTCGCGGCACCCGTTGTGCTGTTGGCCACGGGCGTGGTCGATCGGCTCCCGGATCTCACGTCTGGGGACGCGGAAGAAGCCTTGAGGAGCGGCCTGCTGCGCTCGTGCGCGCTGTGCGACGGCTTCGAGGCTACTGATTGCCGCCTAGCCGTGGTGGGGCCACTCACCAGGGCAATTGCCAACGCCCGTTACATGCGTACGTTCTCCGGCGACGTCAGCGTCTTCCCGATTCCAGACCAAGCCGACAGCAACTCCCAGACCGAAACCGAGGGCCTGCTCGTACTTCCCACCCTTCGGTCCTTGGCTTGCCGGGATGAAGGGTGGGACCTTATCGACGCCAACGGAGACACGCACCGCTTCGATTTCGTTTACGCGGCCATGGGAGCCCCCGCGCGCGGGGAGTTGGCGCGGCAAGCAGGGGTCGAGTTTAACGACGAAGGTGCCGTGCTGACCAATGAGCACATGGAAACCTCTCGCGCAGGCCTTTACGCCATTGGAGACGTGGTCACCGACCTTAACCAGATTGCTGTAGCGTTCGGCCATGCCGCCATTGCTGCCAGTGCAATCCATCGCGCTTTGCCGCCGGCTCCCCGCCCTTCCTACAAAGCGGACGACAGCCCGCGCGTCGCTGAGGATTGACAGCCCCCCCGCCCGGCGCGATAGATCTCCCGCCGCGCAGGAGCTTACCCCCGGTGATTTGCCTGCTTAGTTCTAGGGCCAAATCGATCTGACCTAGAGAAGCCAGGAATGCTTTTCCTGTTCTTCCTGAGACTAAGCATGCCCAAACTCCAACGCCTAGCGCTTTAAAAAGGCCGCGGCAACGAACCCTTCAGCGTGGGACGGTAGACATGCCCAGCAAAGTAGGCGTAGCGGTCGGCGAATTGTTGGGCGGCGCGGACTTGGAAGGGTTTGAGCAATCTACATCCGTGCCACCTTCGTTGTTGTATGCGTCGCTCGTGCGTCGGAGCCGATGCGCACCAACACTTTGTCGGGAACTAGGGCGTGGAGAGGGACCGTGTTTGAGCAGTTGGGAGCGCCGCTGTAAATGAGACAGACCGAGGTCCACTAGTCAGTTTTCTGACCTCGCAGATTATCCAGATAGTCAGCCCATCCCTGCATCATCTTCCTACGCTCTTTTAGGTGCGTCGTACGATTGTATGCTCGGCCAAGAGGGTCTCGAACCGCATGGGCGAGCTGATGCTCGATGAAGTCTGGCCTAAACCCAAGAACCTCGTCTAACAACGTTCGAGCCATGGCTCGGAAACCGTGAGCAGTCATCATCGTGCCGTCGAAGCCCAGATTTCGCAGGGCAGCATTGATCGTGTTCTCGCTGATCGACTTCGAAATACTCCGGACACCGGGAAGCACGTACTCACTGCGCCTCGAGTACGGGCGGACCTCCTCCAGAACTTCGATGGCCTGACGTGCCAGAGGGACGATGTGCGCCGTATGGGTCTTACTGGTGGTGTAGCGCCACTCAGCAGCTTGCAGATCGATGTCTGACCAACGCGCTGCTCGGAGCTCCCCGGGGCGAACAAACAGGAGCGCAGATAGCTTCAAGGCCGCAGAAACAATAGGGGATCCCTGGTAGCCATAAATGGCTATGAGCAACTTGGCGACCTCTTCAGGCTCGGTCAGGCTCGAGAAATGCGTCGTCTTCACTGGAGACAAAGCACCCACAAGGCTAAGCGCAGGGTTGTTCTCAGCGCGCCCCGTAGCAATGGCGTAGCGGAAAACAAGGCCTGCGGCAGCCCTGGTGCGGTGCGCCGTCTCCACCGCTCCGCGCGCTTCAATCTTCCTGAGTGCCTTCAACAGCATCGGCGCAGTGATACTGCGGATCGGCAACTCAGCGATGCCTCCGAGATCTCTCTCAAGCATCCGACGCTCGCGAACAACCGAACCAGGACTGAGCGTCTTCGCACGTTGAAGCATCAGCTCTTCGGCGAGGCTACCGAACGTGTTGCCTGCTTCTTCTTGCTTAGCAGCACGCTCCACTTTCGCCACCAGACTCGGATCCACACCTTTTTTTACCAATGTTCGGGCGCGATCACGCTCAGCGCGCGCCTCCGCCAGAGAGACAAGCGGATACTCCCCGATAGTCAGCATGTTGGCCTTGTCGCCAAATCGGTAGCGGTAGCGCCAGATCTTGGCGCCCGTCGTCCGCACTTCGATGCAAAGCCCATTGGCATCTGCGAGTCGAAAAACCTTGTTCTGAGGCCTGAGACTACGGAGCTTGGTGTCAGTCAGCATGTGTGTGAGTAACGCAATTGTGAGTAACGGAGGCCAGCTCCGCAATCTTACTCACACCGTTACTCACAATCCAATCGGATGCCGCCGGACGACATCGAACTAGATCGGACGAAAAACCCCTATAAAACCCTATATTTCAGTCACTTTCCGGGCTTCACTGGACTTCGCCGGACTATGAAATGGTGGGCCCACCAGGATTCGAACCTGGAACCAAAGGATTATGAGTCCTCTGCTCTAACCGTTGAGCTATAGGCCCGTAGCGACGACACAGTGTAGTGGAGCCGGCTGCGTGCGACTACTTCTCCGTGTCTGCTTTTGATGTGCGCGTGTTGCGCACCATATGGGGGGCGACGGCAGGCCTGCTGCACTGGCCTTGGTGCCATGCTATCGAGTGTCCGCATGCTTACCTGCACCCCATCACCGCACTCCCAAAGAAAAGCCCCGCCAAAGCGGGGCCTTTCCTTGCCGGCACTTACGCGCCAGCCTTTACCTGCGTGCCAACAATCACTCGATATCGAGGAAGCTGCGCAGCTGTTCCGAACGGCTCGGGTGACGCAGCTTGCGCAGCGCCTTGGCCTCGATCTGGCGGATGCGCTCGCGGGTCACGTCGAACTGCTTGCCCACTTCTTCCAGCGTGTGATCGGTGTTCATGTCGATGCCGAAGCGCATGCGCAGCACCTTGGCTTCCCTCGGGGTGAGGCCAGCCAGCACGTCACGCACGGTTTCGGACAAGTTGATGTTGGTGGTGTTCTCGATCGGGGACTCCACGTTGGTGTCCTCGATGAAGTCGCCCAGATGCGAATCCTCGTCGTCGCCGATCGGGGTTTCCATCGAGATCGGCTCCTTGGCGATCTTCATCACCTTGCGGATCTTGTCTTCCGGCATGTCCATTTCCTTGGCCAGCTCCTCCGGCGTGGCCTCGCGGCCGTACTGCTGGAGCATCTGGCGGGAAATGCGGTTCAACTTGTTGATCGTCTCGATCATGTGCACCGGGATACGGATGGTGCG
>DKPB01000082.1:141102-165043 GCA_002471015.1 Stenotrophomonas sp. UBA7346
TAGGTCGAGAACTTGTAACCGCGGCGGTATTCGAACTTGTCGACGGCCTTCATCAGGCCGATGTTGCCCTCCTGGATCAGGTCCAGGAACTGCAGGCCGCGGTTGGTGTACTTCTTGGCGATGGAGATCACCAGACGCAGGTTGGCCTCGACCATTTCCTTCTTGGCCTTGCGCGCCTTGGCTTCGCCGTAGGCCATGACGCGGCTGATTTCCTTCAGCTCGTCCAGGCTCAGCTGGGTGTCCTTCTCAAGGTCGATGGTGGCCTGCTGTTCGGCAACGATCTGGTCCTTGACGTCACGCAGCGCCGACGACCACTTCTGCTTACGCTTGATTGCGTCTTCCACCCACTCCAGGTTCGTCTGGTTGCCTTCCCACGAGCGGATGAAATCCTTACGCGGCATGCGGGCGGTGATGGTGGCCAGGTGCAGCACGCGGCGCTCCTGCGACTTGACCTGGGCCATGGTGTCGCGCAGCAGGCGCACAAGTACGTCGGTCAGCGGCAGCGGCAGCTTCAGGGTCACGAAGGTGGCCGAGATCTCCTCGCGCAGCTTGGCCTGGGCCTTGCTGTCGCCCTTGGCGTGGGCCTTCTTGAACTTGGCCAGGTCGGTGGCCAGCTGCTCCATGCGGGCAGCCACTTCCAGCGGGTCCGGACCGGTCGGGCCGGCTTCTTCCTCGACGTCGTCGCCGTCGTCGTCTTCGTCGCCGTCGGCATCAGCATCGTCGCTGGTGTCCTCGGCCACGGCCGGGGCGGGTTCTTCCTCGACCAGGTCGTTGAAGCCGACGATCACTTCGGCCAAGCGCTTCTTGCCTTCCTTGTGTGCTTCGTAATCGGCCAGCACCGACTCAACGGCCAGCGGGAAGGTGCCCAGTGCAGCCTGCACCTGGCCCAGGCCTTCCTCGATGCGCTTGGCGATGGCGATTTCGCCTTCGCGGGTCAGCAGCTCCACCGTGCCCATCTCGCGCATGTACATGCGCACCGGGTCGGTGGTGCGGCCACCTTCGGTGTCCAGTGCGGTCAGTGCAGCAGCGGCTTCTTCCGCGGCGGTGTCATCGACTTCACGGTTGCCGGTGTTGCCGTCGCTGAGCATCAGCGTGTCGGCGTCGGGGGCAACTTCATGGACGTCGATGCCCATGCCGGTGATCAAACCGATGATGTCTTCGATCTGCTCCGGGTCGACCATGTCGTCGGGCAGGTGATCGTTGACTTCGGCGTAGGTCAGGTAGCCCTGTTCCAGGCCCTTGCTGATCAGGAGCTTGATGTCGTTTTGCTGGGCAGGACGTTCGTTGGCCATGTAATGCTCGCGCCACCGGCGATTGTGAATATAGGGAACCTAGCATTATACCAGCGCAGCATAGCGCTTGCCGTGGCGGTGGGTTCACGGCGCGTCATGGTCTGAGCAGAAAGGTCACAGGCCCGTCGTTGATCAGGCTGACAACCATATGGGCACCGAACTGCCCGGTTTCCACCCCTGCGGCGTGTTTTTCACGGCAGATCGCCACCAATTGATTGAAAAGCCGTTCAGCCTCGGCCGGCGGCGCGGCGCTGGTGAAGCTCGGGCGCATGCCCGAGCGGGTGTCGGCGGCCAGGGTGAACTGGCTGACCAGCAGCAAACCGCCGCCGGTATCCCGCAAGGAGCGGTTCATCTTGCCGGCATCGTCGGCGAAAACACGATAACCCAGCAGCCTGTCAGCCATCCGCGACAGCATCGCCGGTTCGTCGCCCGGCTCCACCCCCACCAGCGCCAGCAGGCCGGGGCCGATCTGCCCCACCACCGCGTCATCAACCGTGACCGAGGCCTGGGTAACACGCTGGATCAGGCAAAGCATGGGTAACTCCTGCAAGGGGGCCGGGCACCATAGCACCGGGCGCCAGCGGCTAAACTTGGGCCGATGAAACCGCAATCCACCGCCAAGCTCTATTACCGCCTTGCCAGCGCCCTGACCCACCTGCCCTGGTCCTGGCAGCGGACGCTGGCCGATACCGTGGCCTGGCTGTGGCGCCGCATCAATGCCCGCGAAAGCCGGGTGACCCGGCGCAACCTGGAGCTGGCCTTCCCCGAGCTGGACGCTGCACAGCGCGCGCGCCTGCACCGCGAGGTGCTGCGCACCACTGCCCGCCAGGCCCTGGAAACGCTGTACCTGTGGACCCACGACCCGGCCCGCAACCTGTCCCGGCACCTGCGCGAACGCCATGGCGAAGCGCTTTACGACGCCGCGCTGGCATCGGGCAAGGGCGTGATCGTCATCGCCCCGCATTACGGCAACTGGGAGCTGCTGAACCAGTGGCTGGCCTCCCGTGGCCCGATCGCCATCGTCTATGCACCGCCGGAGAACCCGGTCGGTGATGAGTTCCTGCAGCTGTGCCGTGGCGGCGACAACGTCCGCCAGGTTCGCGCCGAGGGCCCGGCGGTGCGGCAGTTGTTCAAGGTAATCAAGGAAGGCGGCGCCACCGGCATCCTGCCCGACCAGCAACCCAAGAATGGCGATGGCGTGTTTGTACCCTTCTTCGGCATCCAGGCCCTGACCATGACCCTGGTCAACCGCCTGGCCGAGCGCACCGGCGCCACCCTGCTGTATGGCTGGTGCGAACGCACCGGGCCGGATCTCGATTTCGCCCTGCATATCGAACCGGCCGAAGCGCAGATCGCCGACCCCGACCTGCAGCTGGCTGCGGCCAGCCTCAGCAGCGGCATCGAGCGCATCGCCCGCCGCGACCCGGCGCAGTACCAATGGACCTACAAGCGCTACACGCTGCGGCCACCGGGCAGCGGTGAAACCGACCCCTACGCCACCGCCCGTCACCCGCACTGAACCCGCCCCTGCAACACTGCGTCACCGGTGCCGTTGGATTGATTCAACGGCCAGCGGCCCCCATAAGGTTCCAGATGAACAGCCCCAGCTCCGCCAGCCCGTCCTACTTTGGCCAGACCGCCGCCATCCGTTGCGAGCGCGCCGCCGCCGAGCTGCGCGCCGGGCGCCCGGTGGTGATCAGCGACGGGCCGCGCCGGCTGGCCAGCATTGCCCTGGACAGCAGCTCGCCGGAGGGCTTTGCCGCCTTTGCCAGCGCGGCCGGCAACCGCCATTACCTGTTCCTCACCGCTGCGCGCGCGCAGACCCTGGGGATCACTGCCGCCAACGGCATCCGCATCCCGTTGGCCGGCCGCGATTTCGCCGAGCTGCCAGCCCTGGCCTATCTGCGCGACGCCACTGCACCGGCCGGCGCACACCCCGATGGCGACGCCCTGGATGCCGCCTCGGTGGAAGTGGCACGGCTGGGCCTGCTGTTGCCGGCCATGGTATCGGTGGAACTGGATGCAGCACCCAGCCCCTTCGATGACTGCCTGCAGTTGGATACCGCCGCCCTTGCCGAAGGTGCAGGCCAGGCCGGCCAGGATTACGAACTGGTGACCCGCTCGCCGGTGCCGCTGCGCGATGTCGGCATGAGCGAGTTCGCGGTGTTCCGCGGCGGTGTCGCCCAGCGCGACCAGGTGGCGGTGATCGTCAGCAACCCCGACATGGGCGGCATCGTGCCGGTGCGCGTGCACTCGTCCTGCCTCACCGGCGACCTGTTCGGCTCGCTCAAATGCGATTGTGGCGACCAGCTGCGGCGCGGCCTGCGCACGCTCAAGGAACTGGGCGGCGGCATCCTGCTGTACCTGGACCAGGAAGGCCGCGGCACCGGCATCGCCGCCAAGATGCGCGCCTATGGCTACCAGCACGAAGGCCTGGACACCATCGACGCCGATGCGCAGCTGGGCTTTGGTGCCGACGAACGCCGCTATGGCAGCGCCGTGGCAATGCTGCGTGCGCTCGGCGTACAGCGTATCCAGCTGCTCACCAACAACCCCACCAAGGTGCAGCACCTGCGCAAGGCCGGTATCGAAGTCGTCGGCTGCGTGCCGGTCACCGGTGAAATCACCCACGAGAACGAGCAGTACCTGCGTACCAAGGCCACACGCGCCGGCCACCATCTGGATGTGGACGCGCTGATCATGGCAGCGCAGTAGCCGGCCTTCCCGTGGCAGCGCGACAAGCCGCGAAACCCGTGGGGCACCCGCCGCGTACTGCTGCGCCGTGGTGCTGACAACAGGCGGGCAGCGGCTTTCCGTGGACAGCAGCCCTCCATGCGCCGCGGCGGGTACCGCCGCCTACCGCTGACTGGGCAGGCGTTATATCGTCTGCGCATGATTGAAACCCCTGCCCTCCCCGACGCACCTCCTTCCGACGACAACCCGTGGCAGCCGCTGCCACCCCGTGGCGCCGTATTCGCAGCGGTCGGCGCGGCGCTGAGCATGGGCCTGCTGTTTGCAGTGAGTTGTCTGGTGCTGATGCTGGTGGCCCGCCAAACCCACTGGTTGCTGGCCCCGATGGTGGCAGGCCTTGGCGGTGCCCTGCTCGGCGCCTGGTTTGGCTGGCGCCGCCACCGGCTCACCTTCTGGCGGCTGGACGCACAATCGCTGGGCGTACGCCGCGGCCATATGTGGCAGAGCGAAAGCCAGGTGCCGGTGTCGCGCGTGCAGCACCTGGACCTGCGCCGCGGCCCGCTGGAACGCATGGCCGGGCTGGCGACGTTGGTCGTGCATACCGCCGGCAGCCGCATGAACACCGTGGCGGTGGCCGGGTTGGCAAAGGCCGATGCCGAACGCCTGCGTGACCGCCTGGCACGCCAGCTCGACCACGACGACGACGCCCTGTGAGCACCCCGCCCCCGCCGCTGCCGGGCGAAGAACAACGCCTGCACCCCTGGTCCTGGCTGTTCGCCCTGCAACAGCAGGTGCAGCAGTTCCTGCTGCCGCTCGTGGCGCTGGTTGTATTTGGCAGCCGCAGTGACGACGACCTGCCCTACCACCACTGGATCAGCGCTGCGATCGTGCTGGCGCTGGTGGTCAGCGCCGTGCTGCAGTACCTGAGCTACCGCTACTGCATTGGCGAGGATGCGCTGAGCATCCGCAGTGGCATCTTCGAACGTACCCGGCGCGAGATCCCGTTTGCGCGCATCCACAACGTGGTGGTCCACCAGAACCTGCTGCACCGGCTGTTCGGCGTGGCCGAGCTGCGCCTGGAATCGGCCGGTGGCGACAAGCCGGAAGCGGAGATGCGTGTGCTCAAGCTGGCGCAGGCGCTGGAGCTGGAGCGGCTCATCCGCCAGCGTGGCAGCGATGCGCCGCTGCATGCCACGCTGGACGCACCCGCCGGCGACGTCCTGTTGCGCCTGCCCATCAGCGAGCTGGTGCGGCTGGGGCTGATCTCCAACCGCGCGATGGTGGTGGTGGCCGCCGCCATCGGTGCGGCCTACCAGTTGTTCCCGCGCCGGGTCACCTCCGACTTCATCGAAGAACACGGCCGCCAGGTCTTCGGCTATGCCAGCCAGCTGCAGCTGGGCACGTTGAGCCTGATCACCTCCAGCCTGCTGTTGCTGGCCTTTGCCCTGTTGCTGATGCAGTTGTTGTCGGTGGGCCTGGCCATCGTGCAGTACTACGGCTTCGGCCTGAGCGAGGCCGACAAGCGCCTGACCGTGGAACGCGGCCTGTTCACCCGCGTGCGCAGCAGCGTGGCCCGCCGCCGCATCCAGGCCTGGACCCTGCGCGAAAGCGCGCTGCACCGCCTGTTCAAGCGCCGCCAGCTGCGTGTGGACATTGCCAGTGGCGGCCAGCAGGAACAGGCCGGGCGCGCACTCAAGGAACTGGCACCGCTGGCCCCCCCGGCCAACTGCGATGCGCTGCTGCAGCACCTGCTGCCGCAGTTGCAGTGGCCGCCCGAACAGTGGCAGCCGGTAAGCCAACGCGGCTGGTGGCGGCTATGCCTGCCCGCGCTGGTGCTGATGCCCCTGCTGGCGGCGCTGCTGGTCCATGAAAGCGACAGCCCCTGGGGGTTGTTGCCACTGCTGTGGCTGCCATGGTCGGCATTCAAGGCCTACCGCCAGGTCACGCGCATCGGCTACAGCATCGATGCGCAGCGTGTGGCCATCCGCGGCGGCTGGTGGAACCGCTGGTGGCGGGTGGCCGAGCTGGACAAGCTGCAGGCATTGCGGCTGGACCGTTCGCCCTTGGATCGGCGCCTTGGCACCGCCACGCTGACCCTGGATACCGCCGGTGCAGCCGGTTCGCCGGCACTGCAACTGCGCTTCCTGGAGGAGGCCCAGGCGCGGGCGCTGATGACCCAGCTTGGGCGGGAAATGGCGCGGCGCAAGCTGCGCTGGTGAGGCTAAATAGCTACCCCCTCTCCCGCCCCTTCGGGGCACCCTCTCCCGCGGGGGGAGAGGGGTGGTATGCAGCGAGTTGAAGCATTGTCTGCAATTGCAGCTTTACCCCTCTCCCCTCGCGGGAGAGGGTGCCCCGAAGGGGCGGGAGAGGGGCAACGCCCCCATGCACTCAAACCCGCGCCGGCCCCCAATAACCAATGCGCCTGCGCAGCTTGATCTTGCGCCACCAGTTGCGTGGCTTGGGCTTGCGGTTGCGGCCGCCCTTGGCGATGAAATCATCAATGGCCTGCAGGATGCGTTCGCTGGACTTGCCATCGCGGTACGGGTGCAACTGGTCGGCAAACTGACGTACCGCGGCCATCAGCTCCGGCGGCCGTGACAACGCGGTGCGGATGGCGCCTTCGAACTGTGCCGGGTCATCGATATCGATCAGTTGCGGGCCCGGACGGCGGTTCTTGAAGGTCACCACCGGCTTGTAGGTCAGCAGGAATTCGTTGAGCGCGGACGAGGTATCCGAGCACATCATGTCCACCTGCGGGAACAGGTCCAGGATGTTGTCGTCGTCAGCGAAGCGCAGGTAGGGGCCTTCCAGTGCGCGGTACTTGGCCACCACTTCCGGGTCCATCTTCGGATGGAACGTGACAATCCAACGCCACTCGCCCGTCTGCGACAGACGCTTGATCTCGTCATACAGGATGCCGGCGGCACTCCACGACGGCGAGAAGGTGGAGTGGTACAGGATCACCGGCGGCTCACGGACCGGATCCGGCTGATCCTGCAGCTGGCTCATGAACGGGTCGATCTTGGGGAAACCGGTTTCCACCACCGAGAAATGGCCAGCCTTCTCCGCCAGCTCCGAGAACGCGGCGGTATCGCGCGGGCCGGTGGTGCAGTACAGGTCAAAGAAGCCACGGATGTAGATATGGCGCGGCTTGCCAGCGTCGAAGCCATGGAAGGTTTCAACCTTCACACCGGGGAAGAAATGCGGCACCGCGTTGGATGAGGTGATCACCGCGCAGGGGTTCCAGGCCCGCACCTGCTGCACGCTCAGCAGGGTCTCATCGGCGGTCAGGTCCTCGGCGCCTGGGCCATCGAAGAACCAGGCGGCCTCGTCGCCACGCGCGCGGATCGCGGCCTGCAGCGGACGCAGAATGGCCAGCGCATAACGCTCGGACCCGTACAGCAGATAGTGGCGTGGCACGGCGGGGAACTCCTGAATATCCCGGATATGGCGCAATTATCGCATCGCCAGTGGAAGCCGTCGCTGCTAGGCTTGGCCCGTTTCCCCCGCCACCGATCACCATGCCCAGCCCAACCACCCCTGCGCCCAGCGCGCGCCAATGCCTGTCGGCCTGCATCATCGCCTTCAACGAGGCCGACCGCATCGGTGACTGCCTGGCCTCGCTGGCGTTCTGCGATGAGATCGTGGTGGTGGACTCGTTCTCCAGTGATGCCACCGTCGCCATTGCCGAAGCGGCAGGCGCACGCGTGGTGCAGCGGGCATTCACCGGGTTCCGCAGCCAGAAGGCATTCTGCGTGGAGCTGGCCAGCCACGACTGGGTGCTGTGCCTGGATGCCGACGAACGGGTGGATGCGCACCTGCGCGCGGCGATCGAGGCCGAGCGTGATGCCGGCTTTGTCCGCGCCGTGGGCTACCGCTTCGCGCGCTGCTCGGAGTACTTCGGGCGCTTCCTGCGCCACGGCACCGCTTATCCGGACCGCGTGCTGCGGCTGTTCGACCGCCGCCATGGCGGCTGGCGCGGCGATCGTGAGATCCATGAAGCGGTCGCCGTCGATGGTCCGGTTACCCTGCTGCCGGGCGACCTGCTGCATCATCCCTACCGCAGCTTCCTGCAGCTGCTGGACAAGAAGCAGAAATACGCCCGGATGATGGCCGAGTACGAACACGCCAAGGGCAAGCGCGCCACCCTGGGCAAACTGGTGCTGGCCCCCAGTTGGCGCTTCTTCCGCAGCTACGTGGTCAAACGCGGCTTCCTTGACGGCTGGCCAGGCTTGATCGAAGCCTTTGTCAGCGCCAACTACGTGCGCCAGAAGACCATCATGCTGTGGCTGCTGAACAACCAGCAACCCTTGGTCGACCCACCGCGCGCTCAGCCCTGAGCTGCAGCCTGCCGCCGCCGTGCGACGCCCAGCAGCGACATGCCCGCCAACAGCCCCACCAGCGTCGTATAGACACTGGCGGTGATCTGGTGGGCAAACATCGATTGGGTCATTCCGCATAGCACGAAGGTGGCAACCAGCATGAGCCCCGCCGCGGCCGGCCCACGGAAGTCCGGTTCACCCCCAAGTCGATGCAGGTGTGCAAACAGCCACAGTGGCAGCCCGTAAACCAGCAACAACAACACGCTGCCAGGGATGCCCATGGTTGCCGACCATTCGGCCAGATCGTTGTGGGCATGGCCCAGGTCGCAGCGGGCCACCGCCACGGCCGGGGGGCGGCACTCCGGCAAACGCTCCATGGCGGTATCGAAATGGCCGATACCAATGCCTGCCCAAGGCCGTTCACGCAGGGTGTCCCAGGCCACCTGCAAACGCTCCAGGCGGGCGCCGGCAGATGAATTTACGTCCCCGCGCTCGATCCGCTGCACATCGCTGTGCAGCTCATCCAACCGGGTCATTTCACGCAGCTGGGGCACCGCCAGCACCAGCACCGCGGCAACGGCGACCATGGCTGCCAGTACCGCAAGGCGGAAGCGTCCGCTACGCCAGGGCACGCTCAGCGCCATCACCAGCAGCAGCAACAGCAGCGCCGGCCATACGCCGCGACTACCGCTGAGCAGGATCACAATGCCCCCCGCCAGCATTCCGACCACGATCAACCACCACTTGTGCGGGGGCCGGCACAGCACCAGCACCACCATCAGGACCAGCACGGTGTCCGCCAGCACGATGGCATTGGTCCATCCTTCGGCACGCTCCAGGCCACCAGCCACCTGCGCCAACGCCACCACCAGGGTCGCCACCAAGCCGGTCAACGCACCCCACCACAACGCACGTTGCGAGGGCCGCAATGCACACGCCCAGAGCATCGCCCATGGCATCACCAGGAACCGCGAGCGGTTGTCCACATCCTCCACCACCTGGTTGAAATGCCAGGCCGACCACACCCCCAGGACGATCACCGCCGCTGCCAGCATCGCCAACAAGCCCGCATAGGGCCGCGCTGCCGGCCGCGCGCGCCACAGGAAGTCCGCCCCACACAGGCTGCTGAGCAGCAGCAGCAGACCGAAAGGCAGCAGATTGGTCGGCGTGCTGAGTACCAGCGCTGGCAGCAGGAACACTGCCGCACTGGCCATGTGGTGAAGAACACGCCACCGGCCGCCCCCCAGGACGTGGAAACGTGGCGCAGCGGCAAGGGAAGGCGGAGGAGGCATTGGACGATTGGGCCGACGCGGCCCGGAACGGTTTAGGAAAACTCTGCAGTTTTAGCAGATTCGGGCGCTTTTTCCGCCAATCCGCCTGTCAACCGCATGGCAGATCAATGCAGTGTTCACCAATGACCTTCGGGCCATGACAAAATGACGCCCGCCGAGCAACCGGGGGGGACGCTTAGGCGGGCCCGGCAAAGCCATTCATCTGAGAAGAATAAATGCAGCGCATTCTGATTACCGGCGGCGCCGGTTTCCTGGGTTCCCACCTGTGCGACCGACTGGTCGCCGACGGGCACGACGTCCTCTGCGCCGACAATTTCTTCACCGGCAGCAAGCGCAATGTCGCGCACCTGATGGGGAATCCCAACTTCGAGCTGATGCGCCATGACGTCACCTTCCCGTTGTACGTGGAAGTTGACCGCATCTTCAACCTGGCCTGCCCGGCCTCGCCCGTGCACTACCAACACGATCCGGTACAGACCACCAAGACCAGCGTGCATGGTGCGATCAACATGCTGGGCCTGGCCAAGCGCTTGAATGCCCGCATCCTGCAGGCCTCCACCAGCGAAGTCTATGGCGACCCGGAAGTCCACCCCCAGCAGGAAGGCTACTGGGGCCGGGTCAACCCGATCGGCCTGCGCAGCTGCTACGACGAAGGCAAGCGTTGCGCGGAGACCCTGTTCTTCGACTACCACCGCCAGCATGCGCTGGATATCAAGGTTGTGCGCATCTTCAACACCTATGGCCCGCGCATGCACCCCAATGACGGACGCGTGGTCAGCAATTTCATCGTGCAGGCCCTGCGCGGCCAGGACATCACCATCTACGGCGACGGCAGCCAGACCCGCAGTTTCTGCTACGTCGACGACCTGATCGAAGTGATGACCCGCATGATGGACACCGAAAATGGCTTCACCGGCCCGGTCAATATCGGCAACCCCGGTGAGTTCACCATGCTGGAACTGGCCGAGAAGGTCCTCAGCCTGGTCGGCGGCCGCTCACGCCTGGTTTACCAGCCCCTGCCCTCCGACGACCCGAAGCAACGCCAGCCTGACATCTCGCTGGCCAAGGAAAAGCTGGGCTGGGAGCCCAAGGTGTCGCTGGAGGACGGCCTGAAGGAAACCATCGCCTACTTCCGCACCCTGCTGGCCGAGGACAAGGCATGACCACCTTTGCGGTGGTCATCACCAACTACAACTACGCCAAGTTCGTGTTCGAGGCGGTGGAAAGCGCACTGGCGCAGACCCGCCCTGCTGCCCAGGTACTGGTGGTGGATGACGGCTCCACCGATGCGTCGCCGCAGATGCTGCGTGATCGCTACGGCAACGACCCGCGCGTGACCCTGTTGTTCGACAAGAACGAAGGCCAGCTGGCCGCGTTCCAGCGTGGTGTAGCAGCGGCCACCGCCGATGTGGTGTGCTTCCTGGATGCCGATGACCGCTGGAAGCCGGGCTATCTGGAAAAGATCGGCGCGGTCTACGATGCCCGACGCGACGTCGATTTCATTTTCAGCGACCTGCAGACCTTCGGCATCGACCAGATGGACATCCGCTACGAAAACAGCGGGCAGCCCATCGACCTGGGCTATACCGCGGTCAGCACCTATTTCCTGGTGCCCTGGTATGGCGCTCCCACCTCGGCCATCTCGCTGCGCCGCCACTGGGCCGAGAACGTGCTGGACCTGCCGCACAGCTTCCGCCGCCATTGGAAGCTTTGCGCGGATGCCTGCGTTGTGCATGGCGCCAGCATCATGGGTGCACGCAAGTACTACCTGCCCACCGGCTGCGTGGAATACCGCACCCACGGCAGCAATGGCTGGTGGGCCACCCGCCAGGACCCCAGCGCGATCTACCGCAACAACCTGCGCAACTACGGCATCGTCCGCCAGTACGCATGGCGGGTGGGCCTGGATGATGGCTGCAGCGTGCAGAGCAAGTACGAGTACCGCACCAAGCCCAACCCCACCCGCAAGGAACGCAAGCGCTATGCGTCCCTGGCGCTGCGTGGCAATGCCCCTTGGTGGAAGCGCTACGAGCGCGCGCTGGGAATCATCATGGGCCATCGCGGCCACAAGGGCTGATGGCGACGGTCCGCCGATGGCGGGCCGTCTTGCCTGGCCGCAAGCTTAAATGCGGTGCCGGCGCAGGCGATGCGGAAGATTGTGCAGGAACCAGCGCAGGTTGAGACCTGCGCGATAGCCTTCGCGGGTAACCCAGCCCCACGGTCCGACGGCGGGCTTGGGCCCACGCCCAACCTGGATCGTCGATTCGAAGTCTTCATCGCTGCGCACCACGCCTGGCTTGAGCCCCAGGCACTCCACCCCGTGCAACCACGCCAGATCCATGTAGTCGTCCACCGGCAGGACCCAGCGCCGCGCGTGACGCAGCAGCTTTTCCGCGGCATCCGGGGTCAGGTAGTAACCCAGGGTGCATAGTGGACTGCGCCAATAGCGGTGCAGCACGAAATCACCGAACTGCAGCCAGGGCGTGCTGGGGCGATCACCGGCATGCAGGCGGAAGTAACCCACCTGCGCCGGCAGTTGTGGCAATGCCTGCAACAAATCGACAAACCGCGGCGATAGCTGGATGTCATCCTCCAGCACGATGATCGGTTCACCGCGCTGCACGCAGCGTTGCCACAGCAGGTAGTGGCTGGCCCAACAACCCAGCTCACCGGGCTTGAACGGACGGCCCTTGTTTGCCACCCGTCGACCCTCATCCACATGCGCGAACAGCGGATGGGGCTGGCGGCCGTTGACGGCCTCGAAGAATTCCAGCGTCAGTCCCAATGACACCGCTTGGCGCTGCATGGACTCACGACGATCCACCGATGCAGGCAGATTGACGATATACAACGGCGGAGTGGACAGGGGAAGGGACATCAATGGACTCGGTGCAGGGCAACTGGAGCAGGCCAGCATTCTGCTGGCCTGGCCGGACAAGATCATTGCAACAAGGGAAGGCAGGACTGTCAGGAGTCCCCACTCTTGAGTAGCCGCGCATAGAAGAAACCATCGCCGCCCTGTTCGGCCGGCAGGCGCTGACGCGCGCCCGCCTGGTCATGCCCAAACGCGGCCGGTAGCGGCTGCACGCTGGCATCGGGGTGGCGCCGCAAGAAGCCCGCCACCTGCCCGGCGTTCTCCCGCTGCAGGATCGAGCAGGTCGAGTACAGCAGCACACCACCGGGGCGCAGCACCTGCCAAAGCGCATCCAGCAACCGTGCCTGCAGGGCGACCAGCGCATCAATATCCGCCGGGCGCCGATGCAGCAGCACATCGGGCTGGCGGCGAATGATGCCGGTTGCCGAGCAGGGTGCATCCAGCAGCACGGCATCGAAGGGCTGCCCGTCCCACCAGGCAGCCAGATCGGCGGCATCCACCGCCTGCACCGTCGCCTTTGCACCTACACCGGTACGGGCAAAGGTTTCACGGATACGCTGCAGGCGCCGCGCGTCCACGTCCAGGGCCAGCAGCTGCAGCGTGGGATCGCGTTCCAGCAGATGTGCCGATTTGCCGCCCGGCGCTGCACAGGCATCGAGCACCCGCGCACCCACTGCCGGGGCCAGCGCATCGGCCACCTGCTGGGCGGACAGGTCCTGCACCGACACCGCCCCTTGGGCGAACCCCGGCAGACTGCCGACCGGTACCGCCTGTGGCAGTTGCAGCGCGTCGGCGCTGAGCGCCTCGCTCACCGCCCCGATACCCGCCTGCGCCAGCAGCTGCGCGTAGGCTTCGCGGTCGTGCTGTTGCCGGTTCACCCGTAGCCACAGCGGCGCGGGCTGCAGGCTGTTGGCGATGATGGCTTCGGCCTGCTCCGGCCAATCGTGCCTGACCTGCTGCAGCAACCAGTGCGGCCAGGCATCTTCAGCGCGCGCTTCGGCAAAGCCCTCGCGCTGGGCACGCCGCAGCACAGCGTTGACCAGACCGGCCTGGCGCTCACGCCCCAGCGCACGTGCTGCTTCCACCGTGGCTGACAACGCCGCATGCGCAGGCAGCTGCAGGGCATCCAGCTGG
This sequence comes from Stenotrophomonas sp. UBA7346, assembly GCA_002471015.1. Lineage (GTDB taxonomy): Bacteria > Pseudomonadota > Gammaproteobacteria > Xanthomonadales > Xanthomonadaceae > Stenotrophomonas. The sequence continues at coordinate 154,709 of DKPB01000082.1, forward strand.
GCAAAACCGGCCATCAGCAGACCACGCAGGTCCACATCACGCGGCCCCAATGGCTTCTGCAGCCAGCTCGCCAGCGCCTGCTCGTAGACAAAACGGCGGCGCAACGCAGCAAAGCAGATTGCCTCCAGCAGGGCGCGGTCGCGACTGTCCTCCAAGCGCGGCAGCGCCACGGCCAACTCCGCCTTCAGCGAGCGCCCCTTGCCCAGCACCGCTGCCAGTACCTTCGCCGCCAATGCCCGGGTCTGTACGCCGGGCACCTGCGTACTGCCTTTGCCGGCCCAGGGAGAGGAGGTTGCTGCCACCCCTCAGCCCTCGACCCGCAGATCACGGCGGGCGTTGAGATAGTCGGCAGCGGTGATCGCCTTGCCGCCCTCGCGCTGCACCACGCGCAGGCGCAATGCACCTTCCCCGCAGGCGATGTCGATGCCTTCGCGTGAGGCGCCGATCACGGCCCCCGGCGCTTTGCCCAGGTTGTCGGCGATGGCCACCGCGCCGTGGATGCGCACGCGTTCCCCCGCCAGGCTGGCCTCGGCCACCGGCCAGGGATTGAAGGCACGCACGGTGCGCGCCAAGGCGGCCGCGTCACGGCTCCAATCCAGACGCGCCTCGGCCTTGTCCAGCTTGTGCGCGTAGGTCACCCCGGCTTCCGGCTGCACCTGCGCCACCGGCTTCAGGCCGGCACGCAACAAGCCCAGGCCGTCGGACAGCACCTGCGCGCCCATCTGCGCCAGACGATCATGCAACTGCCCGCCGGTGTCGGTATCACTGATGGGGGTGTGCTGGCGCAGCAGCACCGGACCGGTGTCCAGGCCCGCCTCCATCTGCATCAGGCAGACGCCGGTTTCGGCATCACCGGCCTCGATCGCGCGCTGGATCGGTGCCGCGCCCCGCCAACGCGGCAGCAGCGAGGCATGTACGTTCCAGCAGCCGTGGGTGGGGATGGCCAGCACTGCCTTGGGCAGGATCAGGCCATACGCCACCACGATCATCAGGTCCGGCTGCAGATCGCGCAGCTGTTGCTGGGCCTCGGGCGTCTTCAGGGATTCCGGCTGGAACACCGGGATACCCCGTGCGATCGCATCCAGCTTGACCGGTGATGGCATCAGCCCGCGACCACGGCCCGCCGGACGGTCCGGCTGTGTATAGACAGCCACCACTTCATGCTGGCGCGCAGCGGCAGCCAGCGAGGCAACGGCAAATTCCGGGGTACCGGCAAAGATGATTTTCATTGGGTGGGAATTCGCTGTTCGGGATTCGGGATAGGCAAACGCAACCCAACGGCAGCTGCGGCCAATCGCGAATCAAAAAAGGAGCGTGCAGGCATGGATGCAGGACAGAGCGCCAGGACATCAGGGAGGCGCGGCACAGCCTGTTGCAGCCAATCCCCGGTCCCGACTCCCCGATCCCACCCTTGAATCAAGCAACGTGCTTGCGCGACTTGGCCAGCTTCTTGCGCACCATCTCGCGCTTCAGCGGCGACAGGTAGTCAATGAACAGCTTGCCATCAAGGTGGTCCATCTCATGCTGCACGCAGGTGGCCAGCAGGCCATCGGCCGCCAGTTCCTGCTGCTTGCCCTCACGGTCGAGGAAGCGCACGACGATGGAATCGGCGCGAGTGACATCAGCGTAGATGCCAGGTACCGACAGGCAGCCCTCCTGATAGACACGGCCGCCTTCGCTGGCGCTGGCAATCTGGGGGTTGATGAACACCATCGGCGCGTCACGCTCCTCGCTGACGTCGATGACCATGAAGCGCTTGTGCACGTCGACCTGGCTGGCGGCCAGGCCGATGCCCGGCGCTTCGTACATGGTCTGGAACATGTCGTCGAGCAGTTGCTGGAACGCCGGCGTGGTCACTTCGGCGGCATCAACGAGCGCCGCCTTGGTGCGCAACCGAGGGTCGGGGAATTCGAGAATGGGCAGGAGGGCCATAGCAATACCTGTGGGGATGCCGCTTAAACCGGCAAGATGTCCCAATTCTACCGCTTGCGCTTGCCCGGCGCGCCCATTTCTGCAATATAGTGCGCCAACCTGTTGGGGAATCAGGCAGATCGCAACCATGTTGAAACAAATACGTACGGTCGCCGCCGCGGCGCTGCTGACCGTGACGACCTATGCTGTCGCCGTGGAAATGAACGGTTCGCACCCTGACACCTATGTGGTGCGCAAGGGCGATACGCTGTGGGATATATCGGCACGTTTCCTGAAGAAGCCGTGGCTTTGGCCGGAGATCTGGCAAGCCAACCCGCAGGTGAAGAATCCGCACCTGATCTACCCGGGCGATATCCTGAGCCTGGCCTACCTGGACCGCGTGACCGCCCAGCCCGGCCCACGCCAGGAAGCCCCGATCAATGCCATACCGCTGGCTGATGTCGAACCCTTCCTGAAGAACCTGAACATCGTCGACAGCTTCAAGGAACTGCCGTACGTGGTCGGGCTGGAAGAAGACCGCCTGCGTGCCAGTGCCGGCCAGCTGGCGTATGTCGTGGGCCTGCAGGGCACGCAGCCGGGCCAGCGTTACATGGTTGTGCGGCCGACGGTCAGCTACAGCCAGCCCAAGCCCAGCACCGACCTGGAAGTCCGTGGCAACACGCTGCCGGGCCAGGGCAACCTGTGGAAGGACTACGTTGCCAGCAGTGATCGCAATGAGTTCCTTGGCTACGAACTGGCCCAGGTCAACATCGGCACGGTGACCAAGGTCGGTGCCGACCAAGGCCAGGCCTCGACCCTACGCCTGGAAGACAGCGGCCGCGAAGTACGCGCCGGTGATCGCCTGGTGCCGGTCCAGGCCCAGCCGTATGACCTGCAGTTCATCCCGCACGCGCCGGCCAGCAACCCGCTGCCGGGCCATATCCGTGTGCTGGCGGTGACCGACACCCTGACCTCGGGTGGCCCGCGTGATGTCATTGCCATCTCCGCAGGTGCACGCGAAGGCATCGACAACGGCACGGTGTTCTCGATCTGGCGCAGCGGCAGCCATGTCAGCGACCGCGTGGGTCGTCGCGACAGCTCGCGTATCGACAGCAGTTTCCACGACGGCGTTGGCCGGGTGGCGCTGCCTGAGGAATATGCCGCCCATGCCATGGTATTCCGTACCTTCGACAAGGTCAGCTATGCGCTGATCATGGAAGGCAACAAGCCGGCCCGCGTGGGCTACGAGCTGAAGCATCCGGACGCACAGTAAGCGTACAAGCCTGATAGACCATGACAACGGCGCCCGAGGGCGCCGTTGTCATGTTGGCCTGATGCTGCCAAGCCATGACAGCCTCTTCCGAAATGTGGCGAACCGACGCACAGGCCCTGCTGATACTGGTGCTGGCAGGCGGCCCTTTGCTGCCGCTGCGGCAACTGCTGGATCAGCTGGGTGATGCCACGGCGGTGCTGGCAGCCGGTGCCGCCACCTGGCGCGCGGCCGGCTGCGCAGCGGATCAATGCCACGCCCTTGCCCACCCGGACCCGGCAGCCCTGGCTCGTGGGCTCAGCTGGCTGGCTGCACCCGGCCACCAGCTGCTGGGCTGGGCCACCGCCGACTACCCGCCATTGCTGGGCCAGGCCCCCAATCCACCCGTCGCATTGTTCGTGGACGGCAACCCAGGCGTGCTCTGGCAACCCGCCATCGCCGTGGTCGGCAGCCGCAACCCCACCGCCGGCGGCCGCGATATCGCCCACCATCTGGCCGCTGAGCTGGCCCGCTGCGGCCTGACCGTCGCCAGCGGACTGGCCGCCGGCATCGACGCTGCGGCCCACCGTGCAGCGATGGCCGCAGCAGCGCCGAGCTATGCCGTCATCGGCACCGGACCGGACATCGCCTACCCGCGCCACCACCGCCAACTGCAGGCCGAGCTGGCCGCGCACGGCGCCGTGGTCAGCGAATACGCACCCGGCACGGTGCCACGCAGCGGCCAGTTCCCCGCACGCAACCGCCTGCTGGCGGCCTTGACCCTGGGGACGGTGGTGGTCGAGGCCGCCGAACGCTCTGGCGCCCTGCTGACCGCACGCCTGGCCAGCGAGGCCGGCCGCGAGGTATTCGCGGTGCCCGGCTCCATCCATAACCCCATGGCCCGCGGTTGCCACCGTCTGATCCGCGACGGTGCCACATTGGTGACACATGCCGACCACATTCTTGAAGGCGTGGCCAATCTGGCTGGCGAACTGGGCAACGCCTTGCAAAACCGCTTGCACACCCCCATCTCGACCGCAGTGACCGGGCCCTCCCCGGTCCCGGACCTGCCGGACCCGGACTACCAGCGATTGTGGAAAGCACTGGGCCATGACCCAACCGGTATGGATTCACTGATCGAGCGCTCTGGATTGACGGCCGCCAAGCTGTCATCCATGCTGCTGCTCATGGAACTGCAAGGGAGCGTGTCGTCCGCACACGGACGCTACAGCCGCACCTGAGGGTTCCTTCACCTCCACAGCGCCGTTGGCGCAGGCCGAGGGGCAATGAAAGAGAGCATCCTGGACGTCCTGCTGTACCTGTTTGAACATTATTTCAGCGAGGATGCCGATCTCATCCGAGACCGCGACTCGCTCCAGAACGGCCTGATCCAGGCCGGTTTCAGTCCCACCGAAATCAGCAAGGCCTTCGACTGGCTCGATGCCTTGGCCGAACAGCGCCCGGCAGTCGCACGGCCCCGCGTTGACGGGCCCGTACGCATTTTTCACGGCCCCGAGCTGGACAAACTGGACGTGGATTGCCGGGGTTTCCTCCTGTTCCTGGAACAGCATGGCATCCTCGACGCAGACCAGCGCGAGCTGGTGCTGGACCGTGCCATGGCCCTGGACCAGGATGAGCTGGACCTGGACGACCTCAAGTGGGTGGTGCTGATGGTGCTGTTCAACCAACCCGGTGCCGAAGCTGCCTACGCCTGGATGGAAACCCAGATGTTCGTCGACGAACCCGAACCCCTGCACTGAGCCCACGCGGCATGCAGGGACGCATGAGGAAATCCACGTGAGCCAATGGTTCTACGCCGAAGGCAACCGCGAGCGGCGCGGTCCGCTGCCGTCTGAAAACATCATCGAACTGCACCGCTCCGGCCGCATTGATGCCGATACCCTGCTGTGGCGGGACGGTGCCGGCGATTGGCGTCCATTGCGCGATTTTGCAGCCGAACTGGGCATCGCGCCGCCTGCTGCTGCCGATACCGATGCCCCGGCAAGCGCCGCCCCCCTGCCACCGCCACTGCAGCAGGTGCCCCGTTATCCGGCTGCGGCTGCTCCGCCCAAACAGGGCCTGTCCGGCTGCGCCATTGCTGCCATCATCGGTGCGATCGTGGCGGTGATTGGCCTGGCCATTCTGGCGATCCTTGCCGCCATTGCCCTTCCCGCCTACAAGGACTACCAGCAACGCGCCAGGGCCAGCATGGTCTACACCCAGCTGCAGCCCCTGAGCTCGGATATTGCCGGCTTCGCCGCCGCCAACGAACGTTGCCCGGTGAACGGCGAGGACGGCTTCGGCAGCCCCGAGAGCTATGCCAGCGGCAACCTCGGCAGCGTGCGCGTTGGCCGCTTCGAGGACGGCCATTGCGGGCTGGAAGCGCAGTTCAACAGCCCCCACGAACCCGCCCTGCACGGCAAAACCCTCTGGCTCGACTACGATATGCGGGCCGCGACCTGGGAATGCAGCTCGGACGTGGATGACAAATACCTGCCAGCCAACTGCCGCGGCTGATTGCCGAAGGCGAAATTTCTCAGGGGAAACCGATGAGTGAGTGGTACTACGCCGATGCCCAGCGCGAGCGGCATGGCCCGGTCGAAGCCGGGGCGATCCGTGAACTGTTCCGCAAGGGCGAGCTTGACCTGACCACCCTGGTCTGGCGCGAAGGCATGTCGCAATGGCAGCCGCTGTCGGCGGCCGCCGAAGAGCTGCAACTGCTGGTGACCGCACCGGCATCGGAAGGCATCGACCTGCGCGCGGATTACACTGCCATCGCCGACGGCAGCGCGGTGGCAGCGGCAGCGGCCGCGGCCGCTGATCGCCAGGCCTCGCCGTATGCCGCGCCCGGCACGGTAAGCCACGACTACAGCAACGTGGTGCACGGCGGCGAAGTGGTCCATGCCGGGCTGTGGCGTCGTTTTGCCGCCTCCATCATCGACAGCTTCGTCACCGGCATCCTGAGCTATGCGCTGCTGATCCCGCTGATGCTGGTGATGGGCGTGAGCATGGCCTCGCTGTCCGGTTCGGACGTCGCCAGCGCCGGCGTGATGGTCACCTTCTACACCCTCAACTACGCCATCAGCATTCTGGTACCGGCGGTCTATTTCGGCTGGATGTATTCCACCAGCAACATGGCCAGCCTCGGCAAGATGGCGGTCGGCATCAAGGTGGTACGCGGCAATGGCGAAGGCCTGACCTTCTGGCGCGGGTTCCTGCGCTATATCGCCCTGGTCCTGTTCACCGTGGTCACCTGTGGCCTGGGCGTGCTGATTTCCGGCCTGATGGTGGCCTTCACCCAGCGCAAGCAGGGTGTCCACGACATGGTCTGCGACACCCTGGTAGTGGACAAGTGGGCCTTCACCGACAACCCGGAGTGGCAGCAGCGCGGCTTGGGCACGGTCACCATCGTGGTGCTGTCGATCTTTGGTCTGCTGGCCCTGCTGGGCATCGTGGCGGTGCTGGCGGTGGTCGGTATCGCCTCGTCCAACTTCAACTGAAACGCCCGGGTGGCTTGACAGCGGCCACCCCGGCATGATTCCTCTAAATAAGGAACCAAGCTGAACGCCCGGGCCGCAACCCGGGCGTCGGCTTATGCACAACCCCCACATCGGCTTCACTATCGTCCCGGTTTAAGCCACCCTAGCGCCCCCCCAAGGGCGTTCCGCCCCAAGAATGTACTGACATGCCCAAGCACCTGCTCATCGTCGAATCGCCCGCCAAGGCCAAGACGATCAATAAATACCTCGGCAAGGACTACACGGTCCTGGCCTCGTATGGGCATGTGCGCGATCTGGTTCCCAAGGAGGGCGCGGTCGACCCCGAGAACGGGTTCGCCATGCGCTATGACCTGATCGAAAAGAACGAGAAGCACGTCGAAGCCATCGCCAAAGCCGCAAAGGGCGCCGATGACATCCTGCTGGCGACCGACCCGGATCGCGAGGGTGAAGCCATCAGCTGGCATATCGCCGAGATCCTGAAGCAGCGCGGCCTGTCCGATGGCAAGCCGATGCAGCGCGTGGTGTTCACCGAAATCACCCCGCGTGCGATCAAGGAAGCCATTGCCCAGCCGCGCGAGATCGCCTCGGACCTGGTCGATGCCCAGCAGGCACGCCGCGCGCTGGACTACCTGGTCGGCTTCAACCTGTCGCCGGTACTGTGGCGCAAGGTGCAGCGCGGCCTGTCCGCCGGCCGCGTGCAGAGCCCGGCACTGCGCATGATCGTCGAGCGCGAGGAAGAGATCGAAGCCTTCATCTCGCGCGAGTACTGGAGCATCGAAGCCGCCTGTGCGCATCCTTCGCAGCACTTCAATGCCCGCCTGATCAAGCTGGACGGACAGAAGTTCGAGCAGTTCACCGTCACCGACGGCGACACTGCCGAGGCCGCGCGCCTGCGCATCCAGCAGGCCGCGCAGGGCGCGCTGCATGTCACCGATGTGGCCAGCAAGGAGCGCAAGCGCCGCCCCGCCGCGCCGTTCACCACCTCCACCCTGCAGCAGGAAGCCTCGCGCAAGCTCGGCTTCACCACCCGCAAGACCATGCAGGTGGCGCAGAAACTGTACGAAGGCGTGGCGATCGGCGATGAAGGCACGGTCGGCCTGATCTCGTACATGCGTACCGACTCGGTGAGCCTGTCGCAGGACGCACTGGCCGAGATCCGCGACGTGATCGCACGCGACTACGGCATCAGCGCGCTGCCGGACAAGCCCAACACCTACACCACCAAATCCAAGAACGCCCAGGAAGCCCACGAAGCCGTGCGCCCGACCTCGGCGTTGCGCACCCCGGCGCAGGTGGGCAAGTACCTGACCGACGACGAGCGCAAGCTGTACGAACTGATCTGGAAGCGCGCCGTTGCCTGCCAGATGATCCCGGCCACCTTGAACACCGTCAGCGTCGATCTGTCGGCCGGCAGCGAGCACGTGTTCCGCGCCAGCGGCACCACCGTGGTGGTGCCCGGCTTCCTGGCCGTGTACGAGGAAGGCAAGGACAGCAAGAGTGCCGAGGATGAGGACGAGGGCCGCAAGCTGCCGCTGATGAAGCCCGGCGACCGCGTGCCGCTGGACCGCATCCTGGCCGAGCAGCACTTCACCCAGCCGCCGCCGCGTTACACCGAAGCGGCGCTGGTCAAGGCGCTTGAGGAATACGGCATCGGCCGTCCGTCGACCTACGCCTCGATCATCCAGACCCTGCTGTTCCGCAAGTACACCGAGATGGAAGGCCGCAGCTTCAAGCCAACCGACGTTGGCCGTGCGGTGAGCAAGTTCCTGTCCAGCCACTTCACCCAGTACGTCGACTACGACTTCACCGCCAGGCTCGAGGACGAGCTGGATGCGGTGTCGCGCGGCGAGGAAGAGTGGGTGCCACTGATGGAGCGCTTCTGGGGCCCGTTCAAGGAACTGGTCACCGACAAGAGCGAATCGCTGGACCGCACCGATGCCGGCAGCGCGCGCGTGCTGGGCCCGGACCCGGTCAGCGGCAAGGACGTCACCGCCCGTATCGGCCGCTTCGGCCCGATGGTGCAGATCGGCACCGTCGATGACGAGGAGAAGCCCAAGTTCGCCTCGCTGCAGCCGGGCCAGAGCATCTATTCGATCTCGCTGGACGAAGCACTGAAGCTGTTCGACATGCCGCGCAAGCTCGGCGCCGACGCCAATGGCGAGGAAGTCACCGTCGGCATCGGCCGCTTCGGTCCGTTCGCCAAGCGCGGCAGCACCTATGCCTCGCTGACCAAGGAAGACGACCCCTACAAGATCGACCTGGCCCGCGCCATCTTCCTGGTCGAGCAGAAGGAAGAGATTGCCCGCAACCGCATCATCAAGGAGTTCGAAGGCTCCGACATCCAGGTGTTGAACGGCCGCTTTGGCCCCTATATCAGCGACGGCAAGATGAACGGCAAGATCCCCAAGGATCGCGAGCCGGCCTCGCTGACCCTGGCCGAGGCCGAGCAGTTCATGGCCGAGACTGGCAAGCCGGTACGCAAGGGATTTGGCGCCAAGAAGGCCGCCAAGAAGACCGCGGTGAAGAAGGAAGCGGCACCGAAGAAGGCCGCCGCGAAGAAGGCGCCGGCCAAGAAGGCGGCCACCAAGAAAGCCACCAAGAAGACCGTCGCCAAGAAGGCCGTGAAGACGTCGGCCGCCGACGACGCACCGCCGTTCTGACCCGCGCTTCCTTCTCCCTCCGGGAGAAGGTGCCCGAAGAGCCTGCCCCCGCGAAGGCGGGGGGACGGAAGAGGGTCGGCTCTGTGATCCTGCACTTCCTTCTCCCCCTGGGAGAAGGTGCCCGAAGAGCCCGCCCCCGCGAAGGCGGGGGGCGGAAGAGGGTTGGCTACGCTCCGGGAACAGGCCAAAAAGTCTTGCTCCAAGGCAGCCAACCGATCCCTCTATCCCCCTGCCCCTCCAACAGGCGGATAATCAGCAGCACCCGCAGCAGGCCGCCCACCGGGCGGCCTTTTGCGTCCCGTTTCGCGGGCTGCTGCGTAGCAAACGCAGCAGCCCACCACTGGTGCTGACCATGCTCGAACTCGACCTGCACAACGTCGTCCCGGCCCTTCAAGCCGGCGGCGTGATCGCCTACCCGACCGAAGCGGTCTGGGGCCTGGGCTGTGATCCTTCCAACGAAACCGCAGTGATGAAGCTGCTGGCGCTGAAACAGCGCCCGGTCGAGAAAGGCATGATCCTGATCGCCGCCAGCCCGGCGCAGTTGGAAGGCTGGGTGCAGTTGGATGCCCTGCCCGCCGGTCGCCGGCAAGCGGTGCTGGAAAGCTGGCCAGGCGCCAACACCTGGATCGTCCCAGCCGGCCCGCGTGCCCCACGCTGGATCACCGGCGAGCACACCGGCATCGCCGTCCGGGTCACTGCCCATCCGCTGGTACAGGGCCTGTGCAAGGCCTGGGGCGGCCCGCTGGTATCAACCAGTGCCAACCTCGCCGGTGAGCCACCGGCACGCTCCCGCGAGCAGCTGGACCCTGCCCTGCTTGCCCTGCTGGATGGTCTGCTGGACGGTGCCACCGGCGGCCTGGCCCAGCCCACCCGCATTCGGGTGGCCGCCACTGGCGAAGTCCTGCGCGACTGAACAATCGTGCATGGGCTTCACCTGTAGAGCCGAGCCATGCTCGGCAAGGGGATTCACCGGTACAGCCTCAGCCGAGCATGGCTCGGCGCTACAGGGCGCTTC
>DKPB01000082.1:165322-165452 GCA_002471015.1 Stenotrophomonas sp. UBA7346
GCACCCCTCCCAACCCTCCCCTTGGCTTCGCCAAAAGGAGGGCGCAAAGGCGTAGTGCCGAGCCATGCTCGGCAGGGGGATTCACCGGTACAGCCTCAGCCGAGCGTGCCTCGGCGCTACAGGGCGCTTC
>DKPB01000082.1:165695-203395 GCA_002471015.1 Stenotrophomonas sp. UBA7346
AAGCACCCCTCCCAACCCTCCTCTTGGCTTCGCCAAAAGGAGGGATCAAAGGCGTAGTGCCGAGCCATGCTCGGCAGAGGATTCACCGGAAAAGCTCAGCCAAGCATGGCTCGGCGCTACAGGGCCGCATATGCCGCCCCGCCTGCGGGCATGGCACACTGTCCGCATGCGTCCTCGTCCACTCCTGCCTGGTTGCCTGCTCGGTTACCTGATGTGGTGGCCAACCGCCGCATTGGCGGTTGATCCGCCCGCCGCAGACAACGTGCGCATCTACCGCTGCGTTGGCAGCAACGGGGCGGTGTCGCTGCAGGATGCACCCTGCACCAAGGCACACCAGCAACAGGTGCTGGACATGGCGCGACCGAAGGACCCACCGGCGCGCCCTGCCACAACACCGGTACCCGCACCCCCACCGGTCATCCAGCGCGAAGTGCGCGTGGTCACCGTGCAGCCGCCACAGCCGATGTACGAGTGCGTCACCAGCGAGGGCGAGCGCTATACCAGTGACAACAACGACGGCAATCCACGCTGGGTGCCGACATGGGGCTATGCCTATCCGAGCCACCACGGTCCCGGCCATGGGGGGCCGCGCCCTCCGCGCCCACCCGCTGGCGGTGGCATCCCATGGCGAGCCGGCGTAGCGGTTCCAATGGGCTCGGTGCTGGTGCGCGACAGCTGCACTGCCTTGCCACCGCAGGAAGTCTGCGCGCGCCTGCGCGATCGCCGTTGGGAACTGATCCGGCGCTACAACAGCGCCCTGCAGAGCGAGCGCCGTGAGCTGGTGCGCGAACAGCGCGGTATTGAAGCGCGGCTGGACCAGGATTGTGGTGGCCACTGATGCGTCGACTGGTCCTGCTGATGCTGCTGTTGCCCGCTACGGCCCACGCCGGTGACATCACCTTCTACCGCTGCACCGACGCCAGCGGCGCGCTGACCATCCAGAACATGCCCTGCCCCAAGGGCATGCAACAGACCACCAAGGTGATGCAGGCCGTTGCCGCACCGCCGCCGATGCTTGCGCCCCTTCCTGCACTCCCAGCGCCACCTGCAGCACCGGCGGCCCAGACCGCGCCCACCACACCCGTAGCTCCCCTTCCGGTGGAAAAGCCGACACCGGTCGCCTTGCCGGCGCTGTTCCTGTGCAAGGGCCGCGGCATCGATGACTACCTCAGCGAAACCGCCGACCCACCCAGCCGTTGCGTACCGATGCGCGTGGTTGGGCTTGACGGCAATCCCGCCAAGGGTGCCGGTGAAGCCTGCGAGGTACAGCGCGACACCTGCACCGCCATTGACCCCACGCAGCTGTGCAGCACCTGGCAGCAACGCGTGCGTGATGCGGAAACCGCGGCGCGCTTCACCTCGTTGGCACAACCGGACGCGCTAGCGCACTACCAGCGCCTGCAGGCGCTGTGGGACGCCAGTGACTGCGCCGCTCAGAAGCCGTAGCGCAGGAAGCCGCCGTCCACCGCGATGCATTCGCCGGTGACATAGCTCGAGGCCGGCAGGCACAGAAAGCCTACCGCGGCAGCGACTTCTTCGGGCTCACCGATACGCCGCATGGGCGTGCGCGCGATCACCTCGTCGTAATAATCCGGGTCCGACAGCGGCCCGGAAGTACGACGGGTGCGGATATACCACGGCGCCACCGAATTCACCCGGATACCATCCTCGGCCCATTCGCAGGCCAGGTTGCGGGTCATCTGCTGCATGGCGGCCTTGGTCATTCCATAGACCACGCCGCTGCGCACATGGGTGATGCCGGACACGCTGCCCACGTTGACGATGGCCGAGGAGGCATGCCGGGTGAGCAGCGGGTGCGCGTAGCGGCACAGTTCGAACGCCGAGAACAGGTTGGTCTCGAAGATGCCGCGCCACTCGTCTTCGGAATATTCGGTTGCGGGCTTGGTGACGTTGCCGCCGGCATTGTTGACCAGGATGTTCAGACCATCGCTGTGGTCTTCGACCCAATCCAGGATCTCCTGCCGGTCCTGGTCATCGCTGACATCGGCGGAAAGCGCGTGGACGCTACGGTCGGGAAAACTGTCGGCCAGCTCGTCGCGGGTGGTTTCCAGCGCATCGACATCGCGCCCGACGATCAGCAGGTCCGCGCCAAAGCCCATCAGCTCGCGTGCGATCGCCAGCCCGATGCCGGCGGTGGCTCCGGTTACCAAAGCGGTCTGTCCATCCAATCGCCAGCGCTGCGGGTTCATTGCGTTTCCTCGTCGATGCTCGGTGCGGCGCCGCGGAAGGACGCTGCGTGGGGATGGGACTAGGATAACGGCCTGAGCCCAATGGAGCATGCCGATGAAACCCCATCTCCTGTTGATCGCGCTTTTGCTGTTGGCCCTGGCTGCATGTGGCAAGCCACAGCCGCCGGACACCGAACGTCGCCCTGATCCACAGGCAACGGCGTTGCGCGAGGCGATGAGCAAGGACCTGGCCCAGGCCAAGGCGACAGCCGCAGTCGCCGAACAGGCCAGCAAGGCACAGCAGGCCGAGCTGGATGCCGCGGCAGGCACAGCCGACGCTGCAAATCCGTAGTGCCGAGCCACGCTCGGCAGGGGCTTTACCAGCGAAAACCGCCCCCTCCCCAACCCTCCCCTTCGCTACGCGAAAGGGAGAGAGCAAAGCGGTAGTGCCGAGCCACGCTCGGCAGGGGCTTTACCAGCGAAAACCAACCCCTCCCCTTCGCTACGCGAAAGGGAGGGAGCAAAGCGGTAGTGCCGAGCCATGCTCGGCAGGGGCTTTACCAGCGAAAACCAACCCCTCCCCAACCCTCCCCTTCGCTACGCGAAAGGGAGGGAGCAAAGCGGTAGTGCCGAGCCACGCTCAGCATAGGCTCTACCTGGGACATCTTGCCGAGCATGGTTCGGCACTACCCTTAAACAACAACGCCGCCTTGGGGCGGCGTTGTTGCCATGCATTACACCCGCGCGCTTACAAACCGCAGAAGCAGTATGCGAGCGACTTCACCGGCGCACCATTGCGGTCCTTCACTGCGTCCTCGACGAAGCGCAGCTGGGTGTCCAGCTCCGGCATCTGCTTGGCCAGCATTATCCGCGCGATACCCGAGTCGGCCAGCATCCAGGCACCGGCGCGGCTGCCGGCAAAGCCGGTCATGAACTGCGCGAACGGCGTGGCCGCCTTCTCGATGTAACGCACACGGTACTTGTCGCTCTCACCCAGCTTGGCGCGGCCAGCGGCATCGGCAACGGCAGCCTTCAGGCCACCAAACGCATCCACCAGGCCACGTTCCTTGGCCTGCGCACCACTCCACACGCGGCCGCGGGCGACTTCATCCACGGCTTCCACCGGCTTGTTGCGCGCGGCAGCCACCTTGCCAGTGAAGTCGGCATAGCCCTTGTTGATCACCGACTGGATCACCTGGCCCACGGCCGGGTCCATCGGCCGGGTCGCGTCGAACGCACCCGCGAAACGGGTGGTGCCCACGCCATCGGTATGCACGCCGATCTTGTCCAGGCTGCGGGCGAAGTTGGGAATCATGCCGAAGATGCCGATCGAACCGGTGATGGTGGATTCGTCGGCATAGATGCGATCGGCATTCATGCTGATCCAGTAACCACCGGACGCGGCCATGTCACCCATCGACACCACCACCGGCTTGCCGGCGGCCTTGAGCGCTTCCACTTCGCGGCGGATCTGCTCCGAAGCGAAAACTTCACCACCCGGCGAATCCACGCGCAGCACCACGGCCTTCACGTCGTCATCGTCGCGCGCCTCGCGCAGCAGGGCCGATGTCGACACGCCGCCGATGCGGCCGGCAGGCAGGTCACCGCCAGCGATTTCACCTTCGGCCACCACCACCGCCACCTGCGGACGCGAATCCACCGGCGAGCGGCGGGCATCGATCTGGGTGAGGTAGTCATTCAGGCCGATCTGGCGGTAACCACCGTCGGCATCGCTGTCGGCAGTACCGCGCTCGGTCAGCAGCGCGTCCACTTCCTCGCGGGTCTTCAGGCCATCGACCAGCTTCTGCTGCAGGGCGAAGCGGGCCAGGTCGCCTTCAGCGGCGGCGATGCCTTCGGGCAGGGTATCGATGCCGGCGGCCAACTGCGCCACATCCAGCTTGCGCGCCTTGGCGATATCACCCAGGTAGCGCTGCCAGACGTCGTTCATCCAGAACAGATCGGCTTCCTTGGCCTGCGGCGAGGCAGCGTCCAGCACGTAGGGCTCGGCAGCGGACTTGTACTCGCCCACCTTGAACAGGTGCACATCCACGCCCAGCTTTTCCTGCAGGCCGGTGCGGAAATACTGGCGGTAACGGCCCAGGCCTTCCAGCAGCAACCCACCCATCGGGTCCAGGTAGATCTCGTCGGCCTGCGCCGCCAGCAGGTACTGCGACTGGCCCATGTTTTCACTGAAGGCCACCACCTGCTTCTTGGCTGCACGCAGCTCCTGCAGCGCAGCGGTCACTTCGCGCATGGAGGCAAAGCCGCTGGGCTGCAGCTTGTCCAGTTGCAGCACCACGCGCTCGATCTTTTTGTCGTCCTTGGCCGCCTCGATGGCACGTACCAGGTCGCGCAGCTGGATCTCCTCGCCCTTGGTGTCGCCCAGCGCCTTGGCCAGCGCGCGGCTCACCGGGTCGCTGCTGAACTGTTCGACCAGGCGGCCTTCCGGCGCGATCACCAACGTGGTGCGGTCCTGCATGACCTTGGCCGAGGACGCGCCCTTGCCCAGCACCACCAGGAATACGACCAGCATCAGCAACAGCAGGCCGAAGAACAGCAGGTTTAGGATCAACCGGCGGGTGAAGTTCATTACATCCCACAGGCCCACGAAAAAGGTGGCAATGGGATTGCGACGTGGTACGGGGGGGGGATTCATGAACACTCCTGTCCGGGCTTGTTGCAGGTGAGGATACGCATTGGCAAGGCTCGCAGTATGGCCTTTAAGTCAGGGTGCCGCCGGATACAGCAGGCGCCGGCTGCTTACCCGCAGGCGCCAGCCCAGCAGCACGGCGGCCACGGTCAGACCCATGATCAGGCCAACCCACATGCCCTGCGGGCCCCAGCCAAGGCCAAGACCCAGGCCTGCGCCCAGCGGCATGCCCACGCCCCAGTAGGCGAACATGGCGATGAACATCGGCACGCGGGTGTCCTTCAGGCCGCGCAGCGCACCGGCCGACAGCACCTGGATGCCATCGGGGATCTGGAAGGTGGCCGCGTACAGCAACAGCGTGGAGGCCAGCGCCGCCACCGCCAGGTCATCGGTGTACAGGCGCACGACGGCGTTGTGCCCAAGCAGCAGGCCGGTGATGGACACCAGCTGGGTCACCAGCACGATGCCGTAACCGGCCCAGGTCGCCCGGCGCACGCCCAGTGGATCGTTGCTGCCCACCGCATGGCCGACACGTACGGTGGTTGCCTCGGCCACGCCCATCGGGATCATGAAGCACAGCTGGGCGACGTTGATGGCGATCTGGTGCGCACTGGCTTCGGTTGCACCAATGCGGCCGATCAACAGCGCGGTGATGATGAACAGACCGCCTTCCATCAACACGGTGATGCCGATCGGCAGCCCCGTCCGCAGCAGGTCCCAGATCGCCTGCCAGCGCGGCAGTTCGAAATGGGTGAACAACTGCAGGTGGGCGAAGCGCTTGGTGGTCCACAGGTACGTGGCAAAGGCCAGCGCCTGCACCCACATGGTCACCGACGAAGCGATGCCCAGGCCTTCGGCCCCCAGCTCGGGGAAGCCGAACCTGCCGTTGCACAAGGCATAGCCCAGCGGCCCCAGCACCAGCAGGCCACCAAAACCGATCAACATGGTCGGCAGGGTCCAATGCATGCCCTCACTGAGATAGCGCATGCAGAAGTACAGGGTCAGCGCCGGCACGCCCCAGCGGATGGCATGCAGGAAGTCGGTGGCGCCGGGCACGATCTCCGGGGCGATGCCGAATGCGGGCAGGAACGCGGGCACCACGCTAAGGAACAGGAACATCAGCGCGCTCAGGCCCACGCCCAGCCACAGCGCCTGACGGAACAGGGGGCCGATCTCGCGCTCGCGGCCGGCGCCGTGCAGCTGCGACACCGAGGCGGTGAGCGAGATCAGGGTGCCGATCGGCACCAGCATCGGCAGCCATAACAAGGCAGTGCCGATGCTGACCGCGGCAAATGTGTCGGTGCCATGATGGCCGGCGATGGTGTTGTCGACGAAGGCGATCAGGCCGGTGGAGACGTGGCCCAGCACCAACGGCAGAGCGAGGAGACCAGTCGACCGCACTTCCTGCAGGAAGCGCGGCGTAGCGGGAGCAGTGGACATAAAACAGAAGACGCGGACTGCGGCCGGCGCAGGAAGTGCGCGGTTGCCGGGTCGCGGAGTGTGCGCATTCTACCGTGGCCGGACCATGACCGCCCTGCCCTGTGGTGAACGCAATGTTTGATCTGCTGCCACGCTGGCCGGTTACCGGCCGACCTTCTCGCGCAGCCACGCACCGCGCTGCGCCGGTGCCAGCCCCAGCAGCTGCGCACGCACAGCGTCACGCTCCTGCGGCGGCGTGCGCAACGAAATCAGACTCAGCTGCTCCAGCTCGGTGGCATCCAGTGCCCGCAACAAGGCCATCACCGGGCCGCGCTCGGCCTCGGGTACAAAGCCCAGCAAGGGTTGCAGGCGCGGGTAGAACACGCCCAGCTGCGGGCCCAGCAGCCATGCATCCCGGTGCATCTGGTCCATGCCGGCAAAGCGCGCGCGCAATGCATCCCGCTGTGCGGGCGGCATGGCCGCCAGCGCCGCAGCGGCCTGCCGCAGACGCTGCTTTTCACTGTCCGGCAGCGCCTGCCAGGCAGCATAGCGGGCGCGCGCATCGCGTTTGTGCGCGGCGGACTGGCTGGCCCAGGCGGGCTGCGCCGGTGCTGTCTGCACAGTGGGTGGCGGTGCCGGGATACCCGGCAGCGCGGTGGGGGTGGCCGCCTGCAGCGGCGCGACCAAAGCCAGCAACAACCCGGGCAGCAGCCACTCAGTTTTCCGCATCGACCGTCTCCAGGGCTGCGCCGGCCGGCTCGGGCCGGCTTGGCTGCGGTTGAGATTCATCCACCGGTAGTGGGCCACCGGCGGCATACCAGGCCAATAGATCGGCATCCTGGGCCAACGCCAGCTCCGGGTCGGCCAGCATGGCCGCATCGGCGGCGGTGTCAGGATCCGGGCCAGGCGCCGCGGTGCTGCTGTCGTCCGCCAGGGTTTCCACCTGCACCGGGTTGTCATCGCCCAGGCCACTGCCAATCCCGGGGCCAACACCAGCGGGATGTTGGCTGCGCCACCACCCGCCGGCAACCAGTGCCAGCAACAGCAAGGGCAGGCACAACAACAACCAGGTCCGCAGGGGCCAACGCGCACGCGGCTTGCGCGGCGCCGCAGGGCGGCGCCGCGCCAACGGTTCGGGTACGCGGGCTGGCGTTTGCGGCTTGACCGACATTGCCCCGGTCAGCACCGATTCCCGCAGTTGCTCCAGCTGCTGCAGACGGGGCGCCGACAGGTCACGGACCCGCGCCTGCACCTGTTCGGCCAGCTGCCGCCATGCCCCGGCATCGGGCTGGCCGTGCACATCCAATGGGCAGGCCCCGGCCAGCGCTTGCCGATAGGCCGCCGAAGCAACCCCCAGCACCGCTGCGGCAGCCTCTTCGTCCAATCCGCCACCAATACGCAACAGCAGGGCGAGGCGTTCGGCCGGCGCCAACGTCCCCAGATGGGTCAACGCTGGCTCCCATTGCCCCGTCGCCGGGGGGCTGAGCAATTGCGGGGTACTGCACAACAGGCCCCAGAAACGGGCAGGCCAATCGGCCATGGGCAGCTGCGCGGCGTGCCCGGCGAAGGCGCGCATGGCCACCGCCACCGCGCGCTCGGCAATGGCCGCATCGCCAGCCTGCAGCTCGGCCACGACCAGGGCGCGGCGTTCAGCACCCCGCAGGAAGGCGGACAGAGCATTGGCTGCGGCCGGGGAAAGAGGGGCTGGTGCAGCCATCATGTGAACTCCGTCATGCCGTGATGATACTCAGCGCATGACAAGCTGCCGACGGCCTGCACGCCCTCATCACGGTGGCGGAGCAGCCCCTGCCGCAACTTGTGCACAGCGTCAATACGCCGTAACAAATTCCGCGCGAATGCCATGCCAAAGCTGCATTTCGTTTTTGTTTCACGGACAAGTTATTGTTTTTAAAATAAAAAACAATGTGGCTATTTTTTGTCCAAGTTGACCCAAAGGCTTGATCCATCGCCCAAGGCGCGTGGAGCACTGTGCTCACCCACAGAGTTATCCACAGGAAATGTGGATAAGCCCAAATCCTCAAGCGGGGCCTGCGTTTACGCGGCATTTATGGACAGTCTCACAGCTTGCACACGCAAGTGAATAACGCGCGGAAGCGCTGCACGGACAGCTAAACTGGGTGCATGCCCGCCTGCCCCACCCTGCGCGTCGCCTTGCCGGTGCCGCTGCCGCAAAGCTTCGACTACCTGCCCCCTCCCGCCAGCCCGGCCCCTGTCGTTGGCGACATCGGGCGACGCCTGCGCCTGCCCTTTGGCAACCGGGAACTGGTCGGCGTGGTGGAAGGCCTGGGTCTGGTCGATGACCCGCAGACGCTGCGCCCGGCACAGGAATGGCTGGACGAACGGCCGCTGCTGGCGGGGGAACTGCTGACCTCGCTGCGCTGGCTTAGCCGCTATACCCACGCACCACTGGGTGAAGTGCTGGCCACCGCCTTGCCGGCTCCCCTACGGCGTGGTGAACCCTTGCCGGATACCCACGGCTGGGCCTGGGAATTGACCGACGCCGGCGCCGACGGCCTGTCGCGGCTGCGTGCCAACACCCGGCCGCAGCGGCTGGCCTCGCTGCTACAAGCAGGGCCGGTGAACGAGGATCTGCTCGACGCCCAGTTGGAGGACTGGCGTACGGCGGCGCGCGCGCTGGCCAAGCGTGATTTCGCCCAGCGCGTGGCGGTGCCGGCGCTGATGCCACAGGCGCAACCACGCCCTGGCCCGTCCCCCAACCCGCAGCAGCAACAGGCGATCGATGCCCTGCAGGGCGCCGAAGGCTTCCAGCCGTTCCTGCTGGACGGCGTCACCGGCAGCGGCAAGACCGAGGTTTACCTGCAGGCGATCTGCCACTGCCTGCAACAAGGCAAACAGGCGCTGGTGCTGGTGCCTGAGATCGGCCTGACCCCGCAGACCCTGCAGCGTTTCCGCAGCCGCCTGGGCATTCCGGTGCATGCGTTGCATTCGGGCTTGAACGACAACGAACGTGCGCGCGTGTGGGCAGCCGCCTCGCGCGGCGAGGCGCGGGTCATCGTGGGTACCCGCTCGGCGATTTTCACGCCATTGCCGCAAGCCGGTTTGATCGTCATCGACGAGGAACACGACGGCAGCTACAAGCAGCAGGACGGCATCCGCTACCACGCACGCGATTTCGCCCTGGTGCGCGGCAAGGCACTGAATGTACCGGTGGTACTGGGCAGCGCGACGCCATCATTGGAATCCCTGCACAACGCACGCAGCGGCCGTTACACGCATCTGCGCCTGCAACAGCGCGCCGGTGATGCCAAGCCACCGGGCGTGCGCGTATTCGATGTGCGCAAGCGCCCGTTGCAGGATGGGTTGTCGCCGGAAGTGCTGGTCGGCATCGAGCAGCACCTGAAGGCCGGCAGCCAGGTCCTGGTGTTCAAGAACCGGCGCGGCTATGCGCCGGTGCTGCTCTGCCATGACTGCGGCTGGACCGCCCCGTGCAAGCGCTGCAGCACGCCGCTGCACAACACGCCGATGACCGTGCACGGTGGCGGTCGCCGCCTGCAGTGCCACCACTGCGGCGCGCGCCAACCGGTACCCCTGGCCTGCCCCGACTGTGCCAGCCTGGCGCTGCAACCGCAGGGCATCGGCACCGAGCGCCTGGAAGAACGCCTGCTGCAGTTGTTTCCGGACTACCCGGTGCTGCGTATCGACCGCAGCACCACCAGCCGCCGCGATGCCCTGGAACAGACGCTGGCAACGCTGGGCGACCAGCCCGGCATCCTGGTTGGCACACAGATCCTGGCCAAGGGCCACGATCTTCCCAAGCTGACCCTGGTAGTCGTGGTCGGCATCGATGAAGGCCTGTTTTCGGCGGATTTCCGCGCCAGTGAAAAGCTGGCCCAGCAGCTGATCCAGGTTGCCGGCCGCGCTGGCCGTGCCGAGCGTCCCGGCGAGGTCTGGCTGCAGACCCACCACCCGGACAACGCCTTGCTGCACACCCTGGTCAACGGCGGCTACCACGCCTTTGCCGATGCCGAGCTGCTGCAGCGCGAAGCGGCCGGATTCCCACCCTTCGCACATATGGCGCTGCTGCGCGCTGAAGCCAAACAGGTGGAGCAGGCCAATGAATTTCTGGGCGCGCTCAAGCAACTGCTGCCCAAACAGAACGACGTCGAACGCTTCGGGCCGATGCCGGCACCGATGCCACGCCGTGCCGGCTTCCAGCGCACCCAGTTGTTGTTGTCGGCCGGGCAGCGGCGCCCCTTGCACGCAGCGCTGGATGGGTTGATGGTGCAGGCCTATGGCCTGCCGCAGGCGCGCCGCGTGCGCTGGTCGCTGGACGTGGACCCGATGGATCTGTACTGATCTGGTGCTTTGCAGGAGCGACCCGAGCCGCGAAGCTGAAAATGCACGTGATCCCGGTAGAGCCGAGCCATGCTCGGCTGGAGCTTTACCGGTAAAGCCTCTGCCGAGCATGGCTCGGCACTACGCTCTTATCTGTAGAAATCGGCAATCTGATCGGTGAACTGCTGCGGGTTGGCACCCACAAGATTGGTCAGTACCACCACCGCCAGGCCTTCGTCCGGATAGACCACGAACGCCGCCCGTGCGCCACCGAAGCTGCTGATCTGGCGTTTTCCCGCCGGCCCCGATACTGGCCAGCCTGCGGCCCAATCACCTTCACTGCCATCGTTCAGACGCTCTGGCGTCCACATCTGCGCCAAGCTGTCAGCACGCAGCACGCGCTGCTGCAACAAGCCCGCCAACCACCGCGCCAGATCATCGGCAGTGGTCTGGATGCCACCACCGGCCCACAAGCCCTGTGGCATGTCGTAGAACCAGTGCGAAAGTCGCTTCGGTGCACCGGCAGCATCACTGCTGCGTGGGAAAAAACTGTACATGGTCGCTGCGTTCGGCAGCAGATCGTAGCTGTCACCGAACCCGACGTGCGTCATGCCAACACGCTTGAACTGGTTGTCCGCCAGATAGTTCTCATAGCTCCTGCCACTGCGCTGAGCGATGATCCTGGCCAGCAAGCCGTAGTTGGTCTGGTTGTAGGCGAACCGCGCGCCCGGCAAGGCCTGCATAGGCTGCTGCTCAACCAGCTGCCATGCCGTTGCTTCGGAGCCACCACCAACCAGGCCCTGCGCATCGACGATATCCGGCAGGCCCGAGGTATGCGCCAGCAGCTGGCGTACACGGATCGCCTGCCATGCGGCGGGCAGTTGCTGCAGATAGGCGGAGATTGGCGCGTCAAGATCAAGCTGCCCGGCTTCGGCCAGCTGCATGACCGCCACGCCGGTGAATGCCTTGGTCGCCGAGTTGATGGGGAACAGGGTCGCAGGCGTGGCTGCCACCTTGTTCTCGACATTGGCCAGCCCGACCGCCGTCGAGAACACCACGTTGCCGTCCTTGACCACCGCAACCTGCAGTCCCGGTATGCCTCTGTCCTCCATGGTGGCAGCAATGAAGCGCCGTGTCGCGTCATTGGCAGCCTCCAGCGTCGCCGCAGCCAACTGAAGAGGCAGCACGCAGAGAAGCACACCCAGGCACAACAGGTATCGGGAGGTTGCACGTCGCATCGTCTGGCTCCGGTCGTGGCTGGCGGAAATGCGTAGGATCGCGGCTGTCGCGATCACCGACTCCAGACTTGGATGCATGCAACGGGCAAAAGGTTTAAACCGGCGATCACCCGCACCCGGCATTCGCCATTGCCTCGACTGGGCTGAGCCCCGCACCTCAGCGCCCGGAATGCTGCAGCCTCTGCTGCATCATCCTCTGCTCGCGGATGACGACGTGCCACGCCGCACTCCCGATGGACAGCTCAACCTCGCGACGCAGCCCTGCATCGTTGAGGATCCATGAGCCGTTGCGAATGCGGGGGTGCTGTGGAGCCGCGCTCGCCTCGATAGCAAGCGCTGGCACCAGGTGAATCCACAGCGGCAACGCAAGGGCCGTCACGCTACGCGTCCGCGGCCGTCGACATCACAGGTCAACGCCGAAGCCAATACCGGCGGACTTCTCACCGCCACCAAAGGCGCCGCCCAGCGAGAACGAAGCGCGCGCCCCCAGCCGCACGCCATAACCGATCGACAAGGCCTGCTCGCCACCCTGGAAACCGGCGCCCACCGCAACGCGCCCGCGCGCGCTCTGGCCACCGGCCGCGTTGATCGCCATGTTGGTCATCGCCGATGTCATCGCGCCCATCCGATCGATGCGTCGGTCCTGATTGCGCAGGCGTTGCTCCACGCCGTCATGGAAACGGGTGAAGTCGTCGCTGAACGCGGCCAGCGCGCTATCCGTATAGGCATTGGCACTGGTCAGGGTCTGGGCTGCGGTTGTATCGGTGTACTGGTTTGCAGAAGCCAACGTCGCCGTATCCCCGGCACTGACCTCACCGCGCACGGTCGCCACCTGGGCATCGGTGTAAACCGTGGACGCGGCCAAGGTCGCGGCGTCACCGGCATCGGCATGCGCGCGCGCGGCCTGCAGCCCCATCGCCTGACTGTTGGCGACCTGCTGGTCGGTGTACTGGTTGGCGGAGTCAAGCGTGGCCGCATCGCCGGCCGCGAGGTCACCACGCAGCGAAGTCTCACGCGTATCGGTATATGCATTCGCCGAAGCCAGCGTTGCCGCATCGCCCGCTGCCATGTCCGTGCGGATCACCGTCTCGCGCGCATCGGTATGCGCATTGGCCGCATCCAAGGTGGCCGCGCCACCGGCGACGATGTCGTCGCGGATGGCCGCCTCACGCGCATCGGTATAGCTGTTGGCGCTGGCCAGGGTCGACGCGTCCGCATCGGCCATATCGGTGCGGATCGCTGCCTCGCGCATATCGGTGTGCGCGTTGGCCGCATCCAGCGTGGCGTCCCCTCCGGCGGCGATGTCGTTGCGGATGGCCGCCTCACGCGTATCGGTATAGCTGTTGGCACTGGTCAGCGTCGCCGCGTCCGCGCCGGCCATGTCCGTACGTATCACCGATTCACGCGCATCGGCGTGCGCAATCGCGGCATCCAGCGTGGTGTTGGCGCTGGCTGCCATGTCGCTCCGCACGGCGGCCTCACGGCCATCGGTATAGCTGTTGGCGGTGGTCAACATCACTGCGTCCGCGCCCAGCAGATCGGCGCGGATGCCTGCTTCACGCGTATCGGTGTATTGGTTGGCCGTTGCCAACGCAGCACCCGCTTCGGCGTCGACGTAGTTCTGCAGGTCCGCGCCTTGGTTGGTCAACGCAGTATCCAGCGCACCAAGCGCAGAGCCCACGCTGTGCTGCACCCCTCCCTGGATCGCATAGTTGGGTGCGGTGAACACGCCCCCGCTGTACGCAGCACCGCCGCCCAGCCAGGCCGCCACGCCCGACAAGCCACTGCTGGTGGATGCAGACACCGCGTTCAACTGGGTGACGTTCACCGCGTCATTGCCAGCGGTGCCGGCGGCAACGTTGGTGATGCGCCGCTTCAATGTAGCCGACCCCACCGAAACCACATCGGCAAGACCACCATCGCTGCTGCCAGAGCCCAGCGCGACCGAACCACCACCGGCAGCTATCGCGTTCCTGCCGATGGCGACGTTGTTGTCCGTGCCCGGAGCACCCGTGGGGGCCGGGAAACCACAGCACATATCATTGCCGTTGCCGCCGTTGCCGGCCTGGCTGCCATTGCCCAACGCGATGTTGTAGTTGCCGCCAGCGCCACCATTGCCGCCTGTGCCACCCGCGCTGCCCTGACCGGCCCTGCCACCGTTACCAGCACTGCTGTTGCTGCCGAACGCCAGGTTGTAGGCACCGCCATTACCACCAGTACCGCCGGTCCCCCCTGCGGTCCCATTCGAGCCCTGCCCCCCCATACCGACCGAACTGCCCTGCCCGAAGGCGGTGTTGCCGGTGGCATTTCCCAATCCGCCAGCAGAACTGGTCCAGCCCGGCTGCGACGGCCCCGGATTGCCATCCGTGCCGACCCGACTGCCTTCCTGGCAGGCAATGGCACCAGTACTGGTGTCTTGGGTGCAGGGCGTGGTCGGCGAGGTACCGCCAACGACTTCAGCAGCCTGCGCTGGCGAAAACGGCAGCAGGCCCAGCATGGCAAGCACGGCCAGCGGCGCAGCCTTGGCAAGGACAGGACGGTTCATGGAAGGATCCCCCGAATCAGCAAGGGACAAAACTACCGCCGGATCTACATGTCCCGCATCCACGAAATCAGGTAGTCGGCAGCCAGCCGGACCGTCACCTGATCACGCCATCAGTGGCAGCAGCAACGCCAGCCGCGTGCCGCTGCCATTGGCGGCGGCTGATACCTGCAGTTCGCCGCCCAGCCTGCGTGCACGCAGGTGCATGCTGGCCAGCCCAGCGCCAGTGCCCGATGCCCCCTTGCCACTGGCACCTTGCACCAGCCCAATACCGTCGTCGTCGATATGCAATTGCAACTGGTCACCTTGCCTGCGCAGGTAGACATCCACGCGCCGCGCGTGGCTGTGCTTGAACACGTTGGTCAGGCCTTCCTGCAGCAACCGCAACAGGTCGAGGCTGCGGCTGGCTCCAAGCTCGATGCCATCGATGTCCTGCAGGTGCCAGTGGGCCTGGATGTCCACCGCATCCAGCAAGCCACTGGCGCGGTGTCGCAGGGGCGCCAGCAGCTCGGTCAGATCCGCCTGTTCGCAGGCGGTGCTGTCGATCACCAGGCGCAGGTCATCACGCATTTCGCGCAGCACGCCGACGACCTCCTGCCGCGGCATGTCCTCCGGCGCCTGTTCCAGGCGGGCGATGGCGCCCACCAGGGTGCCACCAAAGCCATCGTGCAGGTCACGCACCAGCTGCAGGCGCTCACCGGCGCGGCTGTGCGACAACTCCAGCGCATGCTGTTGCTGCAAGGTATCCGCCAACTGCGTGGTGGCCTGCTGCACTTCATGGCGCAACTCGGCATTGAAGCCTTCCACCCGCTGCATGGTATTGGCGAAGCGGTACGCCAGCACGAAGCCCATGCCGAGCAGCATCAGCGGCGAGGTGAACGATCCCAGATAACTGACACCGCCATACCAGCCCATGTACACGCCCAGATCATGCAGCGATACCGCGATCGGCAGGATGATGCACAGCGCCAGCACCTGGTAGTCACGCCGGCCGCTGCGCAGCGCATAGCCCATGAAGGTGAACGAGACCAGGTAGAGGAAGGCGATGGTGGGTACCAGATAGACGTTGCGATGCGGCCCCATCCATTGCGGCCACAGCAGGGCGCCCGCCATCACCAGCACTGCAATGGCCAGCAACACGCGCTCCAAGCGTGGCCAGCGCCGCTCGCAGAAGCGCAGCAGGAATACCGTATGGGCGGCGGCGCCGGCCACATAGCAGGCGCCAATGAAGGCCTGCCATGCATCGGTGGTGGCGAACGGCCACGGGCTGCTGGCAAAGAAGTTGCTGTCGTACAGACGGCCAAATACCGCGCTCAGCGCGTACCAACCGTACATCGACTCCTTGCGCCGCAGCAGCCAGAACATGCCGATAACCGCAGCCAGCACCAAGCCGATGGCGCTATCCAGGACCTGCAGGTCGTGGCGGACGAAAATCTCCTTGCGATAACGCGCCTGCAATTCCGTCGGATCGCCTACATCCACCACCCCGAGCGAAGGCTGGTAAGCCGCCAGGCCGGACACACGCACCAGCAACTCGTTCTCACCCTGCCGCAGCAGCGGCAACTGCAGCAGGAAGTAACGCGGCACATGCCAACTGCGTGACAGCGGCTCGACCAGCGATGCATCGCGATCGATCAAGCTGCCGTTGAGATACACGGCCGCCGCCATACAGGTGTAATCCAGCAGCAAGCCGGTTGGTTGATTGGCATCGCTCTGCTGCCAGCGCAGGCGATACCAGACCACTCCATCATGATCCGGCCAGCGCGTCTGCCATTGGTCAGCCAGTGGCACCTGCACCCAGCCCTGTACAGGCGCTGCCGGCGATTGCCAGTCAGCGCGCACAGCTTCAGCGTGGCTGATTCGGGTGATGCCAGCTGTCTGCGCGCTGGCACTGCCCACACAAGCGGCCAACAGCAGCAGCAACAGCCAGCGGATCAAGGCAGCAGTCCCATCGCGCGCGCCTCGTATACCGCAGCGGTCCGCGAGCCCACCGCCAGCTTGCGGTAGATGTTGCGGGTATGGGCTTCGATGGTGAGCCGCGACAAGCCGAGCAACTCGGCAATCTCGCGGTTGCCGTAGCCCTGCGCAACGTGGTTCAGAATGCCGAGCTCTCGCTCGGACAGCTGCACGGCGGGCGCTGCTGGAGCAGCGACTGGACGCTGCGCAACCGCTGGCAGCAAGGCCAGAATGCGCCGCGCGATCATCGGATCGATCGGCGCGCCACCGCGTTGCAGGCTGCGCAGCGCAACCGTCAGCTCGATGTCTTCCCGGTCCTTGAGCAGGTAGCCTGCGGCGCCAGCGCGCAATGCAGCGAAGATGCTTTCTTCCTCGGCAAACGCGGACACGATCACTACTTGCAGCTGCGGCACATGCTGCTGCATCCAACCGACAAGTTCGATGCCGGTGCCGTCGGGTAGTTGCATGTCGACCAGGGCAAGGTCGAACTGATGGGCTTGCAGGAGTGCAAGGGCGCTGCCGAGGCTGTCGGCGGTGTGAATCCGTGTCTGTTGGTCCGTCAGTAATTCGGACACGAGCCTGACCAGCCTCGCCAGCGAAGCTGTGTCGTCGTCGATGATCAGGATGGAAGACAGCTCCATGGGCCCCCGCCATGGTCCGTGTTGTGGCGGAGTTTAGCGTGCTCTTACGGCTGGGTTGTGAGGGGGGGCACTTGGAGCAGAAACGCTGCCTCCGTTGGGATCGTCAGGCGAGGCGGCCCTCACCCCCTGCCCCCGCTCCGCGCCCCAGCCCTTGCGTTGACGCAAGGGCGTTCGTTGGGCAGCGAACCTGCGGTTCGCAAGCTGCCCCCCTCACCCCGCAAGCGGGAGAGGGGAGGAAGCCTGGCTCCGGACAATCTACGAAACAGCCTTGCTCCGGATGAATCTGGGTAGCCTTGGCTCTCGCTCGCTCTTACCAGGTACGGCGCAGCGGGTGGGCTTCGGTGTTGAAGACGATGCCTTCGAAGTCCAGGGTCTTGGCCGGGGCGAACAGCAGGTAGTAGTACTTGAACGTCTCGGCGAACAGGAAGCTCTCCATCGAGTCGTCCTTCTCCTTGCTGCGCACGTCCTTCAGCGCGGCGAAGCCATGATCGGTGCGGGTGTAGCGCACGAAGTCGTCGAAGAATTCCTTGCCCATGCCACGGTAGCGCGCGTCACCGGTGTAGTGGTGCAGGTAGTAAGCCGACTCGACGATCTCCGGGCGCAGCGCGTAGCTCGGCGAACGCACTTCCATCTTGGCGTAGTCCAGCGACTCCGGCTCGATGTCATGCAGGCGCCACATCTTCAGGTTGGATTCCTGCAGGCGCTTGGCGCGGTCCAGGTCACCGCCCAGGGCCAGCAGGCCCGGCATGAACGCGTCCAGCGCACCGTAGGTGGTGGAGGTGCGGGCGCCGGTGTCCATGTCGGCGTGGCCGTACCACAGCTCGCCTTCGCGGGATTCATCGGCCAGGTACTGGTTGATCGGGCCGATGCTCTCGTCCCACATCTTCTTGCAGTCCTCGTCGCCGAACAGCTTCCAGCACTTGAGCAGGTACTCGTAGTACGAGTCGATGCCACCGGCGATCGAGGCGTCCTTGTTGGTCCACTCGCCGGTTTCGACGTTGATGTTCAGGCCAACCAGGCCGATCTTGGAGCGACGCTTGTGGGTTTCCACCAGCGCACGCTTGGCCTTGTCGTAGTAGGCCTGCTTGCCGGTGAGCTTGGCCAGGGTGCCGAACTCCAGCAGCAGCGTGCCGGTTTCGGCCGGGTTGCTGACCTTGCCGCTGGTCTTGCCGGTGTGCAGGTTGACGTGGGTGTACGGCAGGCCGGTCGGGCTGTCGAACACCGGCGACAAACGTGTGCCCAGGTCATCGGCGAGCTTGAGCAGGCGCTCATCGTTGGTCATCTGGTAGGCCGACAGCAGGCCACCGAGCAGGCGGATGGTGACCTCGAAGTTCTGCACGTCGATGTCTTGGTCAAAGGACAGCTGGGTGACGATCAGCTCACGGGCTTCGTTGGCTTCCTTGTCGAGGCCGAGCAGCAGCAGCGTGTCCAGGGCATCGACCGGCGACATCAGCAGCGGCTTGGGATACCAGTCGCGCGGCTGGCCGCTGAGCGGCTTCAGGTCGTCATGGCCCTTGGCGTACTGCATGTAACCCTGCCAGGCGTGGCGGGTGGCTTCACGGACCTGCTCGGCCATGCGTGCGGCTTCGGCGTCATCGACAGCCGGCAGGCCGGCATCGGCCGGTGCAGCAGCTGTGGCCGGTGCAGCCGGAGTGGTGGCGGGAGCGGCGGCCTGCTGGTTGCAGGCGGAAAGCGCCAGCATCAGCGCGGCGACCAGGGGGGCGGTACGCAGGGAACGGGTCATCAGTGGATCCTCTCGACGGAAGCGTTGTCTTGCGATGCAACGGGACGGGACTGCAGGGTGTCGCCCAGCGTCTGCAGGTGCAGGGCCGTGCGCAGGGTGGAAAGCGGTGCGGTGCTGCGCACGAGCAGCGTGCGGGTCTGGCCGGGCAGCAGATCGAAGGCGTTGTCCTCGACGCTGGCGTGGGCCTTGTCAAAGCCGATCCAGATGCCACGCACCAGCTTGTCGGCGCGCAGCTCCAGCAGGTAGTGATCGCCTTCTGCACGCAGCGCGCTGTGCAGCTGCGCCGGCTGCAGCGCCTGCTGCTTGGCGGCGGTGAAATAGACCAGGCGCTGCGAGATCAGCGTGTCGCCACGCAGCAGCTCGAACACCGCCACAGTGCGGTGCGGGTCGGCGCCCTGCAGCAGCTCGGCATCGCTGAAGCGCGCCACCTCGGTGGCCGCGCCGGCCGGCAAGCGGATGGCCTTGTGCTGCTGCTGCAACGGGCGGCCGTCAAAATCCAGTACACGTAGACGCCACTGCGCCTGCACTGCGTCAGCACCATCGTTGAGCAGGCTCACGCGGGTACTGCCTTCATCGCGCAAGGCCGCCACCGCCATCTCGGCGAAGAAGCGGCGGGCATGGAAGTTCAACGCCTTCCAGTTGCCGTAGTAATCCACGCTGGACCAGGACGCACCCGGCCACACATCGTTGAGCTGCCAGTA
The DNA here is from genome assembly GCA_002471015.1 of Stenotrophomonas sp. UBA7346. GTDB lineage: Bacteria > Pseudomonadota > Gammaproteobacteria > Xanthomonadales > Xanthomonadaceae > Stenotrophomonas. Next base: position 185,093 of record DKPB01000082.1, read on the forward strand.
CAGCGAGCCCATCGTGTACGGACGCGAGGCACGGTGGTGCAGTGCCGCCAGCTCAATACCCTCGGCCTGCATCATCTGGCTCAGGTAGACGAAGTCGGCGAAGTTGCGCGGCGTGCCGAACTCCATCTCGATGTAGTGCAGCAGGCGCTCATTGCCCTTGCCGGCGAGGAATTTCTGGTGGGCTTCGATCACCGGCCCATCGATACGCTGTTCGTCCGCGGTGGCAAAGGCGTCGACCGTGGAAAGCTGCGGCCAGGCCTGCAGACCGTACTCGGACATGAAGCGCGGGGTTTCCTTCAGATAGGCCGTCGGCGGCAGCGCCGGGTTGCCCCAGACTTCCCAGTAATGCTTGTCACCACGGCGCGAGTCGTTGGCCTTGCTGTCCAGGTCATTGCTGGGCGAGCTGGACCAGTACGGCACGCCCAGGCCTTCCTCGGCGACGACCTTGCGCAGGTCCGTGCCGAACAGCTCCACATAGCCCTGCCAGACCTTCTCGGCAAACACCGGGTCGGCTTCCTTCAGGGTCTTGCCGTGGCCCCAGTCCTTCCACGCGGTTTCTTCCTCGTTGTTGCCACACCACAGCACGATGCTGGGGTGGTGGCGCAGACGACGGATGTTGTCGCGCGCCTCGGCCACCACATTGGCGCGGAACGCGGGATCATAGCCGGGCTGCATGCCGCCACCGAACATGAAGTCCTGCCAGACCAGCAGGCCGAGTTCGTCGGCGATGTCGAAAAAGGCATCGTCTTCGTAGTAACCGCCGCCCCAGTTGCGCAGCATGTTCATGTTGGCATCGCGCGCGGCCTGCAGGTCGCGGCGCAGGCGCTCGCGCGTCACCCGTGCCGCGAAGGCATCAAACGGAATGACATTCGCCCCCTTGGCGAATACCGGCACGCCATTGATGACGAAGCCGAAGCCCTGCCCGCCGTCCTTGTCCTCTTCGCGCTGCAGCTGCACGGTGCGCAGGCCGATGCGGATGCTGGATTCCAGTGTTTCCTGCTTTCCGTCGCCCAGCTGCGCCTGCACGGTATAGCGATCCTGCGCGCCATAGCCCACCGGCCACCAGCGGCGCGGCTTGTCGATCTGCAACGGCAGCGACACGGTGTTCTCGCCCGGCGTCAGCGCAACATCACGCTTGATATGCGCGACCAAGTTTCCGTCCGGGTCACGCACGTCGATGACGACCTGTTGCGTATCGGCCTTGTCCGCCTGCTCCACCTGCAGCAGAACGTTCAAGTCAGCCTTGTTAGCATCCAGCGCATCGGTGCGTACCGCCAGATCAGTGATGCGCTGTTGATTCCAGCTATCCAGATGCACCTGTCGCCACACGCCGGCAGTGACATAGCGCGGGCCCCAATCCCAACCAAAGTGATAGGCCGGCTTGCGCACGAAATTGCCGACCATCGCGTCCTTGGGCTCATCGCCGTAGGGCGAGGGATAGTTGCCGGCAATCTTGTGCGGCATCGCCTGCACCTGCGGCAGCAGGGTGCGGATGGGCGAGCGGAACACGATCTGCAGTTCATTGCCCTGTGCGCGCAGGCGACCATCGACGCGAGCACGCCAGGTGCGGTGCGCATTGTCGGCCTTCAGCAGCGGCTGGCCGTTGAGGCGAACCTCGGCGAAGGTGTCCAGGCCATCGAAACGCAACTCGGCATGTGGACGCGCCAGGGTTGCTGCGTCCACGTCGAAGCGGGCACGGTATTCCCAGTCGCCAAGGCCGATCCATTGCAGACCCGCTTCGGCGGCGCCGACGTAGGGATCGCTGATCAAGCCAGCAGCCATCAGATCGGTATGCACGCTGCCCGGCACCGTCGCCTGCTTCCACGCATCCATGCCCGGATGCGCCTGCAGCTGCGCATCACCGGGCAGCAGACGGAAGCTCCATTGCGCCTGCAATGGTGCGGCCACGGCTGCGCTGGAAGCCAGCGACAACGCGCACAGCAACAGGCCCCGGCATGCGCGTTGAGCGAGAATTTGTATCGATCCAAACTTCGTATGCGCTTGTTGCATGCCATCTCCTCCCTGGTGCTGCTTCCGCTTTTTTTAACCGAGTAGCAAAGGCCGACAAACCAAAAAACAAAAGCTGTTCTTGCTCTGAATTCAACTACTGAAGCCTGGAGCCAGAGCGATCCCCGCCTCCGCGGGGATGACGACTGGATTATTGCGAGCACTGCACGATCAGTATTCGTCAGACCTCGCGCACCACGTTCAACACTTCGTGGCAGGCACCCATGGTGTGGTAATCGGTCTTGCCGGCCGGGCTCTTCTCGTCGTCGTACTTGCGGTTGTCGGCATCGAGGATGCGGAACCATGCGCCGTAGCGATGGTCGACGAAGTACTGCCACGAATACGCCCACAGCCGCTCGTACCACTCCCAGTAGCCAGCATCGCCGGTGCGCTTGGCCAACAATGCGGCGGCGGCCAGCGACTCGGCCTGCACCCAGAAATACTTGTCATCGTCGCAGACGAAGCTGTCCCCACCGATGGCCTCTCCGTCCATGTTGGGCTGGCGGCGCGATTCCGGTGCAAAGCCGTAATACAGGCCGCCGCGCGCTTCGTCCCACGAACGCACCATCGACGTATCGAACAGATGCCGCGCAGTCGACACCAGCCAATCGGCATCAACATGACGGTCGAGGATCATCAACAGCTTGGCCCACTCGGTCTGGTGACCGGGCTGGAACCCCCACGGACGGAACAGGTGCTTGGGATTGTTCAGGTTGTAGTTCCAGTCGATGTTCCAATCGATGTCGTAGTGCTCCCAGACCAGCCCGCCGGCCTTGGCCGCCTGCCGGCGGGTCATGTTGTCAGCCAGCTGCAGGGCGCGCTGCAGGTAGCGCTGTTCGCCACTGGCCTCGAACGCAGCCAGCATGGCTTCGCACATATGCATGTTGGCGTTCTGGCCGCGGTAACCGGTGAAGTTCCAGTTGGCGTCGGCTTCGTCGCGGTACAGGCCGTGCTGCGGCTCCCAGAAGTGGCGTTCCAGCAGCTGCCAGGTCTCGTCCATCCACTCGCGGCCCTGCTCGATGCCGGCCTTCAGCGCACAACTGTAGGCCAGCAGCACGAAGGCCACGCCATAGCAGTGGTTCATGTCGTCCTCGACCTTGCCATCGCGCAGGGTCCAGGCGTAGCCGCCAGTGGCCGGATTGCGATGCACCTCGCGCAGGTAGCGCACGCCATGCTTCACCGCATCCAGATACTCTGCATTGCCGTACTCGCGGTAGGCCATCGCATAGTTGAAGACGAAGCGGGTGCTGCTGACCAGGTGGCGATGGCTGCGATCGTAGATGCTGCCGTCGTCGCGGTAGTAGTGGAAGAAGCCGCCATCGGCATCGATGCAATGCGGATGGTAGAAGGCCATCGTGTCGGCGATATGCGCGCGCAGGAAGGCCGGGGAGCGGAAATCGGGCGTGGTGGTCATACGAGGGCTTCCTGTTGCTGCAGCAGCTGCTGTACTTCGTTCAAGGTTGGCATTGCAGCAAAGGCGCCCTTGCGGGTCACCGCCAATGCGCCCACCGCTGCGGCAAAGCGCAGCGTGCCATTGATCGCGTTCGGGGTCTGGCAGAACGCGGCGAAACCCGCGCCTGCACCACCGCGCTCGACCAGCCCGACCAGTACGCCGCCGACAAACGCATCACCCGCAGCGGTGGTATCCACCGCCTGCACGCGGAAGCTTGGCACTTCGCCCTGGCCATGGCGGGTGTACCAGCGCAGCGTGCCGGCACCGTCGGTGATGATCACCCAGCGTGCCTGCGCGGCAAGCAGGCGCTGCAGCACCTGTGCCTCGCCATCGGGGCCCAGTGGCGCGGCCAGGTAGTCCAGTTCCTCCCGCGAGAGCTTGATCAGGTCAGCGCGTTCCAGCGCCTGCCACAGCCGCGGTGAGGGATCGACACCCGCCGGCCACAGCGCAGGGCGCAGGTTCAGATCCAGGCTGACCACGGCGCCAGCAGCGCGAGCGTGCTGCATGCCTTCGAACGTGGCCGCGGCAATATCCGCTTCGGTCAGGCTGTTGGAGCAGACATGGAAGCAGGCCGTGCCATCAAAGCAGGCCGGCAGATAGTGCTCGGCGCGGAACAGCAGGTCCGCCGCCGGCGGCCGGTAGAAGCTGAAGCTGCGCTCGCCATGTGCGTCCAGCGCGACAAAGGCCAGGGCGGTCTTGGCTGCGTCGGTACGCACGATGCAGTCGGTCTCGACACCGGCCTGCTGCAGGCTTTCCAGCAGGAAGTCACCAAACATGTCGCGGCCCAGCATGCCGGCGAAATGGCTGCTGGCACCCAGCCGCGCGGCGGCCACCGCGACGTTGGCAGGGGCGCCGCCGGCGTACTGCAGAAACGCGCGCGGGGTGTCCGCCGAGGCCGGGGGCTGCGCTAATAGATCGATCAAAATCTCGCCGAAACAAACAATCTTGCCCATCTGGCCTTAGTCCTGTTGGGTAACGCCGGTGCTGGTACGCGAACCGACCAGCCCGTAGAAAATGATGTAGCCGTAGCACAGCAACGGCAGGATGAAGGAGTGATGCAGGCCGATGCGATCAGCCAGCACACCTTGCAGATACGGCACGATGGCGCCGCCCACGATGGCCATGATCAACAGGCTGGAGGCCTTGCTGGTCAACGGCCCCAGGCGCTCGATGCTCAGCGCGAAGATGGTCGGGAACATGATCGAATTGAACAGGCCGATGCCGATCAGGCTGTACATCGCCACGGCACCGGTACTGGTCATGGTGATGGCCAGCAGCGCCATGTTGACGGCGGCGAACGTCGCCAACAGCTTGCGCGGTGACAGTTTGACCATCAACGCCGAGCCGGCGAAACGGCCCACCATCGCCAGGAACCAGTAAGCCATCAGGTAGTTCGATGCCTGTGCCTCACTGATGCCACCAATTTCCGGCAGCGAGAAGTAGTTGACCATCAGGCTGCCGATGGCAACCTCCGCGCCTACATAGAAGAAGATGCCCAGCACGCCAAAGACCAGATGGCGATGACGCAGTACATCGCCCCAGCTGTGGCTGCTGGTGTCGGCCGCTTCGGTGGTTTCAGTCAGCGCCGGCAGGCGGAACAGGAAGACGAACACCGCCAGCAGGAACAGGAAGATGCCCAGGCCCAAGTACGGGCCCTGCACGGCCTGTGCTTCGTGCGCGAAATACGTCGCACGCTCTACCTCCGGCATCACTGCGATCTGTTCCGGACTCCTGACGGTGTTCGAGAGGATCAGCATTCCGCCGAAATACGGGGCGAGCGTAGTACCCAAAGAATTGAGTGCCTGCGCAAGGGTCAGGCGACTGGAACTGGTACGTTCCGGGCCCAGCAGCGCAACGTAGGGGTTGGCAGCGACCTGCAGCACGGTGATGCCCGTTGCAAGCACGAACAACGTGGCCAGGAATGCACCATAGATACGCAGCTCCGCTGCCGGCCAGAAGCCAAGCGCGCCGATGCCGGCAATCACCAGGCCGATGACGATGCCCTGCTTGTAGCCCACCCGCGCAACCAGCCGTCCGGCTGGCAAGGACATCAGGAAGTACGCACCGAAGAAGGTGAACTGCACCAGCATCGCCTGCGCGAAATTCAACTGGAACACCGACTTCAGGTGCGGAATCAGGATGTCATTGAGGCAGGTCAGGAAGCCCCACATGAAGAAGATGGTGGTCGCCACCGCCAGCGCCACGCGCGTATTGACCACGGGCGCCGACGGGTTTGATGTGGACGATGGCGATGTTGGTATGTGCATGTGGGCTGCCTGGATACGGTAATCGGAAGGCTGGGCTACGGAATCAACTGGGCCTTGCTGCACTGCTTTCGCGGATCCGCAGCTGCACCGGTGCGACGGTGCGCATCGGTGCCGCATCGGGATTGTCCAGGCGCTGCAGCAGCAGTGCTGCGGCCTGCCGGCCACGTTCGCGCGGATCAGCGGTCAGCGTGGTCAGCGGCGGCACCGCGACCGCAGCCTCGGAGATATCGTCGAAGCCGGTGACGGCAAAGTCGCCACCCGGGCGTATGCCGCGCGAGGTCAGGCCCAGCATCAGGCCCAATGCAACCGTGTCGTTGTAGCAGACCGCCCCGCTGGGTCGCTGTGCGCATTCGAACAATTCACCGGTACGTGCAGCGGCTTCCAGACGGTTGGGTGCGGACTCGATCAGCCAGTCCGCATGGAAGGGCAAACCGGCCTCACTCAATGCCTGCTGGTAACCCAGGCGGCGCTGCGCGCAGGAACTGGATGCCCCATGCCCGCCAAAGAACGCGATGTCACGATGACCGCGTTCGATCAGGTGGCGCGTCGCCATGTAAGCGCCCTGCTGGTTGTCCAGGGTGAGGAAATCCCATTCGGCACCGGCCAGTTCGCGGTTGAACAGCAGCACATTGGCATGCGCACCCAATACCTGGCGCAGCGCATTGGCGTCACTGCCTTCGGCCGGCGACAGGATGAAGCCGGTGGGCGTGTGCTCCATCAAGGTGCTCAACACCGCTTGCTGCCGCTGCGGCGATTCGCCGGTGCTGCCAAGCAGGGTCACGAAGCCCTTGCCACCCAGCGCTTCGTCCACGCCCGAGGCGAATTCGGCGAAGAACGGGTTGGACAGATCGTTGATCACCAGCGCAATCGACGACGAGGTACGCCGGCGCAGGTTGGCAGCGGTGCGGTTGTACACATAACGCTGCTTGCGCAGCTCGGCCTCGACCTTGGCGCGGGTATCGACGTTGACCAGCGGGCTTCCACGCAGCACCAGCGACACGGTCGCCCGCGACACGCCCACCGCCTGTGCGATGTCGGTAACGGTGACGGCGCGTTGGCCTGCCTTGCGTGCGCCCTTGGCGCCGGGGGGAGTATCTTTCATCGGCTCGACTGCGGTTGCGGGATGCGCCAAGCCTAAAGGATCACGGCCAGCGCCTGCGCTGCCCGTTCCCTTCTTTCCGGCCCTGGCGCTGCCCGAGCTCACGGCTGGGCGCTGCCCGGGGTGGCGCAGTACGACACCGGCAGGTCCGCCGAGGCGGTGCCCCAGCCCTGTTCCGGCGCCTGCGCGCCCAGGGTGAAGCGCACATCGCCGCCCTGCTGCAGGCGCTGCCAGTCCATCCACACGGCCGGCTGCGGCTTGCCGTCGACCTGCACGCTCTGGATGTACTGCAGGCTGCGCGGATCAGCGCCCGGGGCCAGCAGGCGCAGGGTGCGGCCATTGCCCAGGGTGATCTCGGCCTTGCTGTAGCGCGGCGCATGCAGCAGGAACTGGCCGCTGCCCGGCACCGCCGGATACAGGCCCAGCGCGCTGAACAGATACCAGGCCGACATCGTGCCCAGATCGTCATTGCCGGTGACGCCGTTGGGCGCATTGGTGAACAGCTGCTGCGCCGCGCGGACCACGGTGGCGGTCTTCCACGGCTGGCCGATCAGCGTATACATCCACGGCGAATGCAGGTCAGGCTCGTTGTTCGGGTTGTAGCGGTACTGGTTGTAGTAGCTGTACGGGCCAACCACCCATTCCTTGCGGGCAGCGGTCAGCGGTGACTGCAGCAGCGCGTCATAGGCGAAGAACGCATCCAGACGCTTGCCGGCCTGTTCGCGGCCATGCATGGCCTGCAGCATGCCGGGCACGTCCTGCTGCACCAGCCACTGGTACTGCCAGCCGGTGCCTTCATGGAAACCATGCTGGGAGCGCGGGCTGTACTGGCCGTTGGCCGGCGTATACCAGTTGCCGTGCTCATCGCGCGGGCGCGGGAAGCCGGTGAAGCCGGTTTCGGCATCGCGTACATCGGCATCCCACACCTTGTGCCAGTTGCCACCACGTGCGCGCAGTGTCGCTGCGTCGTTTGCATGACCCAGGCCATCGGCCATCTGCGCCAGCGCGCAGTCGGCCAGTGCGTATTCCAGCGTTGCCGAGCCGCCGTGGTGCGGATCAACGTCCATGCCCTTGGACGGGAAGGCACGGTCATAGGCCACATAGCCGTTGGCCAGATAGCTGGCATTGCCGGAACGGCCCGCCATACGCGAATTGATCGGCGGCATCTCGAAGGCATTGCGGCGCAGCGCGCCCCAGGCTTCCGCCTCGCGCCCCTTCAGCGCGCCGAAGCGCCACAGGTCGACCATGAATGGCGTCACCGGGTCGCCGGTCATCACATTGGTTTCAAAGTTGGCGTAACCCCAGCGCGGCAACCAACCGCCCTGCTCATTGATGGCAAGCAGGCTGCGGCCGATATCGCGCGCGACTTCCGGGCGGGTCAGTGCCAGCCACTGGTTCTGCGTGCGGTAGGTATCCCACAGCGAGAAGTACTCGTAGTAGGTCCAGCCATCGGCACGGTGGATGACGTCGTCGTAGCCACGATAGCGACCGTCAGCATCACTGCCGGTCATCGGCTGCAACAGTGCGTGGTACAGCGCGGTGTATAGCACGGTGCGATCATCGGCGCTTGCGCCTTCTACCTTGACGCTGCCCAGTTGTTCGCGCCACTGCGCCTGCGACAGCGCGCGCATGCGATCAAAGCTCAGCAGCTTGCCGCCCTGCATGCCATCGCTGCGCAGGTTGTTGCGCGCACCTTCGGCGTCCACATGCGAGATCGCACTGGTGGCGGTGACGCTGCGGCCATCGGCCAGGTCAAAGCTCAGCCACGCGCCATTGGGCTTGGCTTCGCCTTCCATGCTGTGGCGTGCGCCGGGCAGACCGCCTTCCTCGCCCCAGGTGCCATGGGCCTTGAACGGCCGATCAAACTCGATGCGGAACCAGGTGGTGTACTGGTGGCCACCGCAGAAACTCTTGGTGACCAGTTTGCCTTCCACCGCACGGTCGCCGACCACGTCGATGACGCTGCCGATCACCGAATGGCGCTCATTGGCCTGGGCAACATTGACCAGCACCTGGCCTTCACTGACGCCCGCGCTGAAGGTGTAGCGCTCGGCGGCAGCGCGGGTCAACGCGGTGGTTTCCACGTCGATGCCGCGGTAGTCGGTCAGGCGAACCTTGTAGTAGCCGGCCTGGCCGACTTCGCCATCATGGCTGTAGGCCGAGGCGTAGTTCTTGTGGTCGAAGCGCTTGGGGTCTTGGGTATCGAAATCACCGCCCGGCCCGATGCTGCCGGTCACCGGCAATACCGAGACCTGACCGCCCTGCTCCCAGCAGCCGGCGCCGGAGATGAAGGAATGACCGAAGCCACGGATCTTTTCATCGTCGTAGCGCCAGCCCGAGTAATGGCTGCCGATCGGACTGACCTGGATCAGGCCGAACGGTGCCGACGCGCCCGGGAAGGTATTGCCGTCGTCCTTGCTGCCGATGAAGGTATTGACCTCGCGTTCCAGTGCGGCCGAGGGTGCGGCCTGCAGCAGCGGTGCGACGCCCAGCGCCAGCAGGCAGGCTGCCGTTGCCAGCAGGCGGCGGGGAGGTGCGAAGGTCGGCGATCGGCTCATGCGTTGGATCCTTGGGTCGGTCGGTGTGGCGTGGATGGCGTTACGGCAAAAGGTGGCCCGGACCAGCCGGGCCGCTGATGTCCAGCCCATCCGGGAACGGGATGGGGAGAGATGCCAGGCATCAGCAAAAACGGGCGGCCCCGGCACCTGCCCCGACAGCCGTCACGACAGCGGCTGGTTGGGTGCGAGTACCGAACAACGGGCCATGCAAAGCAGCTTGCAGCAATGTTTTCAGTGAGTTGCGGCAGACAAAGGCGCGCCCTGCGCAGCCCCTTCTGCTTCCCCCGCATCACATTGCCGAAAATTTAGATCGATCCAAGTAAAGCATGAGCATTTCGCCCAGCGCATTCTGCGGCGCAACATCGCAGCAAAAATCCCCCCTGTAGTGCCGAGCCATGCTCGGCAGGGGCTTACCGGTAAAGCCCAAAAGCCCCCCTCACCCCAACCCCTCTCCCGTAAACGGGAGAGGGGCGGCCTGTAGTGTCGAGCCATGCTCGGCAGAGGCCTTACCGGTAAAGCCCCAACAGCCAACCCCTCCCCAGCCCTCCCCTTGGGCCTGCGGCCAAAGGGAGGGAGCCAAGCGTAGTGCCGAGCCATGCTCGGCAGAGGCCTTCCCGGTAAAACCCCAACAGCCAACCCCTCCCCAGCCCTCCCCTTGGCCTGTGGCCAAAGGGAGGAAGCCAGGCGTAGTGCCGAGCCATGCTCGGCAGGGGCTTTCCCGGTAAGGCCCCAAAAACCAACCCCTCCCCAACCCTCCCCTTGGCTTCCGACCAAAGGGAGGGAGCAAGGCCATATTGCGCAGCAACATGCGTCAAGCCTTTGGCTGTGCTAAAAAATGCGCGCCAATCGTTTAGATCGATCCAAATCGACGCCCCCACGATCCCGGCAACGGAACCCTGCTCCAACGCCAAACACATCATTGAGCGAATGCGACAAGGCTTCGGCTTTACCCGTTTTTAGATCGATACAAGTCACCGTGACAGTTAGCGATTCAATCCAGGAGAGGGAGAGAAATGAAACAGATCACACGCAAGCACGGCCGCGACACTTTGTCCGCAGCCATTGCCGTCGCCTTGTTCGCCGTGGCTGCCGTTCCCGGCGCTGCATTTGCGCAACAGGCCACTACCAGCACCGATGCCACAACGCTCGACAGCGTCAACGTCACCGGTTACCGCTACGCCATCGAAAAAAGCCTTGAGCAGAAGCGCGACGCCAATGCTGTGGTTGAAGTGATCACCGCCGAGGACGTTGGCAAGTTCCCCGACAAGAACGTCGCCGACGCGCTGCAGCGCGTACCCGGCGTGATCATCACCCGCGACGGCGGCGAAGGTAAGAACGTCAGCGTGCGCGGCCTGTCCTCGGAGCTGACCCTGACCGAGTTGAACGGCAACTACGTGGCCACCGCTGAATCCAATGGCGACCCCACCCGTTCGTTCAACTACACCCTGCTGCCGTCGAACATGCTGGGCAGCGCCGAGCTGTTCAAGTCGCCGGAAGCGCGCATCGACGAAGGCGGCATCGGCGGCACGGTGATCCTGCACACGCGTCGCCCGCTGGAAATGGAAGCCAACACCGGCTTCGTCTCCGTGGAAGGCACCTGGGCCGACACCACCAAGAAGACCGACGGCCAGCTTTCAGCCTCCTACGCCTGGCATGACAAGGACGACCGCTTCGGCGTGTTCGTCGGTTATACCGACCAGAAGCGCACCACCCGCACCATGGGCGCCAGCACCGAAGGTTGGTCCTGGTATGGCCGTGACGAAGGCGGCACCGCGGTCGACGTTCACGGCAATCCGTCGGACTTCAACTCCAACTGGTGGGGCGGCACCGGCTTCTACGACCAGAACGGCAAGTACTACACCGGCTTCATGATGCCGACCTCGGTAAACCTCGATGTCACGGAAGAGGAACGCGAGCGCAAGGGCGGCCAGCTGACCCTCCAGTTCAAGCCGCTGGACAACCTCACCCTGACCGCGAACTACTTCCGCTTCGACCTGTCGCAGGACTCCCAGACCCACACCATCAAGGTGCCGGAATGGAACATCGCCCGCTATTGGGGCGACGGCAACTGGGCTGGCGGCCGCCTGCTCGATGGCCTGACCATGGACCCGAGCGGCACCATCGTTACCGGCGCCGACTACAGCAGGCACCCCGGCAAGACGTACTACTGCAACGAACCGACGAAGGAAGAGATCGCGGCCGGTCGGCAGCCTGGCGGCTGGGGCTCTGACGACTGCACCGTGCCTACCCCGCAGATCACCGGCAGCTACAACCTCGAAAAGGCGCTTTCGCAGACCGCAGATTTCTCCGCCGAATGGCGCGGTGAGTCGGTCGACATCGCCTTCAAGGGCGGTCGCACCTGGGCCAAGGGCGGCCCGTCGCTGCAGTTTTCAGTGCCGCTCAAGCCGCGCAGCCAGAATGCAGACGGCAGCTGGAACCTGGGCAACCTGGCCAGCTCCTGGAATCTGACTGGCACGCCGTCGATGGCGTTCTCGCCAGAACTGATGCAGAACCTGAAAAACGGCATCCTGCAGGTTGACCTCGGCTCCACCGGCTCGTCGTGGACCCGCAACACCAACCAGCAGAAGTATGCGCAGATCGACACCACCTGGCACAACGACAGCGGCTTCCTGGAATCGCTGCAGTTCGGCGTCAAGTACCGTGACGGTGGCATCCACCGCAGCACCGGCAACAGCTACTGGGCCTGCCCTGGCACCGATGCCAGCGACTACGAGAACCGCTATTGGAACGGCGGCTGCAACGACCTCGCCCTGCAGTTCTCGCCCGACTTCATCTACGGCATGGGCAACCTGGCCGGCGGCATCAATGCCAGCGCGTTCCCGGCGATCAACTACCCGGCCTATATCTCATACCTCAACAAGACCTACGGGGCGATGCAGACCCGTCAGGAAGACAACTTCGTCTACAACGTGGACGAGAAGATCTACTCCACCTACCTGCAGGCCAATTTCCGCACCGAGCGCCTGCGCGGCAACGTCGGCGTGCGTGTGGTCAGCACCCGCCAGCACGCCGATTCCACCGACAAGGTCACCTCGTACAACGACTATTTCTACGATGACGCCAACGGCAATCCGCTGGCCTGCCAGGCCGGCGACACCGTCCCCGGCGCCGCACCCGCACGCACCTATTGTGGCTCCGAGGGCTATTGGCGCCTTTCCGACAGCGAAGCGCGCGCCGAGTCATTCGCGGTCAGCAGCCTGGACCGCAACTACACCGACATACTGCCCAGCCTCAACTTGGCCTACGACCTGACCGACAACCTGTTGCTGCGTGCGGCGGCCTCCAAGGTGATCGCGCGCCCGAGCTACAGCAGCATCGCCGCGCCGGGTAGCCTGGAGTACTTCAGCTCCGAATACGTCAACGACCGCCGCCTCACCGGTGGCGCCAGCGAGCAGGGCTGGTACGGCTCGGGCAGCAACAAGAATCTGGAAGCCTACAAGGCCACCCAGTACGACATCGGTGTGGAGTGGTACTTCCAACCCGGCTCGGTGCTGGGCCTGGGCCTGTTCCGCAAGGACGTCAGCAACTTCTCGGTACCGGTGGTGCAGGACGTGACCCAGAACATCGGCGGCCAGAGCGTAATCGTGCAGAACTACTCCACCACTGCAGGTGGACGTGATGCGGTGTCGCAGGGCCTGGAGTTCTACGCCCAGCACACGCTGGACTTCGGCCTGGGCTTCCAGGCGAACTACACTTGGAACGACACCAACGAAGCGGCCATCACCCTGGAAGATGGCACCGAGATTGGCAAGTCGCCGCTGGTTGGCAGCGCCGAGAACCAGGCCAATTTCACCGTGTTCTATGAGGTGGAAAAACTGTTGCTGCGTGCCTCGTGGAACCGGCGCGGCGAAGTGGTGCAGGGTCTGGTCAGCGGCCTGAACCTCTACCAGGAGCCTTACCAGCAGATCGATCTGAACGCTGCCTACAACATCACCCCGGCGCTGAGCCTCAGCGCCTCGGTGTTGAACCTGACCAAGGAAGAGACGCGTACCCATCTGGGCAAGGACACCAAGGCCCGCTTCTACTCCAATGGTTACGCAGGCCGGGTTGTCTACTTCGGCGTGAACTGGAAGTTCTAAGACGTTGTAAGCGTGCCAAGCGCTCGGAGCTAATGAAAAGCCGCGCTGGCAACAGCGCGGCTTTTTCCTGCGCGCTCACTTACGCCGCTTCGCCAGCTTCAACCAGCATGCTGCGCAGGTGCGCACGTCGTCGCTCCAGATCGGCGATCTGCCGGTCCAGCGTGGCCAGCCGCCGGCGCTGCAGCTGCGCGGTTTCCGGGCAGGCCGGGGCACCCTCGATCAATCGCATGCAATCGGGAAAGCTGCGAATTTCCTGAAGGCTGAAGCCCGCGCCGATCAGGCGCTGGATCTGCCGCACCTGCGTAGTCGCCGCCTGCGGAAACACCCGGTAGCCATTGCCGCCGCGCGCCGATGCCAGCAGGCCGTGGGCATCGTAATGGCGGATGGCGCGGACGCTGACGCCGCTGGCCGCCGCCAGCTCGCCGATCTTCAATGCCGTACCGGCATGGGGATGCTGCATGGTGGTTCCTGTTCGGGGCTTGACCCTGACATTGGTGTCAGGCCGAAGACTAGCAAGCCTCTCTCCTCCAGGAATGCCGATGAAGCCGCTCCGCCCCCATCAACGCTGGCACGCTCTGTTGCTGTCATGGCTGCTCGCCAGCATGCCGCTGCTGGCGGCTGCCACGCCCGCCCGCTATACCCTCACCGCGCCGGATGGCGTGCCGATCGCCGTGCAGGAAACCGGCAATCCGGACGGCCGCCCCATCATCTTCGTGCACGGCCTGCTCGGCAGCCACCTGAGCTGGGAAGCACAGATGCACAGCCCGCAGCTGCAGCACTACCGCTTGATCAGCTATGACCTGCGTGGCCATGGCCTGTCCGGCAAGCCCGAGCGCGCCGATGCCTATCGCGACGGCCGCCGCTGGGCCGATGACCTGGCCACGGTGATCGCCGGCAGCGGTGCCCAGCAGCCGTTGCTGGTGGGTTGGTCGCTGGGTGCGGCGGTGATCACCAATTACCTGGCCATGCACGGTGACGCGGATATCGCTGGCGCGCTTTACGTGGGTGCGGTCATCGAGCTGCAACCCGCGCAGATCGTTGCGCATCCGCAGCTCTACCGTGAGCTGGTATCGCCGGAACTGCGCACGCGGCTGGACGCCGAACGCGCCTTCCTTGCCCTGTGCTTTGCCACCCCGCCGGTAATGGAAACCTTCCAGCGCCTGCTCGCCAATGCCGCCCTGGCCTCGCCGCAGATGCAGTCCGCCGTACATGGCATGTCGCTGGACGCACCTGCAGGGCTGGGCGCGCTGCACAAGCCCTTGCTGCTGATCTATGGCGCACAGGATGCCCTAGTGCAGGCCGGGCCGTCGCTGGCCCGCGCGCAGGCATTGAAGCCCTCGGCCACCCACAAGCTCTATGCCGACGCCGGCCACGCACCGTTCCTGGAACAGGCCGACCATTTCAACCGCGATCTGGCGGCCTTCCTGGAATCCACCCGCTGAGCACAACCGACGCCGCTGCTCAGGTCAGCGGCGTCATCACACCCTTGCGGTAGGCCGGCCGTTGCTGCAGACGTGCATACCATGCCGCCAGATGCGGCAGCTCCGGGCGCTGGATCGGCATTTCAAACCAGGCGTAGATGAAGGCACCCAGCGGAATATCGCCCATCGCGAAGTGTTCGCCAGACAGCCAGGGCTGGGTCGCGAGTTCCGCATCAGCCAGGCTCAACAGTTCGCTACAACGCAACAGGGCAGCGGCAATCCGGACCTCGTCACGATCTGCCGGTGCCGTGCGTACCACGCCCCAGAACAGGTCACGGAAGGCCACCGCAAAGCTCGACGTAGTCCAATCCATCCACTGCTCGCTACGCGCACGCACGATGGGATCGGCCGGATACAGCACATCCAGCGCATAGCGCGCGGACAGGTAACGCACGATGGCGTTGGATTCCCACACCGGCAGGCCATGGTCCTCGATCACCGGCACCAGTCCATTCGGGTTCATCGCCAGGTACTCTGCCGATTGCGTGCCACCAAACGCGCCACCCACCTCGATCGACTCATATGGCAAGCCAATTTCCTCGGCGCACCACAACACCTTGCGCACATTGCTGGAATTGCGCCGGCCCCATATCTTCAACATGCATCCACTCCTTTCAACTCAGGATTCCTCACGTGCGCCCTTGCGCGGCAGCGCGCGCACGGCCGACGCCTTGCCCGCGCGCTTGACCTCGAACAGGCCAGTGGCATCGATCAGCTCACTCAGTTTGCGATAGCCGTAATTGCGCGAGTCGAACGATGCGCGGTTGGCGATCTGGTTGCCGACCGAACTCAACAGCGCCCAGCCCTGTTCGTCTGCCGCCGCATCCACTGCGCCACGCAGCAGGTTGAGCAGACGCGTGTCACCGCGCAGCTCATGCGCGCTGCGCGGCTTGATTGGCGCTGCGGGCGGCTCTGCCGTTTCGGTAGACGTCGCTGCGGGCGGCGCCGTGCTGGCGACGCTCGACTCGACAACCTCCTGCGTCTCGTTGCCCAAGGCTTCCAGATAGATGAACTTGGAGCAGGCGTTGACGAAGGCCAGTGGCGTCTTCTGCTCACCGAAACCATAGACTTTCAGCCCGTCGGTGAGGATGCGCATCACCAGCGGGGTGAAGTCGGCATCACTGGAGACAATCGCGAAGCCATCCAGGTTGCGCGCGTACAGCAGGTCCATCGCATCCACCACCATCGCCATATCCGATGCATTCTTGCCCTTGGAATAGGCGAACTGCTGGATGGGGCGGATGGCGAACTCATGCAGCACGCTTTCCCAGCCTTTCAGCCGCGGATTTTTCCAGTCGCCGTAGGCACGGCGTACGTTGGCCACGCCGAAGGCGGCCACTTCCACAAGGATCTCGTCGATCTTCGACGCAGGCGCGTTGTCGGCATCGATCAACAGCGCGATACGCTTCTCTGGCTCAGACACGGGCTGACTCCATGGCGGCAAGCTGACCGTCAGTATCGGTCATCGCTGTTTCAATGCACATCAATGCGATGATGGCCGCTGACAACCCGCCCCCACGGCCGGTTCACCGGCCCCCACCGGAGTACGTCATGCCGCAACACCCGCACCTGGTCGTCATCGGCGGAGGTTTCGCCGGGCTCTGGGCCAGCCGAGCGCTGGCCAAGGCCCCCCTGCGCATCACCTTGATCGACCGCCGCAACCACCATCTGTTCCAGCCCCTGCTCTACCAGGTGGCCACCGCCGGCCTGTCCTCACCGGACATCGCTGCCCCGCTGCGGCATATCCTCGGCAGGCAACGCAACATCGAGGTACGGCTGGGCGAAGTGGTAGCCATCGACAAGCACGCCAGGCAGGTGCAGCTCGGCGATAGCACCCAGATCGCTTACGACATGCTGCTGGTCGCCAGTGGTGCCACCCACGCCTACTTCGGCCACGACGAATGGGCGGCCGATGCGCCCGGCCTGAAGACCCTGGACGATGCGCTCTACCTGCGCCGCAAACTGCTGCTGGCCTTCGAGCGCGCAGAGGCCGAACCCGACCCGGCCAAACGCGCAGCCTGGCTGAGTTTTGCCATTGTGGGCGGCGGGCCTACCGGCGTGGAGCTGGCCGGCACGCTGGCCGAGATCGCCCGACATACCCTGAAGAATGAGTTCCGCCATATCAATCCAGCCGATGCCAAGGTGCGGCTGGTCGAAGCCGGGCCGCGGGTGCTGTCTTCGTTCCCGGAAGTGCTGTCGCTGAAGGCACGCCGCCAGCTGGAGAAGCTGGGCGTGGAAGTGCTCACCGGCACCCCCGTCAGCCATATCGACGGGCAGGGCTTCCAGCTTGGCGATACCCATGTGCCGGCGCGCACCGTGGTGTGGGCCGCCGGCGTGGCCGCCTCACCGCTGGCACGCACGCTGGACGTGCCGCTGGACCGTGCCGGCCGCATCCAGGTGGAACCGGACCTCACCATCCCCGGTCACCCGGAGATCTTTGCCGGTGGCGATCTGGTGTCGCTGATGCAGGCCAATGGCCGGCCGGTGCCGGGCGTGGCCCCGGCCGCCAAGCAGATGGGCAACCATGTGGCGCAGGTGATCCGCGCGCGCCTGGCCGGCAAGCCGGCGCCGCCGCCATTCCGCTACAACGACCAGGGCAACCTCGCCACCATCGGCCGCATGGCGGCCATCGTGCATGTCGGCAAGCTGCAACTGTCCGGGCTGCTGGCCTGGTGGTTCTGGCTGGCCGCGCACGTGTTCTTCCTGATCGGCTTCCGCAACCGGCTGGTGGTGCTGCTCAACTGGGCGGTGGCCTATTGGAGCTACCAGCGCAGTGCGCGCATCATCCTCGGCGATGCCGACGAGGATGATGGCAAGGAGCCCGCGGCGTGATCGGCGGTTGCGCCAGCGGCAGTCAGCTGCTGCCGTTGGCGAACTGCTCGAATACTTCGCGCCCGGTGAGCTTGGGTGTCTGGTTGGCCAGCTCGTAGTACGACGGCTTCTCGTCGATGAATATCTGGCTGGCCAGTTCGAACGACTGTTCCTGGAACAACCCGGCAGGCACGAAATATTCGCCGTCCGGCACCAATCGGTAATACAGGTGGGTGCCGCACTGTGAGCAGAAGCCGCGCTCGGCCCAGTCCGAGGAACGGTAGGTTTTCAATGCGCTGCCGATCACCTGCACCTGGTCATCGCAATGCACTGCAAACAGCGGGCCGCCGGACCAGCGCCGGCACATGCTGCAATGACACAGACCGATCTCGGAATGATCGTTGGCGATCACTTCGACGGCACCACACAGGCAGTTCCCTTTCATCATCGGCTCCGGCCGGAAGAGGAATGCAGAATCTACACGGGAAAGATCACCCGTAGTGCCGAGCCATGCTCGGCAGGGCGTT
>DKPB01000026.1:0-149 GCA_002471015.1 Stenotrophomonas sp. UBA7346
CCGATCTGCACCGCGCGCCGGACCCGGCGGTCGCCGCCAAGGCGCTGCCGTCCAGCGGCCGCACCGCCGACATCGAGTGCCGCATCGTGGTGCTGGGCGCAGGCCCGGGCGGCTATACCGCTGCCTTCCGTGCTGCCGACCTGGGCATG